>NZ_CP030034.1:1987926-2650568 GCF_006874625.1 Bdellovibrio sp. NC01
GGCTGGGTATTCTTCAGATCGCCAGATTTTAAAGTGGCGACTTTGTGGCTTAAGAAAACCTTCTTATTTACATCAGAGCATTCTTGGACGATCTATCACATCGCTTTGAAACATAAGGATCGTTTCTTAATAGCTTTAGGTCTTGGTATTATCATGGCCTTTTTCTGTAGAAATACTTGGGAAATCAAATTCAAACCTTCATTTAAGAATGCCTTTATCTTAGCTCTATTATTCGTGATTTGTCTCACTTACATGGGTGAAGAGTCGCCATTCTTATATTTCCAATTCTAGGAGTGAGCATGCCTTACAAAAGAAATATTCTTTTAGGAGCCGCCCTTGCGATTGTTTTTCTTTGTGGTATCGCTGTCTTTAATTATTCAGTCGATCCTTTATGTTATTACTGCAAAGAGATCAGTACGAATCGCTCTACCTTAAATCGCTATTATCAAGTGGCACAGATGATCGAGATGAATCCGGATACTGAGCAAGTTATCTTAGGATCGTCTCGTGGCGAAACAACATCGCCACTATGGGTGCAGAAACAATCGAATTTAAAGACGTTAAATTTATCTGCGGCGGGTTCGGAATTCATTACTAAAAAAGCGTTCATTGATCTTGCTTTAGAAAAAACTAAAATACGCGAGTTATTTGGTTCGCGGATTATTTCGAATTAATTACATCGAATGCAGATACAAAAATTAAGAATACCCAAGTCTTTAAAAAATACGTTGGCAATCTTCTTCAAGATCAGGGTTTAAAAGCCAAACTTACTGAGGCCCAACAACTTATCGATCATAATACAACAGAAGCATCATTTGCTGCCCTTAAGCAAGGTCCAGCATCGGGTCTCGGGCAGGGTGTGGGTGCAGATATCGACTACTCTGTTTGCGCGAGTTCCGAATTCAAGGGTAAAGAAACAGAATCCAGTCTTCGCAGCCAAGTTGATCTTCTTTATGAATCTTATGTGAATGGATCAATTAAGCCGCCACAGAATCCCGAGGCTCTGGCTAACTTTCAGACTTTGATTCAGCGGCTACAAGAACGTCATGTTGAAGTTCTGATTGTAGTTCCACCATATCATCCGACATTCATGAGTCGTCTTAAGTCAGAGCATCCTGAGATTTATGAAGGGCATTTGAAGTGGATTTCTAATATTGAAAAACTTCAAGGTCCTGGCGTAATCGTGAAAAATTACTTCTCTGGAATTTCTCAGGACGATGGTTCACCTTCATACTGGAACGACGGTGTGCATTTCACCTGCAAAGGTGTGATTGCAATGTTGGAATCATCTCTCAAATAACATATCGAGACTGGTTGCGATCTTTCTTAAAATATCCCTAAGGGATTTAAATCCCTTTTTTAAAGGAGAATTTTATGAAAATGCTCGCAGCTTTTTTATTTGTGAATCTTTTGGCTTTGCCAGGCTTTGCTTTAGAGCGAGTTAACGTCTATCCAAATCATGAAATCGGCTATCTAAGCCTTGAATTTGGTGAAGTTCCAGTAGGTCAAACTGTGATGCTTGAAGTGGGTATCAATGCGCCGGCGAATAAAGATCTTAATATCAACTCTATAACAATCGCAGGTGAGACTTATCAGGCTGAAACAAATTGCGGTGATACTGTTTCTGCTGGGAAATTCTGTGTGATTGACGTCTATTTCACGCCGACATCTGTTGATGAATTCTATGGTGAATTAGGCATTAAAACGAGCGAAGGAAATCTAATTCTGAAGCTTTATGGCTATGGAAAATAAACGGGGAGACAAGGGGAGTTGCACTCACCCGCTTCCCCTTGCCTTTTGCGATCTGCCTCTTAATGCGACATATAGGCGAAGGACTAGTGTCTGGCGTGGTTGAAAATATGATTTTAAATGATCGCTTAAATCGATATTTAGGAATCAATTTTAAAGCTTAAAATTGTGCACGAATTATTATCTGAAAGTTTTTAGTTATATATTTTGAAAATGATTTTTCAAAATTATTAATCTGCGCGATTTTAATTTCTAATTTGTTGAATCTAAATTTTGTTTCAAACTCGATGACGTATTCAGATCAATTTCAAATACTGAATCAAATTGAGTTTCTTAAATTCGGCCAGAAAATATCTCAATTTAAACGATCTAAAATTAGCCCAAAAAATACATCAAAAGAACCACCTAAAAAGCTACCTTTTTGATACTTAAATGATATCGATTTTAAAAGACCAAATTTAAACTTCGCTTTAAGCATCGAAAACCTAGGTTATTTGATGGTCCCGAAATCTCGAATTTTAGAACCTCAAAAGAAGCATCAAAAAGGTAGGCTTTAAGATGGTCTATTTAAAGAGTTCAACTCAAGGCTTGCCAAAAACAAGGTTCACCCATGGTTTAAGACAGGGTTTTTCATCGTTAATTTGAACTAAGATAGTCGGGCGCGAAATCAGATCAGCTCGAATGCGTGTGTGAAGTCTAGGAACTCATAAACAGCTTCAATTTGATACAAAAACCCAGCAATATTAACGTGTTATCGGCCTATATTTGAAACCACATCCATACTCATTGTTACATAATATAACTTATCAGAAGTATTTACATCCCAGTTCCCGGGTTTAAAACGGCCTTTGATTTCAACCTCTTTGCTGCTTTAATTTTAGGTTTATGAAGATCAAAGATTTGAATCCCGACATTCTCGAACAGCTGGTTGAATTGGAATGTAATAATATTCTTCCTATCTTGGCTAGCGTTGGTTTGAATTTAACTCCACAGCATATGCGTGATCAATTGGAGTTCTTCAAAGAATCTAATGTCGTTATCAGCCAAAGCTCGAATCATGTTGATGGTTTTGCGATGTATGAAATTAATAATTCCGAAGTCACTGTTATTAGTTTCAATCTTAAGAAGTTTAACGATCTGCGAATTCTATCAACTCTTTTAGATGCGATCTTTCAACATCTTAAAGATACCCCGATTGAGACAATTAAAAGTCACGCCCATCACACCAATACTAAATCTTTAAATTTTCATCGTCGCATGGGATTTAAAGAAGTGGAAAATACTCAGCATCATATCGTATTTGAAATCAGCAAAAATGATCTACTCAGTACGATTGCAAAACGGGTCAAAAAGCCCAACTAAAAAAAAGAGGGAGCGTGCACTCCCCTTTTCATTTTTAATTCCTGGACCTTCAAAGTTATTTGCAGACAACTGTCTTTATTCGCAAATCATTTTGCGACCGTTGATATTGACCAGTAATTTGAAATTTTCGTAAGTGATCGACCCGACGTAATATGGGTTTCCGTGTTGGACCATCGAATCTGCATTATAAAGTTCACCACGTTCATTGATGGTCAAAATCCAACCATCTGTTGATGTCCTTAAATTTGAATAGGTAATCTCGCCATTTGCACCACTAAATTTACCAGCATCTTCGCCTGTTTTAAGATCAACACACATATATTCTTTAGCCGCATGGGCTTGAACTGCCAATAAAGAAACTAGTAAACCCATAAAAAATATTTTCATAAAAATCTCCATTCTTCTTCTTATAAATAAAAAAAAGATTCTGCCTTAAGCCTGACGATAAATCGTTTGCGTGAAGCTTTAAAGCAAATGGCATTCCAATTTTTTGATAGGTATTGAAGATTTTAAGACAGTTTGAATGCTGGAGCTCTATTAAAAAGAGCTGATTGATATAAAGCCAAACGGAAGTTCACAGCTAGTGAACACTCAAAAAAAGGGCCCAAAATCATTTTAGGCCCGCAGTTACTACTTTAAAATTGTCTCTAATTCTTTGAGGTGTTTGATTTGATACTTAGGACCAACCTCTAAGCCATGATGAATCCCCGCGGGATTAAACCAGCAGGAATCGACACCGAAGGCATGCGCCCCCATAATGTCGGCTTCAGTGCGATCGCCAACAACCAGGCTTGAGGCCTTGGAAAACTTCTTCGCCATCTTGGCGCTGTATTCAAAGAAGCGCACGTCTGGCTTCGCGTATCCACAAGCTTCCGAAACGCTGACAAAACTAATAAAAGGTGCAAGTGCGGAGTTTTTAATTCGCTCTGTTTGTACGTGCGAAATTCCGTTCGTGATAATCCCAAGCTCTCCGCGATCGCTAAGGTATTTGCATAGCTCAACAGCGTAATCAATCAAGACCACCGTTTGCGGAAGAGTATTCAGATAGGTTTCACTGGCTACTTCTGGATTAAGATCAATATTATTGGCGTTAAAAACGCGACGAAAGCGTTCGACTTTTAAGGCATCTTTCGTGGTTTGACCTTTTTCAAAGGCTTTCCACAATGCGGAGTTTTCGATTTTGTATTGCTCGTAAATAGAATTAAGATTGAGCGATTTCAATCCCATCTTTTCCATGCTTGAGAAAAACGAAAGACGTTCAGACTCTTTAAAATCTAAAAGCGTGTCATCAAGATCAAATAAGAACAGATCATATTTCATCTGCGTAGTATGACACCAAAAACCCGATTTGAAAATCGGGTTCTGCATAAGAATATGCCTTGGAAATCTATACGGGGATTTCTACGATCGAGCGTATCCCATTACGAGCCGTCATTGCGTGGACAACGGCGCGTAGACCCATAATCGTTTTACCTTGGGCTCCAATAACCTGACCCAAATTATCTTTCGCACAGTTCACACGATAGACCGTCGTTTTCGGGCCGACATAGGTCGTAACCGTCACACTGCTTGGATCATCGACAAGATAACGCACCAATTTTTCAATTAAGGAACGAATCTCTTCGCGATATGCTTCTTGATCGATATCGGCGCCTTTGATTTTGAAATCAGGATTATAAGATTTTAGAGGTTCCATATCATTCATATTAAAACGCCTCCCCCATGATGAAATTAGCGGTTGTCCTACGATCAAAATTACAGTGCCCACCAGGAACAGGCACCCATGTCGATTTAAATCCCAGTTTTTTAGCTAAATCAGAATAGACTTCCGAACCCTCTTGAAAGCCGAAGTCATCAGCCGTACCCGTAGAAACATAGAACGGCATTTTCTTCGCACGATAACGCGCAATAAGCTTCAACGGATCGTGTTTGTCCCAGTCATTTTGATTTAAAAAAACTTGTCGCGAGATGCTCAACAATAATTTAACTCTGCTTGGGACAGCGTGAGTGCGTTCCGTGTAGGCAGCAATTTCTTCAGGTGTTGAGAATGGTCCGACCGTTGTGATGGCCGGGCATAATAAGGCAACCTTCGAAAATGTGTTCGGCAATTGCAACGAAGCTTGGATCGCATTGAATCCCCCCATTGATTGACCGATCAACATGCGTTTACCTTTACCAAGCCCCCCGACCTTCTTTTCAAGGAACGGCATAATATTGTTTTTGAAAAACGGAATGAGTGGGAAGCGGTGATTGTTTACCAACAACCAGACTTCACCAAAAGAGACTGTCACAATCGTCGGGTCATATCCGCGCCAGTGCCATTTACGCTCTAGCATGCCAGTGCCAAAGCGTTGCGTGAACCATGTTTCTTCGTTACCCATTAATCCGTGAAAGAAATAGATGATGTCCTGATTTTTGCTACGATCGACATTGCGAATACAGTATTTGAAAGTTAAACCCATTTGCGATTCAGAACCGCATGAGTAGTCGGATTTATAATTAGGCTCAGCGCTGGTATCATCATAACCAGCGTCGATTGATTGAGCATGTGCCTGGAAAGAAAGAACCGAAATTATAAGGGCGATCACCAGCGTGAATCGTCTCATCGGGAACCTCCACCGTTAAGTCAGGCTCCCTTGGGCAAAACAGAAAATCAATTTGCAATATCGAAATCTTCGCGAACTCTGTCTTTAGACACGAGAACTTGTTCACCGGTTTTCAAGCACTTCAAATAGTAGTGATTATAACCTCTGTTAGTGATCACAAAACGATGTGGACGAACCGGCGCAATTTTCTTTGCGAGGACAGAACCCACATCAAGTTTTTCGTATTTTCCCAAAAGCTTTTGTGAAACTTTCGTGCGCACGAAATGCAACCATGAAGCCGTTGCTAAACAGCCCATCGCCACTAAACCAGAAATCGCCCAGCTGACTTTATGCTCTAAAAGCCATGTGAACGAAAGGGGCGCTAACACGGAAAACAAAACCAAACCACCGGTAAGGAATCGTTCACGTTGTTGGTATTTTTTGAATTCTTCAGCAAAAGAGGACATGCTTAGAGTCCCTCACTCAATAAGGAGACTCTTATACAATCATGAAAGGTTAGGGACTATCGAGTCCAGATTTGGATATTTTTTTGTGCCGCTGCGCTCCCCTGCTGACATCTGGCTTTGTTTGTTTTCTGCTAATGATCACGAGGTACTTATGAAAAGAATTTGTTCCATTTTATTACTTGCTCTTCCAATGACTTCATTTGCTCAGCAAGCCCCATCGCAGAACTGTCCTGACGTTGTCGATAGACGTGGTAGCATTCAACTTCAGCAGATGGCATCTGGTGACAACAAAAAATGCTATATCTCTATCCATAACTTTAAACAAAATGAATTGGTTTATCGCGACTATATGTTCACTAACGATGGTGGATTCATGGTCTTCAATTCATTTGGTAACGGTCCAGAAGACGAATTTACAGGAGCTCGTGAGTTCATGATGTTCCCACGTCCAGTAGCTCAATCCTACAAATGGAACGATGATGCTCGTCGCTTGGAAGTCACTGACGTTACGGGCACGACTTATTCTTTTGACTACGAAGACGCCGAATTGAAATCATCTGACAAAGCAACTGTTAAAGTAGCTTCTGAAGTTGCTGATTCAAACAAAGGTGGAGTCGAGATTTCTAAGTTTCAAGGTTTGTTGATGGATAGTGGCTTCACAAAAGGTCACGCACCAACATCTTCTAAAAACGGAATTTCTGTATTCACAGATAAAACTGGTAAAACTTGTAAAGTTAAAAACAGCAGCGTGTTCAACTATACGTCTGATGGCGATAACAACTTCAAGTTTGATGACAAAGCTTTGGTGACGTTCCTTAAAGCGAACTGTCCAAAACTAACTCTTTAATCTTTAAAGTTTAAACTGAGAAAAAGAAAAAGCCGGTTGATAAGACCGGCTTTTTTATTTTTAAGACTACTCTTTAAGTTTTGGAGTGATCTTTAACTCGACCACTTGTCCGTTTCTTAGAACTTTAATCAAAGTCTCTTTATTTGGTTTCACACTTTGCAGCGTATAGACGTAATCATAAAGATTTTCGATCTTCGTGCCATCAAACTCGGTGATAACATCGTTTTCTTTAAGGCCGGCTTGTTCGGACGGACTGTCTTTTGAAACACCCGAAATCTTAACACCCTTAACGCCTTCTTGCGAATAGTCTGGGATCGTTCCCAAATAAACGCGGAATGTTCGACCTTCTAACTTATTCTGACCACTGCCGACTTTTTGATATTTTACGTAACCAACAGGGGCTGCCTGCAAAGTATCAACAAAGCCTTGAAGTACAGACAAAGTTTTCACGATGCCTTCATAGTTAATCAATTCCGGCACATCACGAGGTGTATGATAATCCACATGTGAACCCGTGAACAAATTCACTGTAGGAACATTTGCCAAATACAAAGCCATTGAATCCGTTGGCAAGTAGGGATCTTCTTGAACAACTAAAGCCACGTCATGGGTTGCATTGATTTTCTCAACCATCGCGGTCCATTTATCACCCGAACCTAGACCTTGTACAAACAGACGATCTTTCAAGCGACCGATCATGTCCATGTTGAAGTAAGCTTCGATATTATTCTTTTTATCCAAGTTCTTAGCAAAGTGAGTTGAACCTAAATCGCCAAGCTCTTCCCCAGACCAGATCGCAAAGTAAATATCCTTTTTCAATTTGCTTGGAGAGTTCTTCTTAAGATCTGAATAATAATGAGCAAGTTCCATCACGCCAGAGACACCTGACGCATTATCATCAGCACCTAAATGGGCCTTGCCTTGTTCCGCACCTTTCGCAAGCGTACTTCCGAATTCGCCATGACCTAAGTGATCGCCATGAGCACCGATTAAAATTGCAGACTTAGAATTATGTACCGCAAGTTTTGCAACGACATTCACACCTTTGGCTTTTTGGAATTGAAGATCCACATCGGCCTTCATGTAAGTAGAAGGAATTGTGAAGCCTTCCACTTGTTCGCCTTTGTCTAAATCTCTTTGGATAACAGAAAGGTCTTTCCATGCGTATTTTACTAGCTCCATCGCAGAATTTGTCGAAAGACGAAGAACTGCTAAGCTGCTATCCGATAGCGAACCTTCAAATTTAACTTTACCGAATTTATCACTCAGACCACTTAAAGGACCATTAACAACGACCACACCCACAGCGCCTTCGTTTTTAGCCACCGTTAACTTATGTTGCAGTCGTGAATACAAATTCAAATACTGACGACGAGCAGGTGCCACATCCGTTGGTAGATCCGTTAGGACCATAACCCATTTACCTTTAACGTCTAGACCGTGATAAGAATCGTAAGCCGCTTCTTTATCTGATGCCGGCGCTTTAATGCCGTAACCAGCAAAAACAATCGGCGCTTCACGAACAACACCCACTTTTGAGAATGAAAGCGGTTCGAAATCTTTAGAAAGAACGTATTTCTTTTTAAATGAACCAACAACCTCAAGTGAAGTGTTAGAACCAAGACTTACACCTGAAGTAAATTCGAAAGTATCAAAGAAGCTTCCATCTTTGGCTCCCCCGACCAATCCCCAGGACTTAAAGAGTTGCACGAATTTATCGGCATAGATCTTTTCTTGCTCGCTGCCAGTCGCGCGGCCCCCAAATTGTTCAGACGCTAGATAATGAATCCATTTTTTTACGTCATCAACATTCACGGATGGCGACAACACACCCTTAGCTGCAGGATCGGCTGGCGGTAAGTTCAAAAGCTTACGCGCTTGAACATCATCCCATTTTGCCATCATGATCTGTGAATCGCCTTTTTGATTGCGATGAGTCCACGACAAGTGATTGCCATCTGGAGTAAATACTGGAAGACCATCAAAATCATCCATGAACGTCACACGAACTGGATCGTGTTTGCCAGCGCTGTCGACAATGAACAATTCAAAGTTCGAGTATCCCAAAACGCTTGAGCCAAAGATAATGTAATCGCCTGACGGATGAAAGAACGGCGCCCATGACATGGCTTTTAAATGTGTGATCTCTTTTTGCTCAGAGCCATCGACATTCATTGTGTAGATTTCTGCCGTCGCACCATTTGGAGCGAAACGACGCCACGTGATCTTTTTACCATCCGCACTAAAGAATGGTCCGCCGTCATAACCTTTTGAAGTCGTCAGACGTTTTACCTGAGTCCCATCAGCCTTCATGATATAAATGTCCATCATGTAGGAAGGGTCTTGCTCAAAGAACTTCTTATCTTCGCCTTCTAGTTTTTCAGTATAACCTGCACGATTTGATGCAAAGGCAATCCACTGACCATCTGGAGAGTAAGAACCCTCAGCATCATAGCCTTTTTCTTTTGTCAGGCGTTTCAAATGACCGCCATTCAAATCACTTTCAAAGATGTCGTAATTTTCGTCAAAGCTCCATGAGTAACGAGCTTTCACAGCTTTTTTACGATTATCGATTTCCTCAGTCGTTTTCTTTTTAGTGAGTGGATCTAAGTGAGTTGACGAGAACATCACTTTTTTCATCGACGGATGAATCCAACCACATGTTGTCTTCCCCTGACCAGGAGATACGCGCGTCGTTTGACCATTTTCAAGGTTCATCACAAACATTTGATAGAACGGATTGCCGGGTTCGCGCTCTGATTGGAAGATCATGTGCTTGCCGTCTGGACTGAAGTAGCCTTCACCTGATTTAGAACCCACGAACGTCAGTTGATGCATTTCACCAATGAGGTTGTTTGGTTCATTCCCAAATTGAGACGTCGTTGGAGCTGCTGCCGGAGCCGGAGCGCCTAATTTAGCGTCTTTTGACTTACAAGATGTGGTCGCGAAAACGACCGAAAAGCTAAACAAAAACGTAAGAAGGACTTTCACTTTTTTCATAGTGTGTGTAGGCTAAAAGCTGGACCTGTTTAAGTCAATAAATCGGGGGTTTGCTGTGCGTGCCATTCATTGCGTTTTCATCTGTGCTTTACTGACTTCGTGCGCTACTCAAAAGTCAACGGGCTTAAGTTCTTTAGAAATTCCCAAAGCACAAAAACGTGGTGTCGCTTCCGCTGAAACAGCTCCTTTCATTCGCCATGAAGACAAAGCAGAATTTAAGTCCTACTTAGCAATGAATCTTCCGTATTCCCACTACGAACAAATTCGCACAAGCTTGGAAAAGAAAAACGGTCTTCATTTGATCAATCGCGGTGAAGCGCACATCACTGTTGTGAATCCAATTGAATACACAAAACTTAAAAAGAAAATTTCAATTAAAGAAATTCACGATCTAGCTGAAAAGATGAATATTCAGGATGCCCACTACCAAAAGGTTTGTGTCGGTAAAGGGACAGCCAAGGTGAATCACAAGGACGAAGAAACTTACTTCGTTGTTGTTCACTCGGATCAATTGTTTGAGATTAGAAAAGCGATTCAAGATCTTTACGTCAAACGCGGTGGCAATGCTTCGGACTTCAATGCTGAGTCATTTTATCCGCATGTGACTTTAGGCTATACAAAACGCGATCTGCACTTTGAAGATGGCGTTGTCAAAGATGCCAGCTCTTGCATGTATACCCTGCAAGAGACTGACACTGCGAAAAAATAATTAGTACGTAGCTGAAAGAGCAAGGTCCAACTTCTTGTTTTGAGGAGCGCCCGGGCCCGCTTGCAAAACCTTCACATCCATCAACGAAGCATCCGCAAATCTGCAGATATTGTAGATCTTGCCGCTATCGTTACGTGCTGGAACTGTTTCAGCACCGATAGATTCGCAGTTATAACCCGCTGGCAAAGAATGATTGCGGTAAGCCTCAATCGCCATTGATTCACCTTGGTTTGTTTTGAAAAGGAAGAATTCTTCAGCACCGATCGGAGAGTCATTAAAGAAGCACATCCACAAGTAACCATCCTGAGAAGCCTGTGTCGTCAAACCATAGAAAATACCTTGGTCGATACGGCATGTGCGCATCCAAGGATTTGAGTTTGGATTGGCTTTTGCGAAGTTGGCTGTGAAAGAAAGACCTAGAACCAAAGAAAGCAATAAAACTCTCATCATTGTTTCAAACTCCTGGTAAGATACCTGTGCAAATCGATATAGCAGCAGGCCCTAAAGAGAACAAGAGACTTAGTTTTATTTTTATGCAAAGTACCCCGAATCCGCTGAATCAGCTTCTAGAATGTCCTTATCAGCAGACCTGCTCAGGCTGCCAGTACTTGCATATGCCTTATGGGGAGCAATTAAATCAAAAACAAGGTGAGCTTGCCCAAATCTTTGCCCGCAAAGACCTTCAACACCCGCCTATTGAAATTTTATCAGCGGGCGCAGGGCACTTGCGCGATCGCTTGGATTTTAGCCTTCAGGGCGGCCGTTTAGGGCTTTACGGAAAAGGGACCCACGACATTGTGGACCTTGAAACCTGCGCCCAGCTTTCACCCGCCCTTCAAGAATGGCTGACAGAGTTCCGCCGTTTCGAGTGGCCTGTTGAAAAAGGCTCAATCCGTTTACGTGTGGGACCTGATGGGCAAAAAGGTGTGTGGCTTGATTTTGCTAACGTCGACATTAAAAAAATTCTCGATGAACAAACGATCTTGCGTGGACTGCTTGAAGTGGCGTTTGTTGAAATCGGTCAGCGTCGCAAAGTTCCAGTCTGGACAGGCTCTGAATTCAAATTGAAAGATCCAGAACTCAACGTGTGGTTTGAAACTTGGATGGGTGAAACTCCAGTAGATCTTTATTGTCACGTTGCGAGCTTCACACAACCAAGTCTTGAAGCAAATAAAATCATCGCCTCGCAAATCACAAAATGGATTTCGCAATTCACGCAGTCGCGTGTGATCGAATTTGGCTCAGGCATCGGTAATCTTACGCTGCCAGCCCTGGCTTCGGCGTCTTCAGTCCTGGCGTGTGAGATCGATGCATTGTCTTTGGAAGGCTTAGAGAAGACATTAGAGCGTTTGCCGGCCTCTTTAAAAGATCAAGTCGGAAAGCTGCAAATTCATCGTGGGGATTTCCAAAAAAAGATCTTAAATGACTTTACGGAATTCGACGGCATCTTAGCGAACCCACCGCGCTCAGGATTAATGGGTTTCTTGGATCCATTGGAGAAATTAAATCTACAGGATCGTCCGAAGTTTTTCATTTATATGTCATGCTTCCCAGAATCAATGGCAGCCGATTTAGTGAAGTTAAAAAACTTTGGCTATGAAATGAAAGAATGCGTGATTGTGGATCAATTCCCACAAAGCACGCATTTCGAAGTTCTAAGTTTACTTCAAAGAAAATAGACGAAGACCTGAACAAATCCCCGGCACATCTTTACCGATGAGCAAAGACAGTAGCGGCAATGTCACAATGCCCGTTGTAAGCACCAACGTGCTTCTTAAAATGACTTTTAAAACGTAAGTGCTTTCAAATCGTTCGTGCGGTTGACCTAAACGCAAATCACAAGCCCATTCACCAATAGATGAACCCATAAAGCTACGAATAGCGATCATATAGATCCACGATGACAACGCATAAACTTCTGCAAACAGAAGCACACGATGTTGACCATGAGTCAACGACGCCACAATGCCGCCCACTGATGTCTTCATTAAATAAGAAAACATCACCAAGAATACACAGCTTGTCGCGACTAAAATCAAAGCGTCGATGAACGAAGCAAGCCATGACCACAAAGCCAGACGATAACCTTTGCGACGTGCACTGGGGCCACCATGGAAACCTGTATTTTGATCAAAGCTCATGCCTTTGCGATCTTTAAACAGATCATTCAGCGGAGTCTTTCCCGGCTGAACAGGCTTTCTGCGACGAACCACAGGGGTTCTTAAAGGAACAGGGGCTTCTCTTTTCAGAGGAGCCCGCTGTGGATTTGCTTTACCTTTTTCTTTATTGATATCAAACATCGTGTTTGATTCCTTTTCGGATTAGCGAGTCGCCCCGCCTGTCACATTTCCTGTACCTGTACCACCTTCAGTCGTCGGAGTTGTCACTACCGGCGGAGATGGCGGAGTTACAATCACATCTGGCGTACAAACTCCGTTCACAACAGTGTTACCTGCAGGACATGGGTTCGATGGCACCGGACTAATTGTTGTCGTTGCTGTTGCCGTCGCCGTTGGTGACGGATCCGTCAATGGCGGTGGAGCTGGAGCAACATATTCAGGAGAAGATTTTTTTGTTTTCTTCTTCGTCAACCACCAGAACAAGCCCAAACCAACAAGACCGATACCGACTGCGATCAATACACCTTTGTACTTACAAAGGAAACCGCACTCATTACCACCCTTAGCAACGTCTTTACCATCTGGAAGATTTCTGCCTGGGCCGTCATCAGGAATCACTGTACCAGTACCGCCGTCACAAGTCAGTTGACCTTGACCTGAACCAGAATCAGCTACGTCTGATGGAGGAGGTAATGATTTACCAGAAGACTTACCACCACGAGATGATTTCGGTTGTGGAGTTGGTGGGCGTGGAGGCTTACCATCCGAGCACACGCACTCGCCTTTTTCATTGCGGTTTGCACCAGCAACTTCACAGACAGGAGCAACCACTGGACCTGCAACTTCGATTTTCAAATCAAAGAAACGGTCTTTCAAGTTTTCGCAGGCCTCTTTTTGGTCCTTAGCGATATCCTTACGTGCTTTGCTTTCCCATTCTTTCGCATTTTCGATGCTAGTTACGCCACCTTTTGTACAGAAGCCCGCAGCATTCAAATAGTGCTGTTGCAAGTTCTGAGTGTATTTTTCAAGTTTGTCTGCACAAGCTTGAGAAACAGTGTCGTCTTTCAATTTACAGATGCTACCGTCAGTGCCACGAGCTGCAACGATAGATTGAATGATCTTTTCTTTGCTGCCAGGAAGCGGAGTCGCTTCATTACATTGTTTTGTCGCTGAAGGAAGATTTGAAGTAATACAAATCGGGCTACCAGAGTTGTCACTGAAACCAAACAACAATGGATTACAAGGAAGACCGCCACCTTTAGCACAGCTAGAAACTTTTGATTTCACAGCATCGCTAAATGGAAGTTCTTGAACTTGTTTCAAAAGACTTGCTTGACCTTGTTCAGGACGAGCACATGAACCTTTGTAATAACTTGCAATCCAACCAGAAGCCACACACGCTTGCTCAACTTTCGCAACCGCGTTTGTACCTAATAGAACTTGCCAGATATTTGCTACTGCAGAT
The DNA here is from genome assembly GCF_006874625.1 of Bdellovibrio sp. NC01. Classification (NCBI taxonomy): domain Bacteria; kingdom Pseudomonadati; phylum Bdellovibrionota; class Bdellovibrionia; order Bdellovibrionales; family Pseudobdellovibrionaceae; genus Bdellovibrio; species Bdellovibrio sp. NC01. The sequence continues at coordinate 2,002,231 of NZ_CP030034.1, forward strand.
GAATCTTGTTCTTCCAAATCGAAGAAATTAAATGAAGCACCTTTAGTTGCTTTACCTTGAGTCGCTAGAACTTTATCAGCAGCTTGAACGGCTTCTCTCATTTTCAAGAAGTAGTCCATTTGCTGACGTACGTTCATTTTTGCAAGATCGTTACCTTTTAGGAAACGTTTTTCAGTAACTGTTTTACCAACAGGAGTCGCTGTATTTTTTGCCGAACCAGGTTTCAAAGAGCCTTTAAGCTTTGGATCTTGATTCGCTACTTTTTCAGCAAGCTTGTCGAAATGATTGTAATCAGCAAGGTCGTTGTACGTTAACGTCACGCCATTTACTTTCAACGGTTTGTCGTCGTCGCCAGTGAATGTCAACGTGTTCGATTCAGAACCTGAAGTCAAAAGCAAGCGCACTTGCTCTTTATTATCAGAGTCTTTGTAGCTTGAAGCTTCAATCGTTGGCATCATTTCATTTTTATGAATGGCCATCCACGGATCTAATTGTTTTTGCAAAACAGTCGGATAAACGTGACGAACCTTCGCCCAAAATTCACCGATAGTTTGTTTCTTCGTCGTCAATCCCGTGTCTTTGAGATATTGACTGATGAGTTGCTTGTTGCGTGCAGCTTCTGCCCCTTGCGCGACAGGCGCAATACACATCGTCCACATAGATAATGTGGCTGCGACAGTTTTCATGACAGGAACCGGCTTAAACTTCCATCTCATATCGACCTCATGCTTTTGAGTCTTTTCGGTACACGTTTAAAATTACTTAAGATATCCCTGGACTTATCCTTGAGTTTCCATCTGAGTCTCATCTTGAGATTTCAGCCAGTCCTTTAAATGCCCTAAATCCTGACTACGAAGCTCTTTAAACTTCAAACGAAGAATATTATCCGAGTACTCCACGACTTGAGTCTTGATCTTAACGTTCTTAACTTCTGGGAAAATCACATCAACGAAACGCATCTCTGTGGCCATCTCGCCCATATCACGCTGCAAACGCACGCGCACACCAGAGACTGAAACTGATTCCGTTACACCCGTGAAGATATCCTGAGCGACCACTTCAACCGGTGTTCTGACTTCATAACGTTGCGCTGCGGGAATAAACCAGCGCGTTCTGCGATCCAAGTAAGGAAATCGGAAATAGAAGGCCATAATTAACACAGCACACGTCGCAAAACTTGAACCGATCACTTGCCAACGAGCCATGTTACCAAGCCCCAAATCCCCAACTGCTGCGCGATACATGTTAATCGCTAAGACTAAAAGAAGAGTGATGATAGCCATCGTCCATGAAGCCTTATGAGGACGAAGCAAAAGAATCCCGGTGACAATCAGAAGACTCAACCACAACCAATCCAGTGGCGAGACACCTTGAAGAAAAGTCCACATGACAGAAGGTTCGCTCCAGTTTTTGACGCCACTGCCTGCGAAACTCAAAAGGAGATTTCCTATTGGAGCCAGTAAAAATAGAACAGCCAAAACATAAACACCAATCGGTCTTTTAAGTTCTGTTTGCTCCATTTAACCCCCGCTTAAATGTTAATAGAACAGAGGGGTTGTTACGAAACAAAATACTGTGGTCTAGACTTTAGTTCGAAGAGATTTTTAGGGAAATTTCAGAACGCGTACGGCCAAAACAAAACTCCCCCGGTGGTAGACCGAGGGAGCGGATGGTTTTTATCTTTGTTGGTAAGAGCAGATTTCGATTTTTGTTTTTTCTTTTACCAGAGAGAAGATCTCTTTGATTTCGCTATCAGTCACTGCAATACATCCTTGAGTCCAATCAGAAGGATGAACCTCAGAAACACCCGCGTGCTTCAAAGGATTCACAGGGAAACCGTGAACCATGATGTCGCCACCTGGGTCCTTGCCGCGTGATTTTGCATAAGCAACATCAGCCTCATTTGGATAAGATACGTGCAGACTTAACAAGTAAGCACTTTGTGGATTTTTATAATCAATCTCGTAGATACCTTCTGGAGTTTTCTGGTCACCTTGGAAGCGTTTTGGTCCGCCCCATGGGTCCATACCGAAAGCCACTTTATAAGTCTTAAGAACTTCTTCTTTATCATTCAAAAGATAAAGTTCGTGCTTATACTTTGAAACCAAAATGCGTGTCACGGCACCCTTGTCCGCTAGATAACGATCGAACTGGCCTTTATCTAAGTGCGGAAGATTTGCGACTCGCGCCATATCGTCACAATAACGCTTTTGCTGTTGTTGTGCGTTTGCGATTGAAGAAGCTCCAACTAGAATAATTAAAAAGCTCAATAGTGTTTTCATGGAGGAGATTTATAACATGTTCAACGCTATTTCGCGAGCGCTTCAAAACATTCCTTCACAAAAGAAATTTTCAAACCTCTAAAGCAACCAATAAGAATTGGATCGATGAAAAGAGCCCCTCTTCGTCACTCTGTCTTAAACTTCGTCAGTGAAAAATCGGCTAAGTGAAAATAAAAAAGGCTGTCTTAAGAAGGACAGCCTTTTGAAACTCACTCTATTTTTCGGAATTAGTTCGTGAAGTTTGCTGAAGAACAGCTTTGGATGCAGCTTTCTTTTGCAAGAGTCACACGGGGAGCCATGCAGTCAGAAGTTCCTTTATGGCGAACCACTGATAGAGTACCCAAGTTTGGTGTGTACGTTTTGTTGTTCACTTTGGCAAGGCATGCGTAGTACGCGTACTTTTGTAGGCCTGTGTTCATCTTAGCTGATGTCGGCAGGTAATCTTTTGCGACAAAACGATTGATACCAACAGCACCCACACTTGGTGAGCTTTGCGCAACGACGAAATCAAAACCTTTTGACGTCAACGCTGCACAGTCTTTTTCGGTTTTTGCACCCGCGATACCAAATGGATCTGCGCCCACTTTATCAATCAAGATCACGTGACCTTGAACCGCTACGATATCACCCGCCTTCATTGAAGTCGTTGGTGTTACAGAAATTTTCGATAAACAAGTCAGACCGTTATTTTGTGGTTCGACGTAAGAAGTTGAACCCCATGCCCATGAGTCCGAAGCTTTTAAGGCACGGCCTGATTTCAACTTCAAACCTGCCGCTGCCATTGAAGTAAATACGAAACCAGAACAGTCGATACCAAGAACGCTTGTCCCATCACCATTGTTTTTAAATAAATCAATTGGTGAAGTCGCGGCCGTTGTCGCATAAGGCTTACCACCGTAGTCATAAATCAACGGATTATTTTTCACCGCAAAGCACGACGAACCATAAGAAGCTACATTTTTAATATACGGATGAGTTGCTTGAACTTTGCTTAAACTTGCAATCGCACGCTTGTTACCAACACCATCCGAATGTTTACCCACAACTTCAATACCTTGAATCGAAGGAGTTGAAGCATCCAGAGGATTCATTTCCAAGCTGTTGCATGATTGATAAGCTGTCGCAAAAGCCCAACGCTCACCAAAGACCGCCAGCGGTACGCCCGCAGCTAAAGCTTGGGCTTTTTGGTATTCGTAATCATAATTAGGTTCTGGTGTTGGCGTCGGAGTCGTTGAAGACTCGCTTCCTTGCGCCACATTTGAATCAGTCGTACCACTCGTCGCCGAACCCGCCGTTGACGTATTTGTACAATTTAAATCATAAGAACTTACTGTTTTAGACAAAGTCGTAAAGTTCGCGCGAACGCGGTCTTGCATATAAGCTCTAAAAGTTGTTGTGCGATCACCAACGTCAATCGCTGACAACAACACTAGAAGTTGTTCTGGCGTTTCAACACGCTCGCCTTGGGGAGCTTCAGAAAGCAAAGAGTCAATCAACGCATCAAGATCGCCGTTCAACTTTTGCACTTGAGCATCGGTCATACGGGTGTTGTCCGCTTGCAGCTTAGAAACTTGGGCATGCATTGCGGACTTCATTTCTTCAGCAGCCGGAATTGATTTTTGTTCAATCAGATAAGATTTCAAGCCGTCATAAAGCTTGGTTTCGAGTTGGTTGTCTTTGCAGGCAATATCTTGCACTGTGTTTGAGGCGATAGATTCCATCGCTGGCTGAAATTGCGGTGCGCAGGCTGTCATCGTTCCGAAGAGACTCAAATAGATGTATTGCTTTTTCATGAAGAATCTATCGGCAGACCCTTCACAGCAAATTATAGTGCTCGCAAATTTTTATACTCGACTAGACTAAAAATTAGTCATTATACTAAGAACTCCAGAGGGAAATCAGACGATGGCAGATAAGTTTATCAAAATTCAAGCACTCTACGGACTCTTAGAACTCGAGCCCTACATACTTTTAGGCTGTCTGATAGTTATTGCGTGGATCTTCTATAAGTTCTTTTTAAAAGAAGTTTCAGAGGAAAGACACAAAAGCATCCGCAATCACTTCCGCGTTTTACTTCGCCATTTCGTTATTCTTAGTTTTCTTTTTGTTATTTTTATCTTCATGCAAACTTCCGAAGCTCAACTCGGTCGCTTCGTGCGCTTCACGCCGTACATCGCAATCCTGGCCTTTATTTGGGGCAACGTTGTCTTCGTTAAAACTTCGCGCCTGATAGTACTTCAATACCTTTTCCTAGGTTCGATGAAGCACGGTGTTCCATTATTATTGGTGAACATCTTTTCGTTGATGCTTTCAATTGTGTTGTTGTTCTGGGGTCTGTCGCACATCTTTACTTTGGAACTAGGACCGCTTTTAGCAACATCAGCAGCGGCATCCGTCATTCTGGGTTTGGCGCTACAAGATACGCTGGGTAATTTGTTTGCGGGAATTTCTTTGCAGGTCGATCGCAATTTTGAAATCGGCGACTGGTTAGAAATCACAAGCGGCATTCAAAAAGCAACGGGCCAAGTAAAAGAGATGACGTGGAGATCGGTGACGCTGGTTGGTTTTTCTGACGAGATCATTACGTTTCCGAATCGCTTTATGGCGAACGCGCAAATTTCAAACTTCTCCCCTGGCGACCACCCTATTTTGCGCCGTCAGATTTTCCGTTTGGCCTATGGTGCAAATATCGAATTGGCAAAACAGCTTTTGGAGCAAACGGTTGCAGGAATTGGCGAAATTCGCGGCATTCCAACGCCGTGGGCCTATGTTTCTGATTCCAACGAAAACTGGGTTGAAGTGAAGATTCTTTACTTTATCGACAATTACGGTTCGCAATTTTCAATTGGCGATAAAGTTTATGTGCGCGGGATCGCGGCTTTACGTGCTAGTGGCATTGAATTAGCTCGACAAGTCATTCAGCTTTCAGATACAACCGTTAGCCATGGCAGCACTTAACTTTGAACATCCATTAGCGATTAAAATTCGTAAGCAAATCGTCCAAGCGTTGAACGACTTCAATATGATTGAAGACGGTGACAAGTTGATGATTTGCGTTTCTGGTGGCAAAGACTCAAGTGTGCTTTTGGCTTTGCTGACTGAAATCCAAAAACGTTCTGCAAGAAAGTTTACTTTAGAAGCTGCCATCTTGGATCAAAAACAACCAGGCTTTGATCCGAAAGCTTTTCAAAATTGGATTGCCTCGTTAGGTGTTAAACTTCACGTCATCGAAAAAGACACCTATTCAATTGTGAAAGAGAAAGTTCCTGAAGGAGCAACGTATTGCTCTTTATGTTCTCGCCTTCGTCGCGCGATTCTTTATGATTTTGCCTACAACGAAGGATTCACTAAAATGGTTTTAGGGCATCATCGTGACGATGTCGTTCATACGACTTTGTTGAATATGTTCTATTCCGGTATGACATCTGCAATGCCACCGAAATTGATTTCGGACGATGGTAGAAATATCGTCCTTAGACCTCTGACTTATGTTTCAGAGCGTGACATCGAAGATTTAGCAGCGGACTGGGCCTTCCCAATTATTCCGTGCAATTTGTGCGGCTCACAAGACGGTTTGAAACGAGTGCGTGTGAAAAAACTTGTTCGAGATCTCGAAAAAGAGATCCCAAACATTTACTCGACAATCCAAACGGCTCTGTCCAACGTGAAGCCAAGTCACTTGATGGATCAAGAGCTGTATGATTTTAAAGGCCTTAAGCCATCCCCTTCTGAACCGCAGGGCGCTCGCCAACCAGAGACAACCAGCGAAGTATAGACGGAGCTTCCGCGAACCATTCAGCGTTGTTTTGCGCGAATCCTGAAACCCATGTGTACGTTGTGATATCGGCGATTGTGTAGTTATCGCCCGCAACGTACTTATGTTTCGTAAGCTGAGAATTCAAAACCGTGATCAAACGTTTTGATTCTTTCTCGAAACGCTCAATAAACTCGGGCACTTGTTTTTCCATGTAGTGTTTGCCGTAGTGATAGTTACCAAAGTTAGGACCAATCGCCGACATTTGGAACATCACCCATTGCAGACAATGCGCTTTTTCGGTCAAATTTGCGCCGAAAAATTTGCCACCATTTTTTTCTGCCAAATAAAAAAGAATCGCACCGCTTTCAAACACGGTTGTTTTTTGTCCGTTGGGACCTTCATGATCAACGATGACGGGAATGCGACCGTTGGGATTCATCGCAAGAAATTCAGGCGACTTTTGCTCCAAAGCTTTCAAATCCACCATGTGCTTCGTATACGGAATACCAAGCTCCTCAAGCATAATAACGATTTTCTTACCATTTGGAGTCGCAGCTGTGAAAAGATCGATCATCAAACCCTCCCGGGATACTAGATAATGGAATGCTAGCAATTCCCATGGCGACGTCCAGACTCAACCCGCTGTGGCAAAGAGCGTCTAACCAAAATTCCTTGCCCACCTTGATGGGAAAAGCTAAATTTAACGTTCCCAACAGACGTGCGGATATAGCGTAGTTGGTAGCGCGCTTCCTTGACATGGAAGAGGTCACTGGTTCAAGTCCAGTTATTCGCACCAATTCTACCTTCTTTTTTTTACTACAAATTTACCGGCAAGATGTTTCTTCAACCGCAAGATTTTTGAATGAAACAGATCCCGTTGCGCAGCCTTCGTCTGGAGTTTTAATTTCTCCCGCAAGATATTCCGAGTTAAGCACTAATATTCCGCCCACTTTTTTCATTGTAGTTTTACCGCCATCACATTCGACGGAAAAATCATCAGGGTGAGTTTCATCGAATTGATAGGCCGTCGTTTTAAATTTATATGATTTCGATTGAGCTCTGATTGCCAGACTTGGAAAAATCGTCACGCCCGACGGATCCACAGATTTTACATTCTGATAAACAATTCGCGCAGCAGAGGCGCGTTCGACTTTGCGATTCTCTGGTTTGATTGAAATATTTTGAGGATTCAAAGCCTTATAACAAACAGTTGACGCCAGCGTAGAGGAGCCAGCAAAGGCAATCAAAAAGGCGCACGTTGATTTGAAAAGACTAAAACTCATCTGAAGCTCCTCGCTGGATGATTCAAATCTATTTCTTTCCAAACACTCTTGCATTTGGGTTTTACGTCGCTCTGTCAGAAATCAACTGCGACTGTTTTTTAGTGTAAGTTGGCCTGCGACGTTCCTTGCAAGCTTTGTAAAAACGCTTCTAATGTGTGCACTTGTTCTTCCACGGGTGCGAAGCGCGTTTGCAGCTCTTTACGAAGTTTTTTTGTCAGCGCATCGTAGCGACGTCGCGATGAAAACTTCCAGGCCGGATGTTTGCGACACGAAGAAAGACTCTTTTTGAGGGAGGCCAACTCGTCAGCCAAAACCAAAGAACTTTGATATATTTCATCCATAGTCATGTGGTTCAACTGACCTTGCTCGGCCATACAAATAATTTCAAGGCGTTTCAAAGCTTCGTGATCACGTTCCTTATAGGCCGCTTGCACTTTCAGCCACTTCTTTGCTGACCACTCTTGAAATTGCAAAGTGACATCTGCTTCTTGAACATCTGGATGCAACATACGCGCAAGTTTTCTATACGAAGAGCGCAAGGATATTTCTGTCTCTGTCAGATTTTCTGTCGAACCATTTTCAGACTCTTCTTCACAATTATATTCGGAAAATATCTGCTGTAAAAAATCTTTTAAATGCGCTGGCATCGGCTTCAAAAATCTTTGCTGATAAACCTCGCCCGTCTTCCAGATACGCGCCAAAAGTTTCCAGTTGCCGCACTTCATAGCAATTTGGAACGATTCTTTAAATAACTGATAACCACCCGTCGCATCTGCAAGATGTCGCCCCATCATGCTGTCATCAATATCATTTAAGTAGTGATAAATGGCCCGAGCACAACGACGCAAGCCGCTTAAAGTTGAATCATCTTCGTGCAAAATATCTGCAAGATTCAACTCTGATACGACCTGTTCTGAATTAAGATTCACTGTTTGGATGTCAGGGTTTGCGTCAGCCGAGACCGCCTGTTCTTGAGGCATTTTGTTCTTGGTGGCGTTTTCAAAGCGTTGCTGGCGAAGACTATCGATGACGAATTTCCATTCCTCATCACCACTCTGATACTGGACTTCCTCATCTTTGAGCATAAAGTAAGCACGTTGAGGAGTCACTTTTGAGGCCTGAATAATCTGATTTAAATGTATTTGAAAAGTAGAAAGCGTGCGAAGGCGTTTGTTAAGCAGTTCGCCTTCTTGCAGCTCTTTGCGAAAGGTCACGTTGTACCAATCTTGATAGAGCAATTGATCCCAGCTTAAAAAGTCAGCATGCTCTTTTTCAAGCTTACGAATTTTCTTCAGCAAATTTTCAGATGCCGAAAACATTTCTTTGCGAATTTTATAATCATTCACCACTGAAAGATCGCGTGGCGCCAACGATTCTTGGGAATCGCTTTTCATGTTGTCATAATCAAGTTGCATAGGGACGGTTCCCATACCATGCACGAGCCTGGACGGGAACCGAAAATCACATTTTGCTGAATGAATCCGCACTAAGTGCTGACTTCCAAATACATCGCCAAACTGTCAGAAACTTCTCCTGACGGAAGAATAAATGCCTTTGGAAAAATTCCTGCTTTTTTGAAGCCTAAATTTTCATAAAGCTGCAAAGCTGCCTTATTATTCATCATCACTTCGAGCTCAATAATTTGAATGCCAGTAAATTTCTTCATGCTTTCGATTAGGACTCTCATCAACTCTTGCCCGATGCCTAAACCACGATATTCATGACGAAGACTGACTCCTAAACCCGCGCGATGTTTGCGCTTGATATCTTTGTAAGCTCTGCCATTACAAAAGCCAATCATGCGACCTTCGCTATAAACTGCAAGAATGATTTCAGAATCACTTTCCGCACTTTCTTTAAACCATTTAATTTGGTTTTCTACTGATCGCCCTTTGAAACTTTCAGGAGTCGAAAGAATGTACGGACTTGTTGCAGCGACCTCGACCATCATATCCAACGAGACTTGTGCTTCGGATTCCAGAGGCGTGCGAATCTCGAAGTGTTGACCGTTCTTAGCTGTGAATTGGATAGATGATTGAATCATGAATAACTCCCTTCTGAATTCATGATAACTTTTACGCAGACAGAAGGCGAATCGAATGAATTTATCGAACCCATTAGCAACACTCTAGTTCCAAATTGGAATCAGTGATTTTGTCGAAAGAGTTGTTCACGCGGTAAATTTGTTTGTGATAACTTGAGCAAAGACACATCTGCAGAGGTTTTTATGACGAATACAATTCCAACATTTGAAACCGAAAGACTTATTCTTCGTGAAATTCAAGAAAGCGATATCCCTGCTTATCACAAAAACTTTGTCGACTATGAAGTGATCCGCAATCTTTCTGCTGTCGTGCCGTGGCCTTATCCAGATGATGGCGTTAAGACATTTCTTAAATCACTTGCGCCTCAACTTGGAAAAGATCGTTGGACGTGGGGAATTTTTCTGAAAGACGCACCCGATGAAATTATCGGCACTGTGGATCTGTGGCGCCAAGGTCGCCCTGAACATCGCGGTTTCTGGCTTGCGCGCAAACACTGGGGTAAGGGTCTTATGACCGAAGCAGTTGCGCCAGTGATGGATTATGCGTTTGATGAATTAGGTTTTGAGGTTTTGGTGTTCGCAAATGCACTTGGTAACGTTGGATCTCGCCGTGTGAAAGAAAAAACGGGCGCTAGACTTTTAGGTGTGAAGCCTGCGAAATTCGTGGATCCTAATTTCACCGAACATGAAGTCTGGGAACTTCGCAAAGAAGAATGGAAATCTCGCAAAAGATAATTTGCGACAACAAGAGCACGACCTTCCGCGAGGTCGCTGCTTTATTTGTTCCATTTTTACTCTGAAATCGCACATTTGGATTTATTTTTGAGTGTTTCAGACCGATAAAAATAGAATGAAAAGATACTTGGCTTCCGTCATTTTACTTGTCGCATTTAGCGTGTATTTTACTGGCGTCTTTACTGAAAAAGGTTCGACAGATTTATCGAGCCTGAGTGAGGCACCAAGTGCTTCGCGCTCGTTCGCAAGTTTCAAATTACAACCCTTGCCATTGAAAGCCCAAGACTTTCCGAAGTTGACTTCAACTGAAGAGGCGCACTCGTATCTTGCAACTGTTCATGAACGCGTAACACAAAATTGGAAACCAAGTTATTCAGTATTCATTCCGTACTTTGATAGCTTGAACCGTCCTTATTTCCGCGAACACGATCGTGCGCAAACAGTTCCAATCACGAATGGCTTTCAAACGTTCCAAGCAGGCAAGCTTGTGACGAACTCGATTTCGCTTTCAACTTTCAATGATATTTACAGTGCGGAACTAACTCAGAAAGTTTCTGGATCTTCGCAAGATATTTTGTGGGACCCAAAGATGGCTGTGTTTGATCAAAACGATCAAATGTACACGGTCACGCGTATGAATAAAAATCTTGCAGATGCGCCAAGCTATCTTATGTTGCAATCAAAAGATTATGGCGTGACATGGACTGCAACACCTATTGTGGGAACTCCGACTACAGCATGCGTATTTAAAAATATCAAAACGGGCGCATGCCAAACTCCAGAGCTTTACGACATCGAAAGACCTTATTCCAAAGAAGCTTTACCTACGGCTCCAGCATTCTTGCATTATGTAGGCTCTGGGAAGCTGCCTGGTTACGAAAAAGCTCCTTCATGGTTGGGAACCTATGGTCGACTGTATTTGCAGCCCGTTAAAGACACGCCCGAAGGTTTAAAGCCCGAAGCTCCAATCTTAATCAGCGAGATGGCGCAAGAAATTGGTTATCGCAGTGGTGGCGCTCCAAAGATCATTCATAGTGGTGAGAAATATTTTGTTGTCTGGCTTGAAGCCACACCCTCTTACGTTCCAAAGATGGATCAAAACGGGCAGCCGATTGTTTTAGCACCCGATTCATCTGAAAATCCATTTTCTGCGATTTGGATTGCGGAATACAACACGCGCACTAAAATTTTGGCGAAACAAGAGTTGCTGAAAACTTGGCCCGTCAACGACACCCACAACCAACCAGGCATTGTGCGCGCAAGTGATGGCACTTTACATGTGATTGGTGGTGGTCATGGTTCACACTTTACATATACCTATTCTTTAAAACCGGATTCGATTGCTTCGTGGTCTCAAGCTGTGCCGATGAATACACAGGACTCAGGATATAAAGCGCGTTACAGCTCGCCAAATTGGACTGGTGGCAGTCAGACTTATATTTCGATGATGATTGATTCTAAAGATCAGATTCATACGGTTTATCGCCAATGGGCTCACGATAAGTCTGTTTTTGATTTCGATTATTTTGGTGCTTTGGTTTATCAAAAAGGCAGTTACGATAAGAAAACGAAGAAATTCGTTTGGGATGTGGCGCGCATCTTGGTTTACCCAAATGCTTCGGAATACACACACTGGTATCAATTGTTGAACCTAGACAAGCAAGATCACTTGTATATCGAATACAGCAACTCGCGCCCTGCCGTTCCTTATTTCTTTAAAACCGCAGATGGCAAAGCGATCAACGTTTCGCCAATGTTGAACAATGCTCTTTTAAGATCAGATGATGAAGGCTTTACGTGGTACTTCCCGTCAGATCAGGACTTCATTCAGTCAGCGCAAGATAAGCCCATTCGCGTTCCAAAAACGCGGGCCGAATAATTAATAACGATCCAAGGCACGCCAGTCAGAAAGATTGTATTTTTTCAAAATACCCTCAAGGCGGCCGTTATCGCGCGAATTCATAAACCATTCATTAATACGATCCCCAAGATATTCAACCTGGGGATTTTTTTGCAAACCCGCAAGCACAAAGAAGCTGAATCCAGTCATTGCGGTTGGCTGCAATTTCAAGGTCGCATCTTTTTCTGTCAGCTCATAACGAAGAACGTTGTAATCGCCAAGAGCCACATCGGCACGTTGTTCCTTCATCATCTTAATCATACGGTCCGCCACATCGACGCCTGTTAAGCGATTTCCACGCTCAACAATCTCCATGCGACCTTCATAACCAAAATCAGAATAAACAACCTTCATCTTTTTTAGCGCATTGTTATCTACTAAACTGATGTCTTCATTTTTTGGCAACAAAGCACCTGTGAAGCTGACGCCTAACGATGAACCCACAACCTGCACATCAGGCGTATAACGAACCAAATATTGAGGTGTGATGATATAGTCGACCTTATGCTGCTGAAGTGATTGCACCAAGCGAGAATACGGCACACTTTCCAAACGCAGTTCAATACCTTGCTGACGAGCGATTTCACCTAAAATTTCAAATAGGTACCCAGTCCATACTCCCGGTCTTTTTTCGCAGATGTACGGACATAGAGGAGTTGTTCCCACTTTGAAAACAACATTTCCGCCCGGATATTTTTTAAGAGGGGTTGTTGTGGGCTTAACAACGGGTTTTGTTTCGGCAGGCACACCCATCCATCCTGGATAGGAATTGACGTTTTGCAGAGTCACTGGGAACGTTGGAACACGAACTTTTCCAATCTCTGTCTCCCCTTTCATGACTCTGATCAAAGTGCGAATGCTACGGCGGCCAAGCTCTGCACAAAATTGCGCGGAATCGATTACAGTTAAACGACCCGCTTTGATATTTTCAATTGAAAGAGGATCACCATCGAAAGTCGCATGTTTGATTTCGGTGCGTTTTTTCGCAAGTAATTCTTTAACGACAGAAAGACCACCACCATCATTTACGGTCAGCACAACGTCGACACTGTTTTTTTCTGGGTAATCGCGAAGGAATTTTGCGACGGCATTTTTTCCAGACTCGGGATCAACAGCTTCGTATCGCTGCACAACTTGAAAGCGGCGATGTTTTTCTCTTAAGGCATCAAAGAAACCATCCACACGCTCTGTTGTTGAAGAGACTTGTGGGTACTCGAACACCACGATTTTAATTTCTTTCTTGGCAGGAAAAAGCGAATCAATGTGATTGCCGTTATCGAAACCACCTTGATAGTTGTCACTTGTAACAAAACCAGAAAGTTTTCCGCCCACGATGTATTGATCATAGGCGATCACTGGAATGTTATGTTGATTTGCTAACTGCAAACCTTCTGCAAGAGCGGCGTTGTCTGTCGGCTGAATGATAATAGCATCAGAAGATTTTTTTACGGCTTGTTTAAGTTGCTCAACCTGCTTGATGATTCCATCGCGGCCTTCACCAGCGACGTAAGCAGTCAGCTCAATCTTATCAAGATTTTTTGCGTTGAATTTGGCGGTCTCTTCTTCAAGCCCCTTGCGCATTAAAACTTGGCCTTCGATTTTCATGCTCCAGTAGAGCACGGAAACCTTCCACGTTTTCGCTTCAGCCAAATGGCAAAATAAAAGAATAAACAAAAAAATTCGAATCACGTACCAATAATAACGGAGCTAATTAAGTAAGCAATTCGACTTTTACAGTCTCTTGAAAGAGTAATGTTTTTAAACACAGGATGGTTTGTAAAACGACAGTGTTCCACCCTGTTACAGATATTTAGTACAATTCTACGCGATCGTTTTCTTTAAATCCGGAGCCCGAGTGGATGACAGCAATGGCGCCGTCATTGCCAAAATAACTGATGACTTCAAGGGTTCCCTTGAGTCTTCCTGGAACACGACCAATATGAGTTCCACTTTCTGGATCATACACGTCGTCACCGTCTTCCATCACTTTTAAAAGATCGCCCATTTGCAAACCTGAAATTTTCCCGACGTTTAAATAAATGCGATCACCATTGATCGCGGCGATGCGACCTTCCCAAGCGACTTTTTCAATCGAGCCCAGCACTTGCGGTGTGAAATCCAAGAAAGCATCTTTCACAAGAACTTCGATCATCTCTGGGTTGTTCTGCAAATACTTGTCTGTTTCAACACGTTCAGCGACACGCACACCTTGTTCTTCCAAAGTGACAGTTTTAACCGTGTTGAAAACTTCATTTCCTGTACGAGTTGTCACCACGCGAACTTGAGCCACAACTTCGAACACAGAAGTTAAATGACGAACGATACCGACGTTATCAGATTTACGTTTGATGCGAATATCATTGATCTTACCTTCAAGCACGGCATTAACGCCCAATGCTTTTGCGGCTTTCGCAACATCGGCCAGTTTGTATTGGCCATTTTCCATCATTTTAGAAAGATCAAGATTGAGCTCTTTGCTATCAAGAGCAATCACGTCGCCTGAACGATTCAAATCCTGAATGAACGCACTTCGCGCGCGATCACGGAATTCTTGTGGACGTTGAGTCGACGTATCCAAGAACGGCAACACCATAAGGCGTTTTCTTGGCGAAGAGTCTTCTTTGCGCGACATTTGGTTGTCGTCGCGAATATCACGTTTCATCGTTGGGTTTGTGCGATCTGTTGTTACACATCCCGCAAATGCTAAAACCAGCAACAGACTTAAAACTGCCTTCACCGCAACCTCCTATTGGGCAAATTTAAGAACGATTTCATCCTGCGCATCTGAAACTTTCGAAAGCTTCTTGCCATCGAAATCCAGAGCTTCAATTTTTTGCGCTAATTCAGACGCTGAAGCCGACGTATCAACTTCATAACTAAGTCCTTCAGAGCTCACCACACGTTCACGGATGTTTTTCACTTGCGTGATTTGTGAACGGATTTTTTCTTTCATAGCTTCCATCATCGGAAGACCTTGGGCACCTTTGATCGTCACACGAATGATCGATGTTCCCAAAGAACCACGCTGCCAAGCTTCAAAGACTTGCGAAGCCAAATCATTCGCCGTGCCTTCCAAAACTTCGCGCATCTTTTTATCCACAGAAGTTTCAAATGCACCAGAATCCGTCGTAAATTTACGAGACACATCTGCAATAGGACGCGCATTACTTACCTGTGTCGCCGTCATACGAATTTCAATTGTATAGTTGCTGCCTTTTTCTTCTTTGCTGAACAAGACCTGACCATCAATTAAAACCGGCGCATTAAAATACTGAGCGAAGAATTGCGCATCTTCGCCCGCGATTTTTTCATTTTGGAATTGCGGCGGTACACTTGCGCCAAGACCTGATTCCAATGGTTTGATCACATAGAAGTTTTTAACCTGGAATGAATTGCGAAGCGCTTCTTCAACCGCACGGCCTTCTTTAAATAAGAAACCTGCTGGGTTTTTATCTACCGGCTGCCACCAACGATAGCTACGGCCCTGCACGCGATCCACAAAGCTAATTGCAGGGATCACAACCGGAATCGTGTCGTTTTCATTGAGCAACGAATTTTCCTGCAGCATTTGTTTCAAGTCGCGCAAAGACACTTTCATCGCGACTGACATTTTGTATTCTTCACCTTCTTGAGTCAGATTCGAAGGTTTAGAAAACGGAATGTAGCGTGCTGAGTTTTTGATAACTTTATTTTGCAGCAAAGTTTTATTTTTCGTAAAACGATCTTCACCGATCAATTCACGAATCACTTCTTCAGAGATTTTTTGAGAAGCTTGATTTTGAATATCAGCTTTCGCAGCTTGCGGAGTCGTTTCTTTTGAAACTCCTGAAAAAGTTCTTTCCAAGAGTTCCGCTTGTTGTGCGAATGCTGGGGTCATTAATGTGCAGGCAGTAATCAGTGTTGCGATCCAAGTTGAAGTTCTGCGCATTCCTTAGCTCCTCAATTCAATAAAATCCGTTCGACCGAACAGAGAATGAACTCCCTCAAAGAATTCATTATTCACGTTAATACTTAAACCCTCTGTGACTTCCATCATCACACGACGATTCATGTCTGGCATATCAATTTCTAATCCAACCGCAGTAGGACCTGGATAATCTTTCATCAAAGAGTGTAAGCGATGATAGTCCTCGTGCGGAATACGATCTAACCTTAAGACCAGGCGTTTTGTTTTCTTTAAGATGTCTTCCATTGGCGAAACCGAATCCACCATGATCTTAGCGACACCTTCTTCGACCTCAAGACCACCACCAATTAAGACAGGACGCTCATCACGAAGTTGCGCTTCGTTTTTAGAGTACGCATCAGGGAAGATCACAAGCTCGACCGCCCCCGTTAAGTCCTCAAGCTTACCGAAGGCCATACGCGTGCCTTTCTTCGTGATCAGTTCACGAAGTTCGGTGATAAGACCGGCAACCACGACACGCTTTTTAGCGGCGTCACGGTTTTTCCAATCTTTCTTGGCAGCCTTCATAGCTTCCGCTTCCGGCGAACCCGGCGGCGGCATTTGCTTAGGTAAGTCGATCACTTTACAAGAGGTCCAGATCTCTGAAAGAGTGTCGAAGCCCTTCAATGGGTGATCGCTCAGATAGAATCCTAGAACTTCTTTTTCGTAAGCTAGCGAAGCAGTACGACTCCATGGCTTTACATCTTCCAAAACAACAACTGTTTCAGTTGATGGACCACCAAGGTCAAACAACGACGATTGACCTAATTCACGATCTTTTTGCAAACCTTGAGCACGATCCAAGAACTTTTGATAGCCACTCATGATTTGCGCACGATGCGCACCAAAACCTTCAAACGCACCAGCTTTAATCAAGCACTCGATCACTTTTTTATTTACGCGACGAAGATCGATGGAATTAAAGAACTCGTCCAACGACGTGAATTTTTTGTTAGGAAGTGATTCACGCGCTTCAATGATCGCCTCTACGGCACCTTGACCGACACCTTTGATCGCGCCAAGACCGAAGTAAATCTCGTCACCATGAACATCGAAAAGATAATCAGAGAAATTCACGTGCGGCGACTTCACAGTCAAACCACGTTTCGCCGCATCCTTCGAGTACTTCACGATTTTTTCTGTATCAGACAACTCGGTTGATAGAAGTGCCGCAAAGAATTCCGCAGGATAATGGCACTTCAACCAGGCCGTTTGAATTGTCACGACCGAGTAAGCAGCGGCATGCGATTTATTGAAACCGTAGTCCGCGAACTTATACATCAGATCAAACAACTCAGAAGATTTTTCTTTATTATGACCACGTTCCACCGCGCCCTTCATGAAGCGTTCGCGGTGTTGATCCATCTCCTCTTTGATCTTTTTACCCATCGCACGACGAAGCATGTCGGCTTCACCGAGAGAGTAACCAGCAATCTTCGAGGCGATACCCATAACTTGCTCTTGGTAAACCATGATACCGTAAGTTTCTGAAAGAACTTCGCGTGTATCTTCAAGCAAGTATTCAACAGGTGCTTTACCGTGTTTACGATCCGTAAAGTCAGGAATGTTCGCCATCGGACCTGGACGGTACAACGACGTGATCGCAGTGATGTCGGCAAAACTTGATGGACGGATTTTTCTTGTGGCATCCGTGATACCCTCACCCTCGAACTGGAACACCCCTGCGGTATCTCCGCGGGACATCATTTCGAAAGTTGCGGCATCGGTCATCGGAATCATTTTTGTCGTAATGACCTTATTACGATTCTTCTTAATCAACTTCAAAGCAAGGTTGATATGAGTCAGAGTTTTCAAACCCAAGAAGTCGAATTTAATCAAACCGATTTTTTCGGCGTGCTTCATGTCGTACTGAACGACTTGCTCGCCATCAGCACCTTTGTACAATGGCGCGTGCTTAACAAGTTGTCCGTCACCGATGATAACGCCGGCAGCATGGATACCAGCATTTCGCACCATACCTTCCACGCGTTGAGCGAGGTCGATAAGGGTCGCAACTGTTGGGTTCATCTCCATCAGTTCCGTCAAACGCGGTTCCATCTCGAGTGATTCTTTTAAAGTCACACCGAGTTTATCTGGAATTAATTTTGTTACTTGATCCGTTTCAGCAAACAACATCCCAAGCACACGCCCCACGTCTTTCAATGCGGCACGTGTTTGCAATTTACCGTACGTGATAATTTGCGATACAGATTGTTGACCGTATTTTTCCGTCACATAACGAATCACTTCCTGACGACGATCTTGACAGAAGTCGATATCGAAGTCGGGCATCGAGATACGTTCTGGATTCAAGAAACGCTCGAACAGTAGGAAATTTGGAAGTGGATCTAGATCCGTAATTCTTAAGCAATAAGCGACAAGGGAACCCGCACCGGAACCACGACCCGGCCCAACCGGAATGTCATTGTCCTTCGCCCAACCGATGAAGTCTTGGACGATTAGGAAGTAACCGTTGAAACCCATGCGGTCGATAATTCCCAACTCGAATTCAAGTCGTGAATAGTATTCTGGCTTTTTTTCTTCAGGAACTGTTTCACCACGAGCTTCAGCTTCTTCGAAGCGCGCAAGCAAACCCTCTTTTGCTTTCGCTGCGATAAAATCTTTTACGGTCACACCTTCAGGCGTGCCGAAAGTTGGAAGATGGTAAATCGGTTTTCCGTTTTCATCTTTCAATTTAAATTTTACATCGCAACGTTCAGCGATTTGCAAAGTGTTGCTGATAGCTTCTGGCACATCAGCGAACAACTCGTGCATTTGTTCTGGTTTTTTAAAATAGAACTCATCCGTTCCCAAACGGAAACGACTTTCATCGCTCAAAGTTTTATTGGTACCGATACAGATCAAAACCTCTTGGGCGATTTGATCGTCTTGAGTCATGTAGTGCACGTCATTCGACGCCACCACTGGCACACCAACAATTTTTGAAGCTTCAAGCAAGAATGGATTGATCTGATCCCACTCAGGCACACCTGTGCGGCACATCTCTAGATACAAACGATCATCGAAGATTTCTTTAAGCTGACGGATCTTTGCAAGAGCCGCGTCTGGGCCTTCTTTCAGGAAAGCATCAGCCACTTCACCACGCAAGCCGCCTGTTAAACAGATCAAATTTGAATTGTACTCTTTGATCACTTCGTAATCGATACGCGGTTTCCAGTAGAAACCTTCTTGGTAACCGATTGTCGAAAGCTTACAGAGGTTTTGATAACCCAAAGTATTTTGCGCAAGTAAAACCAAACGACGAGGGCCTGCTGCAACTTGATCACGATCTTGTTTTTTTTCTAAACGAGAACCTGGAGCAAGATACGCATCCAATCCCAAGATCGGTTTGACGTTGTTGTCTTTACAAGCAAAGTAAAATTCAACAGCACCGAACATGTTTCCGTTATCAGTCAACGCAGCAGCCGGCATGCCCATGGCAGCAGCTTTTTTTGCGATAGCTTTAACTCGACAAGCGGCCTCTAAAAGAGAGTATTCAGAATGGGTATGAAGATGCACAAAAGACATGATAAATTCATATCTTAGATAGGCCTCTTATTCAAATCGGAAGCCCTGCATCATAGGGCTAAAGAAGGGTTATTTCCGAGGGAAATCCTATTTAGAGTTTAACTTGCTTTCAATAGCATCCAGACGCTTCTTTAAAGCCTCATTTTCTTGTTTCAGCTGCGCATTTTCCTGTTGAATTGATGAGATTTGTCGTTTCTGAGAGGCGAGTTCCGCATGAACGACCTGACTATCCCCCAGCCATCTTTGATAAAGCTCGCGCACAGCTTGCAAAACAACGGCTGACAAGTGCGAGTAATCAACCGTTTTGATTCTCTTCAAAGTCGCGTTCTTATCGGCGTTATCCATTTCTCTCACTAATTCAGGGTATTGCTTTTCAAGACTTTGCGCAATCACACCCACTTGATGACCTTGCTCTTGACGAGTCTTCGCATCTTTCCAATCAAAACCTACACCAGGAACTTGCATGATTTTATCCAACGTTCCTTTTAAAGGTTTGATATTTTCTTTTAAGCGAATGTCAGAGGAAGCAGTCAGTGCGCCTGTGTAGTATGTATTCGTCGCACTCAGGTAGAGATTTGGCATGTTATTGCCATTCCATCCCGTGATACGCAGACCGTTATTATTACCAGTGAAACTTGTGTTACCAATTTCCAAGTAAGAGTAACTGTCACTCCATCCCGGGAAAAATTCCATCATCCCGTAAGGACTTTGGAATACGGTACTTGCTGACAATCCTGTCGAGTGATTGACATGTAGAAGAGTGATCGGCGCGCCGGTACCGATCCCCACGCCACCATTACTAGCGATCGTCATACGAATCGCACCATTGGTATTTCCATCTGCGGTTGTCATAAAATTCATACCACCGCCAGCGTGAGTAGCATCCCAGTTTTCAGAAGCAAAAAAGTTAATGCCGATCGGCTGTGCCGGTAGTGGATAAGAACTTCCGTTGTAACCACTGGCCCAGATATAACCTAGACCATCATTCGCTACGACTGCAGTTTTCGAGGCGCTCGTCCCGCGCGCACGATAGAAACCAAGACCACCGCCACCATTGGAAGTATTAGTGATATACTCATTACTCATTCCTCGAGGAGCGCCCGTCCCTGTATCCAACACATGAAAAACTGAAAAAGGCGAAGTCGTTCCAATCCCCACATTTCCAGAAGGCATTAACGTCATTTTACGTGAACATGTCGGGTTGCAATTCTCAAACAGAAAGCCACCTGGTGAAGCGTCGGTCGTCCCAAGGTTATAAAGATTCCACTTATTGCCACCTGCAGAGTTATTAAAAATGAGCGGGTTGTTCGCATCCGTTGGCGATTCAATCGTGGTCGTACCTTTCACGTGCAACGTAGAACCGGGAGCAGTTGTACCAATCCCTACCAGACCCGAGGAGTCAATTCTCATTCTTTCGGTCGCATCACTAGCCGTACCACCTGTCGTGTAAAATTCGATACGACCTTTCACTGTATGAGTGGCACTTGCCGGAGCCGCATCTGCGTGAGACGCCATGTAAGCCGCGCGATAAGTACCCGTGCCGTCATGACCATAGAACGATATAAAACCAAGTTCGTCGTTGTTATTAACAGCAGCGTAGTTGCGATTTTTCCAAAAGCTAAAAGTCGAACCACTTGAGGTCGCCGTATTATTTTCAAACGCAGCAGCTCCATTCACATGAAGATTCGCGCCTGGGTTTGTGACATTAATACCAACGTTACCGTTGTTCAAAATTGTCATGCGAGCCGTGTTGTTCGTAATAAAAGATAAATTATTATTGTCGGTCGTACCTAAACTTGCAGCTGCCGCAAAGGCATTACCACCATTCGCAAAAAAACCAGAAGTTGCGTAGTTAGTACACCCCATGACTCCCGCAGCATCAAATGTCAGTAATTGACCAAGACCACAACTGAAAGGCACATAGGCAGAACCTGTTCCATTCGATGCAATCAGACGATTTGCCGTCATTGAGGTTGCACCCGTTCCGCCTTTGCTGACTGGTACGGCCGATGGGAAGTTTGCTGGATCAGCAGAAATAGTTCCTGAAGACACCGCGATGCCCGACCCCACTTGCACCACACCTTGAGTGGATGTTGTTGCAGCATTCACGCTGATCGCCGGTGTTGTTGAACCTGTTGCAACGACGATCGGCAAAGTGCCCGTCACATTGGTCACAGTCCCATTTGCTGGAGTAATCCATTTCAATCCACTTGCTTGGGTTGAGTCTGCACTTAAAACTTGTGCATCAGCGCCCACAGGCAAACGAATATTGTTCGATCCGTCACGAACGTGAATATCACCTTTTGTAGTTAGCGGTGAAAGTGCGTTGAATGCAGCAAGCGCAGTCGTCGCACCGGTACCACCATTCGCAATTGGCAGTGTTCCAGTCACATCAGAAGTTAAATTAATTGAAGCCCCATTTGCAGCGGCAGTGATTCTGCCTTGAGCATCGACAGTGATATTCGCGCGAGTATATGATCCCGCTGTCACTGCGGTGTTTGCCAAATTCACTGTCACAGTCCCTGTCGTCCCACCACCAGATAAACCCGTGCCAGCTGTCACACCTGTGATTGTGCCGCCAGAACCCGTCGCAGAAGCAATTGATACCCACGCACCAGAGTTGTATTGATAAATAACTTTTGAATCGGTCGCGAAATAAATCGCACCAGCAGATGGCGAAGAAGGTTTAGAAGCATCAAGACCTGTTTGAATTGATGGAGTTCCACCTGCGTTTGTCACTAATTGATCAAGTATGCCATAACCACTTAATGAGTTTGGTTTACCAGTCGTGATTTTCGACCAATCAAGTGCAGGAATATCGGCAGCTAATAACGAAGCAGCACCCGAAGTGACGCGCCCTTTAGAATCCGTTGTGACTTTATAATATGTGCCAGCCGTTCCAGCCGCAGCCAATGTTAAAGTCGTTGATCCAGCCGAAGAAGTCACATCACCAGTAAATGCTGGTAGATTCGCAGCTGGAATAGTTCCGCTTAAATCACTTGCAGCCAAAGGTGAATTCACAAAAGCAGTACCATTGTATTTTAGATAATCTTTATTCGCAGGAGTCGTGATTGTTAAAGTTGAACCCTGGAGTTTCGCAACTGTTGCAGCCGCAGAACCAGGACCCGAAGCGGTCACATCGCCAGTTAATGCTGTCACATAGTTGCCAGCTGTTTGCTTGCCATTAAATGTATTCCAATCCGCAGAAGACAAATAACCGTTCGTCGAAGTCGTCGCTTGAGAAATTGAAATTGCAGGCGTCGTTGAACCATTAGAAACTGAGATCGGTGCAGAGCCAGATACGGAAGTAACAGTACCACCACCGTTATTGTCATTACCAGCAACCCATTTCGTGCCGTTATATTTTAAAACCTGACCATTCGTTGGTGCGGAAGATAAATCAATATCGTAACCTTTGATCTTATCAACGGAAGCGGCACCAATGGAACCACTCACGTCGCCAGCCAAAGACACATTGATCGCCTGACATAAAAACTTACCGGCGACCGAACTCCAGTAAGGAGTTTCGTAAGCAGCACAGTTTGCAGAACCAACAGCTGTGTTGAAAGCCGCCGTCGTATGATAACCCGATAAATTAGAACTTAAATTCGTCACGTCAGAAATCGCAATTGCTGACGAAATCCAATTCGTCCCGTTGAATTTAAAAAACTCCCCAGAAGTCGGTGTCGTCGCAGAGACACCAACATTGCGAATGGCGACGACCGATGGCCCTGGATAAGTTCCACTTAAATCCCCGCTTGCAGAAGCACCCGATTGAATCGCGTTCACGATGCGAGGGTCATTACCTGCAGCCACAGTTCCTGACACCGTACCAACATTCAAAGTTAGATTCGGAGTGGCTGCCCCGTTTGTCACAGTCAAATACGAATTTGCGGAAGTGACATTTGTCACCGTACCACCACTGGCACCACTCACTCCCGAACAACCAAATTTTTGCGTCGAAGCATTCCAAGTTAAGAAATTTCCGGAATCACAAGTGATATTGCCATTCACCTCGGCCTTCACAAGAAGATCGCTGACTGTTTTGTCTGCGATCTTTTCTGCTGACTGAGAGTACGCCGCAAAAGGCACAGAACGGATCACAGCATCAGGAGTAATCGTCTGCCAACCTGAGCCATCATAAAACTTCACACGCAGCTTACGATTGTCGCCAGAGCTTGCAGAATAGACCGTACCACCTTCACAAACTAGATCCGTCGAATTATTGAAAGCATCCAGCAAAGTGAAACTAGGACCCGCTGGATAGGCGCGAACGCCCCCACCAATAGGAACATCAAACACACCACCTGAGTTTGTCATATCGACGTGATCGACTTGCTCGCGATATAAAATACACTGACCGTTGGGTGTCGTGATTTCAAATTGAAAACTGACGTTATTGTATTGAAGAGGAGTGCTATCGCTTTTTAAAATTCGCCCTTGATAAGTAAACGATGACGGCGAGGCTGCCGCCGAATTCACCAGCAATAGGAGCATCAATATTGGAAATAAGGGACGTTCAGGTGATTTCCAAACCATGCTTCTTTATCGGCAATTCTTTAGAGAGGCTAAAGAATTGGATTTGGAAATCACTGGGCTTTTTTCGTTAAATATCAGAAAGGGATGCTTTTAATAGACACGCCTTCTGGAATTTGAGCTTTATCCAAATTCAAACGATCGTTTACGATTGGGATTATGACAGTCTTGTCGTCATCTCCCGCATTCAAGACTAGACGAAGCTGCACACCTTGAATCGCATTCGCATCTGTTGCGCCATCAATATTCCACATCGTTGCAATGCCATTTCTGAATTCGATCTTATCAGAATTGGGAGCGCTTGGGTCCGCCTCAAATTGAGCATCAAGGACACTGATCGCCCACCCTGGTTTGGCTACCATGTCCACTTGCAAACGTTGGAAAAACTGAGTCTTGGAAGCATATTTCAACAACAAGGCATTAGCCATACCTTGTGCCGGAGTTTGAAAATCCAAATCACGAGTCGAATCACCAGAGATAACTCCTAAGAAACGATAACCCAATTTTGAATTTGGAACTTCAAGGGCAAATGGATGGCGAACAACTTCGGAATTCGTAAAATCGTTAAAAGAAATAATCAATTTCCCTGTCGGCACATCATAAAGACGATAACCCGCCATCGCAGCACAACAGCCATCAAGTGACGTCAACATGTAGGAGCCAACATCACTAAAACCAAAATCAGTCGCAGTTTCTGACTTCGTATAAAGAGGTGTTGAAAAATTATTTCCGCCACGCACAGTCCATTTGATTGTGCCATTGATGCCATCTGCATTCGTGTATTCCTGGCGAGTCAAAAGACTATCAACCAAATACAATCCCGAATCTGAACCCCAATCCTGAACAACGTCGTAATTTTGAATGCTCTTTTCAGCAACATTCAGACCGTCATTGTTTTTAAAGTAACGAAATTTTGAAACACCAGAGGCTTGATAATAAATCGTTTGCGCAGCCAACGCTGTCACAGAAACCAAGAGAGCTGCGGCAAGCACAGAAGTTTTTGATTTTACACGAACCACAAGAAGACTCCTTCAAAGAAGTTTTGATTCAACTCTGAAATCAAAGCGTTCTTTGTAGGACTCTTCAAATAAAAAAGCACGGCTTAAAAATTTATAATGAGAATTTGCTGCTGCGAACTATTCCCACTCGATCGTTCCAGGAGGCTTGCTAGTCACGTCGTAAACGACGCGGTTCACACCTTTAACTTTGTTCGTAATCAAATTCGAAACTTCGCGCAGAAACTGGAATTCAAACGGATACCAATCCGCTGTCATACCATCACTTGAAGTGACCGCACGTAAAGCCAAGACGTGGTCATAAGTGCGCGAGTCACCTTGCACACCCACGGTTTTCACGGGCAACAACACACAGAAAGCTTGCCAGATTTTTTCATACAAACCTTGTCTGCGAAGTTCAGAAATATAAACGTCGTCAGCGTCTTTTAAAATGCGCAACTTTTCTTCAGTCACTTCACCTAAGACACGAATCGCAAGCCCCGGCCCCGGGAACGGATGACGCCATAACATCGCGTGTGGCAAGCCCAACTGTGCACCCAATGCACGAACTTCATCTTTAAACAGCTCACGCACGGGCTCCACAAGCCCTAGATGCATTTTTTCTGGAAGACCACCCACATTGTGATGCGACTTAATCGTGACACTGCCACCGACCGAAGAAACGCTTTCAATCACGTCTGGATACAAAGTACCTTGCGCAAGCCATTTGATTGGCAAATTGCGATCGTAACTTTTATCAAAGATTTCAATAAACACACGGCCGATGGTTTTGCGTTTATCTTCAGGATCGGTCTTACCTTTAAGAGCCGACAAGAATTCCTTCGAAGCATCAACGCCTTTGACGTTCAGACCAATTTCTTTATAAGAAACTAAAACATTTTCGAATTCATTTTTACGTAGAAGTCCATTATCAACAAAAACACAGTGCACACGTTCTGAACCCAAGGCTTGAGTTAACAGAGTGGCAACAACTGTTGAATCAACGCCACCACTTAAACCGACAAGAACATGATCTGTGGGACCAACTTGCTTGCGAACTTCTTGTAGCAAATGATCTTTGATATGAGGAGCATCCCAATCCGCCCTCGCTTTACACATGTCTTTGGCAAAGTATTGAAGCAAGTTTAAACCGTGATCTGTGTGCGCCACCTCTGGATGGAATTGCACCGCTAGCACGTCATCAGAACGCATTGCTGCTGGGTGATTCCCATCTGACATCGCGATGATTTTAAAACCCGGTGGCACCGCTTCAACAACGTCACCGTGACTCATCCAAACCTGTTGTTTCTTTGGAACTTCAGGCAGGGCTTCCGTCCATGTTACATAATTAAGACCATACTCGCGATGATGCGCCTTCGTTACTTTACCACCCAGTGAATGAGTCAGTAACTGCATACCATAACAAACGCAGAATAAAGGACTTATGTTACGAAGCTCCGGAATATTTCTTTGCGGAGAACCAGGTTCATAAACTGAATTAGGTCCGCCACTTAAAATAATTCCGTAAGGATTTTTTTTACGAATTTCCTCTGTTGGATATTGGTAAGAATGAATTTCAGAGTAAAATCCAAGCTCACGCAAGCGACGAGCGATTAATTGTGTAAACTGCGAACCAAAATCTAAAATAATAAAACCGCGCATCGTTTTTAACTTTCGATTCTATAGTTTGGAGCTTCTTTCGTGATGCTGACATCATGAACATGCGATTCACGAAGACCTTGTGCCGAAATCTGCACAAACTTCGCTTTCGATTGAAGTTCATCAATATTTCTTGCACCCAAATAACCCATACCAGATTTTAAACCACCAACAAGTTGATGAATCACGCCTGAAGCCGGTCCCTTGTAAGCGACCTTACCTTCAATGCCCTCTGGAACAAGCTTTTCGTTGTCTTCGATATCCATCTGACCATAACGATCTTTCGAACCGCGAGACATCGCACCAATCGAACCCATACCGCGATACACTTTATAAGAACGACCTTGGAAAAGAATCGTTTCACCCGGAGATTCTTCAGCACCTGCAAGCAAATTACCAATCATCACCGAGTTCGCACCCAATGCTAATGCTTTCGTGATATCACCCGAGAATTTAATACCACCGTCAGCAATCACCGTTTTACCGCGCGCTTTCGCAGCCTTCGCACATTCAACCACTGCAGAAATTTGCGGCATACCCACGCCCGCAACCACACGAGTCGTACAAATTGAACCTGGGCCTACGCCGACTTTAATCACATCCGCACCAGCATCAACCAATGCGAGCGTGCCTTCTTGAGTGACAACGTTACCTGCGATGATCATCACATCTTTGTGTTTCTGAGAAATGTATTTCACCATTTCCAAAACATTTTTAGAATGACCGTGAGCTGTATCGATACACAAAACGTCAACGTTTGCAGCGACTAAAGCTTCTGCGCGCTCTTTCGCATCAGCACCCACGCCAACTGCGGCGCCCACAAACAAACGACCGTGGTTGTCCTTTGTTGCTTGCGGATAGTTTTTAGCTTTTTCGATGTCTTTGATTGTGATCAAACCTTTTAGGCGACCTTTATCATCAACGACTGGAAGTTTTTCGATGCGATGTTTTTGCAAAATCTTTTTTGCTTCTTCCAGTGTTGTTCCCATTTTCGCTGTGACAAGATTTTCTTTCGTCATCAAGTTGCGAATCGGTTGATTGAAGTTTTCTTCAAAACGCAGATCGCGATTCGTTAAGATACCAATCAATTCACCTTTTACTGTGATCGGCACACCACTGATAGAATATCTTTCCATCAAATCAACCGCGTCTTGCACCATATGATCCGGTCCCAACGTCAGTGGGTCCATGATCATACCGCTTTCGTATTTTTTTACTTTTTCAACTTCAAGAGCTTGTTTTTCGATATCGAGATTTTTATGAATGATACCCAAGCCACCGAATTGCGCCATCACACGTGCAATACGATTTTCAGTGACTGTATCCATCGCCGCAGAAATGATCGGCGTATTCAGAAATTTTTCGCGCGCAAATAAAGATCTCGGCACTACTTCCGACGGCGTAATTTCAGAATATTGGGGAAGAAGAAGAATATCGTCAAAGGTCAGAGCGTAAGGTATCTCGCGTTCCATATCACTAACTCCTGGCAGGTTTAAATAATTCTGAGGGGATTCCCCTCAGAGTTCAACCAGAAGTAATGTCAGGAATAAGTTTTGGCGCGGCGGACTACTTTTCGTCGTACCAAGACTTATAAAGCAGGTAATTGTCTGCGGATTTTTCCAGCAACTGGACCTCTTCATCCGTCAACGGGCGCTTTACTTTTGCCGGACGACCTACCACTAAACTGCGCGGTGGAATTTCAGTGCCTTCCACTAAAAGAGAGCCAGCTCCAATTAAACAGTGCTCGCCGACTTTGACTCCATCCATCAAGATAGAGCCCATGCCGACAAGAGTCCCGCGGCCGACTTCGCAACCGTGAAGCATCACCAAGTGACCGATCGTCACGCGGTCCGCCAATGTTGTCCCGTATTTTCCATAAGTGCCGTGAATCACGGTGCCATCTTGAACGTTCGTTTCTTTACCAATACGAATCGGCATAACGTCACCACGAATCGTCACGTTGTACCAAATCGATGAACCTTTCCCGACCTGCACATCACCAATGAGGCGTGCATTATCAGCAATGAAAACATCAGCTTCAACTTTAGGTTCAGAGCCACGAGCTTTAACAAAAACACTCATTACGAAGTCCTTTTTGAAATAAAGCCCATGATAACATAATTTATTATTTAGAAACAGTATGAAGAGCGCCGTCGTCTTGCACCAGACGGAAACCGACTTGAGGCGAGCCACTCATAACATCACCCTTACCACGAAAACCTGGACGAAGACCGCCACAATACTCTTCAGAACAAAGATACGATCCACCTTTTTGCACGCGTTTGCGAACCGCAGGTTCATCAGGATCGAGTGCTGCCTCTGGACCTTGCGGATTTTTTACGACGCGCATTTTTGAAAGAGTTTTGTAGTAATCAGGTCGATACCAATCAGACGTCCACTGCCATACATTGCCAGTCATATCGTAAAGACCAAAGGCATTCGCCGGAAAACTTCCCACTGGCGATGGCCCTTGAAAACCATCTTCTGAAAGATTTTGTACAGGAAAATTTCCTTGCCAGAAGTTTGCCATAAACTTTCCTTGCGGATGAAGATCATCGCCCCAAGAATAAGTTTTGCGATCTAAACCGCCACGCGCCGCAAATTCCCACTCGGCTTCGGTTGGCAGGCGTTTGCCTTTCCATTGTGCATAAGCTTCCGCATCTTCATAGGCGATTTGTACGACCGGAAATTTTTCGCGACCACGAAGATCACTCTGTGGACCATCGGGATGTTTCCAGCTTGCACCTTTTTGCCAGTGCCACCAGATATGCCCACTGCTTTGCTCAACAGATTTTGGCGGATCAAAAACAACGGAACCAGGCTCTAGCATTTCCGCAGGAACATTGGGATAAGCAGAAGGATCAAGAGTGCGTTCTGCGACAGTGACGTAACCCGTGGCCTTGACGAACTCCGAATACTCTTCGTTCGTTACGGGATATTGATCCATCCAAAAGCCATCGACATGAACTTTATGAACGGGATGAGCATCTTCAGAATCAGGAGTCGCGTCCCCCATCCAAAATTCACCACCGTTCACCCACACCATTTGTCCGCTGAGTTCTGAAGAAGAACTTGAAGTTTTTTCGGCAACAGCGCCTTTTGTCGACGCCCAAAAGCCGCGACCCGAAGTTGAAGTGTCACTTGAACAAGCAAGACCTGAATCGGAATCCGTTTTCAGTGCTAAAGTTTTCTTATAAGCAATCACACTGCTGACAACCAACAAAACTGTGATCACCGCAATAGAGAGAAATAACTTTAACTTTCTCATACTTCCATTTTTTTCTGCCCGCACCGCTGCGGTCAATACATAAACAGATGAATTATAACACGCGTCCTACTACTCGGATACAACCCACACCAGGTCTCCGTTTTCCAAGACAAACTCGGAAGAAGGTCCAAGGATGCGGTTTTTGCCGCGCTCAACGCCAACGACAAGAACTTTGCGGTCCTCACGAAGTCGACTGTCGCGAATTGATTTGCCCACATAAGGATCTTCATTTTCGATAACAAACGAACTCAGTTGATATTTTCCACCGAATGGTTGAACCCAACGATGCTTTTCAGCGTCTTCATTGAGTTTACGATGAAGCTCGCTTAATTCTTCTTCGCTACCGAAACACACGATACGATCGAATGGCCATAAAACGAAATCACCGGTCGGCGCGAACACTTGTCGGTCTCCACGATTGATTGAAGCAATCGTGACGCCCATTTTTTCTTTGAATGAAAGTTCACGCAGACTTTTGCCGATCAAACTTGAATCCATACCAAGATCGAAAGTTTCAACCGAGGCATTCCACGGCAACAACGCTGGATCAAATTCCGCCGGGTTGTGAGTCTCTTTACCTTTTTCAGTCAAATTACGCAGGAATCTTTTTTCAAAAAATGCATAAAGTTTTTCACCATAAAGCATCGTCAAGAACACCGCGATCACAACAATCCCTGCAAGCGCTCCTGAAGCAATTGGCAACGAAACAAATTGTGCAATCATCACTGACAACAACAACACCGCAAGCAAGATTCGACCTAAAGTAATACCAGGCAAAAGAGATTGAATACGGCGAAGATCTTCAGCATCAACATCCTTACTTGGCTGACCTTGCAGCAGTCCCCAGAAGAAAGGTGCTGAAATCACCAAACAAATAATAAACGCAAAAGCACCCGCATGAGGACTTGCCTGAAGATGTTCATCAAGCTGGACCAGGACGAAACTTTTCATTCCAAAGATGATCGCCAAGATCACGATTGAGTTCAGAATAATTTTTACGCCATAACTTGAAGCGATCAGACCACCAATACTTTTTCCACCTTGGCGCTTGATAGAACTTGAATAGCTATCAAGTAGAATTTTGAAACGATCCGGGAATTTTGAATCCGTCCAGCGATAAATGCTTTCAGAAGATTTAATCAAATACGGAGTCGTAAATGTCGTAATTGCCGAAGCCGCGACCGCCAGAGGATACAAGAAGTCACTTGTCAGTTTTAAAGTCATACCTAATGAAGCAATGATGAATGAGAACTCACCGATCTGCGCAAGACTAAGACCTGCTTGCAACGATGTCTTACGCGATTGCCCTGATAGCAACGCACCTAAGTACGTACTTACTAATTTACCCAAGATCGTAACGATCGTGAACAGCGCCACAAGACCGCCATTGTCGCGAATGATCTTTGGATCAATCAACATACCGACAGAGACGAAGAACACGGCAGCAAACAAGTTCTTAACCGGATTCAATAGTTTTTCAATATGATGACCTTCCGGAGTTTCCGCAAGCAATGAGCCCATAACGAAGGCGCCCAAGGCTGGCGAAAATCCCGCGGCTGTGGCAATGATAACCATCACAAGACACAAACCGATTGCGACAACCAAAGTTGTTTCTTCATCCAAAAGATCGCGAATGTAACGTAAGAAAGCGGGCAAAAGGAAGATACCGAAAATAAACCAGACTAGAACAAGGAACACCATTCTAGTTGTGACAGCCACCACGTTGCCAATCTCAAAACCATTACTTGAAACAAGTGTTGGCAAAAGAACCAGCAATAAAACCGCGACCACGTCTTCAACAACTAAGATACCAAAAACCAGTTCAACCAGGCGACTGCCCTTCATGCCCAATTCTTGGAAGGCACGCACGATGATCGTCGTTGAAGAGACAGAAAGAATCGCACCCATGAACAAACTGTCTGCGGAATTCCACCCGATACTGCGCCCAACTAAGTAGCCAAGTCCCACCATGAAGAGAACTTCAAACACCGCAGTAAATCCCGCAGAGCCGCCGACTTTCACTAATTTTTTGAAACTAAACTCAAGACCTAAACCGAAAAGAAGAAAGATCACACCGATTTCGGACCACGTGTGAATGCTTTCTTTGTCTTGCACCGTTGGTAACCACGGCACGTGAGGACTTACTAAAAAGCCTGCGATTAAATACCCAAGAACTAGCGGCTGCTTTAGCTTTTTAAATAAAAGCGTGACCAACGCACCGATAAGAAGAATGAAACCTAAATCCGTGATAAGTGCTGGTAAATGAATCATGCTTTATTGTTTCAAGCATGATCACATAATTCAATTTGCAGTCCGGCATTTTTGCGAAATTTTATTCTGACGACTCACAGATGTGAGTCGGAATGATCGCTAATTCAAATAACCCATCTTGCCCGTCAAAGGCCCATGGTTTTGTGACTTCTGAATCTGTCCTTCAACTTCAGCACTCATCACACGGGAACGACCGATGAAGTTTTTTGTCGCGAACACTGGAACGTTCATATGAAGGCAGAAAGAAATCACTTCGTCTGCGCGAAGTTTCAACGAATTTAATTGCGGATGGCCGCTGATATACAGACGTAGATATTGATGTGCACCACGAATTTCAACAAACACCGCTTGTTTAATTTCGATGTTCAAAGAATTCATCAACATCTCTGCAAAACGATGCGGAGTCGATTGTGGAATTGTTTTATTCGACTGTGATAAAGCAACACCCGCCTCGATCGGACTGACCGCCACTGGCAAAGTGTATTGATGACCTTCATCTTTCAACAACAACATCGGACGAGATACATCACCCGTTACAGACAAACCGTAAGGGAACAAACGCACCAGGTCCTTTTGATGAAAAACTTCTTCATCTTGAGTCTCATTCGTGAAAATGATCTGAGCTTTAAGATTGTCAAAATCCAAAAGGTCTTTCATTACTGAATCAATTCTCCTCTGAACACTGCTGGGAACGCTTTTGTAATACGCACGTCAACAGTTTTACCGATCAAATCAGGCGAACCCATGAAGTGAACAAGTTTATTGCTTGTAGAACGACCCTGGATTTTTCCATGTTCGCGGTCCACTTGCTCTACCAAGATCTTCATTGTTTGACCTTCGTATTTTTTAACCCATTCAAACGCCATTTTATCGTGCGCTTCAAACAATCTGTTCAAGCGATCGAATTTCACGTCTTCAGGAAGTTGATCTTCAAACTTCGCAGCTTTCGTGAAAGGACGTGGTGAGTACGCAAATGCAAAGATAGTTTCAAAACCACCCTCTTGGCACATGCTGATTGTGTCTTGGAATTCTTCCTCTGTTTCACCAGGGAAGCCCACGATGATGTCTGTCGAGAACACCACGTTTGGAATTGTACGTTTCAACATCGCGATTTTTTCCAAGTATTCTTCGCGAGTGTAGTTACGATTCATACGCTCTAGGATACGCGTGTTACCACTTTGGAACGGCAAATGGATGTATTCCATCACCTTGTCGCCATTCGCAGCCATTGTATCGGCAAGCTTTTGATTGAAATCTTTTGGATGAGACGTCGTGAAACGAATGCGTTCAATATCAGTCTCGCGCGCCACTTTTTGCAACAACTCTGCGAAATCAACATCGCGATCGCCGTAAGAATTTACGTTTTGACCAAGCAACGTCACTTCTTTCACGCCACGAGTAACAAGCTCGCGCACGTCTTTCAGAATGTGATCGTAAGGACGAGATTTTTCACGACCGCGAGTGTAAGGCACAACACAGAATGTACAGAAATTATCGCAACCCTTAGTGATGTTCACGAATGTCGCAACACCTGGGTTACGCACCAAAGTGTCGATATTGTACGGAGCGCGATGTTCAAATTTCGCGTTCACGTGCTTACCACCCTCTGAGTAAGTTTTTGCAACCAAGTTTGGCAAATTGTCGATTTGATCCGTACCGAATACGAAATCGATCAACGGTTGTGATTTAATCAGGTTTTCTTTTTCTTGCTGACCCACGCAACCACCGATACCGATGCGCATGTCGGGATTTTTTTCTTTCATTTTTCTGAAAGTCCCAACTTCAGACATCACTTTGTGCACCGGCTTTTCACGCACGCTGCATGAGTTGATGATGATCAAGTCAGCTTCTTCCGGAGTTTTTACCGGTTCAAAATTTTGCATCTCTAGAAGTGAATACATACGTTCTGTATCGTTCACATTCATTTGGCAGCCGTAAGTAGAAATATAAACGCCACGACCTTCCCCCGTCTTTGGAGTTTGGTTTGCGCTTTCAGGATTTGCAGTCGTTTCAACAGTGTCAGCCACGGCCATTACCTCTTGTGTCTTTAAAGAGGTTGAGTTATAGACAAGGGCCTTAAAAATGTCAAAGTTCGAGGGAGGCTCCCACTCATGAATCCAAGACTTAAAAGTTCCAAAAAGTGGACAAAATTCCCGAAAGAATACTCAGATCAAATCCAGGCTGTTTTCAAAGAAAATTTTGCCCAATATCTCGACGAAGCTGAGTTGATTATCGAAGGTCGTATTTACTCCGAAGAAATTACGCTTCGCGTTGGTTATCACGAAGAAGGCCGTATTTCTCAGGCCAATTTCGAAGTTTCTATGAATTATTCTCAAGACGAGCAAGATGCTTTGTCACGCATTCACAATTGCGTAGATGCTGCTGCATCAATGATGATGGAATATTTCGAACAAGATGGCGAAGTCGATTTCCCTTATGTTTGGGCCGAGTATCCATTCCAAGGTAAGAAGTTGTATTTGCGTTTCTCGACTGAAAATTCATCTCTAGAAGCCGAAGCAGATAAGCTTTTAGGTCTTGATGGTGAAGCGATGGTTTCGGAAGAAACTGATGACGAAGATGCTTTGACTCGCGCGGAACAAAGTGAAGAGTTGTCACCACCACGCGATGAAGATGAAGACTTCGCAGATGAAGATTCTGAAGAAGAGGATGACGGTGATGATGACTCTGAAGACCGCGGCCCGCGCATGTTTGGCGGAAAAGGTAAGAAGAAAGTACACTAAACTCACGACGCAGAGCATTCTTGTATACTCTCTCCATCTTTTTACAGTAGCTATGAGTCCAAAAGGGGCACCAACTATGAAAAATATCGTTCTTCTATTCGCAGTACTTTTCGCGGCGGTTTCTGCTTCTGCTCAAACTCAACAGCAAGCACAACCACTTCGTGTTCACCCGAACGCTGATTACATTCGCACGGCACGTGTTCAACTTGAGAAAGACACTGAGCTAAAAATTTTGGAAAAATTAGAAGAGTCACGTCTTCGTGAAGAACGCGCTCGTATGCAAATGATTGAAGGTTCAAACTTCAGCGTTCAAAATCCAGCGCCAAACCAACCAGTACAAACTCAGACTTTCTAATAGTTAACCACAACAAAAGTCTCGCTCATAAGAAGGCTGCTTTGTTTATACAAAGGCAGCCTTTTTTATTTTTGATTACATCGCCCCAATCTGTCTCAACCTGAGTCGTTTTCAATCAGAATCCGGTCAAGATTTTTTAATTAGTGACCGAAAAGTTCTATATGAATCCCTGCACGTACTTGGTTGGAATCATTCTGGTTTTATTTGGGTTGGTGGCACACGCCTCACCGAACTCATTCACATATCAAGGCCGTATCTTAAAATCCGATAGCACTCCCCTTGAATATAATAACGTCAGCTTTCAATTTGAAATCACAACTCCGAATGGTCAGTGTATCTTGTATCGTGAGCAAATCGATCATGTCGACATGACGAACTCTGGCGGTGTGTTCGATGTTCCCATTGGTGGAGGCACACAGAGTTTTCCGGGCAATGGTATTTTCGTTTTATCAGATGCCTTCAACAACACTGGCAGTTTGAATTGTGATGGTGGCTCCACTTACAACGCGGCTTCATCTGATGAACGACGTTTGCGTGTGAAGTTTCATGATGGTTCAGGTTGGAAAACAATTTCCCCAGATAACGTCATCCGCGCTGTTCCTTATTCTTCGTATTCTTATTCAGCGGAACGCCTTGGTTCTAAAACAGCAAATGATTTCGTTTTAAAAGGTGATGTGAACGGCAACGTCACTTGCAATAGCGGAAACTTTTTAACTTGGGATGCAACAACCAAAACATTTGGCTGTTCCGGTGTTTCTGGTGCTAGTGGTGGGACTGTGACGAATGTCACTTCTGCAAATGCCTACTTAACCGTGACCAATGGTGCCGCAACACCAAATCTTACGTTGAATGTGGGTACTGTTGCTAACACGGTGGCTGCCGGCAATGATCCACGCATCGTGAATGCGATTCAATCAGGCGCAACTGCAAGTGGTGACTTAAGTGGTACCTATCCGGGTCCGTCTGTTGTTGCGATCCGCAGTATCGGTGTGGCTGCGACAACGCCGGCTTCGGGTCAGTATTTTAAATTTGATGGCACGAACTGGACGCCAACTGCAATTGCGATTGCTGACGTCACCAATTTATCATCAACACTTTCTGGCTATCATACTTCTGCTGCATTTAATACAGCAGTGGGTTCTGCCAACTGTGCTGCTTACGAAACTCCTTATTGGAATTCAGTTGCTGGTAAGTTTTTATGTCAGGCGATCAACGTGTCTTTGGCTGGCGACGTGAGTGGTTCCATTGGTGCCGCTTCCGTTGATAAGATCAAAGGTTACGACATTGATTTATCTTCTGCACCAACGAATGGTCAGGTTTTAAAATACAACGGTACGAAGTGGATTGCGGGTAATGACAACAACGGTGGCGGCACTGTGACTTCAGTTTCTGCGTCTGCCCCATTATCCGTCACAAATGGAACAACCACTCCTTCGCTTACGATTTCTCAAGCAACGACTTCGACAAATGGTTATTTGTCTTCTGCGGATTGGAATACTTTTAATTCCAAGCAAGCTGCGGGCAGCTACATCACTGCCTTAACTGGTGATGTGACAGCGAGTGGTCCTGGTTCAGCGACTTCAACGGTTGCGAAACTTCAAGGCTCAACACTGACTTTAACTGCGCCTGCAAATAAAGATTATTTGAAATTCAATGGCACAGCGTTCGTGAATTCACCTTTGGCAGCGAGTGATTTAAGTGGAACGATTCCAGCAGCGAATCTTCCTGCATTTACTGGTGATGTGACTTCTTCAGCCGGATCAACGACTTTAACATTGGCTGCGGCTGGTACTGCCGGAACTTACTATAAAGTAACAACAGACTCTAAAGGTCGCGTCACTTCGGGTGCTGCTTCTTTAGTTGCTGCCGACATTCCAGCGCTTGATTGGTCGAAAATCACGACTGGTAAACCAAATACATTAAGTGGCTACGGCATTATTGATCAATTGATCACGAATGCAGGTGGCACGCCTTCAATTCAAACAGGCCTTGATGCATCGAAACCTTCTTCCCCTTCTGC
Organism: Bdellovibrio sp. NC01; assembly: GCF_006874625.1. Taxonomy (NCBI): domain Bacteria; kingdom Pseudomonadati; phylum Bdellovibrionota; class Bdellovibrionia; order Bdellovibrionales; family Pseudobdellovibrionaceae; genus Bdellovibrio; species Bdellovibrio sp. NC01. Next base: position 2,039,551 of record NZ_CP030034.1, read on the forward strand.
CGGTGCGATTTACTTCGCGACAGATTCAAAAGTTATTTATCAGTACAATTCTGGTGCGTGGGTCTCTATCGCTTCGTCATCAGGTTCGGGCGGTACCATCACAGGCGTCACAGCGGGCACGGGTTTGTCTGGTGGTGGCACATCTGGTTCAGTCACATTGAATCTTGCGAACACAGCGGTCACTGCGGGTTCTTACACTCGCGCTAATATCACAGTCGATGCACAAGGTAGAATCACTTCAGCTGCGAATGGCGCAGCAATCGATTTAACTTCCGATGTCACGGGAGCTTTGCCGATTGCAAATGGTGGTACGGGCGCAACTACAGCGTTAAGTGCATTCAATCTTCTTTCACCACTTACTACTAAAGGTGATATTTTAGTTCGTGATTCTTCTAATAATATTCGTCTAGCTGTTGGTACAAACGGACAAGTATTATCAGCGGACTCAACACAAGCGAGTGGTTTAAAATGGATTACTCCAAATGCAGGCACTGTCACTAATGTCACAGGCACTTTGCCGATCGTTGTTGCAACAGGTTCAACAACTCCAGCAATTAGTGTGAATGCCGCAACAACATCCGCTCAAGGTGTGGTGCAAGTGGGTTCGGGTATCGCAGTTTCTTCAGGAACTATCTCTGCAGACCCTGCGAACTTCCCGTCAGCGGTACCAACATCTAAAGGTGGTACGGGTGTTACGTCATTGACTCCGAATCGCTTGTTGGCATCTGACGGGACAGGCGCTACAGTTACACCGTTTACGTGTGGTCTGGGTCAATTGATCACATTTGATGCCAGTGGTATCGCAGGATGTGTGACCGCGACGTCTGCTGGGATGTTCGCTAAAGGTGGTAACGCTTTCGGTTCTGCGGCGGCACTTGGTACGACTGACAATTATAACTTGTCATTTATTACGAACAATACTGCGCGCATGACGATTTTGAATTCTGGTAACGTTGGTATTAACACAACGAATCCGGGCGCCAATCTTCACGTTGTTGGTGCGGCGGCATTTGAAAATAACACTGCGACTTCAAGTGGCCCGACATTTAGTTTTTGGAAAAATCGCAACTACGCCGCTGTTAATAACAATGACGAATTAGGTTTTATTTCCTTTTATGGTCATGATGGCACGGGCACATATCGTTCATCTTATATTGCCTCTCATGCAGACGGTGCTCCTGCCAGTGGAACTCATACAGTTAAAGGGCGTTTAGAGTTTTATACAACTGGCGCTGGCGCAAGTGATTCGACAGAAAGAATGCGCATTGATTCTGCTGGTAACGTCGGCATCGGTACAACTTCTCCGACAGAGTCATTAAGCGTCTATCGCGCCAATGCAACGGCGACAGTTGGGATTACCTCTGATAACACTTCAACAAATACAGCTCGCTACCCTGCTATCAGTGTGACTAACTTCATGGGCAGTCCCACAACTGGTAATGGTGGCAATCCAAGTTTTAACTTAACAAATTTTCGCGGCTCATCCGGTGCACCGGCCGCAATGAAATCTGGCGAATCATTGGGTGCGTTTGTATTCAATGGTTCAAGCGACACTTCCGGTAACTACATTGAAGGTGCTGCGATTTGGGCCAGCACAACACAGAACTATTCTTCAACTGCAGCTGGTACACAACTTCAGTTCTACACGACTGCAAACAATACGATCACGGCAACTCCACGCATGACAATTGACCAAAGTGGCTACGTCGGTATCGGTTCAAGTATGACAACACCGACTTACCCACTTGATGTCAGTGGCATCATTCGCTCTTACGGCACGACTGCCGGTGGCGCCGCCGTGAATGTCCAAGCCACAAACGCTTCCGCTTATTCAACGGTGGATCTGGTTTCAGACAATCGTCGCTATCAAGTCGGTACAGGTGGTTCGTCAACATGGGCTAACGGAAGTTGGTATCTTTGGGATGCGACCGCGAGTCTTCCAAGAATGGTTGTTAATTCATCTGGCTATGTTGGCGTTAACACGCAATCACCACAATATAACTTTCAGGTTGTAGGAAATGCTGCTGGCACAACAAACTGGATGAATCTGGTGAACAACAATGCCACTGGTGCAACAGGCGTCCTGTTCTCGAATGACGGAGCTAGTTATGGCGTCATCACGATGAATAGTTCTGGTCAAACCGGCTGGAGTGGCGCGAACTCACTAAACATTATCAATCAGTATAGCGCTCCAATCGCGTTCTTTAATGCTGGCGGTGAAAAAATGCGCCTTGCTAGCAACGGCTATCTTGGTATCGGAACCACAACTCCAGCAGCAGCACTTGACGTCAATATGAACCTTCCAGCTGCTGGCCAAGCTCCCCTTCGCATTCGCAACTCTGCAACCTCTGGCGGCTCACGCTTTTGGCAAATTGGTCCCGACGGAAACGGCAGTGGTAATTTTATTGTCTATAATGATCTTCAACAAGGTGCTTACATCGTATACGGACAGACTGCATGGAGTGCCTCTTCAGATAGACGTTTGAAAAAAGAAATCACTCCGATTGAAGATGGCTTGAATAAGGTCTTACAATTGAACGGTGTTACTTATCGTTATAATCGCGACAAAGAAACAGATCCACGCAAAGCCGGCGTGATCGCTCAAGACGTTGAAAAAGTTTTGCCAGAAGCTATCACAAAAGATGATAAAGGCTTCTTAAGCGTGAAATACACAGAGATCATTCCACTGGTTATTGAGGGTCTTAAACAAATGTACTCTCAGGTCCAGTCGCAATTCGCGGAACAAAAACGTGAAATCGCCTCGTTGCAATCGCAATCGAACGATAAAGCTTCCAAGACTGAAGTGCAGGAGTTACGTTCACAAAATGCACAATTGAAACAAGAAAACGAGTTAATTAAAGCTTATCTTTGCAATAAAGATCCTCACGCTTCTTTCTGTCTCAAACATTAGAACTCGTGGAACATTTTCTCATAATAATACTGTCAAGAATTCATGAATTTTGACCGATAAGTACTACATGAAACACTGTACGTCTTTGGTTTTTCTAGCGATTCTGCTATTGATGCAAACATCCTTTGCGTCCCCATATTCATTGACGTACCAAGGCCGCATCCTTAAATCCAACAACAACCCGCTTGAATACAACAACGTAAGCTTCTTGTTTTCGATTATGGCTCCGAACGGAAGCTGTATCATCTATCAAGAACAAGTCGACGGTATTGATATGACAAACTCGGGCGGTGTGTTTGACGTTTCAATTGGTTCAGGAACTAAGAGTTACCCTGTCGCACCTTCCTTTGCACTGCCCGACGCTTTTGACAACTCCAGCGACATCACTTGTAAAGGCGGCGCGACCTATTCACCCGTCCTTGATGATGGTCGTTTGTTGCGTGTGCAATTTCACGACGGCGTAGGCTGGCAAACTATTTCTCCAGACAACGTCATTCGCAATGTGCCTTACGCACTTCATTCAGCAGTTGCACAAAAACTTGGAACTAATGTCGCTTCTGACTTCGTTAAAAAAGTTGAAGTCAATGGCAACACAACTTGTGATAGTGGCAACTTCTTAACTTGGAATGCGACGACAAAATCATTTGGTTGCTCCGGTGTGTCTGGCGCAAGCGGTGGTACAGTTACGAATATTTCTTCTGCAAATTCTTACCTGAGTGTTGCGAATGGGTCAGCAAATGCAACATTAACCTTAAACGTAGGTACCGTTGCAAATACGGTCGCTGCTGGTAATGATCCACGCATCGTAAACGCCATTCAGTCGGGTTCGTCAGCAAGTGGCGACCTAAGTGGAACTTATCCAGGTCCTTCTGTTATCGCTCTTCGTGGAGTTGGAATTTCAGCAACGACTCCAACGTCAGGACAATTCTTTAAATTCAATGGTACGAACTGGACTCCGGCTGCTATTGCGATAAGTGACGTTACAAACTTAACAACGACGTTATCGGGCTATCAAACAACATCTGCATTTAATACAGCAGTTGGTTCTGCAAATTGTGCTGCTTATGAAACTCCGTATTGGAATTCAGTTGCGGGTAAATTCTTGTGTCAGGCAATCAATGTATCACTAGCTGGTGATGTGAGTGGAACTATCGGTGCTGCATCTGTAGATAAAATTAAAGGCTATGACATTGATTTATCTTCTGCACCAACGAATGGTCAGGTTTTAAAATATAACGGCACAAAATGGGTTGCCGCTAGCGATAACAATGGCGGTGGGACTGTAACTTCAGTTTCTGCTTCAGCACCGTTGTCTGTCACTAACGGTACAACAACTCCCGCACTTTCAATTTCACAAGCGACGACTTCGACGAATGGTTATTTGTCATCTGCAGATTGGAACACTTTTAATTCTAAGCAAGCTGCGGGCAATTATGTCACAGCATTAACTGGTGATGTGACGGCCACAGGTCCTGGTTCTGCGGCTGCAACAGTTGCGAAACTCCAGGGTTCAACTTTAACAATCACGACCCCTGCGAATAAAGATTATCTAAAATACAATGGTACTGCTTTTGTGAATTCACCTTTGGCTGCAAGTGACTTAAGCGGAACTATTCCAGCTGCGAATCTTCCTGCATTTACTGGTGATGTGACTTCTTCTGCTGGCTCAACGACTTTAACATTGGCGGCGGCTGGAACTGCTGGAACTTACTATAAAGTAACGACAGATTCTAAAGGTCGTGTTACTTCGGGTGCTACTTCATTGGTAGCAGCTGATATTCCAGCCCTTGATTGGTCAAAAATCACGACGGGTAAACCGAATTCGTTAAGTGGTTACGGAATTAATGATCAATTGGTCTCTAATGCTGGAGGCACACCATCAATTCAAACAGGTCTTGATGCTTCAAAACCAGGAACACCTTCTGCGGGTGCAATTTACTTCGCCACAGATTCAAAAGTTATTTATCAATACAACTCTGGTGCGTGGGTATCAATTGCTTCGGCAACTGGTTCTGGTGGTACGATTACAGGCGTGACGGCTGGTACGGGTTTGTCTGGTGGTGGTACAACTGGCAGTGTAACACTGAATCTTGCAAACACTGCGGTAACTGCGGGTTCATATACTCGTGCAACTATTACGGTTGATGCTCAAGGTAGAATTACCTCCGCAGCAAATGGTGCAGCGATTGATTTAACTTCTGGAGTTACAAACATTTTACCAATCGCGAATGGCGGTACTGGCGCTTCAACAGCGTTAGGTGCGATAAACGCTTTATCTCCTTTAACTACTAAAGGTGATATCTTAGTTCGCGATGCCACGAACAACATTCGTTTCCCTGTAGGTACGAACGGTCAGGTATTATCTGCTGATTCTGCGCAAACGAGTGGTTTGAAATGGATTACTCCTACAAATGGCACGGTAACGAATGTCACTGGCACTTTACCGATCGTTGTGGCAACCGGAACTTCAACTCCAGCAATCAGTGTGAATGCTGCAACAACATCCGCTCAAGGTGTGGTGCAAGTAGGTTCTGGTATCGCTGTTTCTTCGGGAACGATCTCCGCTGATCCAGCAAACTTCCCTTCTCTTGTTCCAATTGCTAAAGGTGGTACAGCTGCATCCTCAATCACTGCAAATAGCCTAGTTGCCGCAAACGGAACTGGCAGTGCTTATCAATCATTCACTTGCGGTGTTGGACAATTAATTACATTCAATGCCAGCGGCGTTGCGGGTTGTTCGACTTATACGACTGCGGGTGTTTACGTCAATGGCGGCAATGCTTTCGGCTCTGCCGCAACTTTAGGAACAACAGATAGCAATTCGCTGTCACTGATGACTGGCAACACGAATCGTTTCACCTTAGATACTTCAGGCAATGCGACTTTCATTAATGGTGGCTCGACATCAACGACACCAATGGTGACCATCCAAGGTGGCGCTGCGGTTACCACAAACATTGCCTTGCGCTTATATGACGCTGGTACTGGTGGTAGTAACGACAACTACCTTGAATTCGCATCAAACAATGGCTCGGGTCCTGTGGCTACATCACGCATTCACTCGATGGGACTTGGAACTCAATCAGTAAATGGTGCCTCTTTGTATTTTGAAACGGCCAGCGACAACGCCGGCACATGGAATTCAAATCAATTAGTTTTAGCAAACAGCGGCAAGGTGGGTATCGGAACTAGTTCGCCTGCTGCGCCCCTTGATGTCATCGGCAATACTGGTTGGATCCGTGTTCAACAATCAAGTCCCGATACAAACGGGCCTGCAATTGGTTTTGCTAAATCTCGAGGTACGACAGCCGCACCAGCGCAAACGCTCAAAGGTGACCGTATCGGTGCGTTGTATGCGACTGGTTATACTTCTGGTGGCGCCTACGGCACCAACAACGGGGCACTGCAATTCGTAGCAGCAGAAGATTTCACAGCCACAGGCAACGGAACAAAAATTGATTTTGGCGTCACTCCAGTTGGTGGAACGGCTCGCCTTTCACGCATGACTTTAGATAGCACAGGCTTCTTAGGCCTTGGCACTTCTTCACCAACAAGTATGCTTCATGTAGAATCAGCAAGTGTTGTCGGCAATCAATCGATGGTACTCTTAAAAGGCAACCAACCAGCGGGTGACGTTGATGACAATTCTGCTGTCAGCATGGATTTCACTTTAACGGATTCAAATACGAACGCTCCAACAAACCCACAAGCGCGCATCGCTGCAAAAGTAGGTTCGATTCATGGAACTGCAGCTGGTGAAGCTTCGGGACAATTGGCGTTCTATACATCCGTAGGCGACACGACCAACCAAACTTTCAATACCAACACCCTTGTTGAACGCATGCGTATCACTGAAAACGGTGACGTTGGAATCGGCACATCAAGTCCTGGCATTAACAACGATTTAATGGGTCGTACTTTCCTAACACTTAAAGGAAGAGGCACAACCGCACCGTACGGTTCAGGTATCTTGCAATTAACTTCGAATGCAGTTGATGGCGTGGGAACTAATCTGGGTAATATTGAATGGATGGATCTAAATAATAATCAGGCCAGCCAACGTGTTGGTTATATCAGCATGGGCACATCAACTGCGACGGCAAACAACCGCGGCGCTGACATGGCGTTCGCAACAAGACCAGACGCTGGCACTGGTGCCATTGAGCGCATGAGAATCAACGCTATCGGTAACGTCGCCATCGGTACAACTAATAATAATATCAATGGTAAATCATCAGCTCTACTAGTCAGCAGTTCCAACGCGAATGGCTGGGCCATCTCAACTTATATTCCGACGACAGCAAATGCCAACCAAATTACATTCAACAATCCAAATGGCGAAGTGGGTGTGATTAACACATCCGGCTCAACGACAACATACAGCACGACATCAGACCGTCGCATGAAAACCAACATCGCAGACCTCGATGCCGAGAAAAACGATGCGATCTTCGACAAACTCCAACCACGCAAATGGAACTGGAAATACGAACAAGGCCAACCGCAAGGCGAAGGATTTATCGCTCAAGAACTTTATGAGTTGATCCCAGCAGCTGTCAGCAAAGGCGAAGGCTCAGCCAATAGCAAACCTGGCGACAAAGATTTTAAAATGTGGACCGTCGACTATAGTAAGCTCACGCCTTATCTTGTCGCGGAAGCAAAATATTTGAAAAAGAAAATTGTAGATCTAACTGCAAAAGTGCAAACATTGTTCACAACAACTGACCAACACTCCCGCGAAATCGCGTCACTTAAAGAGCAAAATATTGTGATGAGAAAAAACTCAGAACAATTACGTCACGAGAACGAAAAAATAAAAGCCAACGCACTTCACTTGGAACAACAAAACCAAATGATGAAGTCCTACCTATGCAAAAAAGACCCAAGCGCCCCATTCTGCAAATAACCCCAACGCAAACACTCAACCAAAAGTAAGTCCATACCTTCTCGACGAAAACCAAAAATAAGCCACACCCGTCCCGGTCCGCTTTCGATCTCATAGTCGCAAACTCTGTCGACATTTTTTTGATTCTTATTATTCGAAGATACATTTTCTGAAGAAGTATTTCAGCGCTTCTGCGTAGAGCGGCCTTCGTCGGCGCCACGATGGCGCGAACCACAGCGCAGCTGTGGCGACGATCGAGCCCGGACGGCGTGCCGCTCGAAGAAGAAGTGCTGAAATACTTCTTCAGAAAATCCCCGCACTACGAAAAACGAAGACCCAAAAAGTACGAAGCCCGTCCGACTATGAATCGAAACGGGCTCAGATCTCCCCCACAGAGATAATCTTTTAAATCTAAATTTGAATATTAAAGCGCTTGCGCTTTAGCGATGATCGCTGGAACTTGATCAAGGTGCGCTTTACCGTACTTGATCATAGCGATTGCATCTTTTTGAAGAAGTTTACCTTGCGCCATTTTTTCGCAAAGAACTGGCTCCAAAGGATCTGTGATTGTGTACACGCTTACGTGTTGTGGCCACAAGTTATCTTCAGAGTTCGCGCCACCCATGCACAATGGAATATAGTGATCGATTTTGAATTTTTGACGATCCATTTGCAAAGTGCGGTAGCCGATTTTGTCGTATTCACGGAAAACGTCTTTTTTAGTGCCTGAATCAACATTGCGTTCGCAGTAGTTAATACCTTCTGGATAGCGGTGTGATGTTGGACGTGTGCAAAGAGCACCAGGAGTTAGGTTAGCGTCTGGGCCTTTTGGGAATTGATCCGCAGCCTGAGACACAACAGAAACAAGGGACACAAGAGCAAGAGCGATTAACGTCTTCATTCTATCTCCAAATAGACCATCATTTACGGCGATGGGTAGAAACGCCGGACCGTATCTCCGACTTATATTTGCGTTCGTGCGGTTACTGATAGCCGTGAGATTTCTTACTTGCAATCAAAATAAAAAAGGTCTGCGCTTTTGACGCAGACCTAAAATAAACAATTTCCAGTGGATTAACAATTGTAAATCCATGATTTTACAGCGTTTGGATTAGTATTCGTCCTCTTCGACGCCGCCACCGCTGTCGCCCATACCACGAACTTCTTCGATGTAGGCGCTTGTATCTTCTTCAAATTCGTTTTCACCCACTGATTCATCGATCTCAAGCTCTTGAATAGCAGCCAAGAAGTCTTTTTCAGTGCGCAAATCACGACGGATCATCTCCAAGAATTTATCTGGATAACGAGACGTCAACTCTTCTACGTAACGCTCAAGTTTACCATCTTGAAGGATCTTCTTACGAACTTGGATTTTCTTCCAGAACATCAAGTAGTGGAAACGGCAGTAAGCATCAACAACTGCGATCTGATCGCAATCACGAGCACGGCAGTAACGACGACCTTCAGCATCTGTCAGGATGATTTCTTCATCTGATTTTGCTTTCTCTTCGCCCGTCCACTCTTCAACAAGATCCACATCTTCTTCAGACTCTTCAACGGCTTTCAGTTCTTCTTCGTACTCGCCGATTTCATCGCCCATCATGTCGTCATCGGCGATAAAGTCATCATCAAGATCAGATTCTTCTTTTTCTTTACCTTTAGCAGCCTTGCCTTTTTTAGGAGCTTTCGCATCCTTCTTAGGAGCTTCTTTAGCAGCCGCAGGTTGAGGCGCTGCTGCTTTCGCAGGAGCTTTTTTCGCCGTCTCTTTAGCTTCGGCTTTTACTTCCTTCGCAGCAGGTTTTGCTGCAGGAGTTTTTGCTTCCGCTTTCGCAACGGGTTTGGCTTTCGCTTCAACCTTTTTCTTAAGCTCAGGTTTTTTTGAAGCCGCTGCCTTCGCAGGAGCTTTTGCTTCAACCTTTTTCTTCACGACAGTTTTTGGTGCCGCTTTTTTAGCTGGAGCTGGCTTTGCAGCCGCTTTCGCTGGAGCTTTTTTTACAGGTTTTGCTGCGGCTTTCGCTGCAGGCTTCTTTTTAACGATTTTTGCCATATTGTACCTAGGTTAGCTAAAACTGATTGAGGCTATTCAACAAGATCAGACGCACACTCGCATCAAGCATTGCGTCATGAAGACCTACTTCAACAGCCTGATACAAGCTGTGATGTATTTATAAATTTGTGTCAACTCATTTTACGATAATTGCGCCGTCTTGACTGCGCACAAAAATACTTCCGCGTTGACCTTCACCGCGCAAACGACCACGCACGCTTTTCTCAGAGCTTAATTTGTTCACACGAAGTTCGTTAGGAACAAAAATATCACCTTCGATTGTAAGCAGATTGACGCTCGCTCCCGAGCCCGCAGGTGCTTGAACTTGCACGCGACCTGCTTTGGATTTGATATCGACTTCAGAATCCATCGCCATTTGCACTGTGACAGAACCTTCTTGATTTTGACCATCCACGCGTCCTTGGAAACCTTGGATATTCAAACCACCTTTGCCATTTTCAAATTGCAAAGTTCCTGTGCCCTGCAAAATTTTAGCAGGACCAATTTGTGAAGTGATTGCGCAAAAGCCATGCACTTTCTCAAGAGAAAGTGGACCTGTGAACAAAGAGGCATCAACGTCGCCTTGGACATTCTTAATGCTCATGCTACCTGCATAAGTGTCCGCACTGACTTTCCCTGTATGATCTGCGACGTTCACGTCACCTTTTTGCACGTAAACTTGCAAGTTGCCGGAGCCATTCAACGAAGACACGCGGCCCTGAGTCAAACTCACCTTCAAGTCTTTGCTCCATTTTTGCGCAACAACGGAGCCACCGCGCAAATGAATTTCCGTGGGAACGGGTAAACCTGAAATCTCAATTTTTCTCAGTTGTGATGACGCTTTTGGCAAGATATTCATCCAGGCTTTTTTGCCGTCGTATTCATTCATACGCACTTCGATGATATTATCTTTTTTGGAGATCACATAAGCGCCTTCTGCCGAAGAATTCTCGTCAACACCGACTACTTTCACGGCATTACTTCCCGGGATAGAAACAAGCTGGACCTGCGCTTCAAGTCCTTTAAGGACCAAACGATCGCCTTCTTGAACTGGCACAGCAAAAGCCGCTGCGAAAACAGGCTGAATAATAAGCTTTGCTAGAATGAGGCTCATCGCTGACATGCGTTGTCTCCAAGGTCTGATGGTGTGTGATGTCTTGACTCAGACTCTATTTAAGTAAATCTTTTTACGATTTTCAACATTAAGAGGTGAATAAATGGAAAATGTAGTGATTGTCAGCAGCGTAAGAACCCCAGTGGCTTCTTTCCAAGGCGCGTTCGGATCTGTACCTGCACCAAAGCTCGGTGCAGCAGCTATCAAAGAGGCGCTAAATCGTGCGCAAGTTTCTCCAAATGAAGTTGATGAAGTGATCATGGGCGAGGTCTTGACTGCAGGTGTTGGTCAAGCTCCAGCTCGTCAAGCGGCGTTGTATGCAGGACTTAGCAACAACACTCCAGCAATGACGATCAATAAAGTTTGTGGTTCTGGTTTGAAAGCCGTCATGCTTGCGGCAGATAACATCCAATTGGGTAATACAAAAATCGCAATCGCTGGCGGTCAAGAGAACATGACTTTGGCTCCGCACTTGCTTGAAAATTCTCGTTCTGGTTACCGCATGGGTCCGACACAAATGACAGACTCTATGATCAAAGACGGTTTGTGGGATCCATACAACAATTTCCACATGGGTAATGCGGCAGAAATCTGCGTGAAAGAACATAACTTCACTCGTGAAGAACAAGATGCTTTCGCAGTTGATTCCTACAAAAAAGCACAAAAAGCTTGGGCTGATGGCGCATTCAAAAATGAAATCGTTGCAGTAACAGTTGAGGGCCGCAAAGGCGCCGTAACTGTTGATAAAGACGAAGAGCCATTCAACACAAACTTCGATAAAATTCCTGGTTTGAAACCAGCTTTCGATAAAGCAGGCACTATCACTGCGGCGAACGCTTCAAAAATCAACGACGGTGGCGCAGCTCACGTGTTGATGTCTGAAAGCGAAGCTAAAAAACGTGGTTTGAAACCACTTGCGAAAATCGTTGCTCACGGCACATTCGCACACGAACCAAAATACTTCACAACAGCTCCAGTCGGCGCGATCAAAAAAGCGTTGTCTAAAGCAGGTTTGAATGTTGGTGATATCGATCTTTGGGAGATCAACGAAGCATTCGCAGTTGTGACTCAAGTTGCAATGAAAGAACTTGAAATCCCTGCAGCAAAAGTAAACGTACACGGTGGTGCGGTTGCGATCGGTCATCCGATCGGTGCTTCTGGTGCGCGTATCTTGACGACTCTTGTGCATGCTCTTCACACTCACAACAAACGCTATGGTCTAGCGACTTTGTGTATCGGTGGTGGTGAAGCAGTCGCTTTGATTATTGAAAAAGCGTAGGCCGCTATGAGCAGCAAAGTTTATAAAGACGCCATGTCAGCTTTGGCTGGCGTCAAAGACGGAATGACTTTGGTCGTTGGCGGATTTGGTCTTTGTGGTATTCCGGAAAACTGCATTTCTGCTTTGACTGAAATCGGCGTAAAAAATCTGACGTGCGTTTCTAACAACGCCGGCGTTGACGATTTCGGTTTGGGTTTGCTTTTGCAAAAACGCCAAATCAAAAAAATGATTTCATCATACGTTGGTGAAAACGCCTTGTTCGAAAAGTTGTACATGAGCGGTGAACTTGAAGTTGAATTCTGCCCACAAGGCACTTTGGCTGAACGCATTCGCGCTGGTGGTGCGGGAATCCCAGGATTCTACACTGCAACGGGCGTGGGTACGCAAATCGCTGAAGGCAAAGAAATCAAAAACTTCAACGGTCGCGATTATGTTCTAGAGCGCGGTATTGTTGGCGACTTCGCACTTGTGAAAGCTTGGAAAGGCGACAAGTTCGGAAATTTGATTTTCAGAAAAACAGCTCGCAACTTTAATCCGATGGCAGCAACCGCTGGTAAAATCACAGTTGTTGAAGTTGAAGAATTAGTTGAAGTTGGCGAATTAGATCCAGATCAAATTCACACTCCTGGCGTTTACGTACAACGTATCTTCCAAGGTACGAACTACCAAAAACGTATCGAACAAAAAACTGTGAGCAAGGGGTAAGTCATGCCATTAACAAGAGAACAAATTGCTCAACGTATTTCTAAAGAAGTTCAAGATGGCTACACTGTAAACTTAGGTATCGGCATTCCAACTTTAGTTGCAAACTACATCCCTGCCGACAAAACGGTTATGTTACAGAGCGAAAACGGCCTTTTGGGCATGGGTCCCTTCCCGAAAGAATCGGAAGTCGATCCAGATCTTATCAACGCTGGCAAACAAACTGTGACAACAGTTAAAGGCTCAAGCTTCTTTTCAAGTGCTGACAGCTTTGCGATGATTCGCGGTGGTCACGTTGATTTGACTGTGCTTGGTGCGATGGAAGTTGACGAACAAGGTTCGATCGCTAACTGGATGGTTCCTGGCAAAATGGTAAAAGGTATGGGCGGCGCCATGGATCTTGTTGCTGGTGCTCAGAACGTGATCGTGGCCATGCAACACACGGACAAAGAAGGCAATTCTAAGCTTCGTACGAAATGCACTCTGCCTTTGACTGGTATTAAATGTATCAAGAAAATCGTCAGCGATTTCGGCGTGATCGAAGTAACTCCTCAAGGTTTTGTCTTGAAAGAGTACGCTCCTGATTTGACTCCAGAAAAAGTTTTAGCAGCCACTGAAGGCAAGATGACCATCGCGCCTGACTGCAAAGCTATGACGTTCTAGTTAACAATAGAAGACTCTGGTTACAGGGTCTTCTATCTCTCTTATCTGTCTTGTTTTGAATCATCTCTGATCTTTAGTCTAGCCTTCGGGTTTTGCTGAATTGCACCTCTGGTTCTTTCCATAGATAATCTAAGTCTATTCTTCGAGAGGACTTACCTGTGGCAGACGCAAAGAAAATCGCAAAAGACCATTACTTGTTCCGTGAAGGCGACGCGCCTGATGCGATGTACATCGTAAAATCTGGAACTTTAGCTGTCACAAAAACTAAAGGTAACACCGAAGTTGTTCTTGCTGAAATTCAAGCCGGCGCAATGGTTGGCGAGATGGCCTTGTTCGACAATAAACCTCGCAGTGCCAACGTCAAAGCGACTAAAGAAACAGAAGTGATCGCTCTGCCCTATGATTCATTGAACAAACAAATGGATACGTTGCCAGTGTGGGTTCGCGCGATCATGAAAAACCTGAATGAAAATTTGCGTGAAGCCAACAAGAAGATCAAACTTCTGGAAAATTCAAATCCGAATGAAGAGCGCTTCCCGCCTCATATCGTAAATAAATATCTTTCCATTCTAAATTTGGTTGGCAACAAATACGGAAAAGCCGAGCCAAATGATGGTTTGAGCATTTCATCAGTCTTGCTTCGCAACTACACAATTCAAATCTTTCAAGAAGCCACAAACAAAATGCAAACTGTTGTGAATGCATTGACGGATCTTGGTTATGTGACTCAAGAAGATCGCGGCGATGGTTCGCAAAAAATCACGAACCTAAAACCGCAAGAATTGTTTGGCTTTGTTGATTGGTATAACGAGTGGTTGTTCAAACAAGAAAAAGATCGCTTACCAGAAATCACAGAAGCTGAAGTCAAAATCTTGAATGGCATTTTGCTATTTGCAAAACGCTCAGAGCCAGATCGTAAAGGTCTTTACAAAGTAAACTTAAACGACGTACAGAACGAATCCATGAAAGAAACTGGCAGCTTGATCAAAGTGGATGACGTGAATCCGTTGATCGAGAAAAAATATCTGACGGAAAAAATTATGGACACAGCCGGCGTGTACATTCTTGTCGAGCTACCTTACGTCGAGCCGCTTGCACGCAACTGGACGCTAGTTAACAACCTCCGTAAAAAACTCAGATAATATCCGAGCAAAAGTTTCAATAGAGCGCATGTACTTTAGCATGCGCCTCATACACTCAATTACTTCATATTCTTCGATGTTAACATCTTTCTAGAGGATTCCGTATGGACCTAGAAGGTTTTAACACCATTCAAGTTCTTCATCATCTTTACAACTTAGATCAGTTGCTTATCGGAAAAGATTATATCCGCGCACTTGTACAAAGAATTGGGGAAGAGTTGCACGTGAAATACGTGATGGTGGGCCATGCGATAGAACCCGAACAAACGAAAGTTGAATCCGACTTCATGTGGGCCGATGGGCAATTCGTTGATAACGTGATTTACGATCTAGAAGGAACTCCTTGCGTTCACGTTTTATGCGGCACTCGTGTGAACTGTTACGCGCAAGGGGTTGCTTTGGCATTTCCCGAAGACAAAATGTTAACGAATATGAAAATTGAATCCTACATTGGCGCTCCGTTTTTACACACGGATGGTGGGCTGATCGGATTACTTGTTATCATGGACGACAAACCCCTTGAAGAATATGAAACACTGCAAACAGTTGTAGAGTTCTGTGCTGCCAGAATTGGGACGGAATATCGTCGCATTGCTTTTGAAGAATCACTTCGCAAAGTGAAAGAAAATCTTGAACAACAAGTTCAAGATCGTACCAAAGAATATCAACTCGCCTTTGAAAAACTACAACGTACTCAACGCCAGATGATTTCCCAAGAAAAACTGGCAACCATCGGACGCATCACCTTTGGTATCGCTCATGAGCTTAAAAATCCATTAAACGTGATTATCAACTCGGCAGAGATCATTCAGGACTTAATTCACGAAGATATGTGTGCCGAGTCGATTGAAAAACTTGCGTTGATGATTCACGAACACGGTGACCGCGCGAACGAAATTATCACTTCCATGTTAAAACAAGCTCGCCAAGAATCCGAAGACACGACAGAGTCTATCGACGTCCCCACTTTGATTGATCGCTCTCTAGAAATGTGCTTGCGTTCTTTATCAGATCTATCTTTCAAATCAGATCTTAAAGTTGAAAAAGACATCGGCTCTAATTTAAAAACTTTAGTCGTAAATCCAGCCGGCATCGAGCGGGTGTTTATTAACCTTTTTGATAACGCTCTTTATGCGATGTCGAAAAAATATCATTCTGAAAAAGCTCAAGGATATAAACCGATTATTAAAGTCGCTTTGGAAAAAGTAGAAAAAAATTTGAAAATCACAATCCGTGACAATGGCACAGGAATTCCTAAAAAATTTCTTACCAACCTCTTCACCGAATTCTTTACGACCAAACCAAGCGGCGAAGGCACAGGCCTTGGACTTTATATAGCTCGCCAAACACTACAAAAAAGTGATGGCGACATCAGTATCAACAGTGAAGACGGTCAATTTACAGAGATCATCATCTTCTTGCCACACCAAGAACTTCCGTCCCCTACCTTGAACCCCACAAAAGATATTGCTACGGACAAAAAACGTCCCACAACAAATGAGGCGATGCCATGACTCAAGAGCCTTTAAACTTAATTGTGGTGGATGATGAAAGGGACGTAGGACTTCTGAGCGAATTGAATTTTCGCAGCGCTATTTCAACCGGTAAAATACATTTTCACTATTTTGAAGATCCGCTGAAATGCTTACAGTATTTGGAAAAACACGACGGCGGTTCTGATACTTTAGTTTTGACTGACATCAACATGCCAGAACTGACTGGCTTTGATTTACTTGAAAATATTCGCGATAAACACCCGAACGTCTTGGTATTTATGATGAGCGCCTACGACGATAACGACTGTATTGAGAAGGCCATGCGCTTAGGTGCGACCGGTTACTTTACGAAACCGGTCAGCTATAAAAAGGTCAAATCCCGCATCACCGAGGAATTTGGAATTGCGATTTAAATTTATTCTATCGGTGGGTCCATCTGGCAGCGCAAAGGCAACTGCTCATCCGGAAGCTTGCTATACGATTCACCACCCACTGTATGCACATAGATAGAATTCGTTTTTGCACCCTGAGCAATCGGCTGACCTAATGTCAGAATCACACGATCACCTGTTTTTGCAAGACCGTGAGTCACCAACAATTGATCAACTTGAGTCAGGATATCTTCCATCGTTTTGTACGATTTAATCACGTGAGTTTGAATACCCCACGCAAGCTCCATCTGATTCAAAACATCCATATGCTGAGTTACTGAAATAATTCGTGCACGTGGTCTGAAGCCAGAAATGATATTCGCAGTCTTACCTGAAGTCGTCAGACAAATAATCGCTGTCGCATTTAACTTCAACGCACTTAATGAAGCACTTGCCGCAATCGCAGCTGGCGCGCTCAAGAATTCGTTTTCCAATGAAAGCTTGTAGTATTTTTCTTCATTGTTTTCTACTTCGCAGATAATTTCATGCATCGTACGAATACACTTGAATGGATGCTTACCACTTGCAGACTCTGCTGAAAGCATCAAAGCATCAGTACCATCTAAAACGGCATTCGCTACGTCCGTAATTTCGGCGCGAGTTGGGCGCGGATTTTCAACCATGCTATCAAGCATTTGTGTTGCTGTGATCACTGGGCGACCCAATTGGTTACAGACCGAAATAATACGTTTCTGGAAACCTGGTAGACGGCTTTGACCGACTTCAACAGCCAAATCACCGCGTGCAACCATCACGGCGTCACTTAAACGGCAAATCTCTTCCAAGTTTTCAATCGCTTCAATCATTTCGATCTTCGCGATAATTTTGGCGTTGGATTTACGCTCTTCAAGAATTTCGCGAAGTTTACGAATGTCACGAGCATGACGAACGAAACTTAAAGCGATGTAGTCGACTTTATTGGCGATACCAAATTCAAGGTCTTCCAAGTCTTTTTCAGTCATACAATCAACCGGAAGATTTACACCCGGAAGATTCATACCTTTACGGTCTTTCAAAATACCACCGTAAATAACTTCAACATCAAGCTCTTCACCACGAACTTGAAGAACTTTGATTTCCATCAAGCCGTCATCCAAAAGGATTCTTGTGCCAGGCACACAGGCCAATGGAAGTTCTTTAAAGTCAGAAGGAATAAGCCCCGGCTTACCTAAAACTTTTGCTGTTGTAACAACAAGTTTTTCACCAGGTTTGATTTCAATAGAACCGTTTTCGAATTTACCTACACGAACTTTCGGTCCTTGAAGGTCTTGAAGAATCGCGACTGGAGCGCGAAGTTCTTTCGATAATTTTCTTAAAGAGTGAACCACTTTCAAGTGGTCTTCATGGCTTCCGTGAGAAAAATTAAGGCGAGCCACGTTCATGCCCGCCTTAATTGCTTTTTCCAGGTTTTTTTCATCACGAGTCGCCGGGCCAATTGTGGCTACAATTTTTGCGCGTCGATCTGCTAACATCTGAACTATGCCTTCCTAGAGTATGAACTTAACTTCGTAGATAAGTTTTGCATATCCTCTTGGTGGCGTCTATTCATTCTATCAAGTTGATCTTGATGCGACTCGTTGAGCTGAGCCAAACGAGCTTCATACTTCATCTCTACAGACTGTTTTTCACTCTTTGCTGACTTCTCGCGCTCATCCAAGCGTTGAGAATACATATTCTCAACACGTTTCAATTCGCGATCTTGATTCTCTTTAAGAGCCGCAAGTTTGTCCTCATAAGACTTTACAGTTTGTTCCAGGCGCGAATTGAAATTTGCTTCCATACCGCGAAAACGCTCTGTCATGACCTTATTAAGAGCCGTCTGATCTGCCGTTGTCTTTTCACGCTGGCCGTCCATGCGTTCCGTATAGTTCGCTTCCATCTGATCTAGAGAATCGGCGTAATACTTACCTAAGACCTTTTGGTTTTTATTGGTAAGATCTGCCATCTTACGAACACGGCTTTCCGCGTTGTTATTCACTTGCTCTAATTGATCTTTGTGTTGCTGTTGCATCGTTTCGCGTTCTTCGCGATGACGAAGATTCGTGATCGTTGAGTTCGACTTAGCCTCACGGTCCGCGTTCTGCAAAAGCTTTTGCGTACGATCGTTGATATCAGAAATACGGCCGTCATTCAGTTCCTTCATGCGATCGATAGCGTCGTCACGCTGCTCATTCAATTGAGCCATGCGCTTTTCGTAAGCATTCGTTAGATTTTTTCTTTCGATGCCACGCAAACGCTCATTCTTCGACATTTCATTGTTCAGTTTTGAACTTAAACGCTGAATTTTGCTATCACGAGAACGAATTTGACCATTCACTCGCTCATTGACTGAATCACGGAACTCTTCATTCTGCCGATCCAATGCTTCAGTCTTTGCTTCTAATTTATTATCGTATTTATCACGTAAAGAACCGCGTTCCTGATCAAGCAATTGTTGCTTAATATCTAAATTGTCAGCGTATTCTTCAGCGCTATTTTTCACTGTATCAGAGTATTTCTGCGACCAACGTGCATTGTCGGCTTCTCTCATGCGTTCGCTGTTTTTCAAACGACCTTCATAAGATTTGCGCATTTCATCCGTCGCGCGATTTTTAGCAGCCATTTGGTCTTCACTCGAACGGCGCATCGCAGTCACTTCTTTTTCGTGAGCTTCATTAAGCTTACGCGTGTTGCTTTGTACAGATTCTTGGGCTTTTTTACGATTTGCTTCAATAGCTGTATTGAAACGGTCATCACGTGAACTCACCTCATCGTTCATTTGTCCGACGAGATTCTGTTTCTGTGATTCATTGATTTGCTTTTGCTTTTCAAGAGTCGATTCGTAAGCCGATTTTTGGGCTTCACGTTGATCGTAAGCTTCTTCCATCTTATTGCGTAAAGAATTGCGATACGTTTCGCGAACTTCATCAATCTTACGATTGTTTTCGAAGTCTTTGTTCGTCAACGTCTCGCGATTGCGATCTTTAAGTTCCGCAATACGATTTTCATATTCATCAGTAATATTCTTGATTTCTTCGTGATGGCGAGACTCGAGTCGTTTTAATTCCTCGCTACGGCGCTTGGTATTTTCACTCTCACGATTTTCGTATTCTTCGCGAGTTTGTCTGACCCTGTCATCTTGACGAGATCTATCTGATGATGAAATAGAAGACATCCTATCCTCCCAGACCTCAGCTTAACATAAGCAATAGCCCGAGAGAAAACCAGACTTGGCCTTCCCTTTGCGAAATCACAAAAAACAAGACTTTAGTTTAGCGTTCGAATGTGCGTTGAAAGTAGAGACTCTTAAGTTCTTGGCGTTTTTGTTCGTCCAAACGCTTTTTTGCGGCCTCTTTGCGCTCGGCTTCAGCCACTGCAGCAAGTTTGCGCTCTGTCGTGACTTTATAAACGGCGGCGCTCTTTTCAGCCATGTCGCCCCAGTTTTCCTTAAGATCTTTGACTTCTTTGACGAAATTTTCCTTCGATCCTTTATAAAGAGCATTCCACACCGGCAAATGCTCTTTCATATCGATCGGACGAATCATGCCATATTCATTTTGATTCTTAGAATTAAAACCAGCGACCCAAAATTCAAAGCCCGATGGCACTTCAAGTTTTTTACCATCACGTAAAGTCACTTCAAGTTCCGCATCAATATTGCGAATTGTGATTTTGTCGCCCTGATCCAACACCCAGTATTGGCCATGAGTCGCTTTCACTGTCGCATAGACCGTTTCAACTTCAACGTTATTTGCTTCTTCCATCCATACAGTGCCCTTCATCAGGCGCCATTGCTGAGCTGAAGCACGCATCAAAGTCGAATCTTCTGAAGCATGCATTTTAAAATCACCACGTTCCAAGTGAAACACCGGACCCGTGACATGAATTGTGCAGCTTTCTTTGGATTTCAAACATGCCGTCGGCTGTTGCATGACGTCGCCGGAAGCTCTGACTCGAACTTCCATCTGAAATGCCATAATGAAGATCAGAACTCGAAAGAACTTCTTCATTATTTGTACTCTACATTCTGCGCTAATTTCTTAGCTTGTTGTTTCAGAGTTTCGTTTTTGAAGTTTTTAAGAACGGCATTGTAAACTTCGGAAGCTTCTTCAACTTGATTGTTGGCTTCGCTGATTTGACCCATTCTTAAAAGGATAAAACCCGTCAGATCGTTGTCTGGATATTGCGACACCATGGTGTCGATCTCTGACAAACAAGATTTATAGTCTTTCTTTAAGAAATAGCTTTCTGCCACAAAGAAGCGAGCTTCCACATTGTGTTTAGACAACGGGTATTTTTCGACCATCTCATTAAACTGACGGATCGCTTTTTCATAGTTTTGTGACTGGAAAAACTTCTTACCTTTTTCAAAATAAACCGCAGACAAATCGATACCTTCATCGCTTGCCGGAGTTCTGATCGACGAAGCGAAATTCTTCGCTTCGTACTTAGCTTGAAGTTTTTTATTTTCTGGAAGGACCTGCGCAACAGCCTGCTGGAAGTCCTTCAATTGATAAGACAATACAGAATTGCTAAAGCGTTCTTCAGACACCTGCTTTTGCAAGGCACTGATGCGCATTTCGTATTCTTGATGGCCATTAAAATAGCCTGTGAATACGTTATAAACACCTAACAAACCAATCGTTAGGCAGAGGCAAAAAATCACAAACAATGCGTTTTGGTTTTTCATGCCTCACTTATCGGTAAAAACCGATAAATATTGAGACTGTCTTAATTTGAGACTGTGACTCTAGTCTAAGGTATAGACCGTTTCGGCATCGAGCTGCTTCAACTTCCCATCGACATCTTGGCGCGGTTGCACTCGACCCTTCATGATCATCAATTTCTTATCACTCACGCGATACCACAGATGAATGGGATCAACGATAGCGGCAATCACAAAACTTGTAGGCTTCATGCGCAGCTCGATAGCTTTTTGCCCTTTAATCTCTGCATCGCCGACTTTAGTTAAAGTAAAACCTACGGTTTCTTGGCGATCCCAAACCGCGTAGCGCACAGGAATAGCTTTCCCCGCGTTAAAGCTGTCCCAATTTTTTCGAACAAAAGCCGTGAAATTTGCTGGCGTTAAAATCTGACCGTCGATTTTTTCATTCGCAGATTTTTTCTTACCACCAGGACCTTCGTACTCGAAATAGACTTTACCATCGCGAGTGAAGATATGACCTTTTTCTTCGGTCTGCGGACGCTCCAAAGTATAATCTTTTAGTTCATCACCTTGAGCTAAACCTGTTTCTTGCACAACCACTTTGCCATTAAGATCTTGATACGATGTTTTCGAATGTGTTCCATCTGCTGCATCTGTCGTTTCAATGGTTAGTGTGAATAACTTTTTTGTTTGATTTGATTTCAAATCGTACAGAATCGCAGAGGTTTTTTCCTGTGCGAACGCTTGTGCGAAAGAAAAAGAAATTATCAAAGACAAGAAGAAATTCATCATGACCGCCTCCATCATTTCAAGACTTAAAGACTATTTCATTTTATTTAACTTGACCATTTTTAGGGCAAAATTTAATTTTTGCTTCCTGGCACCGAAGGATCGCAAATGAACAAAGCTCAGCTGATTGAAATTGTCGCGGAAAAAACTAAATCCACAAAATCACAATCGGAACAAATTCTCGATGCCACTCTTAAAGCGATTCAAGAAGCTTTAAAAAAAGGCGACGAAGTTAAACTTGTAGGCTTCGGCACATTTTCTCGCACGACTCGTAAACCGCGTCAGGGGCGCAATCCTAAAACAGGTGAAACTGTTAAAATTCCTAGCGCCCATATTCCTCGTTTTAAACCGGGGAAGGATCTGAAAGACGCTCTGAACTAATCACAGGTGCAAATTCAGGGCGGTCTTTCAACTGACACCAACCGCTCAATCCTGTTTTCCAAACATACTGATATGGTGACACTGTTCCCGCGATCAATCCTTCGCGCAACTCTTCAATGGCAAACGGCCCTTCTTGAAGCGCTTTACCACCTTCACCTTGTCCTTTAAGTAAAACCCACTCACGCGTATACAGATCAAACTCTGCCCCCTGCACGACTCCTTGAGTGGCTGGGAATAATTGAAACTCAAATACGCCCCACTCTATCGCCGGCATCCATTTATCATCATCACCGCAGATCAAATCCTGTGGACCGATTTCACCGCGATGAATTTTGCCACGCATTTCTTCCATCGAAAACGGGCCTTGAGGTTTTAAATTCTGACTGCAATACCATTTGTTGCTCATAGTTTTTCTTTCTTACTGTGAAATGGTGCTGGAAGTGATTCGATCACTTCTAAGAATGAATAATAAGCTACTTCGAAATTTTCATTATCTAAAGGCTTCTTTAAAAAGCTTAAGATATTTTTCGTACTAACTAAGTTATCATGATATCCGGCAAACAAGCGCTCCCCCATCATGCCACCCAAAAGACGTGCGGCAATAACGAAGCTCCATTTTTTACGAGGCTGCGCCTGCAAGCGATGTTTCGGCACACCGGTGATAACCATCAATTCATGCATCTTCTGCGCAAGGGCAAGCTGCAATGATTCTTTACCCATATCATTAGGACCCCGCGAAGCCAGGGTCGCTTTGATGTCGGCAATCGTATCAGTTTTACGTTTATGATTGATGATCTTAGAGCCAAAATACGAAATGGCTTCAATCCAAATCAAACGCAGAAAATCTTTCGGCATATCGGTGAAAAGCAGTTTACGACCCGCAAGCTGCGCATGCACGAATTGCATCGCCAAGGTCGCAGCATGGTTCACCGAAGCACGCGCCAGATAAGCCGCTTCAATTTCCGGCAAATAAAAAGAAACTTCATCGGCAATCAAAGCCTCAATCCATTTCAATTTCTTCGCATCGTATTTTTCACGGGCCTGCACCCAGAATGCAGAATCATGTGCGGTATAAACCGACAAATTTGCCGTCGAAACAGGTTGCCCTAATTCTTCAGAAATAATTTGCACATAACGACCGACGTGGTCGGAATAATCGAGTTCTTCTTCCTCGTCGTCATCATCCCAATCGTCATCATCTTCGCTTTCAAACAAAACGCGATCATAAGTCTGCTCAAGATACATCAAGTAGTTTTGCCACTTCACCCACGGCGGAACGCTCATCAAGCAGAACGTATTTTGCGACAACCGAACTAAATCCGTTGTTGCTTCCAAATCTTGTTTTAACAATTGGAAATAGATTTTTTCCGCATTCTGAAAAATGCGTAGAATTTTTTTAGCGCTCGGTTTGCCTAAACAATTCACGATCTCTTGTGGAATATGGGCACCCGCTAAATGCAGATCTCCGTAAATCACAAAAACCAGATGCTCCGGATTCGCTTTAACAATTTCCGCAACTTTTTTGCCCGCAAAGACGTCACGTGATTTTAAAGTTGTGGCATTACGCTTCTTATAGCTTTTGTTAATGCCATACACGCGGACTTTGTTTTTTTGAGCCCAGCGCATTAAGGGACGATAGTGTTCCCAGGGAAAACCCCAACGCGTTTGCCACTGTACGCCCTTTAAAAACTCTTTTTCAGAA
Organism: Bdellovibrio sp. NC01; assembly: GCF_006874625.1. Taxonomy (NCBI): domain Bacteria; kingdom Pseudomonadati; phylum Bdellovibrionota; class Bdellovibrionia; order Bdellovibrionales; family Pseudobdellovibrionaceae; genus Bdellovibrio; species Bdellovibrio sp. NC01. The sequence continues at coordinate 2,063,738 of NZ_CP030034.1, forward strand.
AGTCGCCCGGCTAAGTACTTATCGATCTTTTCTTGATCGGCCGCCTCGAAGAATTCCACCGCCAACGATACCGGTCGCCCCGGAGGCAGCGCTCTTAAGATACGGACCTGGGCTTTTTGCGACTGATGAAGGGCGTGGAAATCTCCAATGAGAACTATCTGAGAATTCTGAATTTGCGACCACAGATCTTCTTTCGTCGCGGCCTGCCACTTTTTCGAGAACTCTTGGTCATAGACCTTATGATAACGCATCAATTCAGGGGTGTCCTCCCCCAAACGATGGCGAACCTGCTTTTGCATTTGCAGGTATAGGTCTTTACGAATGCGGATCCATTTTTCTAAGTCGCTCAAACTCTCATCCTTGAGGTGGTCGAAGTATTCATATTTACATAAATTATATTGATTTCAAGCGACATTCTAAGATTGAATAAGGTCATGAAAAATACAGGCAACAAAAACAAGTTCCTACTTCTGGCTCTTATCTTCACCCTTGTCGCCATCGGCGTTCATACTTACCTAACTCAACACTTTTATGGTGTGAAGTTCGGCCTTGCAGAGGGTGAATCCGTCTGTAACATCAACGAAGTCCTTAACTGTGACGCTGTGACTGCCAGCAAATACTCAGCCTTCTTGGGTATTCCTATGGCACTTTGGGGAGCTGCGACGAATCTGATTCTGTTGTTCTTCCTATTCGTAACTCGCTACAACTTGGTGCAAGATCGCGCTAAAACAAGCCGCTATGCTTTCTTAATCTCATTAATTACTGTGATCGCTTCCATCGTGATGGGCGTGATTTCAGTCACTAAGATGAGCAACCTGTGCATCTTCTGTATCTCGGCCTATGTTCTATCAATCTTAGGTTTCATCTGCATTTACCTTGGCGCTGAAAATTTAAGCACAAAAAACATCTCTGACGATATTAAAGACATGTTCGTGACGGATCGTTGGGCTTTGGGTGCATTCATTGCGATCCCCGTATTGGCCTTCATCGGCAACCTTATGTATCTAGAAAGCCATGGCTTAAGCGATATCGAAAAAATCGCAAACGAAAAAGTGACTTACTGGCAAGCAGCTCCGGCGCAAAATTTCGATCCAGCAGCAGGCCTTCAACTTCAAGTTGGTAAAACAGAACCGGTGATGACAATCGTGGAATTCGCCGACTTCCGCTGCCCACACTGCAAACACGCAGCTCCAAGCTTGCACGCCTTCACACAAAGTCATCCTGATGTTAAATTGATCTTTAAGCCGTTCCCTCTTGATGGCACTTGCAACGATGCGATCAAAGGCGGCGGCGATGGCATCTCTTGCGGCTTGGCATTTGCTGTTATGTGCTCTGAGCAAATCAACAAAACAGGCTGGAAAGCACACAACTATTTCTTTGATAACCAAATGGATATCATTCAAGCCAACAGCTTGGATAAAAACTTAGAATCAGTTGCTCCAGTGGTTGGAATTCCAAAAGACGATTTGAAAAAATGCGTTGAAGGCCCAGATGTTCGCGCTTTGGTTGTGAAAATGGCCAACGAAGGTGCAACGGCTCAAATTGGTGGTACGCCAACTGTATTTGTTAACAACAAACTTCTTAGCGGCGGCCAACTACTTCCAGTTCTAGATGCTGCTTACAAATCTTTGAAGAAATAGCCCCCCTGCTCCGACAAAGTCGGAACTCAGATAGCTGAAAACAAAAAAAGCGGAGTTATTACTCCGCTTTTTATTTTAAATTGAAAGTCTTAGTTTAAAAACCGATTCGCTCTGCCAGCCAATTCGCCAGTTTCCCAAAGCCATCATCGAAAACAACGATACTTGTTTTCATCAGGCCATTGACGATATCCAACCAGAAACCCAAGATAATAATACCCACTGTCGCAAGCCACAAAGCGCGCACAACATAGATCGTCGAACGCACGTCAGCCACACGCAAATCACCTTGAATTTTCTCAACAACTTTAAGGATATATTGCAGCTCTTTATAGTGCTCTTTAAACTTTTCACGAAGCTCTTGCTGCTTGGCGCGAGTCAAAGAGTTAATACCTGGAAAACTACGCTTTGCTTTGATCGCATAAATCAAATCAATCGAGTGATGAATATAACGAGTCACCTTGTTTTTGAAATTAGGATACTCGGACGGCTTATCCAAAAAGTCTTTCAACTCTTCAATGGCTCTGTCATAGCGCTCTTCAAGAACCCACGTCAGAATGCTATAGCGCAACGATTCAGGTCGCCCCATTTCTGAGCGATCTACACCCACATCGAAAAAGGCTGATTCTTCCTTTTTCTTTGCTTCTTCTATTGCTGCTGATGCTTCTTTTAAAGCTGGAACTGCCATACCAAATACGTTTCGGCCTATTCAGCGAATTCATTAAGTACATAGATCTTGGTCTAGCTTTCCAGCCCATAGTTTGACGACCAACGTCTCGTCCTGAGATGATAAAGACTAAATGGCGACCTAGACTTCATGGAGGAGGGCTATGGACACCGAAACTTTTCAAAGCGCAAGACTTGGACTATTAGATTTTGAACCTGAACAGGAAGCCCGCCCGGTCATCCCGGCTGTGGGGCAAATCCCATTGCCTGATGAGATGCCGAAGCGTGCAGATCTCAGTCATTTGCCAAAGGAAATTTTAAAATCTTCAACTGTCGAAAACCTTATTTCACAGAATGAAGACCTTATGGCGCGATTGAAAGTGGCTTTACGCCGTCTTTCACTTCTTGAAACCGAAAACCAAAAAATGAGCGAAGAGACGAACAAAGCTCGCCTGGCTCAGTCTTCAATCACAGACCAAATTTTGGTATGGAGAGAAAAAGACAATCTTTGGAAACAAAAATTCGATCAAGTTGAACGCGAAAAAGAAATTCAAACTGAGAAATTGCGTGCTCTTCAAGAACGCGTACGCACAATGACAGCAGATTTGATCCGCCATGAAAAATATCATGATCGTATCAAAACTCAGGTGAAGCCTTACATCACGCAACTGAAAGAGTATTCACACACTCAAGATTTAAAACTGCAAGATCTGGAAACAGATTTAGCTCGCAAAGAAGCGCAGTTGCGTGACATTCGTCATCAAATCATTGAAGTGACGAAGAATTCTCGTTACCAAGTGGAAGCGTCAGAGAAAAAAGCTCAAGAAATGATTCAATTCTATGAGGATCAAATCCAGAGCATGAGCAAAGAACTTCAAGTACTTCATCAAGCTCAAGAAGATCTTGAAGTGAAAACTTTGAAGCTTCATACAGCACTTGAACGCCAAGATGCGCTTGAAAATGAACTTGTGACTTTGCGTAGAAGCAAAGAAGATATGAAAGAGCGCTTGGATGCCGAAATTGAACGCCTTCAAGAACGCCAAAGCGAATTGATTCGTCAGAATCAAAAATTGGGCGTTGAACATGCAGATCTACAGATCCGCGTGGTTGAAGATCAAGAACGCATCCAAACTTTAGAGCGCGAAAATCGCCAGTTTATTGAGCAGCTTGAAAGCCTGCGTTACATGTGGACTGCGAAGAACGAAGAAAATGAAAAACTCAAGGTCGCTGCATCCGCTTTGGAGCGCTTAAACCTTGAGCTCAGTCAGAAATTGAATGAATTAAGAGGAACTACTCAGCCTTAAACGAAGCTGAGTAGTGCATTTTCCACACTTTCGTGGACTTCTAGATTTTTACACTCTGTAAAACTGAAAAGACGTTGGAAATCCGGGTTCAAACCCGCGATTTTCGCGTTCATTTTGTTGTTCGCGTTAAGATCGTTCAATACACCGAAGAACGATTGAATGCCTGAAGAACCGACAAAGTTTAAATTCTTCATGCAAAATACGATTTTTTTATTCTTGAAGTTAGACAAGCAAGCTTGCTTGAACGATTGCGTTTTCTCGATTTCAATACGACCACTCAATGACACAACGGCGATATCGCCATCAAGCAAGATTTTTACTTCCATGAAAGACCTCGTTAGATAAAAAATGACGTGCTATTCCTTAACGGTCTTTAACTGTCACTTTTAGAGTCCAAAAAGAGGCCAGAAAATCTTCAATTTCTAGCTCGACAAACGACCAACCTCTTCCTAGACTTATCCCGTGCTTCAACGCTGGACCATCTTAGTATTTCTACTTCTGTCGCTTGCGACATCGCTGACTTTTGCGCAGGACTCACAGCCCGTAGCCAAAATCCAGGGCATTTTGATCAATGCTGACGATATGTTCCGCGATTCTGAAAAAGAAACTGTTGAACTCGAAGGCAACGTGCAAATTGTCTATCAAGGTCAACACATCAAAGCCGATCGCGCCAAAGTTTACTTGCGCACAAAACGCGCAGAACTTCAGGGTCACGTTGAGATCGTCGATCAAAAAAACTCCATTAAAGGTGACCAAGTTACTCTTGATTACGAAAGCAACACCGGCATTATCTACAACGGTTATGTGCAAGCAGGCCTTGTGCGCTTTAGTGGTGATCGCTTAGAAAAAATCGGCGAATCAGAATTCATCGTTTCAACCGCTGATTACACGGCTTGTACAAACTGTCCATCGACATGGAGTTTTTCAGGAAGTTCGGTACGCGCTGAAATGGGTGGCTATGCTTACATCAAAAGCGCTGTCCTGCGCATCAGCGATGTTCCGGTCTTCTGGCTCCCCTACTTAGTTGTTCCACTAAAGAGTGATCGCCAGTCAGGGCTATTAACACCCGGCTTCGAACAATCCGACACCGGCGGTTTCACATTCATTCAACCTTACTTCTGGGCGATCAATCGCAGCAGCGACGCCACCCTGACCGCAAAAAACTACGAACACAGGGGCTTAAAAGGTTTGGCGGAATATCGCTACATGCTGAATGAGCAAAGCGAAGGTATTTTAAATACGGCTTTATTAGACGATAAGGCCTTCGGTGATGATGAACGTTTGAATCGTTTCCGCAGTCCCGCCGACAAGGGCAGTTCTCTTGAGCGTTGGTTCGTGCGCTATCAGCATTATTATGAAATGCCTGACGACGTTGTCGCGCGCGCACAAGTCAACCTGGCAAGTGACCTTCAATATCCAAAAGATTTCCCTTTTGAGACTGAAAACTACGGTGACCCGGCGATGGAAAATCGCATCTCTGTGACAAAGAATACCAAAGACAGTCACATGAGTTTGGATACGTCCTATTACGTCAACATGTTGCAATCAGATCCACGCGCTGGAAATGACGACGCTGTTCACAGAGCTCCTGAACTTCGCTATTCAGCCACTCAAAAAAGTATTGGCGATAGCAACTTCATTTATTTCTGGGACTTGGACTACGTCAACTTCACTCGTGCAGGAAATGCTTACGATAATATGACGACGGGTGCGACTAGCACGGGGTCACCGCTTAAATATCAAACCAATAACTGTAATAAGCCGAACTGGTCTGACGATCCTGCCTGTCATCCTGTGTACGATGGCGTGTACGACCCCAATCAAGACTTGATCCGTACTGGTCAACGCTTGGATTTCCGTCCATCTGTGTACTATCCATTCCAAATCACTGACGGCTTCGACATCGTACCGTCATTGAATTATCGTGAAACACACTACAACTTTAGCGTGGGCGATGAACAAAGTTACGTTCGTCGCTATCTTCGTACTTCAGTGACAAGCCGTATGATCTTCAGTGGTATTTATGGCGATACGATCAATCCAAAATCGGATCGCTATAAACACGAAATCATCCCCGAGGTCACGTACACAAACATTCCGTGGATTCAGCAGAAAGATCATCCATTCTTTGGCACAGGCCCCTTGAATGATGCTCCTTACTCTTCACGTGATGGCATCAGTGACGGTGACTTAACGTCGCCTTACGGTTTGCAGTTTGACTATCAAGACCGTATTTACGATCGCAACCTTGTGACGTTCGGTTTGACGAACAAACTCACTGAAAAACGCTGGGTGGGCGATCGTCCTGAATATCAACAGATTGCCTCGTTGAAGCTCTTGCAGTCTTACGACGTTTCACAAAAAGATCGCAGCAACAGCACACGCGAACCGTGGTCTGACTTGATGGCGATCTTGGATGTGCGTTTAAAACACTTCCAAACTTATTCGATCTTCGACTACTTCCCTTATCAGGGTGTGACGAACATTTCATCTCGTGTACGCGTGATGGATGATATGGGTCTTTTCGGTCAGGTGGGATTGACTCAGCAATATAAAATCACTCCAGGCCAAGCGGTTCAACAATCAAGCCGTACGGAAGATTATACGTTCGCTGCCGGCTTCGTTTCTGCTTACGTGAACTTGATGGGCCAGGTGGTTTACGATTCCAACTGGCAAGCAGCCGTGAACGGCAAGCCGGTTAAGTCGTGGGCCTACATCGCGCAATTCAAACCACCGGGCGATTGTTGGTTGATCACTTTGATTCAAGACCAAGTTACTGGTGGTGAGGCGAACACACGCTTGAACTTCGAATTCACATTCGACGGAAATCCAAAACCGCCGCTTAAACCAGAGGCCTTGGATCAATTCGGTTTCTAGATCACAGCTCTTCAAAAACTGTGACTGTGAAATTCGAATCCACGAACGCCCAATGAAATTCAACCAGACAATCAAAACGAGCTGCTAAGAATTGCGCAGCTCGCGCAAGGCGTGACCATTGCCGCTGATTCACTCGCGCAGGTAAAAAATCAGCACTGTTCGAGGTCTTCACTTCAACCAATATCAAATTTCCACTGGGCGCACGAAACAACAAATCAACTTCCGCATAGGGAGTTTTCAATCGCTGTCTTAGCAATTCGCAGTTTTTCTTTTTATAATGAAAGATAACGGACTTTTCAGATTCAAGCCCACGAAAGTGGGCCCAATAGAGTTTACTCTTCTTGTGGAAGGTATTCTTTAACTCCGGCGAAGGACTTTCTGTGCCAGATGCACGGTCCGTGTTCGACGATGGAGTTTTTGTGAACCGGCGTTGAGTAGCCTTTGTGAAGTTCGAAGCCATAAGCTGGGTATTGCGCTCCCAATTCCTTCATCAAACGATCACGCGTCACCTTCGCAACAATGGAAGCTGCAGAGATAGGTGCTGCACGCAAATCGCCTTGGATTAAAGTGCTTTGCTCGAAGCCAACAAGGTTTGGAATTTTTTGATTTCCATCTACTAGCACATGCCCTGTTGAAACTTTCAAAGCCTCGATAGCTCTTTTCATCGCAAGCAATGATGCCTGCAAAATATTAAGCTCATCGATCTCTTCAACAGTTGCATGACCGATTCCCACATGATGATGTTTGCAAATCAGCTCTGCCAACTCTTCACGACGTTCTTCGGATATTAATTTTGAATCAGTTACTTGATCAGCAAGTTCATCGGATTTGAAAATGACGGCCGCCGCATAAACAGGCCCCGCAAGGCATCCACGCCCTACTTCATCGACACCAATAATTGGATGTGGAGAGTATTCACGCCATTCCACTTTAGGAAGCTCCGGTTTCTTTTTAGCTGGCTTCTTTATCGGTTTCTTCGCGACTGCGCTTGAAAGTGATTTCTTTGCAGGTTTGACAGCGACCTTGTTCGCCGTCTTAGTCACAGATGATTTACGAGATGTTTTTACTGCCATTGTTCACAATTCCGTCTCAGGTCTACACTCCGGCTTCGCCGGAGTAGAAAAGTCTACCCTCAGCTCTTACGGAATTTATGTATCTCTTTTAGACGGAACTTCAGCAGTCAGTCACGAATGAAAGTATCAGATCATGAATTTGCAAAGGCGCATAAATAATTTCGCCTCGACAAGAACGAACTCGACTCATCGAATGCGAAATCACTCGTATCCTGAAAATAAAAAAGGCCTGGTTTTTACACCAAGCCTTTTTATTAAAATTCAATTTTATAAGACTGAAACTATTCAGCAGCTGCTGTAGCAGCAGAAGCCAATTCAGATTCGATCTTAGCAGCTTTACCAGAAAGGTTGCGCAAGAAGTAAAGTTTAGAACGACGTACTTTACCTACGTTAACCAATTCAACTTTGTCCAAAGCTGGAGAGCTGAACGGGAAAGTTCTTTCAACACCAACACCCGCAGAGATTTTGCGAACTGTGAATGATTTAGCAGCGCCAGCACCTTGGATTTTAGTTACGATACCTTTGAAGAGCTGAACACGTTCTTTTTCACCCTCTTTAACTTTAACGAATACGTTGATTGTATCGCCAGAGCTGAAAGCTGGGATGTTTTTGTTAGCCGCTTTTACGCTGATACGACGAACAAGGTTAGTTTCTTTAACTTCAGATTTAGTTTTCACAGTTTTTTTAGCAGCTTTAGCCATTGCTTAGTCCCTTATGCTCAATTTTTTCTTCAAAAGTAAAACAAGGGTCTACCATGGACCCATTACGCGGTCAAGACAGATACTTACTGCCGATCTCACTGAGAGATGGCGATAATCCTGAGGGGGAGCCCCTCTGATGCTTTCCAAAACTCCGGAGCAAGACTGTAAAAGCTCTTCCGTCAAACCGTTGCCCGTACCAAATAGCATAAAAACGGGTCTTTTTTCTACATGCATTTCATGTCGCAGCTCAGCAAAAGAGTACTTTTTTAGACCTTCATTTCGAGCTGAAGTCGCAATTAACAGAGCTTCAGGAACATTCCAGTCTTCTACGGCCTTTTGAACGCTGTCGGCGGTAAAAACGGGGCCCAATGCTGTTCGGCGCATGGGATTGTATTTCGCCCCTTGCCCCACTCTCCAGTGATCAAGAACGCGCTCAACGAACATTTGCTGATCCTGCATGGGATGGATGATGTAATATCTTTCCACCCCATAGACCTGAGCCGCTCTCGCGATGTCGTGGATATCGAAATTTGTGACATTTGTAGCAACCGTCTTACCCTGGCGATCGCGCACCGGGTGATGCACAAGACCGATAGCTAAGCGCGGAACATAGATTTCTTCAGCCATTAAAATCTTCCTCGACCAATCCTTCAAGACCCAAGATCTTACGATCTCGTTCTGATAAATTCAGCCAAAACTTCTTCAGCTCCATTAATGGAACTGCCGTCTTTTTCTTTTTCAAAGAACGGTATTTTTCATTTTCTAATTCAATATGCGAATGAAATAAATCAGGACGTTTCACCATCGTGACCAAAGCAGAAACTTTGTATTTCCAATCCGCGATTTTCTTATGATCCCCGCTTAATAAAATTTCGGGAACTTCCTGATTCAAATACTCACGCGGGCGAGTGAAATTAGGATGCTCTAAAAGCCCTTCAGAAAAGCTATCCTTATCCGCACTCTCGTTATGGCCTAAAACCCCAGGAACGAAGCGTGAAAGCGCATCAATCACGATCAATGCACCCAACTCCCCGCCTGATAAAACGTAATCACCGACAGAGATCTCTTCGTCGACATAAGTGTTGATAATACGTTGATCAATTCCGCCGTAACGACCGCAAATAAAAACCAGATGTTCTTCTTTCGCCAAAGCTCGCGCCTTCGCGTCTGTCAGAACATCCCCTTGCGGAGAAAGATAAATCACCTTGGAATTCTTATGTTGCACTTTCTGAATGGTTTTTTCGAGGGGCTCTGCCAGCATGATCATGCCGTCGCCACCACCGAATGGACGATCATCGACAGTGCGATGACGATCTTGTGCAAATTCACGTGGAGTGTGGGAAGAAACTTTTAAGAGATCACCCTTGATGGCCTGACCAAGAACGCCGAAACTTGCGGCGCTTTGAACCATCTCTGGAAAAAGGGTGATCACATCAATTTGCAACATTAAGCGTTCTCGAGGTCGAGCAACCCTTCAGGCAAATCCATAACAACAGCTTGGTGCTTGAAATCAATTTTCTTGATGAAAGCATCCACGAATGGAATTTCAACTTTCTTACCATTCACATCAACCACCAAAAGGTCTTGAACACCGTTCGTAGAGAAATCAACGATCTCGCCCAACACAGTTTGTTCAGGATTTTTCAATTTGAAGTTTTTGATTTCAGACAAGTAGATCGTTTCGCCAGGCTTTGAAACCAACAAGTCGTCTTCAATAAAGAATTCGAAGTGTTCAATACCTTCAGCCGCGGTACGATCTGTGATTTCAGCTGCCTTCACGATGATACCTTTTTTAAAAGGCTTCACGCGCTCTACAGTGAACTCTTGAAGTTCTGCTTCACCTTTTCCTTGAAGCGCAAATTTCTTCATGCGCTTAGCCCAAGTGATGTCGCCAGAGAAGATCACAACATAAAGATCTCCTTTAAGTCCGTGCGCTTCTCTTACTTTACCTACTAATTTCATACTTAAACCTTTACTTTAATTATCTCTTTCTTAATCACATTGCTTTTGCCGCAGCGCAAGTGAGTTGCTGTCGCAATGTACAGACTACACTCCCTCACACGGGCCAAATCTCGTTGTCGGGACGCGAAGAAAGAGCGAACGGCTTGTACGCTGATCACGAAGCAACGAGAAGATGAAGCCTTTGAGAAAAATAAAGGGGTTGTTTGTAGACAACCCCTTTTGAGAATCAAATTTTAATAAGCGTAATTATATAAAACTATTCAACGATATCTAAGTGATAACGCTTGTTGAGCTTTGTACCAGCTGCACGAATAATAGTTCTCATAGCAGCTGCAGTCTTACCTTGCTTACCAATTACTTTGCCCAGGTCTTCTTTATCAACCTTAAGAGCAAGCAACGTCGTTTGCTGACCTGGAATTTCATCCACTTCAACTTTTTCAGGCTTGTCGACAAGAGACTTAGCCATGAACTCAACGAGGTCTTTCAAGCTATCCATAATTACTCCTGTTAAGCAACGGTCCTCCAAAAAGGACCACTAAACGATATTCTATCGAATATCGCTCATATGCCAACTACTTATTTAGCTTGGGCCAACTTAATAACGTGCTTAACACGGTCTGTAGGTTGAGCACCTTTTTTGATCCAGTCTTGAACTTTAACTAGGTCAAGTTCAACTTTCTTGTCTGCACCACGCGGAGTTGGATTGTAAGTTCCCAAGATATCTAGGAATTTACCAGTTACATAACGACGAGAATCCGCAACAGTGATGCGGTATTTAGGATCGTGCTTAGAGCCCATACGAGCCAAACGAATAACAACTGCCATTTCTTAAACCTCATTGTTCAAAACAGTAAGACCAAGTGTGTACTGTGTTCAGGATTAAATATCAAGCTCTAAAATGGGAACTTCATTCCGCCTCGACCCATTCCCATTTTCATTAGGCCGCCCATCATCTTTTTAGCGTCTTCAAACTGCTTAATCAGCTTGTTAACGTCTTGAACCTGAGTTCCGCTACCCTTCGCAATACGCATACGACGCGAAGCGTTCAAAATCTTATGATTCTGGCGCTCTTGGATCGTCATAGAGTGAATAATCGCCTCAATCTTTTTCATTTCGGCGTCTGGCGGAGCCATGTTCTTCAATTGTTTCGAAATATCACCCATGCCAGGCAAAAATTTCAAAATAGATTCGAAGCCACCCATCTTTTTTAGAGATTGGATCTGAGTCAGGAAGTCTTCCAACGTGAATTCGTTCTTCATGAGCTTCTTAGCAGAGTCACGAGCCGCCTTCTCATCAATCACTTCTTGAGCTTTTTCAACTAAAGACAAAACGTCGCCCATATCCAAGATACGTCCCGCAAGACGATCCGGATGGAAGACTTCTAGTGCGGTCACCTTCTCACCAACACCCAAGAACTTAATTGGAATGCCTGTGACTTCACGAATAGACAAGGCCGCACCACCGCGCGCATCCCCGTCGACTTTTGTTAGAACCAAACCTGTTAGCTCTAAACGTTTATGGAAACCTTCTGCCACGTTGACTGACTGCTGACCTAACATCGCATCGGCAACCAAGAGAATTTCTTGTGGCTTCCAGATATCTTTCAAACGACCTAGTTCGCCCATCAACTCGTCGTCGATTTGCAAACGGCCCGCAGTATCCACGATCACAACATCAACCATGTTGTCGCGCGCCCACTGTTTAGCGTTTTCAAGAATCTGTTCTGGTTTCATACCCACTGGCGTTGGATATGTTGGAATATTATTTTGCTTACCCAAAACTTGTAGCTGATCAATCGCCGCTGGACGATAAATATCGGCAGGAACCAAGCCCGGCTTTTTTCCTAATTTTTGACGGATATAAAGAGCCAACTTCGCAGACGATGTTGTTTTACCAGCACCCTGCAAACCGACCATGAAAATCACACTTGGATTTTCGCGCACGTTGATATCAACGGCACCACCGCCTAATGTTTGCACCAATTCATCGTGCACGATTTTTACGAATTGCTGACCTGGGTTTACGTTTTGAAGAACGTCAGCACCCAAGGCTTTGGCTTTCACTTTGTCGATGAAGTTTTTAACGACTTTAAAGTTTACGTCAGCTTCAAGAAGACTCAGGCGAATCTCTTTAATGACTTCCTCAATATTCGCTTCCGTGATCTTGCTTTGACCACGAACCTTCTTAAGGCTTGCCATGATTTTATCTGATAAATTTTCGAACATCGCCAAACTCCCAAAACTGCCGACCACGTCGGTATTCAAGCAAAGGATTTTATTACCTTATTGGGCAAGGAATGACAAAGAATGGGGCAATGACTTTTAGCGTCGCAAGCCTCAGGCTTCATTTAATTGGATTTTATTAGGGCAAAACTGCTGGTTTACAATTTCTTATCTTGCGAGCCGGAATCCCCACCCCACTGCCAGCGAGGAGTTTCGCCGTATTTATAGCAGATCCCAATAAAGACCGCTGTGAACACAATAAGCAAAACAAAAAAAGCCAGCATCGAGATCGGCGCCACCAGCGAAGTCGTAAGAGCTAAGGCCACATAAAGCAAAGTCACGATCCAGCCGCGAAGATTCGCCGGAGTCCAACCCCAACCGTATTTTTTGCGTTTAAACCAGATCTCTTTCATAACATCCTCTTTCAGATATTACTTCGTATGCTTTTCCTGAAGAGACTTAATATTGAACGTGCCTTTTTCATTGAATGGCACCGTGAAGCCCGAGACTTTCGCTTTACCAGCAAACACGTAAGCCACGTCTTCGCCTTTCAGAGCTTTAATCAGTCCACCCGCCAGGCGCATGTATTCAAAGGGCATTGGGACTTCAACTGCTGTCGTGGCTTCTGATTTTAAAATGATTTGTTTATCGATTGTCGTCTTTGCGAAACTTTGGCCATCCAATTGAATTTCGTAATCGACCTGATCGATTTTTAGATCTGCTTTATTTGGATTTTTCACATCCAAAACAAAAACCAAAGTCGCCGCCTGAAAGTTCGCATCTTGCAAATAAACTTGTGCAAGCTTCACTTCAGGTTTTTGTCCATAACGCTCTTTAAAAAATGCGCACGACGACAATGTCATGCTGATCACCATCAGCAATAACAAACTCGTCGCGATCAAATATTTAGAAGAGCTTCGGCTTACCATCTTTGGAACGATCCTTTTTTAAGACTGAACAAAGCCATGCCGTAAAACACCACAAAGCCCGCTAAAGAGATTGGCACTGCGATCGTCATTGGCACGTCACTGACACCCACGACTCCGTAACGAAGGCCATTGATCAAATAAAGCAATGGATTCAATTTCGAAATGAATTGCCAAATAGGGTGCAGGTTTTCGATCGATAAGAACACACCACCCAAATACGTTAATGGCAAAAGAATGAAAGCTGAAAACGCCGACAATTGGTCAAAACTTGTGGCCCAGAACGCGACTGAAATGCCTAGCAAACCAAAGATCATTCCACCCATAACGATGAAGTAGAATACGTAAATAGGATGAGCCAAGCTTAAAATCTCTCCGATTTGGTAATAACAAAATACCGAACCGACGATGAACGTGATCACTGACACGACAAAACCGCGCACCAAGGCCGCAAGTCCCATTGCCCAGATGATCTCTTGATTTGAAAGTGGTGACACTCGCAAATCTTCCAAGTCGCCGGAAAATTTCGATGAGACGATTGAAGACGATGAGTTTTGAAAGGCGTTATTCATTAAGCCCATCATCATTAAACCAGGAATCAAGAATGCCAAATACGGAACCCCTTCATGACTTGGCATCTTTGCACCCAACGAAACACCGAAAATCAAAAGGTAAAGAAACGAAGAAATAAAAGGCGTGATCACCGTTTGCACGATGACTTTCAGAAAACGTGCGATTTCTCTTTGAAACAAAGTCCAGAATGCTGTCATTACTTCGCTCCTTGAACTGTTGCTGTCGTTGATGGAGTCTGCACGACTTTCATGAAGGCCTCTTCCAAATTACCCTCTTCGATTTTTACGTCGCTGATAAGGTTTACTGGAATTTGCAGTTCCGTCAGGAATTCACCCATTGGTTTTCCAGGAGGAACCAAGAACAGATAATCAGCACCTTCTTGGAAAAATAAGTAGTTTGTTTTAAACGCAAACGGCGCACTCAACGTCAGACGGATTTTCTTTTGCGTGTATTGTTTAACGAGTTCTTTCGTCTCCCCCACACACTCTAGATTGCCTTGATTGATGATTGCGATGCGATCGCACAGCTGCTCTGCTTCTTCAAGATAGTGAGTTGTCAGCAAAATCGACATGCCTTCTGCACGCAGCTCGCCCACGAACTTCCACAGCGTTTCGCGAAGACCGATGTCGACACCGGCTGTGGGTTCATCCAAAAGCAATAGTTTTGGATTATGAACCAAGGCCTTTGCAATCATCAAACGGCGCTTCATCCCGCCTGACAGTTGTTTTACTTTTTTGCGGCGATGTTCATACAAAGAAAGCTTATGCAACAGAAACTCGATGCGCTCTTTGTTGTTACGAATGCCGTAGTATCCAGATTGGAAAGTCAGGATTTCTTCAACATCAAAAAAACCTGAATTGATCACTTCTTGGTGAACAACGCCGAGTTGTTTTTTTGTGTAGTTTGGATTCTTCTGCACTTCTTGATCGAAAACTTGCACTGAACCGCTGGAAGGCTGTTCAAGCGTTGTGATCGTCGAAATGATCGTGGTTTTACCGGCACCATTTGGTCCCAGGAGTCCAAAGATCTCTCCAGGTTTTACATCGAAAGACACACCTTTGACGGCTTGTTGGCCACTTGGGTAGGTCTTTTTAAGGTTCTCAATCTTTAAAGGCAGCATGATTTAAATCCTATTAACGAGCGCGCGAAATACTTGTGTGGAATTCAACGTCTGGGTTTTCACGCTTCAACCAGTTCAAATCCCATTCTTGATTTACAAGAACAACCGGATTGTCGATCAGATCGTAGAAGATGTTTGCTCCACCTTTCAGATCTTTCACTGGTTTGCCGTCAGCTGTTCTTGGCCAACGTGCCACAGAGTATGGCAAGCGATTGAGCTTTACTTCCAAGTTGTATTCGTCTTGCAGACGATGCATCAACACTTCGAATTGAAGTTCACCGACCGCGCCGATGATAGGATCTTGCGGGCCTAACAACGGATCAATGAACAATTGAATCGCACCTTCTTCAGACAAGTGCTTCAATGCCTCTTGCATCTTTTGACGTTTCAAAGCGTCTCGTACAGATAATTTACCGAACAATTCCGGAGCGAATTTTGGAATGTCTTCGAATTGCACTTTACCAGACGAAGCCACACAGTCACCAATCGCAAAGTTGCCCGTATCGCCGACACCGACGATATCGCCTGCAAATGCTTCATCGACAGTTTCTTTGTCAGCAGCAACGAATTGTGAAGAATATGACAGACGCAATTCACGTTCTAAGCGTGAGTGTTGCACTTTCATACCACGCTCGAACTTACCAGAGCAGATACGAATAAAGGCAATACGGTCACGGTGACGACGATCCATATTGGCTTGAATTTTAAATACGAAGCCTGTGAATTTCGCATCAAGTGGATCAATCTCTTTATCATCTTTCGTATGACGTGGTTGCGGACCTGGCGCATACTTCGTAAAGAATTGCAGGAATGTATCCACACCGAAGTTCTGTTTTGCAGAACCAAATGTCACAGGCGAGATTTGCCCGCTTAAGAATTCGTTCACATCAAATGGCGGCAAGGCACCTTCGATCAAATCAAGCTCTTCAAGAACTTGATCTGCTGATTCTTTATCTAAGTAATCGTAAAGAATCGCGTCGTCTTTACCTTTAATGAATGGAATGATTTTATAATCTTCCACTTCTTCACGGCGTTGATCGTAGATCCAAATTTCTTGAGTCATACGATTGTAGATACCACGGAAACGCTGACCAATACCCAAAGGCCAAGTCACAGGATAACATTGCATGTTCAAAGTTTTTTCAACTTCGTCAATCAACGTCAGTGGGTCTTTACCTTCACGGTCCAATTTATTTACGAAAGTGAAAATAGGAATTTTACGAAGGCGACAAACTTCGTAAAGTTTTTTCGTACGTTCTTCCACGCCTTTAGCAACGTCGATCAACATCGCTGCAGAATCTACGGCCATCAAGACACGGTATGTATCTTCAGAGAAATCTTTATGGCCCGGAGTATCCAGCAAGTTCACACGCAAATCATTGTAGTCGAATGTCATCACTGACGACGTGATCGAAATCCCTTTTTGTCTTTCAAGTTCCATCCAGTCCGAAGTCACTGCCTTCGTGCCAGACTTACCTTTGACTTCACCGGTTTCGTGAATCACGCCACCATGATAAAGCAATTTCTCTGTCAGAGTTGTTTTACCAGCATCGGGATGCGAGATGATCGCGAAGGTGCGGCGTCTTTGAATTTCTTTCTGAATTTGCGGTGTAGCGAGCATGCTTAAGCCTTTAATTTGTCTATTAAAAGCGTATTTAAGCGAACCCGCACCTTGGTAGCAAGTTTTTACCCCCCTCGGGTTGGATTTAACGCTAAAGGTCGCTTTTGCTCTTGCGGAATGGGCTTTCGGGTCTTATAAAAGGCGCATACATAACTTTCAACTCCGCTTGGTTTGGAGCCAAGATGGTTTTTGGGGCTTTTTACTCTCAAAAACCTAGGATAACTGAGGTGCCTTCTATGGATACTAATGCGACGAAGCATTATGTTACGACTTTCTATAAATTCTTGAAACTTGCGAACCCTGAACAAGTTCAAAAAGATCTCGAAAACAAAGCTGAAGAATTGAATGTCAAAGGTCTCGTGATTCTTGGTCACGAAGGCTACAACTCAACCGTTTCTGCGTCTTCACAAGAGTCTTTCGAACAGTGGAAGCAATTCGTGCGCGAATACTTCAATCAGCCGGATCAATTCTATAAAGACTCTTATTCTGAAAAAGCTCCATTTCGCAGATTCAAAGTAAAAATCCGCGAAGAAATCGTAACAACTGGGATTCCAGAAATGATGCCGCCAGAAGGCATCAATCACCATTTGACACCAACAGAGTGGAACAAAGTTCTTAAAGAAGAAAAAGATTATGTGATGATCGATACTCGCAACTGGTACGAGTACAAGATCGGAACTTTTAAAGGTGCTTTGAATCCGAACATCGAAAAATTCACAGACTTCCCGCAATACATTGAAGCGCAAGGCATTTCGAAAGATAAAAAAATGTTGATCTTCTGCACGGGTGGCATTCGTTGTGAAAAAGGTATTCTTGAATTGCAAAAGCAAGGCTACAACAACGTTTTCCAATTGGACGGCGGGATCATCAATTACTTAAATGAATATCCGAACGATCAATACGAAGGCGAATGTTTTGTTTTCGATCACCGTGTGGCTCTTGATCAAAACCTACAACCTTCAACGAAATACGGTTTGTGCCCACACTGTGGCCAACCTTCAGAAATTAAAATTGATTGCGCTCGTTGCGACAGCGAAGAGTTGATCTGCGTTGATTGTGCGAAATTAGAATTCAAAAAAGACACGTGCTCTAAAAACTGCGCACATCAGTGGAAACTTCACCCAGGCAAAAAAGGCGCGAAACAGCTCGTTCCTTTTGAAGTTGAAAAAATGAAAGCAAATGGTGTCACTGACGACAATTTGCCGACGATCCAAGTTAGTAAAACTAAAGTGGTGCAAATTAACTCTCAAGGCCAAGCAGAAACTGTTAGTAGCACGAACACTCGTTCTTAGTAACGCCTCTTCAGTTTAAAATAAAGTTGAAGGCCTAGCATATTGCTGGGCCTTCTTTTTTTTAGCGCACTCGCGCTCCAATTTCATTCTTACTTCGTGAATTTTTCAGAGCCATTTTGACTTTTCTCTGAAGGTACAAGCCTTGCATCATGAAATCCACGTCCACAGCTTTTTTAATTTTATGATGAGATGAGGTTACTCATGTACATTCGTTCCACATTTATCGCTACAGCCCTTTTTGTATCGCAAAGTTTTGCGACGACCTTTGGAACACCGGGTGCTAGCGCACAGATTGGTAATAACGGTCGCAATGGTTCTAATGGCCAAAATATTTCAGTCTTCGCGCAAACGCTGAATCACGCGACTGCTTTCGATCTTGATGGTGCCGATGGCAACAACGGCTACGACGGTCAAGATGGTGAAGATGCCAAGAACTGTTCGATGAGACAAGGCACAGAAGATCTTCAAGGCGCTAGTGCTTCAAATGGCGGCGAAGGAGGCAATGGCGGTCGCGGCGGCAACGGCGGCAATGCCACAGTTTATTATTCTGATATTGAGCAATTGAAAAATATTAAAATCAGCGCAGTTGCCGGCAAAGGCGGCAAAGCAGGTTTAGGTGGTCGAGCTGGTGAACGCGGCTGTCGTTGCACGACAGGGACTTGGAGCGTAAAGACATGCCATGGTTCTACATGCAGAAATGAACAACATTACTGCCGAGATGGCGAAGAAGGTCGTGATGGTCTGAATGGTTCGCGAGGGCAAAACGGCAGTTACGGGCAATTACTTGTGGTGAAGTCCGATACCGCTTTACCAAAGGAGTACTCTTCAGCAGCTATTTCAATCAGCACACTGAGCGCGACAGAACCATCATCTGCTGAACTTACTGAAAACCTTTTTGTTAGCAGATCTGGTGCAACAAAACTTTTGGCCGCGGGATCACAAGTCGCTGATAAATACTTAGAGTTCACAAAGAACATTCAAGAGTCAGTGCGAATTATCTGGGCCAACGACAAAGATCCAAAAAAATACTCCGGCCGAGTTTTAGCAATCCTCCACAATGGTGAGGTTCAATTCGACTTTGATTCATCGGATATTTTCGTTGGAGAAAAGTCCGTTGACGACGGTGGGACTGTTTTTCGCATTACAAATGCATTTAAATCTTCTGACTTCGCAAATATTAGTTTAAGCAAAGTGGGTGCAGGAAAAGCCACTCAGATCATCGCGACTGCGCCAACTCCCCGCCCGGAACTTGTGCATGATTTCTATCACGTGCAAATTACGGAAGTCCGTTGGCTGCTTAAAGATCGTCTGGTTTATGACGGCGAGATTCCGGCATCGCTGATTCAACGAGGCTCGGTCAAAACTGTTATTCGCCTGGGACAATTGCAATTCAAAGATTCAGATTCACTTTGGAATAAAAAATTAAAAGCGACTGTGTTTTTAACCCGCGTGATTGGCGATCACACGCAAAGCGTTGCTAAAAAATTGGAGTACATTCAAGACAGCCAATAGAAACGAAAAGCCCTCTCTGCAGAGGGCTTTTTTTATTTCTAATGCGCAGGTCCTGTTTCACGACGTCGTTCCGTAGGAACTTGCGTAACTTTCTGCGTTTGTTCCGCGCGATCCTCATCAAAATCCTGTAACTGAAATGCTTGTGCAGGCAATGCGATACTAACTTTTTCATCACGCAGACGATTAATTATTTTAAATAGTAAGATTTGCTGTAAATCCATGTACTTATTGTAGTCAGGATCCGTGACCCAGAAGATCGTTTCTATATTGAACGACGACGCCCCGATTTCAGAAAAATGACTGCGCTCGAAGCTCAGGAGTTTTTCTTCTTCAATAAAACCTTTAATCCATTGCGGAATCTGACTTAAAATCTGCGAGGACGTTTCAAAAGGCACGCCGAATTTTAGAGACACCCGTCTTTTCCACATGCGCTTAAAATTTTTCACACGACTTTCCAAAAGATCTTTATTGGAAAAAATCAGCTCTTCACCAGTTAAGCTGCGCACGCGCGTGGTTTTGATTCCGATATTTTCGACTGTCCCCTGGTCATTTCCTACGACAATATAATCGCCAACGACAAAAGGCTTATCTAAAACAATTGAAAGCGAGCCAAACAAATCGCCCAGAATATTCTGCGCGGCTAAAGCAATCGCGATACCGCCAATTCCCATTCCCGCAAGCATCGCCCCAATATTCACACCTAAGTTGCTTAAGCAAATCATCAAGAGGGCCGCAAAGAACACTACATTCGTGGCAGTGATCAATAAGTTTATGGCAGAAGCCGCACTGGCATCGTGACTGACTTTCACCGAGAGATAATCTTTCTGCCAGCTTCGCAAAGAATAGCTGCCCCAAATTCCCACCTGCAAGGTCGTCAGCACCACGAAGACAATATAAACCGCGCGATGCAGATCAACTTCGCCTTCGATGAAATTTCCAAGCGGATGCAAGGTCCAGATGAAAAGCGCCCAGATGCGGGTATTATCCAGACACGCCACCAAAACATCATCCCACTTCCACGCAGTTTTTCTTGCGACTTCGCGCAAACGTCCACCTACGAAACGCAAAATGGCTTTCGCAATCAACGCAATCACGATGGCATAGCCGATCGCGACCAGCCACTCTAATGGACTGCCTTTGTAGATGAAGGGACTAAAGTGGATTATGTCGGATTGCTGCATTTTCCTCTCCTTTGCGTGTCCCTTGATTGTTTTTATTTTCCATATATTTCAAAAGCTCTTCTAAAAAGATCACGACATCTTTTTGTGAAAATAATCTGTATTGTGCATTCGAAATTCCGGCACCGACTTTGATCGAAATTCCTTTATCGCCAAGAGTTTTAAACATGTCTTCATCGGTACGATCATCGCCGATGCAAATGTAAGCCGTATCGGAATCAGAATTCTGCATCAACCAGCGCAAGAAGCTTCCTTTGTTGCATTCAATGGCTTTCGCTTCAACGATACGTGAACCCATTGCGACCGTCACAGGTTCATTCGACATACCGACTTGCAGTTCATCATCTAACTTTTTTGCTTGATACATTGCGAAGTCTTCTGGGGATTGCCTAAAGTGCCACACTAGACTTGCACTTTTCTTTTCTACAAACGACAGCGGCACTCGTCCGGCATAGTCGTTCATCACTTTTTCAACGTATGGATACCACGAGCTGATATCCGAAGAGATTCGACTTTGCCAGTCTCCACCAGAAATACGATAAAAGGCGCCGTGTTCTGCCGCTAAATCAATCGGTAGATGATCAAATTGCAGGTCGAGGAATTTTTTCGAACGTCCACTTAACACAAATACGTCCAGATGATCATGCAAACTTAACAACAAATCTTTTGTTTCTGATAGCAGCACTGCTTGTTCAGGTCGTTTGGTTAAAGCGACCACGGTGCCATCGTAATCCAAAACAATTTTAATTTTGTCTTTGCGTAAGAACTCAAGCAAACGTGTCGGCCAACTGCTGATTTTTGGAACCAACTCCTGAGCTCCCCGTTTGGTATTTTTAATTTGAATGCGCTCAAGATCTGAAAGAAAGCCTTCAGCCCATTTTGTCGAAGAATAACGCGACAGAATGTCTTGAAGGTGCGCCATTCTTTCAAAGCGCTCATCATAACTCATCTTAAATGCTTTATAGATCGCATCTGCGATAGCATCGACATCCCATGGATTGATAATCAATGCATCACTTAACAACGAGGCGGCCCCTGCAAATTCACTTAATATCAATGAACCAGGTGTCGCAAGATCTTGAGATACGACGTATTCCATGGCGACCAAATTCATCCCATCACGTTTACTTGTTATAAGTGCCGCATTGGCTTTTCGATACAATGCCAATAATTCTGTTTCATTGACGGAATTGAAAATATAATGAACCGGATTGTAATCGGGCTTGCCAAATTCTCCGTTAATTGCGCCGACCAACTGTTCGACCTCTTTTTTTATTTTCATATACGCAGGAACTTTTTCACGTGTAGGAACCGCAACCTGCAACAAGGAAACCTGCGAAACCAAATCTGGATATTTTCTTAACGCCTGTTGAAAACCGCGCAATTTTAATTCAAGACCTTTGGTGTAATCCAAACGATCAATTCCAAGAATCGTGAACGGCACGGTACTCATCGCTTTATAACTTTCGACTTTTTCTAAAACGGCCGCAGAACTGGCTTTTTCTTTTAATAAATCGGTTTCGATACTGATCGGAAATACTCCAAGATGTGCGGTATGTCCGTCGATCTCTGCACGAAAAAAGGAAGAATCAATGCCTAATGTGGTTGTAAGACTCACTATGAATTGGCGCAGATAAGAGTGCTCATGAAAACCGATCAGATCACTTTGAATAAGACCGCGCAGAATTTCTTCGCGCACTGGAAGTTGTCTAAACAACTCAGCTGCCGGAAATGGAATATGCAAGAAGAAGCCAATTTTTACCTGCGAAATTAATTGCCGCAACATTTGTGGCAAAAGTAAAAAATGAAAGTCATGAATCCACACGGTGTCACCGGGATTTGCGACTTTTGCAATCGCTTCGGCCATTTTTTGGTTGGCTTTTTTATAGGCTTCCCAATTGTTGCGATTAAAATTTGCTAGATGTGCCTCATAGTGAAACAAAGGCCAGATAATATCATTCGCAAAACCGTCGTAGTATTTAGTGTACAGCTCTTTTGAAAGCAGAACTGGATGCAATTCCATTTGCGGATGAACATCCTTGTCTTTTTCCTCAAGTACTTTTGCGACTTTTTCATCTGTCTCGAAACCAAGCCATGCAAAGGGCTCATCAAGACTTACTCCCAGCAGTGCTGATACCAACCCTCCGCTTCCTCTTTTTAGTTCGCCGTTGACGTCAATGCTAAACGGCAGTCTATTACTAATAAAGATTCTTTTCGGCTTTTGTGGCATCAAGTCCTCCGTTAAACTAAAAGCTGGAAATTTATTTTTAAAGAAAGGTCCACAGTGGAACGTGAAACACTTTCGGCGAATTCACCCCATCGTTATGAGCATGCATTGATTGGCAATTGTGCCTACACTGCTCTGGTAGATAAACAGGCTAACATCAGTTGGCTGTGTTGGCCAAGGTTCGATTCAAGTTTTATCTTTGGATCCCTAATTGATTTAGAAAAAGGTGGCGAGTTTGCAATCTCCTCTTGTGCAGAGAAGGTTTCAACACAACAAAACTACATCAGAAATACAAATATTTTATCGACTCGCTTTGAAACAAGCGATGGCATTTTCGAAGTGATTGATTTTGCTCCGCGCTTTAGTTTGTTTGAACGCTATCACAAACCGCTAATGCTATTTCGCAAAATCAAAAAAATCTCCGGCCATCCGCGCATTCGCGTGCGCTGCAAACCCGTTGGTGATCACGGAAAAATTATTCCGCAAGCACTGATGGGCAGTAATCACATTCGCTATGAAGGTCTAGAACAACCCGTACGTCTGACGACGAACGCTTCACTGACGTACATTTTAGAAGAGCGAGATTTTACTTTAAGTGAAGATTTGTACTTAGTGCTTTCATGGGGCATTCCCCTTGAAGGCCCGCTACAAACAACGTTCGAAGAATTTTTAAATCGCACAGAAACTTATTGGAAAACGTGGGTTGAACACTGTCATCTTCCGCGCGTGTTTCAAAAGGAAGTGATTCGCTCTGCTTTGACTTTAAAGATGCATCAATATGAAGACACTGGTGCCATCATCGCTTCCGCAACAACAAGTTTACCGGAAATTCACGGCGAAGGTCGTAACTGGGATTATCGTTTCTGTTGGTTGCGCGATACTTATTATACTCTTTCTGCTTTAAATTCTTTGGGACACTTCGAAGAAATGGAAAAGTATGCGCACTTTATTGAGAATTTAAATCTCGACGATCTTGAAAGCCTGCAACCCGTGTATCGCATTGATGGTACGGCTGACATGACTGAAATTGAAATGCCACTGGCTGGATATCTTGGTAACAAACCTGTGCGCATCGGAAATCAGGCTGCCTTGCAAATTCAGCACGATGCTTACGGGCAGATTCTTTTAGCACTATTTAAACTCTACACCGACGAACGCTTATCCGGTCGTGGAGATCGTTCCTCGTCACGCTTGATGCGTTCTGTTCTTCGTTATATTGAAAAAACGATGGAAGTTCCCGACAACGGCGTATGGGAATTCCGTGGCAAGCAAGCCGTGCACTCTTACACACTCATGTTTCATTGGGCAGGAAGTGCGGCAGTTAGAAAAGTTGCGCGCTTATTGAAAGATGATGAGCTGATTGCTCGGTCAGAAAAAACTTTGCGCCATGCTGAAGAATTACTTGAACAGTGTTATTCAGAAAAAAAACAAGCTTACGCGCAGGCGGTTGGTTCCAACGAACTTGATGCGAGCATGTTACAATTAATTACTCTGGGATATTTTTTCGATAAACCCAAAGAGCGCGCGTTCTTGCACCTTGAAGCCATTGAACGTGAACTTGCGCTGGCTCCAGGATTTTTACTTCGCTATCGCCATGAAGATGATTTTGGTCTGCAAAAGTCTGCCTTTTTAGTGTGCAGCTTCTGGTATATCGAAGCACTTGCGCACTTAGGTCGCGCTCACGAAGCGGAAGAATTATTGCGAGTCGTGATTAAAACTCAGAATCATGTGGGCTTGATGAGTGAAGATTTCGACGTTGAGACTGGCAGTCAGTGGGGTAACTTTCCACAAACTTACAGTCATGTCGGCCTCATTAACTGTGCTTTCGCAATCGATCGCGCGCTGAAATCGCCCGTGTTCTTTTAAAGCACAAATGACCCGGGGTATTAACTACAAATAAAACAAGTGAGGGGTTGACCTCAACCTCTTAGTTCTATACAACTGAATCCTCTGGAGCAATCCTTGTCGCGGGGTGGAGCAGTCTGGTAGCTCGTCGGGCTCATAACCCGAAGGCCGTAGGTTCAAATCCTGCCCCCGCAACCAATTTTCTTCTTTTTTTCTCTCATAAAATTAAACACTTAAGAAAATCACGAATTGCTTATTCTCATAGCAAAAATCGCTGTTTTTTCTAAAAAGGTCCACCGATGGTCCACCAGTCTACGAACACGTCAGAATTTGATCGAAATTTACCGAACTAAACTTTTCGAATTTCTCGAAAAATATCATTCGAGTTCTCTTCTTCTTCCTTCAATAATCGAAGCCTGTTTGATTGTTCAGCCGGAACTAAAGATATCTCTGCGGCAACTTTCGATACAGCTTCAGAGAGCATGTGTGAATATTCCATCGTCGTAGTTATACTCGCATGCCCCGCTACATCCTTCACCGTCTTTAGATCAATCTTTTTACTCACCATAAACGTGATCGCTGTATGCCTAAGATCATGGAAGCGAATTCTTCGACCTCCCCATGTCATCAGATCCTGATTAAACCTTCTTGCGACGAAGTTCTCGTGACAAATAGCTTTTCCAGTTTCTGTACTAAAAAGAAGATCGTCCATTCCAAGTGCTCGGTCCATACACCAGACTCTCAACTCCTGAAGGAGATAATCGTTCGCTGGAACCACCCGAGCATTTTTACCTTTGGTATGAGTAAGTTTGAGCGACACTCGATTAAACTGACGCCAAACTGAAATCGTTCCACGCGTCTGATTAATATCTGAACGCTTAAGCCCCCAGATCTCTCCCGCACGCATTCCCGTATTAAGCGCAATCAAGTAAACGAGATAAATCCATCGATCCTTTGAGTGCCTTTGATACTTTAGGTTTATATGCAACAGAAACTGCCTCGCCTCATCCTCGCTCCAAAATTTCATCTCCACACTTTGTTTGGAGAACTTTTTGAAACCTACTGAAGGGTTAGACGGAATTCTTCTTTGCTTGACTGAGTAGTTTAATATCGCAACCAAAATTTCAGTTTTACGATTACAGGTAGCGACCGAAGATCCTCGACCTACAGTGTCCATCTGAAACTTAGTCAAAAACTGCGGAGTGAACTTTTTAATCTGAAGATTTCCGTAATTGATGTGGAATTCAGAAATAAATGCCTTTGCTTTGTTATAATGACCAGGAGAAAACCTTTCCTTATTTGAAGTAAGCCAATATTGCGCCTCCTCCAAAAAGTATTTGTTCTCAAATGTCACTGCCGCAAAAGGATCTATAACCAGAGTCTCCTTGCGCTTCCCGAAGTCTAACAGAAACTTCTCTGCATCAATCTTCTTCTCGAAACGCCTCTTAACTCTTCTTGATCCACGCCCGCTTTCACGAGCACGGACTTCCCAGCGAACTTCACCACTACTTGTTGTTACTTTTTTTACTGACATGAAGTTGTCCTTTCACTCACGGACTAAAAAGCCCGTTCTGCGATAAGATCCACTTTCGAAGAATGTCAGTTCGGATGAATAGTTTTCGATTCACCTTAACGAAAAGTTCTTCGGGTACTCCCCTTAACACTCCCCTATATTTCCAATCATAGATTGTCTTAATTGAAATATTGAGGAGATCACAAACTTCTCTAGGTGTTAGCAATGCCTTTAAATTTTCAAAGAGCCTAAATTCCCTGGAACTTGCTTCCAGAGCTTGAGTTGCGATCATCGTATTACCTCTTAATAGTTATTCAAATATTTTCTCGCGGACGACCATCCGCATGATTGAAAGAATTTAAGTCTCTTTTTTAGTTGCTACGATTTCACCTGACAGAAGTTTGCCTAGGAATTGGCTGCGGGTGAGTTTTCCGTGAGTCTTTTGATATTCTTCGTGGGCGATATTGAATCGGTCTTCTTCAGACAAAGAGTTTTCTTGCAAGAGAACCAAATGCTTTGGCTCAATTAATGTAAGTGCGAGTGCGATGATTTCGACGTCGCGGATTTTTCTTCCGTGTGGTTTCCTATTAGCTTTGGTGCTTAATCCTTCGAGTAGCTTTACAGTATTTAGATCAAGCTTCTTAATTCCGGATTTGGAGTCAGACGGTTTCTTTTCGGATGTTGGGTCTTTAACTGGCTTTGTTTTCTTAACTTCAATAGCTTCGGTCATTTGCTCTCCTTGGTTTAGGTAGTTCCATAACCCAGGAGAGCAATATTGCGTCATATTTTAAGTGGTGAACTTTTAGAATTCAGATTTCCACATCGGACATTTCGGTCCATTTCGTGTTTCCGCGGACCTCAGGTTATTTGACGTTCTCGACGGTAACTTCCGCTAGGGCACAATTACTCCAAAAATGAGGATACTTATTTGATTCAAGTCCAAAAATTTTCTTACCATTATGAACTAGGCCATCTTTTTGTGATTTTTCACATTCAACTTTAGAATCAAACGAAATTAGTCTCGAAGTATCGTTCTCGACGCTAGCCGATTCCGTATAGAACAGCAGATATTTCATTTTACCTTTTGCCGCTTGAGCGCTTGTAAAGGTTAATACCGTTAGAAAAATATATTTCATAAATCCCCCTGACCAAAACACTGAACTATAAACACGTTCTTGTCATATTTGTTTTTACGACTTAGACTTTTTCGTATGTCTAAGTTGTACTTTGTCGTCTTAGTTCTTGTTGGTTCTTTATTATCTTCATGTGGTGGCTCTGGTGGGTCTTCTTCGGGGTCAGAGACGATTTCGTGCAAGACACAGAGATCTGCACATACGGGATGCTGTTCATCGCATGGTGGATTTGGTAGCGGCTGTCAGTCCGGCGAAGCACGCTACACTTCCGGCGGTGCCCTAGTATGCAACGACGGCTCCATCAGCCCCTCATGCACTTATTCAACAATTCCAGTAGAAAATCTAATTCAAAAATATGAAAAAAGCCTAAATCAGCCTAATGAATAATATGTTCAAATATTTATTATTAATTCTCTTGGGTCTTCTTTGGTAAATTTTCAGAAATCACCACAGCGTCATTTTGGCGAGTACAATTACATTATAATATAAAAACATCGCCTTTATGGTTTCTTGCATAAATGGATACCACCCTTCGACGCTCTGGAGGGCCCTGGAGACATTAGATATGATTTTGAATTCTACCTGAATGCCAAAATGATTAAGACAAAAAATTCTTCAACCGTTCAATGATGTGTTTAATTAACAAATTAAATTTAACTTTATTTGGAAGACACTTTGAAATCGCCTTGAGATCTTGGGCAATTTTACTTTCCAGCTCCAAAAGTTCCGACTCAACCGTTCGCAAATCAACGCTTTTTAAGACGTTCTCGTGATTATTCTTAAAACCGGAAATGACAGTCACCCTATCCAAAGACTTTCTCAAAACTGTTTGAATTCGACGAGATTGCGCTTGAAATAAACTTATACTATCAGTCCTGAAAAGTTCACCAACGCGTAGACAATCTTCCATTTCCAATGAGTTAGCTTTTCTGAGATCAATAAGCTTTAAATATTGCCCGAGTTTAAAAAAGTTTTGTTCAAGAGCTTCTAGTCGCGCCTCTAATAAGTGCAATGCTCCTAATACTTTGAACTTTTGAGTTCTTTGTTCATCCAATATTCGGTTGATACGCGCATAAGCAAAGTCGAATGAATTGTCGTCTAGATACCCGTAAGTTGTCGTAGAAGTTTCTACGATTCGCTGATTCCAATTTTGCTTCACTGTAGATTTGACAACTTTTCTTCCTTTATCAAATACGTTCGCAAACCCCATAGCCATCGCAGTAAGATCCGTAAAGACTTCGCTCTCCTTACGTGGGTGACGCAAGGAGTACAGAAAAACATGCGACAACTCGTGCGCCACAATAGCGATAAAGGTTAAAGGCTCAAGCGACGCTTTGTCGGAGATTCCAATAGAAATTTGAAAATTTACCATTGAAGATGAACCAAACAACGGAAGGTCCGAAGGCAAAAATACTTTAGCGGCTACATTAGATGTTCCGTTGTTGTAAGAAGTACTGTTTCGCCAATACCTTTTATCTGCATTTTTCTCCAAATTTAAGTCGTAAAGATTCACTTTTATAGGCAATCGAAATGACTGAGCGATCAATGAAACCGCCTGTTCAATTTTATTTTCTAACAACAGGTGCGCAATTTGACCTTCATGAACAAACTCATTAAAGCCGAAGTCATCTGCCAATTCCTTTAATGCCTTTTCTACGAATTCTCTTGAGACTTTTTCCATATGCACTTTAAAAGCAATCCAGAGACCAAACAGATTCCAATATATGCGGTATGGTATTCCGGGAAATTTACAGACAGACAAATGACGGCTCATTCTCAATTTGAGACTAATCAAGGATTGATCAAAAATGGTTGGGTTCGCGGAGGAAGGATTTTGATTCCCACAGGCGTACTCATGAAGTACGTCGAGGACAGTCGAAAGCCTGACAACAAAGAAGACGGCCGTTTTTCATCAATCTGTAAGAAGGACTTGGAGAGTGCTGTACGGGGAGATAACCGTATACTCCGGAGCATTCCTAGATTTTTCAGCATATCTCTCAGCACTTTTATTCAAAGCACTCCCCAATGCCTTCTTACCAGAAGTATCGAGGGAAGGTTCGTCGACGTAATTGCCGTACATATTTTGTGATCTTGAGATGCTCGCGTCAGCGAAACCTGCAGCACCCGCTGCTAGGAATTCGGCTAAAAAGAATTTTCCTTCGTTTGTGTGATGTTCGCCTTCGACTAATGCATATCCAGAAATCGGATATGGGTCATGGTCTCTTGGGCTCACTAACTCTTTGAAGTTGATTGAGACTTTCTTTGAGTTCTTTTCTAGTGTTGCTTCACCAATAAGGACTGCGCCTTTTAGCCTTCCGGAAGTTACGACTACTCTTGCTGGGATTTTAGAATCTGGAAATGCAGTGATTTCTTCTCTGATTTCAGCTTCTAAAACATCGACTGGCTTCACACCTTTGATTTTTGCTATCAGCTTTTCTTTAGGCGTGATTTCACTCGAATCTTCTACTCGATAATTCGATTGAACTAAAATTTCGCTGTCGAGGTTCCCCAGCTGCGCTGAGGATGCAGAAGTGCGGAGCACTGGAGCTGGACTGCGCCCATGAATAACTTTTGATGGCGTCACAGTTGGTGACACGATTTCTTTTGGAGCGGTCACAGTCTGCACTGGCGCCTTGTAGAGTGACTCTCGCGCAAATGCGATCGACGTCAGAAAAATTATGATACTCACTACTCGCCTCCTAATTTTACTGACTCTATTAGTTTTGCATTAGTTTCTGATCGCCGCGTATTGCTTTCAGCAAGCCCTGTGGGCTGCGTGGCCATGGCGGGCGATCCGTAACTACCCCTGATCAAGACGTAGTCTTGATGCGAATTCCGAGAAGGAATTAGATCAAACACATACACGCGCTTCTCTATCCTTACGATCATGTTTGTTGGTTCGGCGTTTTGGTATTTTAGGCGAAGTGTGATTTCTTTTGGGTTTGATGGTGAGATTTCGGCTTTGATGGAATTATTGTTCCCGACCTTCACTCCCCATACTGGAGCCGTAAATTCAACAGTTGAAACCAATCCAGCATGAAGATAAATTTTCTTCACTTGGGATAAGTCTTTGTTTATTGCACTAATGCGATTTACTGCGCTTGCTCTAGAAATTTCGATGAGAAGTAAAATTGGCAAAATCAAGGCGCGAAGAAATGAGACGCGGAGGCTTACTGAAGGTAAGTAGCACAAGCCGACTGCCCGAGCAACGCCGAGTTTGGCATTTTGACAAGCATCAAATAGCAGCATCAGTGATGCTAGTAATTTCATAACCATACGCGTTCGCTTCTGTTCGCTCAGTTTTACGATACTCGATATTCACCTTTAACTTTACTTGCTGGTCATTCATTCTGGCTTTGATCTTTAAAAGCAAAATCGCTTCAATCTTGAAGTTATCCACTCGATCAATGGAAAGAATCTCCACCGATTGACTTAACGGTGTCTTCTTTAAGTTTGCTCCTATCTGAGTGATCTTTTCGCGCTCTTCTTGCCAAAGTTCTTCACTGAACAAATCTGTAGCTAGCCGCATTCGTTCATTGTAGTTGACGTCGTTATAACCGTAATAAAGCTCAAAGAAGTTCTTAAAGAAGACTTTTAGTTCGTTTTGAATTAGTCGGTCTGATTGATTGGCAATAAGACGAGTTCCTGCTTCATCCATACCGATGACGATGATTTTTTCTTTTTTGCTTAGTCCCCAGGCGATACTTAAGAGTGCGCATACGCCTAAAGAGATAAGTGCAATCCAGTGTTTTATCTCTTCGCGCATTAATTTGCTTTTATAGATGAGCTTAATCATTTACTGCTACCTCTGTCTTTCGAAGCTGACGTGCTCACAAACTTATTGAAGGCTTTTACTTTCATGTAAGTGCCCGTTGAAACACCCACAATAGTTCCAAGCGCTCCGAGGGCGCTTGCTGCTGAGAAAGATGAGAAAAGAGAAATGCAAAATATGGGTGATAGAAATTGGAAGAACTTAATGAGACTCCAGTACACCACTGTCCGAAATGGGGACTCAAAGAACTTAGGCCACATGCTAGCTCCTAGCGTTCCAAGTAAATTCCAGAGTATCGGCCACATTGATGTGGCGAAGAGAATTTTAAAATAGGTACCTATGCCGCTTGATAATTTTAGAATGGTTGAACTAAAGATAACGATTGGAGCGATTGCAAGTAAAAGCCCTATCATGATGGAGTAGCAGCTTTGCACAATGACGATAAGACTTATGTCACCGATCTTCTCCCATATTTGCATAATCACGTAGTCGCCTGACATGTATTCAAAGAACTTTTCAGAAGCTTCGTTGACTCCGGACATTTCCGGAGATCCGACTTTTGCGGCTATCTGGATCACAGTCTGCATGAGAAGTTTTACGAGCATTGGAAAAACATTTATAAGAGCGAAATACGCAATGACATCTTGAAAAAGACTTGCGTAGGCATCGACTCCTCTAAAGGTTACCTGATAAAAGACGGCACGCATAAGAAAACACACGGCAACTGATCCCGTGACCACCACTGAGACTTTAGAAAAAAGTTCTAGAGATCTTTCAAGAAGAAGTGAGTTGATTGGATCAAACGGGTTCACAGAATGCTTCCTTGAAATTCTGATCTCCTTCTACTCGATCCTTCTTCTTCTCTGATGGTTTCAAGGAAGTAGCTTCTGCGGTATCTAATTTCATTTTCGCGGATTGACTGCATGTACATGGATCTGCGCATTCTTTGTAGTTCGTCTAAGATCATGCCGTTTATTTTAAGTTGTTGAACGGAGTTCGCGATCATTCCGGCGCGCGGACGAAGTCCTGTTATTTCTGCGATACGTTTAGAGGCTGCGATCATGTTTTTAATTGCACGCAATTTTGCAGCCATAGAGTTTGCGCGTGTGAGATCTTCAGAAATCGCCGTGCGAATTTCTTCACGTGAGTATCTAAGGTCTCGAACTTTAGAGTTCAGATTTTCAAGATCAGTGACAGCTTTTTGTACTTCCGCTTCACTTGACGGTTCAATATCCAGTTCTTGCATGAGGTCCGTCAGCGCAAACCCCACATCAATCGCCTCATCTGCCCCACCTATTCCACCAAGTATCCCCCCGAGGGAAGAGAGGCCGTGGGATAAAGTAGTTGGGTCAAAGGCGAAGGCTTTTGCTCCCGACAGTGCAACGGTTAGACTCACGGCCGAACAAATGCGGATCCACCAACAGCGGATGGATAACTGCTTTTCGAACTTATCTGAATCAATTAACATCGCTACCTCGGAGTCTGCTTGAGCAAATTCCAGGCCGATGTAGTTGATCATAGAAGTGATTTAACCTCCGAAATCACAAAAGCAATCAACATAAGAACAACAAGATTTTGTTGAGAGCGGATACGATTGAATGTAACTTTATAAAAACCAGGGGATTGGATAGTTCGATGCCATTTTGTTTAACATTCATAGCTTTTTTATTATGTTCGACGTTAGGTTTCGCAGAGTCGCCAAAACTTGAAGATAACTTAATACCTTTAGGTAATTCATTTAGCCAGATCGCTGGAACCACAGTCGCTAATTGGATTAGGGGGGACCAAGCCCCAATGCCTCGCCTTTTAGATAACGTAAATAGCTTAATAAATCAGTGGACGCACGCAGCTACGACGCCGATGGAGGCGCAATATTTAAAAGAGATAACGGAAGGAAAGACACCCCAGATTTCTACGTTCTTACTAGGCCAAGCCCGAGAACATCTGAGATTTACTACTCAGCTCGGTATCGAATCAAAGTCATTAAATAAGTATATAGATCAAATTCAGAACTCCAATTATATGCACCGATGCGAGATTGAGGTTACTGATGTTTGCAACAACAACACCGCCCTACTGTTCGGTGTGTACACTTCTGTAAAGCGAATTACATGGATGGGGGTTTTATCAAATCCTGCAGAAGTTGACGCGATATTATCTCGACTAACGTTATTACTTTTACATCAAAAAACTTCGAACGAAAAAAGAGGACTCATATTTTTGCTATATTATCTTCACTCCAATGAATCTAATTTTTTGGAGAATTTTAGAATATTAAAAGATGGAAGCAAGAGCGAAGGCCCTATCGACACCACATATTTAAATTCGCAATTTTCAGCCTCCCATCCTTTCGCAAATACGAATAGCTGGCGCATTTTGAGTGCCATTCTTAAAAACCTATCGAAGAACAAAGCCGATGCTGATGACGCCCTGGCACAAAGTACAATAGAAAGAATGACCAAACTCATTGAGCCCAGCCTTAATGAAATGGAATACTGGAAAAAAAATAATCTAGTATCTTATAACGGGCTCAACAGTTCAGAGCTATACGTGGACATCGAATTGATGGCCGAATACCTCAGATTTCGTGGTCAACTAACTAAAGCAGAGAGCCTTCGGATAATTCAAGGCAATCTTCGATCAACTCAGTCGGAGTTAATAAATAGTCCAACCGAACGATTTTTTTATAAATTATTTTGGGGATTTCCAACAGATTATGGAACTTCCATTCATAAAGTTGGAATTTCTGTTCTAATTTATTTTTTAACTATCTGGCTTTTGTCTTACATATACTGGGGTAAGTTCACTACCTACAGAAAACAAATATCAATCTTTGGCTTCAAAAAATCGCTACCTTTTATAAAACAGAACATCACCTCTGCACCATCGCGCTCGTTCGAAACCGCTGTTCTATTTATTACGATTAGAGATGACGATAAAATATCTAATAAGAAGCTTGTTAACTTTTTGCGGTTATCATCGACCTTTTTAATTACATGCGCACTTGCCTATTTAATTGCTTTCATCTCAAGATCATTCTAAAGATAAGATCTTTATCGCCTGCTGTGTCGTTAACCCTGGCACAGCTTCCATCATTTTTCGCATCTTCTCTTTATCAGTCTTTGATGAGGTTCTTTCCCAGTATTCTTCACGCGACAACTTAATTACATGCTTGCGCATTCCTTCTTCGGTTTGAAGGGCTACTTCGGAATATTGACCTGGAATACTTTGAAGTCCGTTCAAGATCGGCTGATATTGCTCCTCCACATGCGCGGTCGCGCCAAAGAGGAATCTCTGCGATATGTTTTCAACTAATCCCATATCGCCCTCAACAATCAAATGATCCATCAATTGAGAAATTGGAATGACCGCGTGACCATATTTACGAAAGTTTGCTGCCGTGAACTTGATGAGATCAAAACATTGTTTAATAAAAAATGGGACCTCATCTAGTACCAAAACTAGTCGGCGTCCGTCATTTGCCAGAACTTGCGAATTCACTTCAGCCATTAGCGCAGCAAAACCTGCGACCGCAAACTCAGGGTCTGCTGCCTGAAAGATTTTGCTAAAGTTATAGTACTTCAGCCTACGGCTAGGATATGGTAGCGTCGTGGCGCGAACACTGGACTTACCCCAATCAGCTTCAGGCGCTACCACTCCTTCAGCACTGTTGCCAAAGGCAGAGCCATAAAGTCCACCGTTCGTCCAACGCTTCAACAACCCAACCCTTGGGAAGGTTGGAGACTTCTCTACAAAATCGCTGATCGATGGGTTTTGAGGAACTGATTCGAAATAACTTCGCACGTGACTTTCGATCTCTCCCCGCATTTCTTTGGTGAGATCCTTTTCCCCAATTTCTTGAATGAGAACACTTAAGAACTTTGAAGCGATCGCAATACGCTCAGACAATGAAGCATTGTGCATCATTAAAGACTTTAACGGATTTAGATTTGAAGGCGTGTTTAGTTCAAATACGAACTCTTCACCTCCCAAAAGTTCACACTCTTTTGAATGAGAGCCTCCGACATCGATTTTGATCACATGAACTTCTGGTGCATTCAGAACTGCCGTTGTTAGAAGTCCAGTTAGAACTGATTTACCTCTGCCTGTTGGCCCCACAATTAATGCGTTGAACGAATTGAACAAAGGATTGAAAAGATCAAACTGGAAAAGCGTATTGTCTGAGCGGTGTAGTGTTAACACGCGATCCGATCTTAGAACTTCCACTTCGCGTGGAGCAAACAGAGGTAGTGACTGGACTAGCGCATCTTCATTTTCCAGAAGCGGCACATGAAGCCTGCTTCCCGGTAACGTGGCTGCGAAGCTTGGAAGAAGTCCGAAAGTTTCAATCATCGATTCACAGAAAAGACTTAAAGCTGATTGTGAGGTTCTTAAATCTTTAGATAACTCTTTCTGCGAGTCTCTACTAAGTACTAAAAGCGATTCAATTTCAAATAGTTGCATGCCACTTGTGAATGCGTCACTTTGAGCATCTTCCATTGATGCCTGCTGCAATCTTTCTTCAACTTTATGAGATCCTTCAAGTTGTTTACTCTTTCTATCAAGTAGTACTTTAGCTTTTGCCTCTCCTAACCTTTGAAATGAAACGACGTACTTGAAAGGTTTTGGAAGTTTTAAAAGAGCTTTATTTAAATCGTGGAAATTAAATTCGGCGTGCGGGTTTTTGAGAATTCGAACCACGCCTGTTGATTCAGTTGGACCTTCAAGAGACCTTTCACCAATCACTAGATCACCGGGAAAGGATTGAACCGTTTGAGCTTCGCTCAGTGGTTGAAGATCAAATCCTAGACTTTTAAAGCTCTCAACAGTTGTTGTGAGCAGTTCAAAGAGGTTTTGCGGTCCTTGCTTTTTACGGAAGAGATTAAAAACAGGCGGATGTACTGAGATGAAAATTCTAGCTTCGTTTTGTACGAATCCAATTTCATTGATGGCTTTTGAGCGCGGTATATCCTCGTTTAAGTCGTTTCGTTCTTTTGATTCAAGTTCTACGCGAACGATGATTGAGGGGTCTAGCGGCTTTAGAACCTGAACAAGTCTTTGATGAAATGAGCGAGCATCATCAATCTCGTAATCGCAGAATGGAGTTGTGAAACCAATAAACACAACTCCATCTGTGGTGACGGCAATCTGGAAGTTAAGATAATTTTCGAAATGACTAAAAACAGGAATCATCTTTTATCCGTTGAGACAGTGTTTGGAAGGATTGATTTACGAAGGTAATCGCGGATAGTTTTTGGACGACTTTTTAAGCGGATGTTCACCAAGAAAAGGAGTGCGATTCCAGCAATTGGAAACGCTAGCAGCTCAAACCCAAATGGTTGCAAAAGAGAATTAGCTATGATGAGCGTATATGCAACGATAGCGAGGTCCCAAACAGATAGCCCTAGCCACCCAGAGCGTTCATTAAGGAGTCTGGCACTTCTATATTTCATTGCTAGACTCCTTAATGAACTTAAATGTTGAAAAGATGCCATCTACTTTGTTGTTAGCTTCACATCTGTCCTCTGCGTATTGATACATACGCATGCGGGAAATGCGAAACTTCCGCCTCGTATCTGACACCTTTTGACCATTTATCAAATCAGTGCTCATAGAGAACTGCCTGTGATTGAGCTGAAGATTTTTAAGATAGCGGCCATGCCTAGGATTATCGTTGCGCCGATGCCGCCGTTGATGAGTAAGATGCGACCCCATTGTCCGAGACCGATGCTATAAAGAATTCCTGCGATGGTGATACCAATGCCGACTGTTGCAATACCAATGCGGAGGAAGTAGGCTTGAGCGGACGTGCCCATTTCTACTGCGTCTCTCGCGAAGGCGATGTTTTCAATACTGATAAAGACGATTGCGGCGAATAGAATTAGATAAAGGTATTTCACGGATTAAGCCTCCGTGAGCCCTTTGTGCAAAGTTACGACCTTACATGCGGTGCTTTTTCAACCATTCCGCGTTCGCTTTCTGGACAGCGGCTTTGTCTCGAAGATTCAAGCCGCAGTGATTGCAAACTTTTGGGACGAAAGTGAAATTTCGTCTCGTGTCGTGTTTTTCACCTGTTCGAAAAACAAGTTTCCCTCCACACCTTGGACACCTGATCGCCCAACGCATAAACACGAGCGAACAACCACCTAACATAGCTAGCAAAACGAATATTTCATTTCTAAGATTAATGAAAGGTAGTGCCATTCCTATGAAACTCAGCCCGATTAATATGTTATAGATGCGATACTTCATATCGAAGTCCTATTGTTTATCTTAAATTAACTCCACAGTTATCGCAGACCTTAGGAATAAACCAATATCCTACACGAACACCCCAAATTTGTTTTTTCTTTTGCATAATCTTCCAACCACACTTTGGACATCTTAGCCGCCAAGGAAAGAAAATTCTGCAAATGCCAGACGCAATAAAGAGAAATATGAACCAACCATTATAAGGATCAAAGAAAAATGGAATGGCCGCAGCAACGCTCAGAAAAATTAGAAAATTATAGAACCAGTATTTGACCGGCCTCATTGCAATCCTCGACCATTCATGAATTGAAATATAAACATCAGCAATTATACTTTGAAAGATGTTTATAGCAAGACAGAATCTTTATCGCTGGATCGCACTTTATTTAACGGCAAAAACTTTGATTGTTTTTATTTGGTTTGGGACTCCACTTTGGGTTTTGTACACAGTTCCGTTATGCTGTTATTTCGCTGCTGAAGTTCTTTCAACGAAACGAATTCAGAGTGTCGTAAACTTCGCTGTGCTAATACTCGCCATACCTGCTTCACTTCTTTGCGTTTACGCGGTCATGTGGGCATTAGGCATTCAAAGTAGCGGTTGGGAAAATATTTTCCATCAAATCAAACCTAAACTGTCTGATTTAACAACCGTTTCCTTAACGATCGTAATGATCTCAGCAATACCAGTGTCATGTGTATTTATCTTAGCTCAATTGACTAAGAGATTTCTACTTCCGAAGGTGTTTAAATCAAAAACAATTCAGTGACGATACCTCCTACTCGCTCCTTCCAGTCTCTCGCATCCGGCATGTAGGACATTAAATTCCCCTTTTACGATGAAATTTGAATTCCTGAGGGTGATCAGAAATATTTAGATGCAAGGCAGAGAGGCAGTTTCGAAGCGTAGACGTACATGTGAGTACGTTGGAGAGAAGAAACTGACGCGGTCGGCATAGCATGATGCTATCCCGAAGCGTAAGTCCGAAGGAAGAAAGGCAGGAGCCTTTCTCATAACGCCGCAGATGAATGTTTATCATCATCCTG
The DNA here is from genome assembly GCF_006874625.1 of Bdellovibrio sp. NC01. NCBI lineage: Bacteria > Pseudomonadati > Bdellovibrionota > Bdellovibrionia > Bdellovibrionales > Pseudobdellovibrionaceae > Bdellovibrio > Bdellovibrio sp. NC01. The sequence goes on from NZ_CP030034.1 coordinate 2,102,188, forward strand.
GCCTCGACAGAAGAGCAGAGATCCTCTACTGTTGAGGCATGTGTTATAGCGCGATGGTGAAGCAACAGATTAAATCTCTTGGGGTCAAGTACGAGGCTCGTATTGACTATGAGCTTTTGCAGAATATGTTTTATCGTCGTCTTTCAGATGAGCGCATTAAGATTTGTAAAGCTTTAGAGGCTGAGTTTGATGATGCTGAAAATTCTGAAGAGCGCGAAATTCAAAAGCTCATTCAAGCTTACCGCAAAGTGAAACTCAAAGAACTTGAACTTGATCTTGAAAAACAAGAAAAACGCCTAAAAGCTGCCGAAGAGGCTCTTGCTCTGAAAGAAACCAAAAAGTTTCTCAACGAAAAGCGCATTGCTACAAATCACATCGAAAAAAATACTGCACGCATTAAAGGAATGAAGAGATCTGAGCTCATCCCTACTGATTCACGTGTTTTTCCTATGACCTATGCGCCGATTATAGTTCGTGAAAATGATGAGAACGTTATTAAGCTTGCTCGTTATCATTGCAGACCGGCTGATAAGCCTGAGAGTATTGATATCAAGTACAACGGCCTCTACAATGCTCGTCGGGATAATTTAGGAAATGCGTTTTGGCGTGATCTCTTTGGGCATAAGCATGGATTCTTTGTTGTTCAGAGTTTCTACGAAAACGTATCTTCATTAGATTATAAAGTTGCATCAGCTACCCGCCCCCAGGCGTCCAGCTCTGCGGCGATCCCGCCGGAAGACAAAAACCTCATAGTTCAGTTTACTCCTAAAGGAAATCACGATCTCAAAATTGCGTGCCTTTATGATCTTTGGGGAACATCTCCTGAAGATTCGTTTTACTCGTTCGCGGCACTCACTCATGAACCCACTCCGGAGATTTCCCAAACTGGTCATGATAGACTTATTATTGCTTTGAAAGATGAAAATCTTGAGCCTTGGCTTTCGCCCGAACAAATGACCAAGGTTGAACTTGAAGCTATTCTTGACGATCCAGAACACCACATATATGAGCACGTACTGAGTTAAAAGTACTAGCCAAAGAATAGTAATGAGACCAATTGAAATGAAATAAGTTAGACCGTGATCAAATGTCAGACAAAGAAACTATTTTTAATTGCCCATTCTTTTTGATGAACTCATTATTAAGGTATGAAGTCTGCCCAAAGAAAATGGTACTTTTCATTCGTGATCCTGTTCGTAATTAGTTCAATTTTTGCGTTGCTGGATACTCGTCGCAATCCCCATCTACTTTGCGGAACATTTTCCCCTAGCGTTGGTATCGTTACAAAAATAAATTTCGCTTTAATCATTCTATTCTCGTTATTGACTCTAATTTTCTTGGTTCGACTCAAAACAAAACCGCAAGAAAAGTTGAACACAAAGAGCTATCTCAGCTTTTCTATATTCAATCTTATTTTTTACATAGTTTTCCCTATAGCGTTATGGTTTGGTTTGAATGAATTAATAACTCCAACCTGCATTCCCACTGATGTATTTTTTTATTTGCCGGGGATCAACGACGGTGGAATCAGTTCCATCGCTTTGTCTTGATGAACGATTCGATTTTCACCATCATCCACCCACTCGTCCATTGAGTACACTTTCCACTCTCCAGGATTGACCATCGCGCGATACTTTTCTGGAATTCTCGCACCAAAGGTTGCTGGTCCCTGACTTATAACTTTAGGTTCAGTGAATTGATCAAGCCTCGCTTTGAGAGATTGCACTTCTTGGCGAAGCTTAATTTCTTCTTTATCTGGTCCTTCAAAGTAAAGAGTTACAGCTGCTGCAACCGCGGCCCCTACAGCTCCGTACATCACACTTTGTGTGGTTTTGTATTCGGGCTTAGTTGCACCGTAGATGGCGCCAGCTGTTCCCGCCAGGATCATGTTTTGGTAGACTTTTTCCGTAGATGTCGTCGCACAGCCACTTAGAAATGCAATTGTGCTTATTAGAATTAGAATTTTCATTAGCGACACTCGAATGTATCAGTTGATCTTAGTTTTATGCAGACACGCCCAAAAGTTCCATCGGTGCCAGGCTGAGGTTTGACCGTCTGGCAAGTGCCAGTTGTGATGGTGTCTTTTCCGTGGGACCATGGTGCGCCACCGTTTGGACCTTTCATGCCAACATAGCGATTTACCAAAAGTGCGAGAGTTGTGCCGTCGGCGATATCGATTTTTAGTTCGCCGGAGTTTCCGCCATTTCCGCCTGGTCCGGAAAAGCACTGTTGTGTTGAGCCAAATGCGCCCATAACAGCAGACTTACCTTCACCACCGTTTTGCCCACGCATTTCAATTGCGAGGTTGCCAGAAGCCTTTTGGGCAGAAATAGAGATATTTCCTCCCTTAAGTCCATTAGTCGCAATCGCTTTTTGTGATTCACCGTCTGCGAAGTTTGTGATGAGACCACCTTCGGCTTTTATGGTGTCAGCAATAATTGTGAGATTGAATTGTTTGGTGAGGATTTTTGCGTCTTTAGAGATGTAGATACGACCAGCGTTGATGATGGTGTCTTGCTCTAAGGTTGTTTCTTTATCCCAGAAGAGGTCTTTAGGGACTGTGCCTAAAATTTGGACGGATGAGATGATTTTATTATCCGTAGATAAGTGTTCAACGAGGTATGAGACCTCCGTGCCGCCTTGAACTGGGACCGAGTAAGACGTGAATTGTCCGGAAAGAGTCGCCAGTACCTTTGAGTTTTCGAGGATACGGATCGTGCCTTGAGCTTCGGGCCACGTGATGATGGCTTGATATGAGTTTGCAGAATCGTTTGGTGTGAATGAGATATGAACTTGAGATTCGGATAGAATTCGGACACCGGATGGTGGTTCTTCTTGTTTGTGATCTAGTTCATTTGCGCAGCTACTTAAAAGTAGAGTTGAGATAATTAGAAAAGTGATTTTGTCGAGCATTGCTCCTCCTAAAAACAGGAGAAGCAATCTGATATGCCAATTCAATTTCTCTAATCCTTACAAAAAAAAACGAAATTCGAACAAATTTTTATCGTTGTCCCTTAAGATATATTTTTTTTATTTTTTAGAAACATCATTCCCAATAATAATGCAGGTAGGCCGTTAATGGTTGGAGTAACAAAACCATTTAAGAGAACGAACAATTTCATAAGAAAGGAGAACCAGGAAAAAACTACCAAATATACAGGTAAATCATGGGAAGGAATTGCAATATTCTTCCATTCAACATTTGGTCCGCTGAAGATAAATGATTTATACAAAAAAACCATAACATCTAAGACAAAACTAAAAATTAAAATTTTTCCAATTTTTTCAAGAACTTCAAAAGTAATCGAGGTCAAATTGAAGAACGTATCTTTGGGAAGATTTTTGAAAATTAAATACCATAGTAAAAACCTAATGCCATCTAACGATACTGGGATTGATGCCTTGAAGGTACTCATCAAACTTTCGGATCGGAACAACAATTCAATAAGTAGCGCACCAACACTAAAAACCAGTGTTAGTGTGCCAAGAGTTAAATACAAATACTGAAAAGTTCGTTTTATCATAAAGAATTTTTCTCTTACTTCTTTGACATGTCAAGAATAGGTGTAGTCCCTATCTTATCCAACGGATTTTCAGGCGGGGGACAACAATTTAATTTAGGATTACAGCTATTTTGAGATGTATTTCCTTTACCTGGTGTCTTTGAATTGTCGAGCAAATAATTTTCAGCTGTCCACTTACCGAGATCTTGGGCAGCCTTCCCAGGTGTCCACGGATCATCAATCGGAATCTGTTCGCATTTTTTAGTGTTTGCACAATATGTATTATAAAGATTGACTCCAATTAAATATCCTAATTCTCCGGATTCCCAAGCATCAGACGATTCACCGTCGGGATCCGTGAAATTGATCGGGTCTTGCAAGACGTAACCATACAGATTAGTATCTCGTCCTCCAAACAAAATTGGATCTTTACTTAACCACGTGCCAGTTTCTCCATCATATTCACGTTTTCCGAATTTTACGAGCTGAGTGAACTGATCGTAAATGCCACCAGCAAAACCATATGCTTGAAAGCCCTTATTGCTATCAACCAAAACCTTGCCAAGATCAGAATACTCTATTTTTTGGGCTATTGATCCATCAGAACTATTTACCACAAAACGCACAGATCCAAGGTGGTCTTTAACTATAAAATAATTTACACCTGAGCTTTTTATGTAGTCGGGCGCCACAGTACCTGAAGCATACATGTACCGCTTTCCATAAATACCTTGATCGCTTACTTGTGCCGCAATTTTAAGAGGAGACTCGTAAATATAACGCGCGCTCGTAGAACCATTAACAGCGACTCTAACACGGTCATGATTACCGTCGTGGGCGTAAGTAAGAACTCTGCCATCCGCCAAAATCGCTTGCCTCAATCCACTTAGAGGATCCCACCTGAACGACTTAGATTGTGTTTCCGACATTTGCACTTTCGACAAGTCACCATTTGAGTTATAAAAATATTTATTTTGATTATAACTCACTAGTTTATCTTGCTTGTCGAAAATCGACACGAATGGAACAGAGGCAGTGTACCCACTGACTCTGTTGCCATTAAGATCATAATTGTATGACGAATAAAGGGAGCTATTTTTCCATACTTTGGTAAGTCTGGCAGAACTATCATACTCATATGAGTATAGAGTGGTCACACCCAAACTGGTTTCTGATTTAGTTAAAATTCGCCCTTCCGAATCTCTCGTCAAGGTATATGAGAAAATAGTTTGAACAGGGCCAGAAGTTGGCGTGTAAATAGAACTGTAAGTAACAATCCTGCCCTGAGAATCATAAGTTCTTTGATCAGAAACTTTCGCTAACTGTGTAGTTTTTAATTTTCCAGTGAAAGAGTCATATCCAAGACTCAGCTCACCTGCCTGAAGAACTTTTCCATCACCATTGTAGGTGTAATTAATCACCGAAGGAGATCCCGAACCCGCAGCTCCAGCGATTGATCTAGACGCCACTCTATAGTGCGAATCGTAGGTGAAGTTTACCGAACCATACAATGCTTGCGATGCTGTATTTGTCCAAGTCAGACTAGCAAGTTTTGTACCCCAATAAGAAAAAGCATTTGTAATGCCATCATAAGAATCAATTTTAGTAAGAACGTAATAGTCTGGATCGTAATAATATCTGTTAACACCTAGATTAGAAAATCTTTTTTCATTAATCTTTCCGGTCTGCGCATCGTAGTAGTTTCTCACGTACTGCAAATCAGGACGTTTTAATTCAACTAATTGGTTGTCACTATTATAAGTAAACCTAGTTTGTTCTTCGCGGCCACCAACAAGAGGTGCTTTATAAGAAATCAATGTATCGTTTGGACTATATTCTAATAAATGACTTATCCCTGAAGGTGTCACAATTTGCGTTATATTACCATTCTTATCATATCTAAATTCGGTCACTCTACTATCTGGAGAAATTCTTTTAACGACCTTTCCCAGTAAATTATTTATGAAAGTAAAAGTCTCATTTCGAGAATTTCGCACAGAAGACAAATACCCATATTGATCGTAATTAAAGCTTAAAGAGCTAGCGCCTTGAGTTACAGATTTAATTTCTCCAGAAGAAAAATAGTCGTATTCAATTGGATCGAGAGTTCCAACTTGAATTTGTTTTGGTTTTTCGTCTTCATTTATTAAAACGCTGGTTACAATTCCAGCGGGGCTAGTCTCAATAAATTTTTTTTGCACCTTATTAAAAGTAGAAGTTAGCGTTTCACCATTTGTAGTTTTAGCCGTAGTAACGGATGTAAAATTAAATGGATCAATTAGTCCGACAGCACTTTGTGTAATCGATGTGTTTAGAATCGTATCACCAAAATCCTTGGACTCAAAAGTTGGAATAGCTGCGAGCGAACCAAATCTAATATCAGGGCCATAAGTTGTTTCAGTTCTAACCAAATCAGTTTCAACAGTCTTTGAGTTATTATCACTTATGTCAGTTTGCTCATATGAACCATCTGGATTCGTTTTAACACGGCGATAAGTGTTATCGGGATATCTCACCATTTCGTACTGGGTTTCTCTGTTAAGAGCAGTAGACAGTGAAATTCCTTGCAATCCATAATTAAAGTTCATGTTTAGATTCGTAATATTTCCGGCATCATTAGTATCTTGGATTAATTTTCCAGCTTCGTCATAACTTAGATATGTTGTGTTTCCATTTGGCTTAACAAAAGTTTTTAAAAGCTCGGTACTAGCTACATATGACATTCGATAAAAGTCGCCGTTTGGAAGAATCACTTTCACAAGTTTATCTGCAGAATACTCTAAGTGAGTTACCAATCCTGATGAAGTGGTGATTTTAATTAAATGCCCACTTGAATCACGTTCAAAGTTGGTAAGGTTGCCATAAGCATCAGTTATAGAGCTGATTCGATTTGAATTGTATATGAACGAATATTTTGTAAAACCAGTTAATGAACCTTTTGTAGCAATCTGCTTGCCTGTCGAATCAAAAATAAATACCTCGCCATCCCCTAAAACCAGATACGTCCCGTCCGGTTGTAATAGTTTAGCTTTTACTGCGCTACCACCGGATCCCAAAAATAATCTTTCATTTGCTATATCATAAAAATTTATTCCACTGATACTCCAGCCCAAATCATGAAACTTTGGTTGAGTTCCGATATTTGTGTAAGTTGAGATATACTGGGAAGTAAAAGATGATGTATAAGTTAGAGAAAACGGAGTTCCAAAAATAGGAATTGATTCCGACATTGACTGATCATCGACTCGAATAAATGAACCTGTCTTACAATCTCCGTCAGCCGGATCGCTTGGTGGTATCACGTACTCCATCGCGTTTGCAGTTCCACTAACATTAAACAACTGAGATGATCCATCCGATTGCCATATACCAAGCACGGTCACAGAAACATTTTTTACGCCGGCCGAGGTGCCGACAAACTCAAGTTTATATTCACATGATCCTCCAAGAAGCATTTTTCCGGAACAACCATCTTGGGTAATTTTATATTCAGAACTACCACTAAGAATTAGATTTCCAAGTTGAATAGGTTGATTAACAGAAATTTCCAAAATCACCCACCCAAGCTGTCCAATCCCTAACGTTCCAAAATCATAAGAATAGTTAGTTGTTCCTTTTCCCTTATTTAAAACTATAATTTTTTTTTGAGCCGCAGTTGGGGCAGCCTGTACGGTCACAAAACCTAAAATTACCAATAAAATTTTAAAAAAAACATTTCGCATCACATACCTCAACGAAAGAAAATTAAGAACTCTGATGAATAGCCTGGCCAAGGGACAATGATACTGGCTGCAACGGGATCAGAATTGATTTTTGCCCAAAATGGATCAATTTGTGCCCCACTAGTTTTGAAAAAGCGGCCGTCAGCCCAAATCCGCAAAATGTGACTTCCATTTGCGGAATCATTTGCCAATTCAATCAGTTTTGTCGCAGCCATTTCACGTTCGTAAACCTGTTCCGCAGCCTCTACCTCGTTCTTGGCTGCAGCCAAATTATACCAACTAGGAGAATATCTAGCAGCATCTCCGAACTCACTTCCATAACCTAACGGAGTACCCCCATTCATCGGCGACAGTAAGGTAAAAAACGTCGAGTAGTTGTCTTCCAAATAAGCCACGTACTTTGCGACTTGGGGAAGAACCCATTCAGTTCCACCTTCGCCAATTGCGATTTTTGTGTTTCTTGAGTCCAAAAAATTGTAATAAAATCCAATTGCAGGAAGCTTTCCAATAGTAAGAACTGCCGTATCGTCATGAGGTCCCTCGCTAATAGCCTCAACCGAAACAGTTGCTTCACTTTTTTCCGGAAGTTTAAAGTCGTAAGGTGTCGCAAATTCAAATGTGACATCTGATTCAAGAATTCCAGATAATGGGAAGAATGATCCTACGATTGAAGAAGCTGAGTTTAACAAGCTTCCGTCAAGCGATACACCTGCTACGTTTACATTGAGCTTTAAATCTGAAAGTTTATCACCAGGGGTACCGGTTACCTTCACGTGACCGTCAACCTGTGTTTTTCCATTAGCATAGAATGAAGATCCTACGCTTAGAGCCATAACGTCTTTATTTAAAGAAGCAGCAAGTTGAAGTCTTGATCCATAAATAGGAGCAATCTGAAGAAGACTGTCATATAAATCATCCATGACATTCGTAACCGTTAACTTTATCTCTACCGTATCCCCAATCTCATTCATGATTTGAAATTGCATCCACTGAGACAAAGCATTTGCATCGAACGCATTTCTTCCCAGGCTTCTCATGCTTCCACTTATCGAATTAGAATATCCAGAGCTTGATCGGTATGAAATTGTGTATGTGTCGTCGTATTCTGTATCTTCATATCCATTGAAAATCTCCAATGTTTTGAATCGATAATTGATTTTTAGATTTTTCTCAGTAGCTACAAAGGTGTGTGATGTTGTTTTTGCGCCAACACCAGCTGTTGAAAGAATCAAGGAACATTGACCTAGAAGACAATCTTCATCTTCAAATACGCGAATGCTCTTCTCATTTAATATTTTTCGCGTCTTTCTTTCTAAACCATGAATTTTATTTTTTGGTTTAATGAGAAAATTAGAAAGGTCCGATGTGATAGGAGCTCTGTAAACTTGCCCAGAAGTTAGATCCCATCCTGATAAATCATAATTATAGTTTAGATTTTGGGCTTGAACAGAACCAACGGTAGATAAGGTCACCGATGCCGTGTCAATATTTGAAGCCAACGTTCCCGCGGCAAATCCATTTGTAACATATGCTTGATAGTTTAACATCATGTTTGCAGGAAAATTAGTGATAAATATTCGACCCGTTGAATCTGACATAAGACTTTGAGAAACTTTGGAACCGACAGCATTGATATTTGCGGTAGCATTTTCAACTGGAGTGCCATTTACATCTTTCAAAGTTATGACTTTACTTTTTGAACCGGCCCAGAATTTAAACACAGCGAATAGTGGTTTGCCTAAATTATCATATCCGTAAAATCGAATTGTATTCTCACCATCCACAAGCTTTTTCTGAACAATTAACGAATTGGGGTTTAAAAAGAATTCTGACGTTTGTAAAACTACCCCGTTTAAAAAGACGGTGAAGTCAGAATACTTATTGCTAAGGCTGACGCCAGTCACGCTTACAACAGGGTTCGTAAATAGATCATTGTAGTCATTAATTATAACACCGCCGAGAGACAAAATACCGATAGATGATTCAACGATTGGGCGCGCAAGAATTTTTACTGAAGTTGAATAGATCACAGATCTTAAATTGACCTTTTTGCTGTTAAGGTCTGCAAGTTGGGCTTGAAGTTTAGATTTTTCAGTTTCAAGAATTGAATTTGGTCCTGATTGAAGAAGTTCGTCAATCTTAGCGACTCTTAAACCTAAGCTACTAATTTGCGCTATGTATGCATTTTCTTTAGACTCATCGACAGCGTAAACTGAAATATCTAAGTATTTTGCAAATCCTTCTGATCCAACTACTGCTCCCTGGTAAATATATTCCTTACCGGATTTCTGAAGTTGAACTGCTTGTGAATCAAAGATGCCTTCAACTTTGACCGTTAGTCTATTGTCAATGGATACCGGCACATTTTTAACACGAACTTTGGGAGTTTGACCTGAAAAATAAAGGCAGCTTGGCACACATGAAACCGATATTGCTGGATCCAATGCTAATGCGGCTGATCCAACTAGAAGAGACGTTATTAAAAGAACTATTTGTTTACCAAACATTGTGTCCCTCCGTAAATGGCGCTACGACTTCAAACGACTGACTTACTGGAGGAATAATATTTTCCCAAAGCGTGCTTTGAAGGCTAGATAAATGAGCAATCGTTACGGTCAACTGAGCCGCTTTAGCTTGGAAGTATGCCTCAGCAAGTTCGTCAGAAATGTTTGCCTGAGCTAAGTAGTCAGCTTTCTTTTGATTTGCAGCAAGCAAGACTGCTTTTATCGCTTGGACTTTCTTTTCTGAACGAACTTTCAAATTAGCTGAAATAGTCCAGTTACCTAAATTTGCTGAAATGAGTTGCTCGCTTGCGCAAGTAAAATAGGTTTTATCCATTTTTTGAGTGGCGAAAGAAATTGCTGAAATTGCCTCAATCGCACTGCAATCCACACCGTAATCAAATGGGCCATCTTCATTTCCTAGAATGCCACCTACGGATACATAAAATAAAGCATGTTGACCAACCGAGAATTCAGAAAGTGAGTTCGCTGGTTCAATTGTTAATAGCGGCGTTGAAGAAAGATTTATTTTAGTGGATGAGACATCAAAAAAGAAATATTGAGATGAAACCTTAATTCGGTTTCTGGCCTCCATCGCGCTAACTGATTCAATCAAAGCAAGTTTTTCATTCTTTTCTTGAAGAAGAAGCGCAATTTTGGTCGGCTCAACTTCATTGTTGATATTCGCATCGATTTCGTCCACTAGTTTTTGATAGCTAAAGATTGATTCACGGTAAAATTGCGCAAGCTTTTTATCTTGAACGTATACGGAAACCTTCCATGAATGTGACCCCACTTCCGTTAGTGGCGAGGTCACGGATATGGATAAGTTGTTCGCCAACTGCAATACTTCAATTGGATTTCCATCTAGTGAGCCCTCAACGTATGTTTCAACTGAGCTATTTGTTGGGAGAATTTTTGTATATGCTATTAATACAGCACTCTGACCAACAGCGTATTTCGTTGCACTTAGCTTAAAATCTAAGAATTGAGGGGCAGCAAAAGCGCTATCAAAAGAAAAAAGCGCGAGCCATCCCATTATTGTTAAAATTAACAATTTCATTTTACTCTCATTTCAAAAAAAAGGAAAACCTACTTATTGAACGATAAAGTTAAAGCTTTCAGTTGTGACCAATGTCTTCAATGCCGACAAAGAACTCAATGCACTAGTTTGGTCGGAAACTTTTGCAGCTCTAGCCGCTTGAAGAACCGCGAGATTACCTGCATCTTCTTCCATTGAGATTTGACCATCAAGAATAGCGATGTCTTGTTCAATTTGCGAAAGATTTGCGCGAATGACCTCCGCTTGAGCTTTATCTTCGAGGTAATAGGAAACACTCAAAAAGTGATTTCCAACCGTCGCACTCTCAAGTGCAGCGATCCACAGCCCTGTCGTTGGGTTTAACAATCCAATACTCAGACCATCTAATTTTGCTTCAAGAATTGTATTCATTTCTTCAGAAGAAGAAAAATCAGTATCGATATTTAAAAACAGCGTAATCTGATCATTCGAGTGAGGAGCTTCTGGCTGCATTTGAACATTTAAGATACTTGTTAGGAATTTTGAGTCAAAACTTCTAAGCTTAACTGCTGCGAATGCATTTGATTGAAGACCTAACGAGAATAATAATGAAAACAATAATTTCATAATGTTTATTTCCTAAAAATTGAAGTGATTAAAGCGTTTAAAGTTAAGAGGTTCCACGATCGGAACTGGTAAAGGTTGGTCCGTTGTATTTCCGTTGCCAAGCATGTAACCCGAACCAGACCCCCAACATTTAATTTTTGCGTCGATAATACCGCAAGTTGAGTTACCGTTAGTACTAACACCAGTTGCACTACCGTAGATAATATTAATATCTTTTGGAACTGGCGCAGAGTTTTGAGTTGTACCGTCACCAATATTTCCATAATAGTTTCGCCCCCAACATTTAATTTTACTATCAGTGATTGCGCATGCTGATGCATCTCCCACCGTTATGGACGAAGTCCAAGTCGTAATATTACTTACAGATACAGGAACTGAAGATTGGAATGAGGCTCCGTTATTTCCAAATCCATCTTGTATTCCGTCGCCCCAACATTTCACACCAGTGGTATGAGACAGACAGACGAGCTTATTTAGCATTCCCACCGCAACTCCAGTGATGCCCAGCGAGTTAGAACCAGTAACTAACGTTGGAGAGCGCCTAAGAGTTGTTGTCCCATCACCGATCTGCCCATACGAATTGTCACCCATGCACAGCACGCGCACTGGATTGATGTCAAAAAGACATGTATTCGCCGTACCAGCTGAGATCATGACGACTCTGTTTGGCCCAAGCACCAATTGTGGCGTATTGAAGCTTGCCGTGGTTGAATTAATTCCTAGCTGGCCACTGCTATTGTCGCCCCAACAATATGCTTGAAGAGAACTAACTGCACATGAATGTCGATAACCCGCAGTTACTGATGTGACTGTGCCCACAGGCAAAGAAGTGATTTGTGTTGGTGTTAGGTAATTTTGTATAGTCGTTCCAACTCCGACCTGTCCGTAATTATTTCTACCCCAACAAAAGAGCGTGCTATTTTTATTAGCGCAACGATGAGAGTCCGTGCCTGCAACGTCTATTACACCCGATGACATTGTAGGAACGAGAGTGGGAACCGCACGACTAATCGTATCTCCCATACCCAACTCACCATTAACATTTGAACCCCAACAATAGAGCGCGCCGTTTTTAATTGCGCAGACGGAACTGCCTCCTGCAACAACCTTATCCCATGCAAAATCATTGTCGTGAATTAACACCGCCTGCACTGTATTCGATATTCCTGAATAGTCAGTTCCGCTCGCTGTTAAGACAATATCCGCATAGTGATCACCTTCGATAACATTGTCGTCATAAGCACCTACCCAAACTTCTTGATAAACATTCCAATTATGAGATGTAAAAGTTAGTGATGAAATCGACTTGATCTGAATTCCTGTATCGAAGTTAACTGTAACATCAGTATCAGGGTCAGAAGTTAAGCGAACTTTGAGAATCTTATCCCCCCCTCCCTCGGTTAACTCCAAACCACCACTTGGTTTCAGATATTGAATACCTTTCGGCAAGGAGCCGTCTTTGATTTTGAAGTCGAATGCTGTTGAGTCAAAAGGCTGATACTTCAAGCCTAAATTGGATAATGCAGAAACTAGCATATCGATTTCTGAAATCTGTAACTCATAGAAAGCGATACGTTTTGGGTCGTTACTTCGATTCTTTTCCTGTATATATTCAGCCTTTTTTACGACTGCCAAGCTGATTGCTTCTTTAAATTTTGTGTACTGATTTTTTAATCTGTACTTAAACTGAGGAAGGAACTGTCGCCAACCAGAAGCTGAAGCAGGAAATGCAGGGGAACTAAAGGTTACTTGAGTGGGAGAATTTATAGTTTTGTCTAAAGTAATTGCTGGTTGAGAACCAATCGCTGGAATTGTAGCATCGAATGTCCACTCTGCTTCTTCGTCATTCAACGACGTTCCGCTTAAATTTACTGTGAATTGAGCCGAGGAGCCAACAAGATAAATCCCCGTGCTAGAGTCTGCGGAGATAGATAGAGTTGGAAGTGCCCGATTAACTAAGCTCTTTGTCGGAGGATTCACTATAAAACTAACTGTTTGTGTGCTCACTGAACTTCTGATCTTATTAAGTTGAACATTTGCATTTTGCAAAATCGCGTTATCACGTGCTACTTGATTTTGTAAAACTGCAATGACTTGTACATTTTTTTCATCAGCGATTTTACGTTGAAGGTCGCGGACTTCCTGTTCGAAAAACACGATTGTTTCGTTCAACTTTTGCGCTTCAAATTTATTTTGAATGAAAGTTTGAACTTCCCAAGAATAACTACCCGCTGGAAGGTCTTTCGTCACCGCATATGCAACACTCGATGAAATTGGTGTGATTTTCATGCTTACTGCATTAAGTTTCGCTGTGAAAAAGTATTCATTTCTTGAATCAGTTGGTTGAGTAACTACCCTAACAACCAAAACTGCTCGCTCTCCGGCTGAATAAGTTGCTTTACTCGTAGATAAAGCAATATTTCCATCAGCAAAAGCCTTCAAACATAAAAGAAAAGAAATAACTAAAAATATGTACTTCATGGTTGTTCCCTAAAGAAGGTCTCTGTTTTTTCGAAAGAGTGAAGGGTTTACGATTGTTACCGGAGTAAGTGAATCCGATGCTATCCCGTTACCCAACTTATAGCTTGACCCAACACCCCAGCATTTGACATTGCCATCGATAATTGCGCAGGTACTGTAACCACCTGACGCCGTAAAAGTGGCTTTGTTATAAGTGTCGGCAATCTCAGTAGCGTACTGAGCTGAAGTTGTGGATCCGTTACCATTCTGTCCACTATTGCCCCATCCCCAACATTTTACTCGATCAGAAACAACGGCACAAACGTTGGCCGTACCAGCTGAGAGCGCTACAACGTTATCTGAGATTCCAACTACGCTCGCTGGGATAGCATAAGTACCGTTAACTCCAGTACCCATAGAGTAATAGATACCATCACCCCAACACTTGACACCGTTTTGATAACCAAGACACCCCTGTCGACTACCGGCTGCAACGGTCACACTATTGATGGTACCCAAAGAGTCTGATCCAACTACAAGAACAGGACTGATACGTTTAATGGTAGTACCATCCCCAACCTCTCCTGCACCATTACCTCCAGAACAATAAACTTTATTGTCAAGAGTGACAAAGCACGAACTTGTCGGACCCGTCGCAATGGATTTCGCCTGAAATCCTCCGGGAACAAGCGTTGGCACCAACAAGGACGTAGCTGTTGAATTTACTCCTGCCTGACCATAAGAATTATCTCCCCAACAGAAAACATTTTTGGAGCTACTTTTAATTGAGCAGCTCGCTTCATTCCCAGCAGCAATGTCACTAACTGTCCCAGCACCAGACACTAAGAATGGCGTCAGTACATTAGTTCCAGATGAGTTAATACCAATCTGTCCTTTGTTGTTCCGACCCCAGCAATAAACTTGTAAGTTTTTAATTGCGCATCTATGAAACCCATTTCCAACTACTTTCAAAACACCCGAGTCCATTGTCGGCACTAACGTTGGTACCGTACGAGTAACGGTGTCACCCATTCCAAGTTGTCCGTATTCGTTGCCACCCCAGCAATACAAAGCACCTTTTCGAATGGCACAGCCTGAATCTGCAGCGATCGAGACACTACTCCAAACATCGTCATCCAAAATAGTGATTAAAATGCTTGAAGTGATGCCGTTATAGTCTCCACCAGTACTTGAGATCTGAAGCGAAGATGAATGATCACTTTCAGAAATATTGTCATCGAATGCCTGAATAGAAACGGATTGCGGTATGTTCCAGTTATGAGAATTAAAAACAACGGGCGCAACCGCAGTAATTTGTGAATCATTCGTAAATGTAACGAAGACATCGCTATCAGGGTCAGAGGTTAACCTAATTTGAAATGTTTTTGATAGCCCACCTTCAGAAAGAACAAAACCGTCAACAGGAGGCGTAATTTGAAAGCCTTTTGGCAAAGATGCATCTTTAACTTTGAAATCATAAGAAGCGGCCATAAACGGCTGGTAACTTAAACCCAGATCGGAAAGCGCTGCTATCAGAAGATCAATTTCAGAAATCAGTGATTGATAATATGCGATCTCTTTTGGATCATTAGACAGATTCTTATCTTTAATGAATTCATTTTTTCTAATCACTGCTAAACCAACAGCTTCTTTAAATTTCGTGTATTGGCTTTTTAAGCGATACTTAAATTTAGGAACAAACTGACGCCATCCTGCACTGGAAGACGCAAAAACTGCTGAATTGAATGTGACTTGTGTTGCTGAGTTAACAGTTTTTGTTAATTCAATGGCTGGTTTGGAACCTACCGCGGGAATCTCGGCATCATATGTCCAATCAGCAGCTTCTCCATCGAAAGTCGTTCCACTTAATGTCACAGAGAATTGCGCAGCAGCGCCAACCAAATAGATTCCAGAAATATTGTCGGGCACAATTGACAGCGTTGGAACTGCACGATTTGCCAAACCAAATGTTGGGGGATTCACACTAAAATTAATAGACTGAGTGCTAACTAAACTTCGAATTTTGTCTAACTGAGCTCGTGCTCTCTGAATAATCGAATTGTCTCGCGCTAGTTGAGCATTTAAAGCTGCCAATACTTGGGCGTTCGTTTCAGCTTCAATTTTTCGTTGCAGATTCAAAACTTCTTTTCCAAAGAAGACAATTGTTTCATTCAACTTTTGAGCATCATATTTATTTTGAACGAAGGTTTGAACTTGCCAGACAAAATTTCCAGCAGGAAGTTCATTGGTCACTGTATATGCGACACTAGAAGAAATAGAAGTAATCTTAACATTTGTTGAATTGAGTTTTGCTTTGAAAACAAACTCTGACTTTGAATCCGAAGGAGTCAACATCGAACGAGCAATCAATACGGCACGACTTCCTGAGGTGTACGAAGCTTTGCTTGTTGATAACATCAATGTGCTTTGATCCGCTAACGCCGATACGGCGATAGAGAGCAATAGCAATACACTTGCTAATACTTTCATAAATCCCCTCTGCAATTTTTCAATTACAAACGGTTGTTTATTTGTGTCGTTATTGCAACGTTAAAATTTCTTGATGCCCATAGGTGTCGTATAAACTTTAGTTTGTTGTTTTTATTTGATTCAAAAAATGTTTTGAAATAATGGTGCTGAATTCTGGCAGTTAAAAAGTTAATAATTGTGCATTTATTTGAAGTGATGTTGCAGTCGAAATTTTCTTACAGGTTTTATCTGTATTGGAAACGGAAATAGTTTTTTCGTCGTTTGTGAACATGAATAACTTTCCCCAGCCGTCTTTTAGAAATAGTCAATTATAGATGGTGCATTTCTGATTCACACAACAGGGGATTAAGGTGACCAATGCTTGCAGGCCCTCACCTTCACTTGGAAACTCACTGCAACTAGATAGTATTTCTTACTGTTCCATCTAAATTAATATATTCAACAACGTAACAATTTCCAATTTCTAAGGTTAGCATTTTACCACCGAGATCTTTCTTGCTTTTAACTGAATTTAGAATATCGGATTACACCATTTTTCTTAAATCAACAGCATCCGTTTTCCTTTGTCATAACAAAAACACAAAAGAACGATGGCGGAGACCGTTAGATTACTGCACATTGTTTTTAATCTCCATCTCTTTACAGTCATCAGCAACAAAACCTGTTATTGACTTGATACTTTCAACGCGCACAAATCCTTGTCGATCAACCGTACCTTCGATTTCAACTGGAGCTGCGAAAGGCCCACTATCAATGGATTCGTTAAACATCAGACGAACTTCGCTGTTGTATCCTTGGGCGCAGCCGAGATCGGTCAAAACCTTATAAGTACTTTTTCTGCTTAAGCTTAGATCAAGCTTTCCACGTGACTTGATCTTTCTGTTCCACAGAACTGGAAAACCGTCTGAAAGATCACGCACGGAAATATAATCGCCGTCTTTGAAGTTCTTTGTTAAGTTTTCGCGTTTCTTATTTATCTTTTCCTCGAGTTGATTTTGAACACCTAAGCTTACAAAACTTAAATCTGGAAGCTTATATAAGAACAGCCCAAAGGCGATCACGATAAGAATAGTTATAATGATTGGTTTAGTCTTCATCGGATTTTCCTTTTCCTAATTTAAACCAAGCGAAGAAACCCATGACTGGAAAGATCAAGCACAAAGGGATGATAATACGTAAAGCATCCTCCCCACACACCAAAGACCCACTGGTAATTTTTGTCACACAATTTGTTAACAGATATTCGGCTGCACATATAAGAGGTAGTCCCACAATCAGAAAGACAAATGCAATCCATTGCGACTTCACGAATTACCCTTTCTAAACATCAATAGCCCACCATAAATACATTCTTGTATATCAGAACGAGATGGTCAAATTTTGATCGAGAACTATATCATTCTGGACCTATTGAGCTTTCCAATACTGGTAAGCCTCGGCTGGAGTTTTCTTTTCATGGCTTTGCTTTAGCCCTTTAAAGGTCTTAACAAATATTTTTTCACTTACACCAGGACATCTCACCTCTAAAAAGCTTATGAATTCCAACCACTCTTCTTCAGCATTTCCTAACCAGCATGGTGTTACTAGAAATCGACCCTTGGGTTGGATATAAATGAACGCCAGGTAAGGAGCTTCCATAACAATTTGAGTGATATCGGAATATGAATATCCTGCTGTCCCAGTCAGACTTCTGATTTCAATTCTATCTTTTAAGAAAGTCCAATGAGCTTTCTGAAGCGATAACCCAAAAATAATATAAAGAACGAAGAACATCAAAACAACAGAGACCATTGAAAGCACTAACGCGAAACCCACATCATAAAGAGAAATATTGAATTGTTTGGAAATGGCCCTTGATAAAAGACACAAACAAGAAAAACTAACAATATATAGCAATACAACTTTCCAAGTAAGTAATTTGTTCCTGCGCAAGTTAATCAGGAAATAGTCTGAGACTGTAGGCGCAATTGTTCGATAAGAAAATACGTATTTATCCTTCAATGATTAACCTCTCAACAATCGAATCACTCAATGGAGTAGTCGCTCTCCAAATTAAAAGCGCGCAAACAACAACAAGAACTCTTCCGAGCACCACGTATTTACGAATGTTGCTTTTCTCAGCCGCGGCATTGATCTTTTGATCAAACCCCATGATGGCGATCCACGGCGCCCCAACTCTTGGTCCACTGAATGACATGTCGTCAGTTTGGTCTTTAAGAATTTGATTGAGTGGCAAAGCGATAAAGATCTGCAAATACACGACGAGCGATAGTCCCGCCAAAACAGCTATAAATAAGAGGCCACCTTCAGTTAACTCCACAGCCTAGTCACTCATATAGTGTTGATCGAACTTTTGCGTTTTAGGATTCCAATATAAAGATGAATTTGCACTTTCATATTTAAAGAGATTAATTGCGTCGTATTTAAATGTAACAGTTGGAGTATCACCGTCAGTACATTCAAAATACCCTTTACCACAAGCTGTTTGATATGTACCAGGTTTATAAAGTTCGATTCCCATTTCAGCTGCTGGGAGTTCGTCATGAATCGCTAATGTAGGAGTAGAATTTCTATTGCAATTCCAAAACACGTAAACTGCAATTTCAGTCATCTCACGATTTGCAGTTATTTCTGCTAAATCAGTTATACCATCACCATTAAAGTCTCCAGAAACGTTTATGTATGGCCCGTTCTTATCGTCGTAACGCCATTTATTATCTGCATTGAACAATCCAAAGTTTGCGACCTTTTTCCACGATTTTGGTTGATAATACATAGGTATTTCTCGAAGCTCATAACTCATCACAGTTGAAACAGCTGCGATAAAAATACTTATTATGAGAACACCACCAGTTATGAGTATGGGCTTCGGCTTAAAGAAATATTTAAACGTAAAAAGGAAAATCAAGATTGCGGTGGGTATCAAAAACCAAATCCAGTAATGAGGTGGAATCATCCCCACAGTCCTTAAGAATAAAATGCAGAGTGTTTGAGTCCAAAGACCCGCCATGATTAGACAGTAAATAATTGTCGCCCAAATCTCATAGGCTCTGAATATAGACTTCATTTCGAATTAGCCTTCTTAAATGGGGGTTCAGCTCTTTTGCGATTTACGATGTATGAAATGAATTGGAATATCACCAAACAGATTGAAGCAATGAGTGACAGCTTAAAATATACCCAATCTCCCCAATTGCTCTGAACGATATGATGAACCTGACCTGCTTCATCTATTGTATAAAAAACCTGCACACCTTCACTATAATCAGCCCAACTCTCAATAGTTGTGCCTTGAATCTTGTGGCCGCCCGCTTCGAATTCATAGTGAACGATTTTAAAGCTTCGGCTACCGCCACGGTTTTCTAAGCTTGTAATGATCGCTACAGTTGAATTCGCATCTTTCTTGAAATTGATAAGTCTCTGGCTCGCGAGATAGCCCGCACTCATAACTACGAGAGCTAAAATAATGAGAAGGTGTTTCTTAAGATCCATTACTTCAAAGGATATATACACATAGATGTTTATACAAACATCTGATACCTACCCCGACCCATTTTAATAGTTTCCGTTCCGGGATTTGAGGTCTCCAATCCTGGAATTTTCAGTAAAAATGTCCTTCTTTTCGATTTTAAGAGGGTTTTACGATGGGCACCGTATTGCTTTGATGGGTCAGTGTTCGACTTTAACAAACAACCTTACGGAGACTTTTTATGAAATCTTTGATCGTATCCCTAGCACTTATCTTGAGCGTTTCTTCTTCATTTGCGGCTGACCAAAACGGCATGCCTGAAGTTAATGTTATTAAAACTGTTGCCTTAACTGGACAGACTTACGAGAACCCAACTGCCACTGGAGCAAAGCTCTTTCTCTCTAAGCACTCACTCGAAACAAACCGTGCAGATCTTGAGCTTGCGTTTTGGAGCGAAAAAGGTCCTATCGTTGTGCCCGATAGCTCTCCTGACAGTGGCTTTGCCTCCATGATGTCAGATTTAGGCATTCTTCCTCTAGAAGAAATCAACGGAAGAAAACTTGTTCTAGATGGAGATAAACAAAGACAGTTCCAACAATACGTGATTTTACAAGTTGGACACTCTTACGCAATCAATTTGAGTACGCATTCAGCTCGCGGCTTTTACATGTTTAAAGTAGAAGACGCTGATCCAAAAACGAAAACATTGATCTTGAGCTACGCTGTATCAGTGTATGAGACGATCAATCCGATCAATGAAGTATATCAATCAGAAAATCCAAAACGCGAAGAAAAACCTGAAGCGAAAGTAGCATCGCAAGAAGTGGAATTGAAATCGGCATCCAAGTTATTTGGTAAAAAAGTAAATTACTCTGGATTGCTGAAGCAACCCGTTCCAACAAAATCGTCACGTAAAAACAAACTTAACTAATAAAGGAATAATGTCATGAAAAAATTAATTATTGCTCTAGCACTTTTTGCTCTACCAGTATTTTCCAACGCAAGCGACTCAGTAACTTTAACTGCTGATGAACAAGAAGAGATCAACTTCAATGATCCCACTTACAGCTTCGTCTATGAAACTAAGGGAAATTTGTCACAAAAGAAAAACAACTGGGATATCATTTTTTTAACTTCCAAATATACTCCAGACCACTTCAAAGTGACTGTTACCCCTGACGATTTCAGTTTCATTTGGGACTTAGGTGAAAGATCGTGCGAATCAATTAAATCAGATTCTAAGTATGATCGCTCAAGAGATCCATTGTTGTGGTTAGCGTATACAGATATCGACCCAATGGGAACCGCTGAACGAAGCTCTACACAACCGGTAAAATTAGGACATTGCTACTTGATCTACAACAATGATTCACAAGGCCGTGTGATTGCAATGTTTAGAGTACTTCAGCACGAAAGAAGTAAGTCAGTAACTATTGGCGAAATTTTCGTGTTCGACAGTTTGGTCATCACCGATCGTCAGAATTTAAATTAGTTTTTCGTGAGTTCGAGACTTTAACTGTTGGAGGTCATATAAAAAATTAAAGAAGAGTCTGTAGTTTTTTATCCTTTGAAGCAAAAAGAGGCGAGCTAACCCTCGCCTCTTTTTATTTACTCGCGGCCCTGCCGAACAGTGTGGCGAGACCGCATGGCCTCAGAACTGGAGTAGAGAAATTGATTGAATCCGCGAGCAACAAAGTTGAGCGCCATGAAATTCAATCAATTTTAAAAAGAATCTATCTACCACGCCTCAGCGTACCTTCTTCGCTCTCAAGTCCCAGACGTTTCTGCGATATACAGGCCCCGGAATTTCCACTAAAACTTTGTCGAAAAAAGAGTCAGTGTCTTGGAAACTTAAAATTTTAATTAAACTAAATTTCGGATATGGAAACCATCCGGAATATAGAAAAACCAAATCTTTATTTTCACCTGACCAGAAACCACCAAAAAAACTAGAGACAACTACCCATTTCACTTTACCGACTGCAAACGGCTTCCTCTTGCCAATCTTAATAATTCCATCATTTATGAATATGAATTTTTTAGAGTTATGATAATGTCTAACACTCACGAAAACGACGGTAAGAACAAGGTATACTGAATACCAAAGCAAAAACTTAAACAGAGGAGTCGATAAGAATTTATGGTCAACCAGATACTCCAAG
Organism: Bdellovibrio sp. NC01; assembly: GCF_006874625.1. Lineage (NCBI taxonomy): Bacteria > Pseudomonadati > Bdellovibrionota > Bdellovibrionia > Bdellovibrionales > Pseudobdellovibrionaceae > Bdellovibrio > Bdellovibrio sp. NC01. The sequence continues at coordinate 2,124,143 of NZ_CP030034.1, forward strand.
ACCGTCGACAATAACAAAAATGAATAAATAAAAAGTGTGATCTTACAACCACGCACAAAAAATTCTTTTCTCAATTGCCGACTAGGATAGTCGCTGACTTTAAAAATCATAAAACAGAACCTTCACTCTTTATCTCAATCTTCCTGCCCAAATTATTAAGTCGATAAGCTTTACCGCCGACCGCACTAGCAACTTTCAGCGCGAACTGTTCTGATTCCGATGCAAGACTGAAACGAACAATCTCAATTGAATAGAAATATAAAGACGATTTTTCTTCAACGCAGATTTTTAAATATTTATTTCCGTTGAGGTGGAGATTGATCCACGCTGGCCAGTGATGCCTGATTACGACAATAGGTTCTCTAAATTTTAAGGTCTTGTTGCCATTAAAGACAACCGTTCCATTTGAGATTGAAACTGATCTTTTCGCGTATAAAAACCAAAAAACAGAGATTGCTAAAGAAACCAATAACGAAATCAAAAAAAGCTTTCGTTCTTCCGCTAAAATTTCGGTCAACGTAAACGAATTCAAATAAAACCAGTAAAACGAAATGGCTAAAATAATGCAAAACAATGACATGTTTCGAACAAAGGTTTGAATGAATATCTTTTTTAAATCAAATCTAGTGAAGTCACTGCCAATAAAGTTCACTAACACCTCTTACGACATCTTTACTGCCAACCAAAAGACTCTTACTACTCCACAACCCGCAAGGGACAGAGTGGAAGGAACGCCATGTCCCTGGAACTGAAGTAACTTCTATCGATTGAATCCGCGAGCATCAAAGATGATCGCCACAAAATTCAATCGATCAAAAATCAAAACCAACCAACTAAACGACCCAACTCGTTTAACCTCACTCCGAATCAAACAACCGCAGATTGTAGTTCGTTAGAGCAGCTAATCCATCTGGCAACAGCTTCTCCTTTACCCGCTCTCCCTGCGCAACAACGGCGACTGAAATTTCATTGAAAGCGATCTTTACGTGTTCTTTGTTCTTAGTCATGATCGCAACATCAGCAACACCACTAGCGAGTATCACAGGATTTGCTGTAACAACACCCGCTGTAACTTTGGTCACAACTCCAACTGTAGCTAGAATTGCTACTGAGGGACGGACCAAGTCACCGTTTTCTGCATTCTTATAGAGACTATAGCTTCCATAAATTGCAGCAGCACCACCTAAGGCTTTTCCTAGATTTTGACTTCCCCAGGTACCAGCTTGCTTCGGTGTGATGACATTATTCTTTGCCGGCGTCTGCATACCCGGAAGCGGAACTCCGTCTGGAGTAGATGCGTCTTTGAAGATTTCAAAAGGATATTGCGTAAGTGCCTTCTTCAGCCCGAAGCGTTTTACGACTTCCGGAAAGTTAGAAACAAAATCATGACCGTGAAAAACGCGATGGAAACGACCGCCGAAGCCTGCGCCAGTTGATGAGATATCCATCCAGCGCGACATTTCTGTGGCTTTGAATGAGTGATCAATCACTTGGGTTAACGTTGTGATTTTATGGCCGGAGGTAATTGCAGTGTTTTTTGCTGCTTCTAAAAAAAGATCAAATCGTGATTTCTGAGATTCGTCTTCTGCCACAAATGCCTCCTAAGAAAAAAGGCGTCTCAAATAAATACACATCTTTGTGTTTATATATTTTCTCATGAACTTCATTCAAATACCTGTGAATCTTTTGTAAAGGGTGTAATTCAATATAAATATTTACCGATCAATAGATGTCAGGAGAATAAGTGAACATTGATTATAGCGATTCACATCGTTTTAGAGCATCTTTAGGTCTGGGTCTAATAACACTTTCTGGCGTAATACCTTGGTTGTTCTTAAAAGAAACTTTCGATCTTCAATTATCAATTGAAACCCTAGAGAAACTATCTCCTCTAGCAAAAGAAATCATTCTTAACCGAACAACATTAATAAAAACAATAATTGCAATTTTACCTTGGATTTCAGTTCCGATGTTTTTTATCGGACTTTATATTTTATTGCGAGGTTATTTAAAATGGAGCGAAAACCAACAGGTAATTGATGAAACAGGTCGACTAACTCTCGCTGACTTAAAGAATAAACTCCAAGAAAAAGAAAATGACGTAAATACTAAGAATCAAGTTGCAGCATCTCCTACTGAGGAGCGCAAGCGAGCTCTTAAAGATGACTCAGAAGATAAAGAAACAAAATCGTCAGATGTAAAACAAGAAAATGCCTTGAAGGGTATTGCATTCAAAGATTCAGCAACTGCATCAATGCGGAAAGCATTTGAAATTGAAGATAAGATCATCAAATCCCTGCTTCAACAAATGCCCATTCTAACGCACGAGCTACTAATCAATAAACGTCTTGAACGACGTGAGTATGATGCAATCCTCGCCTCAAAAGAAAAAACTGAAAAAGACATTATTTTTGAGTTCAAATACAGAACAAGCAAAAGCACCCGCCTCCAAGAGATAGTTAATCAAGTTAGCTCAGCAATTTTTGACTATGAAAAAACAACCGGGAGACAAGCGTCTGGAAATGTCGTAATCGTCGTCTCCAATGACGAACTTAAAACTCACTATCGCAATGAAGTTAACAACATGTTCGCAAGTTCACCAATGACAACGAAGAATTTAAAATACTTTGTAATTACTGAAGATGAAATCAGTAAAACAAACTTTTTAAAAACAGATTACTTTAATTAACCTTTTCGCTAATCAAACTTCCTTTCAATAAAATATTTAATCGTATCCTTCAACTTGGTTTCATTCTTAAAGTCGGCCATAAAGCCGACTTTTTCTAGCTTAGATTGTATACGACCCCAGACTTGTTTCATCTTCTTATCATCTCTTTTGCCCGGCGCCACATCAGCTTCAGCTCTTAGATAATAAAGCCCAAAAAGAATCATATACTTCTCATCCTCCCCGAACTGTACACGCGACTCCATTTTGCTGATGAGGTTGTTAAAGAAGTCAAACGGCTTCCACTTGTCGCACTTCTCTTCAGGTACGATTTTCTTTGGAGGTTCAGGGATGATGACAGAGCAAGGCTCCACTTCATAGACGAACGCCTTTACGATACGCCAGAAGTGTTCATCAGCTCGGTAAGATTCGAGAATGTTAAGACCAGTCGTTTTTCTTTTTAGTTCCATCCAGTTTTGTTTCAAAACAGATGGCGGATCACGACGGTCGAGATCAGTGAGACTTTGTTTTTGAAAGTATTCAAATGCTCTGATGAGTTCCATACGAAACGCAATAGGCATATTTACCTTCTTAACATGTTCAACTAGTTGTTCAAAACAACGGTAAACTTCCATATCAGGCAATCTCACATCAGGAAATACACGAAGGATCGACTCGATATCAGCCGGAACGTAAGGAAAAACTGACGACCAGATCTTCATGACAAATTAAAGACGAACAAATACTTCGTTCGACAACGGCTTTAGAGGCGTCGCAAGATCCAATGCAACACTTGAGTCATCCGACTCATCCAAAACGCCCCACTGGCTTTTAAAGAGCTCTGACAACCCAATAAACTCCAACTGCCGAACCTCTTCCTCGGGCAAATAAGCCTGATAATCAAAATACTCCTTCGTTAACGACATTAACGCCTCCGGCGACAGTGAGAAGTAGCCCCCGGAAGCTGATTGAAATAGCAGGACGCTATTTCAACGTGTAACCCGAAGGGATAAGAATAGGACATCCTCATCAACTAACTCCAAAGGAATGAGCGCGCGGAATCGCAAAGCGATAACGCTCCAGAAGCTCATTACTTTGGATGATTTAAAAATAAGACTGAAACAGCTTCTCCAGAGGAGAATCCGTTCCTGAAAACAAAAATAGGGCCTAAAAAAGGCCCTGTCAACATATATGTAAATTATGTGTAGATTTAGATTTAAAATTCAAATGAACCCTGCGGCTCCCCAGAAATCTTCTCAATAGGTTGAATTCCACGACCAAGAATCTTTAGATTCCTAAACGGTGGAACAACACTCGACTCCGAGAAACCATTAGGTCTCTTCATGTCTTCTCTAAGTTGCATAAGTAGTCTACCAAGAGCATTTGTCCCTTCAAGGACTCCGTCTCCTACTGGCATTGCTCCCCAAAAATTATCCTTATCAGAATACTCAACAATTGATTTATTGCCCGTGGATTTTAACAGTTCTGAAAACTTATCCCAGTTTTGATAAAGCTTAACTCTAAGGCACCACCTCATTATTTGAATCTTTTCATTCTCCCAATTTGCGCGGATTTTATCCTGATGAGGCTTCGTTACCTTTTTCGCAAAAATGGGACTCGACTGATCAAAGATCGCTTGCTGAATTCGAGGATAGTCAGAAAATTTACATGCTTGATAGAGCGCCTCAACTGTTGAAATTCGCAAACCGTTAACTACAACGGGAAATCCTCCAGCCATATTTGATAGACCACCATATTGTTCCTTGGTTTTCCAGAAAACAATGCACTGCTCTGAAATGTAACTTCTCAAATCCGGATTCGCCAAATTAATTATTCTTTCTCGGAAATAAAGGATACCAGTTATCTGTTCCCGCCCAAAGCGCTAAAGGACAATTATTAGGGCAATTTCTGTGTGTCACGAATAATGAACCAAATCCCAGAGAATTATGACTAGTAAAACCTAATGGCTTATGAGCACGTTTAAAATTTCCAGATTCATTCCTAATCTGTACACTTTTGTGTAGTAAAGCATTTTCGAGAATGTGTCGCGCAGAGCCAGTCGAGAAATAGGAATTTTCCCCAACATCGTTTCCTGTACGAAAATTTACTGCCTTAAGTCCGTTACTATTTAATTCAACCACGAAGTCTCTAACCTCTTCTTCAAAATCATGCTGAACTGGCCACAGGACATCAGATTGATCGCGAACATTTACATTATTTCTAAATTTCTTCACATGTAACGATCGATATTTGCCATTCAATTCTAACTCTGAAATTTTACTTTCAATAGCTTCTTTTACGATCCATTTTCCTAAAGTATGACTCGCAAACGTGATGACTATGATTTCAAACTCCTCACCTACTAGGTCTTCAGCTTTCAAATCTAACCAATTACATAAATCGTTTTTGACGGTATTACCAGAGAAGAGTCCATCATCGAGATACAAAAACCTACGGACTTCTTCTGCGCCGCAAGTATCGATATCTATATCCAATTCCTCATTTAGTATCTTTCCAAATTCAGCAACAAGAAACTTTTGACTCTCACCCTTGTCTTGAATGTTTAAAATCTCCGTATCACCCCAGAATTCACTGGGATCATCAAGTCCGATTATAGCCTTAGACGTCAACATACTTTGTAGGTAATGAACCATCGACTCAGAAGTTAAATAAGTTCTATTCAATACATGCACTAATTCAGAGAGTACTGGTTCTCTTAATCCCCTATCAAACTGTCCGATCCACTGTTTTACGTGTTCAGAATTAAAATCGACTCGCGAATAGTCGCCCGCAATTTCTACAAGTTCTGTAATAAGCTTTTTCATAGATCCTTACCTAAAGTAATACGGAAAATCGGCATATACAGACTTAAGTTTAATCAAAATAAATTGTTCAATGTTTATGTTACACTTCTCAAACAGACACATAGCGGATATAAACAATTATTCAGCTATCGCCGATTATACTTAAATGAAAATAAGCGAACACTTTAAACTCGGACGTACACAATTTGAACTCGACTTCGTGGACATCCACACAGATCGAGACATTCCACTGTTTCTTGATCCAAACTTCATCAAAAAGTGGCCTGATAGATTTTGCCAGGAAGCTAACGAATCAATAAGAAACTTCTTCACAACAATTTCAGAGTTGATCCAGGCAGATGAAATTGAAACCGCCCGGGATTTATTTAGACAATTAAAAGAGCCCAAAGAAACTTTCCTTGGCCTATCACCAACTGGACAAGGCACCGGAGTCACAAAATCAAACGCGGACGAAATCTTCCAGGGCATTCTTGAAAGTGAAGCGATCCAATCTGGATTAGTACAGGATTTGGAAGACATTAGAATCTTTGTGGATGACTTCGATAAAGATCGATTATCAGACATGACCACAAATATTATACGTCGACAACTCATAGACTACACAATTAGCCAATGCCAACTCTGGGAAATACCTCTCACAGACAATGTGGCATCTGGTCACTACTGGGATCGTAAAGAATCTAATTGGGCTCAAAGTTACGATAAAGCCCTAATTATAGATCATAAGAAAATTTTACTTGTACCCAAACGAATAGTTTCCTTGTCAGAAAGATATACATCTCACGAATATTATCACCACTATGTATTAGAATTTTTGAGAGAAGAGCAATTGAAAAACGGTGGCCCTTTAGTACAAAGAAGAAAAATATCTAACAATCCCTATGTATTAAAAAAGGACGTCGCAAAAACACAAAGTGGCACAAAAATGAATCTTTCCATTTTCTCAAGAAAACATCCTGAGATTTTCAATAGATTCAAATCTGCTTTTGTAAGCGGCGGCGAATCTTCCCTGCAAGGAAATGATATTGACGATGGAGAAGTTGAGATTCACCAGCTTTGCAATCACTTAATAACTGAGCTCAACAGTATTCATCCAGGTAACGACCACGCAACGGAATACCATAAATTAGTCACTGGAATTCTCAGCTTCTTACTGTACCCCAGTCTTTTCAATCCGCGCACCGAAGTTAAAATTCACGATGGTCGGAAGAGAATTGATATTGCATTTGAAAATTCGGCTCAGGCTGGAGTCTTTAATGCATTGGCACAACATCCTAAAACGCTTTGTCCGCACGTTTTCGCTGAATGCAAAAACTATTCAAGACAAGTTGCAAATCCCGAGCTAGATCAACTCGCCGGCCGATTTAGTCCTCAAAGGGGACTAGTTGGCTTACTCTTATGCCGATCGATCGATGACAATGATAGATTTATAAAAACTTGTGAAGATACGTACAGAGACAATCGCGGCCTGATCATTCCACTCACCGATGAAGACTTGATCACAAGCCTTCACAAGTATGTTCAGGGAAGTCATAAGGAATTAGAAGAAATCATCAGAACTAAAAAAAACAGAATTCAACTAGCGTAAGATAGAATCTATACAGGACCTACAGTGCAAATTAACTACGAACATTATCTAATCGCCTTCCTCGACATATTAGGTTTCAAAGAAATCTGCAAAGAGTCAGATAGATCTGGAGACACATCAAAACTCTCTCGAATACTTGACGTGTGCACAACTGCTACTAAAGCACTCAAGGAAATCGATGGTAAGAAAGAGATACAAACTCTTATCATAAGTGATTCGATAATACTGGGAATGAAGATTCCTGAAGGGCAAACCTCTTTTACGCCGAAAGAGGTCGCAGATTTCTTAATTGCGATCGGTCGAATACAATTTGATCTTTTTCTCTCCGAAATCCCTCTCCGTGGCGGAGTATCGATAGGAAAAGTTCATTTTGACCTAAATCAAAAGGTAGTAATAGGTCCTGCTTATATTGAGGCGTATGAACTCGAGTTACAAGCCAAATATCCACGAGTAATTGTGAGTTCAAGATTAATTAAAGAACTCAATCTTGAAACGCATGCCGACCTAATTCTTTGTGTGAATCAAATTTATCAAGATTCCGGTCAGCAAGCTTTATATAACTGGGACCGCTTCGGTGATAATGGTCTCGGCAAATTACAAAAAGATATCCCTTTCTTTATTGATTTTCTTCGCGCGAAGGAAGGACGCATTCAGGTTATCCAGGATAGACTCGACGACCATGTTGAAATTCTAAATAAACTTACCATAGATAATCCCAATCACTATTTAAAATATAAATGGCTACAAGACTACTGGCTCACAACATATGGGCAAGCTTTAGGGAAATATGACGGCAAGACTGTCCGTTATTTAACTTCGATTTCTTAAAATGACTAGAGGAATTTGTGCTCACGGAAACATTAAAGTCAATTAGCGACAGAATTGAGTCCCCTATCAGCGGAACGTTCATAACCGCGTGGCTAATAACCAATTGGCAAATACCCATTACGACAGTTTTCGGAGATCCATCTAGAAATCGCGTAGAGCTAATTCAAGGCTATTTAAAACAGTCTAATCTGTGGTGCTTACTAATAATACCTTTAGGTTTCACTCTAATTTATCTTTTCGGAATGCCTTTAGCTCGGGAATTGTACCGGAACTTCATGAATTCGGTAGAATATCGGATATCCATCAGAGATTTAAAACTTGAAACTGACTTGTCTGAAATTAAAGAATACAAGCAAACTCTTAAAGCCTTGTTGGGTAATTTAAGCGATCATTATCGTGATAATATTCAGAACCTTCAGAGAATACATACACTCATCAATGACAAACAAGTTTCGACAGCAAGCACTGAGTTAGACAACTTGATAAAACGACACGAAGAAATTCACAAACAACACGTTTACTTTACCAACACTTATAAAGGTGAACCAAAAGACCAATACAGATATCTATTCGTTAGAAGAAATCTACCTACATACGGAGATTCTAAATGAGTCCGCTAAACATCAAAAGCTTGATTACTTTAATTCAAAAAGATCGTAAACAAATTGGAAAAGACGAAGCTGCATTGGTTCAAGTCATGCACAAGCGTGGATATCCTTATGGCGACGATGAAGATGAGGCGCGCAATGATTACTATTTAGATCTCCAAGAAGCGTCATACCACGCATCAATTCAACACAAAATAAACTTTCTAATAAACGCAGTCATTTCTTGCCTCGATCTCTTGCAGCTAAATGCCAATCGTGACCGGTTTATAAAAAATGTCGAACAGCTTAGAAATTCCAAAAATGAATTTGAATTGGAATTCAATGCTGATTACGACGTTTTCGACTGTAAAGCTGTCGATATTATTGATAATGAAATCAAGATCATTAGCTCTCTTTTGGGAGATAACGAAACAGGGTTTGAGTCAATTACTCACTCACCTATCCGAGGAATATTATTAGGACAACTTGAACAAACGCCATTTTACTTAGAAAAACTAAGCCCTAATCCAAAAGATGAGTTGGAAATTCAAAACGTGATGCATTCAGTTCTGGAAGGTAACTTTGGAAAAGATTTTATTAAAAGACCATCCATAAACCAAGCGTTCAAAACTTATATTCCCGATGGAGGTATTAAATCTATTGCGACTGCAATAGAGTTTAAATTTATCGACTCAGAAAGGGAATTAAAAACGGCAATGGAAGGACTTTATGCAGATTTTCATGGATATAGCGACTCAAAAGACTGGAATAATTTTATCTCCATTTTTTATATGACATCCAACTTCAAATCTCCTCGAACAATTAAAGAAGAGATAGAGGAAAAAACAATGAAACGATGGACGGCACTTGTATTCACTGGAAATGGAGGAAGAATTAAAACTACGAAATCAATAGTTCCAACTTCACTGAAAACAAAAAACAAAAAATAAAGTCTATCAGAACAAATATCCCATTGAATCAACTAATCCTCAATGTTGCATATCCTTCGCAGACTCCCCGAGTCTGCGCCTATCAACTTATAGTACTCCAGCACAAACTCCTGAACAGCCTTCACTGCCCACTCAGCCCCACCGGCACCTAAACACTTTCGCGGAAAGTAAGGTTGCGAATCATTTCTAAAGAATGCGGAATCTTCAAACTTCCCTTTGAGTCTTTTTTCAAGACTCACGATGTGATTGCGATCATCGACTTCATCACCTTCAAAACCATTTGTACGCTCAACTTCCACCAAATATGGCTTATAGTGCATTAATGAATTTCGGACAGCCATTACTCCCGCAGCATTTTGAAAAATGGCACTTCCTCGATCCATTCTCTTTTGGCCAAGAATTTCAGCAAGCCTGTCGCACTTATCAAAAAGGTTCTTTTTCTCCTTTTCTTCTTTCAGCAACTGGACCTGATCAGGTGTGATGACTTTGCTCAGAGGATGTTCACCTTCTGACTCATCAACAACCTTGCTTATTAATTCATTGATTGCAGATTCCATAAAAGCCGCGCAACTCATAAAACAGCTGGCACTGAATCCTTGTAGCCATTCATAGTTTCGTATCTGGTATCCGTAATCAAATCCGCACTCAGCAAAACTGTTTTCAATCTTGCGACACTCGCTTGCGTAGAATCCAGCCATCTTGAGATGCATTGGAGACATGACTGTCTTTAATAAGACGCTACGTTGAACTACAATTTCAAATTCCATGTTTTTACTCTGACTACTGTTTTAGAACCTTAGCAAACTTCAACAGACCGAAAAAAACTAACCCACCACCAATTACAATCCCTACAACAAGCAACTCCATCAATCCTCCACAGAAGCAAAATAAGCGGACTGAAGTTTAAGTCAAGGATGGGAGTTCGAAAAAAATCGACCTACTTTAGAATTTTTTAGACAATTCAGAGACTTGAATGATTTTACTAATTTATTGTAACGACTCAGCGTTACGCACAATTTATTTCTTGGGATTTTACCGTAAATTCCCGCAAGTTACTTTGAGTTCCCGCATCTTCCCATGCACTCTCAATTGCAACTTCTTGGCACTCTCCGCATCCCTATCGCTCACACACGTTGGCCCATCATCATATCTCTCAACAATAGCATTCACGAGATCAAGAGATTTTAAAAGCGAGCCCCTATCTCCCCGCTTCTCATAACACGAAGACAGTTCCATCACCTTATTCACGTAGTAACGCGTATCGGGACATCTCAAATCTTTAGTTTTTTCGTAGACAACTGGTGACACAAAAATTGGATCACCCTTTTTGCAAAAGCCAGAAAGATTCACACACGGAATTGCCAACAAAACATCTAGTCCCACAGTCACGGGAACTGTCGCACCGTAAACCACGTAGCCAAAAGACTTTTTTGAAAGACTTATGAATTGGTTTTGATCAGTTTCAAGTGGAATGCGAGCTTCCGCTTCTTCGCATTTGTTTTCTTGGATTTGAGTGGTGAATAAATCAACAGAAGACTTCTTTTCTTCAGAAATACAAGAAAGAAGAAACAATACTGCTATAGATAGAAGCAAAGCTTTAAACATAACTACTTCTTCGTATCTCCAGCAGCGATTTTGCTCATTACACGGTCGTGTGCATCCTTCACCACAATCGCATCGCGATCCCTGATACAAGTTGGCACATAGCTGTTATAATTAATTAGAATTGAATCTAACAGTGCTAGTGACTTTTTAAGTGAAGCTTCATCAGTACGCTTTTCATAACATTGAGCTACAGCTAAAGATTTCTGAACGTAGTAGTCAGTGTCGGGACATCTGACATCTTTTAGCACTTCGTATGACTGATACGAATATGGAAACATATTCTGCATGAATGGCTTTTTAGGATCGACACAACCAATAGCACCCTTTGGACAACCTATAATAAACGCAGCATCAAGAGTCAGGGTTATTGGAAGACTACACACGTAGCCAAGCTGGCCGATCGTATTTTGATAGAAACTTAAGTATTTGGTTTCTTCTTTTTCCTGCAGCATTTTTTCTTCAGCAAGTTCACAGTTGCCCCAGGAGATTTGGTCTTGGTAGCTAATGGTGGTTTGTTTGGAGGCGTCGGTTGCGCACGCAGAGAGCGCAAGACTTGCGATAATGAGAGTGAAATGGCGTTTGAATTCCATAAACCGATTGTAGTTAACACCCAATTTATGGCAAGCTAAGATCCTGTGAAAGCCATTTCGATCTTAAATATCATTAAAGGCCTTATCATCTCGCTTATAGCGATTGCGAGTGTATATTACGCTCTACAGCTAGATATTTTTACAAATTTCCGAATGAAGCTCCTCGGCAAGAAAACAGTTGCTGACCGTGTTTATCAATACGAGGCAAATGTAAACTCTAAACTCCGTCCATTCTTTGAAGCTGCTCACGCTACCTACCCGCCACAAGATGTAGTCCTTCTTTATATCAAATCGCAAAAGACTCTTTCTCTTTTCGCAAAAGATCTAACGAACAACTTTGTTCTTATAAAAACTTATACAGTATTAGCTGCTAGCGGAAAATCAGGTCCGAAACTTCGCGAAGGCGATTATCAAGTTCCTGAAGGCGTTTATGGCGTCGAAGGACTTAATCCCAATAGTGAATACCATCTGGCACTTCGAGTGAACTACCCGAACGCTGATGATCTGAGACACGCACATGATGATGGCAGGACTAAATTGGGTGGAGACATCATGATTCATGGGAGTGATGCTTCCATTGGATGTCTGGCTATGGGTGATGAAGCTATTGAAGAGTTATTTGTACTTGCGGCTAAATCGAATTATCGCAAGTGGCAGTTGATCTTTGCGCCAGTTGATTTCAGGAAAGGTGAAGTAGCGCCGCCACCAAGATTTGCGGCGTCTTGGATTCCAGATCGCTATGCAGAGATAGCGAAAGAGATGTCTAAACTTCCTTAGTCTAATTTCATTCCGATGAGCTCACTCAATTGCACACCTTCGGTGCGCGGTCGTGAGCTCATCGTCTTACTTCAGCTTCGGTGGCTCCGCGACCTCAGCACTGTGCGCGATATACGCGATTAATACCCACTGCGCTTCACCGCGCCGACAAATGAAAAGTCACAGCTGCAGTAGCAACTGCTACTGCCTGTGCGGTAGACTGGTTCTTCGCCGGAATGGATCATGCCCGATGTGTAGCCGCCGCTGGTTGGGCGGATGGAATCACAAGATTTTTCTAGCGAGACACCGTGGTCGGATTCGGCGCAGACTTTAAGGGAGCAGCGACCCATGTTGAGCTTTTGATCTTGGGAGACCCAAGAGATGGAACCTGCATGAGATAAGCCCGGGATGAGAACGAGAGCGATAAATACTAACTTTTTCATTTTGAACTCCTGTCGTGGTTGTTGGTTTCGACAGGAGCTTTTTAATTCAAAGATTAGGGACTGGTGGCGAGTTGACTAATTTCCTTCTATGTCCGAATGCTGACTGCGCCGGAACTGTCACCATTAATTCAATCGGATGTACATTAGGTAAATTAGCAATCCGCACACAAAAGGACATAGTAATATCGCAAGCCCGAAGTAGATAACCAAGGCAATTCTTCGAGCTTCTGAAATATTGGGGATCTGGTGATTGTAAGCTTGTTTAAAATTGAAGATCATCGGTTTCAGACCGATGATTCCAATTATAATAAAAATTATGCTTCCAATGATTTCGACCTTGTTCAAACCTATCTTAACCCTCTCGTGATTAACAAATAAGTTAAAACGGCAATTACGAATGGAATACCTGCGATACCTATCCCCGCATATATGAGATAAAGCTTTCTAGCTCCTTCAGAAGCGTAAGCACCTTTACGGTAGTAGACGAACTTGAAGTTCTTGATGGCACGAAAGAATCCCACCATCAGAAATAATATCATCGCGATAGAGCCGTAGAATTCAAAGCTGGTCATTTATTGCTCCCGTCAGAAACAGCCAAGTTCATAACAATAAGACCCAACACAGATGTTTACTGAGTTCCGTGCGTCCTCGTAACTAAAAGGTATACGAGAAACCCCACTAGAATCGGCATACAAACGATACTCGTTCCAATAAACAATAAAGAGAATATTCTTTGTGCCCGAGGTACAGAATCAGATTTTACCCTGTAAACAGCCAGAAAATTTCTTATCGCTGGAATAAAGCCAACAACAAATAGAATGATAAACGCTATGCTGCCGTAAAATTCGAAAGTGGTCATTTATTGATTTTAGATTCGAGGATTGCTTTTAGAAAAACAATATTTTGAAGATAAGTTGTTCCACCTAATTTTCTAATGAGAGCAACTTCATCGTCATTAAGACTTGAAGAGTTCAATTTGAAATTATATGAAAAGAAAATTTCCATTCCATTTTTCAATACAATAAAGAATGGGGCACCTAGCTTTGATTTTCTAATAGATTGAATATCAGAGAACGGTATCTCAAACTTTTTTGCATGAGATCCGTTGAAGATAGAATACTCCAAATAATTGTCGAATAATATCAACGTTCGATTATCAACAATCAATTTTTTGATCTCGAAAATACCAGGAATAATCAATAAGAAAAATATCACTGCACCAAGATATTTCTCTGATTGGACACAGTGTATAGCCAAGATTGAAACAATGGCTATACTCAATAGAAATCCAAAAATTCGAAGTCCCTTATTTATAGAAGTCGAAAATTCATATCGCATTGGCTAATGATAGCTTCAACTATATTAATGACAAACACTATTTCCAGGAATTGCACCCAACCCAAGCTCCATTGGCATCAAGGCAGTAGAAACCCCAATATCTACCGCTGCTGCAGCCGAAGGCAACATTCCGGTTGTGAGTGCTCCAGAACCGGCGACACCTAAACTACCAAAAATGCCAGACAGTCCAGCCGCAGCCCAATCAATTTTTCCTTGAAAATATCGTTGTCCTAAAGCGCTTCCACCGAAGCCTCCAAGACCACCGCCGATAGCAGTTGCTACTCCACCACCAACCAACACCTCACCAAGCCATGCCCCTGAACCGACAGCTGCCCCCGTCAGCGCACCAGTAAGCACGCTATTCCAGATTTGCTCCGGTTTTGCTTTTGGGTCTGCTATTAGAGCACCGAGATATCCACTGGCCGCACCAAACGCGCCACCAATCAGAGCTCCGGCAAGCCCAAAATGTCCACTCGGATCGATAAAGTTAACAGGATCATTCCCCACATAAGCGTACAAATTACCCTGGCCACCAGCAAAACCAATCGGATCTTTATTCGTCCAACGACCAATCACTGGCGAATAGTCACGAGCTCCGAATCTCACAAGTCCAGTATCTGAATCGTTAATACCACCGGCAAAACCGAATGGAATGATCGCACTTACCTTGCCATCTAAATTGTTACCGAACTCATCGTAACTAAATTGCTCGACGACTGAACCAGTTACTGAGTCTACGATCATCTTTGGAGTTCCAACTTGATCTGAGATGATGCGATACTGTTTGCCGTTATAATTTACGTAATCTGGTACGTTTACTTTTGTGCCGTATACGAAAGTTTTTGAGATACGACCCGTTCCATCAACTTCAGCCGCGATCTGCAATTGATTTAAATAGATAAAACCTTGAACTAACTTTCCGTTAATCTTTTTGCCAACACGGCGGTTCAAACCATCAATAACATAGTCAATCACTCCTCCGTCTGGCAATTTAACTGAACGAAGATTTCCGAAGACGTCATATGTATAACTAGTTACTTTTTCCTCCTTCGTCGCTGGATTTAAATCTGTGCGAAGAAGAAGATCGCCGTTATCGTTGTACTCAAATTTTGAATTACCATATGACACTAAACGATCTTGCTCATCATATGTTCCAACATACGATGTTGTGCCACTCGTGTACTTTAAGCGATTTCCATTAGCATCATATGTGTAAGTACGTGTAACACCGTTTGATGTCGCCTTAACTAAACGACCCTGCAGATCATATTCAAATTGCGAAGACAATTTTGCAGACCCAAGTGTTTCTGTTTTTGAAGCAATACGACCGACTTTATCCAAGGTGCTTGAAAGCGAGTATAAAGCCGCTTTGCCGTTTGAGTAAGAGTCAGAAACTAGTTTTCCCGTTACATCATACTTAATGGCACTCATAACTTTACCAAGTGTGGTTGCATTCACAGCTGCAAAATCATTACGAGTAAGCTTTAGGTTACCAACTCCAACTGGGAGCATATCGAGATCATATGCAAATCCCACTTTAGTAGGAACACCTGATGAGTCACTCACCGAGTATGACGCAACTGTTGCGTCTGCGTTGTAGTCCAGCTTCAAAACTGAATTGAATTCACCTGAAGTTGCAACTTGAAGAGGATAGTTTGCTGCATACTTGTATGAAATATTTTGCGCATCTGGGGTTTGGATACTTTGAATCAAATCAGTCTTCGGAACGTAATCAATTTTGTAAGCACCAAGAGGAGTGTTCAATGAAGTTAAGAATGATGAAGCAGGATCATAGTTTAATGAGATCTTTGCGCCATCAGCTCTTGTGACCGATGTCACTTGCTTATTGACGTTGTAGTCATAAATCGTCGCACCAGAGATTTTTGCGTTGATGGAAGGTGGAAGGTATTTTCCAACTAAGCCAAAAACGTTATATCCAAAAGAATGCGAAGCCTTACCAGGAGGCGTGATGCTTGAGAGATTTCCATTTGGATCATATGTCATTGCAATCTTAGCTTGATCAGGAAGTGTGATACCAGTCACTCTTGCTGCCAAATCATAAGAAAACTGAGTTTGCCGTCCGAATGCATCAGTAACGCTGTTTAGAAACTGATTTTGATCGTAAGTGTTCTTTAATAATACGACACCATTTTGGCTAACCGAAGATACCTTATCTCCCCAGTATTCAAATTTTACTGGCGCGATGGTTCCAACCGCAACTGTCGACGGCAAGAAATGACGATCAACTAGCTGGATTTTTATAGTTCTTCCTGAAGGAGTCTTTGAAACTTCAGAATTTGCCTTACGATTAAATGTCGTCACATAAGTGCGTTTTGCATCATTTTGAAATGTATAGCTCGTTGTACGATCGTCGTAATACCAAGTCATCCCAGCTGGACGGTGCAAATTATCTGATCTTGCCTGAACGACTCTTAGGTTGATATTGGTGTTTGGAACTTGAAAGCGCGAGGACACTGTGGGCATATTACTGCCAAAATTCGGATCATCTTTAAAGTTAGCTTCATAGACTGAACCGTAAGCGGTAATGTAACCCTGCCCATTAAATGCAGACGCAGTCTTAGAAACCGCACCAGATGGTTCTGTCATCGTCGACATAGTGATACCACCATTCAACTGTTGAGTGAGAAAAGTGGACTTCTGACCCAAAGCATTTTTTGCTTCTACGACGTTTCCTTCGTTTGAAGAAGTCTTTGTTAAGGAGATGAAGCTTC
This sequence comes from Bdellovibrio sp. NC01, assembly GCF_006874625.1. Classification (NCBI taxonomy): domain Bacteria; kingdom Pseudomonadati; phylum Bdellovibrionota; class Bdellovibrionia; order Bdellovibrionales; family Pseudobdellovibrionaceae; genus Bdellovibrio; species Bdellovibrio sp. NC01. The sequence continues at coordinate 2,141,050 of NZ_CP030034.1, forward strand.
CACCATCACCTTCATCGCGGATTAAGTTACCATCTTTATCATATGACATTCTTGAGACTTGCCCACCTGGCTTTTGAAATGACGTGAGCAAACCTCTGTCGTCGTAAGTCATACGGTACGTTTCACCAAGTGGATTTGTGACTGAAGCAAGATTGCCTTTAGCATCTAATTCAAACTTAGTTACGTAAGGACCATAACCAGAAATAATGCCACCACTTTGTGTGTATTTAAACGCGGCAGCGCCCGCGGTTATCAAGCCTGCCGAACTAATGCGTCCATCGTCGAAATAGCTAAAACTGCTGATGTCCATGAATGAAGAATAATGACTGGATTTACGAAGATTTCCGGTAGCAGCATCAAATTGATCCTTAGTTAAACCATCTTGAGAGAAGACAATTCTCGTATCATCAAAATCGTTGTAGCGATTAAAGAAGCGAACTCCGTTGGCACCTTGGTAAATTCGTCCGTGAGCAAAATCAGCAAATTTGTAAATGGATGGTAACCACCCCCCCAGTCCTAACTTCTTAGGATTGAAGCTTTGTCCTGGACGAATACGATCACTTGAATATGTAAGTGTAAATGGAACTCCCGCTAGAGGGATCTCCTCCGAGACTGACATGTTAATCGCATTAACAACGGAGTGGCCGGGAATGTTTGGATTACTTACGCCAGGCTGACAAGCGCCGGGCACATTTCCTGGAATTGGCAAGTTGGTTACCGGAGGAGGAGTTGGTGTTGGAGAGGGTTGAGGTTTTGGCGCTGGGTTCCCGCCATTTGAATTAAGCTCGAAGCTTGCTAATGTAGGTACCTCACTTGCAGAATCATACCCCACAACAACCGCGTAATGGCCGACAGGAACATCAACAGATCTTCCCCATTGATTTCCAGCTTTGATTCGCACCTTTACCGTCTGCTGACAATTGTTCGTCCAGTCATACATAAATGCATAAATATTTGCATAATAGTCGAATGTTTCACGTATATGCATCGTGCCTGACACCATACAACCCGCAGCCGTACCGTGACCTGTAGGATGAGTAACCTGACTACAGTGGGCATCAGGATTCGTTCTACAATCATCCATCATTCCCGCGTAAGCATCTGCGTAAGGAACAACTTGAATATCCTGTTCAACAGCTTGAGAAAGAGAGGCTGAAAATAACACCAATAAAGAAATCACAGCAAATTTCATAACGTTCCCATAAACTATAATTTAATTGGACGCTTATACAGGAACTGTCTTCAAAATAATACTCAGTTTAGTGGCTCTTGAAGAATTAACGTTCTTATCGAGCAATGACCCTTTTAAATTGGATATGGATGAGTGAGATGTGAAAAGGTTACCGATGTCTTCACCTTACGGTTTTGACATGTTGAGCGGGCTCACAAGAGCGGCTTGTTCGGACATTGTTTCCGAATGGTTGATGTTCTGTATAGGGTTCAAAACTTGGTTGATACGAGGCGGAGGGTTCTGAGCGAAACGAGACGTACGTGCACGGATGTGCGGAGAACGCAGTTGGACCAGCTACTTCAGTCTCACTCTGTGACCATCCGGTCTGCAGTGAAACGAAGGACCCGACAACAAAGTAGATGCCGGGTTTTAAACCCCTATCGAGCAAGTTTGAACTTGCGCTTGAGGGTTTCAGTGGTGATTCTGATTTCTTCAGCCAGTACCACTTCGAACAAGTCTTCTGACTTCACCTTATACATGACGCCGAGCTGTTTGATGGCGTTGATCGGTGGAGAAGAAACTCCGCGCTCCCAGTTTGAAATAAACTGCGGAGTCGTATAACCAAGCTTATCTGCCACTTCCTTTTGCGACATACCACTTGCGACACGTTTCTCTTTTAAGAACTTCGCTAGAATACTTGCGCCCTTCATGAGTGACCTCCGACATTACGATCCTAAAGCAGTTTTTATTTTCACCGCAAGCAAAGAATTATTTAAAGATTATCCAAGTGCTTGGAATAAAGCCTTTGAATCTTAGCGCCCGCTAGCATTGATCCCATCTGATAAGCACGCATCATCGAAAGATAGTCCGGAACAGGTACCGGAATCCCCGTTTCGTAATTAATAATGGCTGATTGGTCTAGATGAGCGAGTTTTGCCGCTTCTGGAATTGTTAAACGGCTTTGCAGACGGGCTTTGTTTAAAAACTGGGCAAGTTCTCTGTTGATTTCGTTCCTCGCATTATACATAAAACACCCCCAACAACATTTAATTTAGCATACGATCGTATGCACGTAAAGCCAATCTTTGAAGCCACAATTAATGCATACGATCATACGCATTAAAGGTTGGTATTCTTGGCAACGCGAAAAACGCAAACCCTCACTAAACGTGATATCAATATTCTGAAAAGCATTGGCGCCAATGTTAAGGCTGAAAGAGAACGCCAGAAGCTCGACGTTTATGATATTACCGGAGATGACTGCCTGATTAAATCAAGACAGCATTGGCAGGCTATTGAAAATGGTAAGAAGAATATCAATTTAACAACACTATTTAAAGTTGCTGAAACTCTGAAAGTTCATCCATCAAAGCTCTTAGGCTAAACATTTTGCAATAACGATCACTCACTATGCTGCCTCGATTTCAACTTTGTAGGGAAGCTTTACTCTCGTCAGCTGATCTTGAAGGCTAAGCTTAATGAACATTACCTCCGAGTAGCCGAGCTTCTTCGCAAATGTTTGCGCACGATCTGGACTCACAAACTTTCTTCCATTTTCGATTTGCGAAAGATGACCTTTTGTAACTCCAAGTTTTTTAGCCATTTGTTCTTGAGTCATTTCATCAGACAGACGAATGGAATTTAACAGCGACCCAAACGTCAAAGGACCACCAGAAACTTCTTCCAGAAATTTTACTGCCGAACTTTTCTTTTTAGTAGCCATGCTTATTTACCTCTACGATTTCTACGAACTCCAATGATCCATCTTTCAAAATCTTATAAATTGCCCTGTATGAACGGTTTAACCTAATTGATCGAAATCCTGTCCACTCACCTTTTAATGGTTCATCGTGGTAACCAGAAATCTTCCTAACCTCTTCCAAACCTAAGATTTCAACTGATTCAACCCAGTGAAGTAACTTCTTTCTGATAAAGATCGGAACCGATTTAATGCTTGATGCTGCCCGTTTTGAGATTCGAACCGTATGTATCACTTCACACCTTCTTTGTATACCTTTTTGGTATACTTGTCAATTGATGCCATGAATTGCTCCTTATACTGTAAAAATAAATATTTCCCCCCGGCCGGGTACGCCCCCAGCTTGCCTGGGCGGGGGGAAATAAAATTCCATTGGCGCAGTTTGCTCGATTTTCTGAAAAGGCCTGCCGCCAAAAGGCATGACAGACTCACAGAGGCTGGCGTGGCTTTATGGTCAGAAAAGCGAAATGCAAAATGTGCCAAGGGAATTTAAAAGAAAAATCAAACTCTCAGAGAGAGTTTGTCCGAATTCGGGACCGTGACGATAGCTTCAGTTACGTTGGTACTTCACTTACGCTATGTAGTTCGGGGTCAATGGTTGATGAGAGTGAATAGGTTTGTTTTAGAGTGGAAATTCAACGCAGCTGCTTGCATTTTATCACTCTACACTTGCCTTCGGGGTTTTGTGATTTTAGCGTTTACCTGTGCCTGGAGGCATGCTCATCGGGATATTAAAGTCTTGTTTATCTCGGTGAGCTTTTTGCGCTCGTGCGCACAGAGCTGGAGCGACGCCAGTCGCAAAAGCTGAAGTAGCACGGCTTGATGTTTAAAGGATTGAATCTGTGTTCGTTGTTACTTTGACCTATTTGAAGCCGCTCTCTGAAGTTGATAAGAACCTTCCCGCACACCGCGATTACCTTAAAAAACAATATCAGCAGAATTTATTCTTAGCTTCTGGCCCAATGAATCCACGCTCTGGTGGCATCATCATCGTCCGCAGCATGGAGAAATCAAAACTCTTTGAAATTCTAGAGCAAGATCCATTTAAGAAAAATGGCGTAGCTTCATATGAAGTTGTGGAATTTGAACCCGCTCTTCATGCTGAAGCTATTAAAGATCACGTTTAGTTAGAACGCGATATCAAGTTCTTTAAGGAATGTTGATCTCACGCGCTCATCAAAGAGCATAATCAGACCGATCACACTTACTGGCAAAATCCAACTCGGGATATTCAACATGAATATAACGAGTGCTGCAATCCACGCCCAGCCTTTTTCCTTTTTCAGATCTTGAACCACGTAGAAAGTCGCAACGATCATAAGCGCTGGAAGAATCGCAGAAGCACCAAAGATTTCCGGCCGATCTACACCGAAGTTTTGATCAGGATACTTTTGAATTAATTTATCAAACTCAGTTCTCGCCTTCATCATTAAATAAGCTGAGTATCCAAGCTGAGCAATCTGCATTGCTGCGCTAATGAGTAAGCATCTGATTGCATTTTTAATTTTCTGTTCTTTTAAATCCATAAGTTCACCTCTAAAAACTTTAGTTAAAATTCAATTCAGGTTGAGGGTGTTGATTGCTGATGTAGCGAGAGCGAACTTCTTTACTGAAGATCGCGATGAGTCCAACAATTGCGACTGGAAAAAGAAGGCTTGAGAGAGATAATGACAGTAGAATCACTCCCCCTACCCATGCACCAGAAAGCCCATGTCTTAGACCACTCACCACTTTGTAAATAGCTACAATCATGAGAAGTACGAGCATGAAGATCACACTGAGGAAAATCAGCGTGCCAATAGATCTTTGATCAACTGGCACCGCTGCTAGCATATAGATGATACAAGCAAGAATCGCGAATGCCGCAAACATCTCAGCGCCTGCGATGATTTTAAGACATGTAATAACTCGGTTTAATTTTGATGGCATATGCCGCTCCCAGCGTAAAAGCTTGATCAGTTTTAGTTGGCTGATCCAAAGAGCAATGGCCTTGCCAAGGAGATTTGGGGTTTTAAAAGAATGGATTGGATTTGAACATGGAGTTTCCTATTTAGAGGACTCAGTTCTGAAACTAAAGAATGAAATCCCGGTGGAGATAATTTGAATGAGATTATACGGAAAATCTTCACAAACAAGAAAATCCTGAAAATTACTGATCAGGCTTTGACAGAACAACGAGAATACTAAATTAACCTCTTGCTTGCGAATAGGCTTTTTCTTAAAGTTGATCCATGGCAAGATATGTCGCATTTCTTCGAGGCGTGAGCCCACTCAACGCAAAAATGTCAGAATTGAAAAATTGCTTTGAAGCAGAAGGCTTTACTAACGTCGTTACTGTACTTTCAAGCGGGAATGTCGTCTTTGATACATCAAAAAAAGCTATTAAATCTTTAGAGCGACAAATCGAAGTTGCTTTAGAGAAGAAATTAGGACGGAGCTTTTCTACAATTGTACGCCTTCAAGTTAACTTACGTGAGATGTTGGATTCAAATCCATTTAAAGACGTGAAGTCGCCGAGCAAATCGAAGCACGTGGTAACTTTTCTGAAAGACAGTACCGCCCCAAAACCAAAACTTCCAATTAGGAAAGATGGAGTAGTGATCTTCAAAATTGAAGATCAGGTTGTGTACTCGCTATACGTTCCACACCCAAAAGGCCCAGCCTTCATGGTCCTTCTGGAAAAGCAATTCGGAAAGTTAATAACTACCCGAACATGGGAAACAATCAAAAAAGTGACCAAAAAATAGATGATTTTGAATCACGTGAAACACTGAATTTCTAATTCTATCACGAGAACATTTTGATCCAATCGTAATGGCTTCTATTTATCGTTCAGATCATCTAATTCAGTTGAAGAGCACTTTGGACATGAGTGAGCTTCTTTTGAAATGAAAGTAGCAAAACACACAAGTACGGGAAGTCCCAAACCTGGAGCCAGCTTGATCATTAGAGCGCTAGGCACTCCATAACAGTAGAATGCTACGATTCCCACTGTTACGAGAAGTGAGATTAAGAATGTCGGGCGGTAGTAGTTATTTACTACTGACTTACCTACGTGCTGGCAGTTTTTGCAGCGAATGTCGGCGGGTTCAAGGATTGTGAACACTAATTACTCTCCAAAAATGTAAGAAGATTGGGCCAGTAGTCTTTGTACATATCAAGATCGTTGTGATGCCCATCCTGAATCACCACGAACTCAGCTTTAGGAACTAGTGCTGCTAATTCTTTTCCTTGCTCGAATGGAACTACTTCGTCATCTGTACCATGAACGATGTAGATTGGCGCTTTAGCATCTTTGATCCACTCAAATGAGGGAAGTGGATATTTCATAATGAAGTCTGGAATGAAAGGGAATTTCTCTTTTCCAACTTTGAGCAGGCTCGTATAAGGAGTCTCAAGCACGAGAGCTCTCACCTCGTTACGTGAGGCAAGATACACCGCAAGTCCACTCCCCAGTGATCTACCAAAAAGAACTACTTTCTGATCAGGATAAACTTTCTTAACGTCATTAAAAACAGCTTCTGCTACCCTCAACAGTTGGGATTCAGACGAAACTTTTCCTTCGCTCTTTCCATATCCTGGATAGTCAACCATCCAGACGTCCATGTGAGATTTTTGGGAAATTTCGTTGGCTACTTCTTCCCAGCTATCTAGCGCTCCACCGTTTCCGTGGAAATAAAGGATGATACCTTTTGAATCTTTAGTATGAATCAGGAGACTGTGGATCTGGGTGCCGCCAAATTCAGTCCATTTCTCTTCGCCAAAATTAAATTTAAAATCTTTAGGGAGTTTTGTGGGAAAGAAGATCATGCGGTCTTGGGCAAAATAGATGATCGCGATAAGACCTAAGTACACAAGAAGTGCGATCTTGATAACCTTAAGAAGTAATACCCGTAGTGTTTGCAGCATAATGAATTATAAAACAAATTTGTGTATACTTGAAGATGTTTATTGAGGTTTAATTTAAGAATGAACTTTTTGAGATACGTCATTCCCATTATGCCTGCCCTATTACTATCAGCTTGTGATCCGACTCAGATCATTCGTGATAACCCGGTATACCAAACTCCTATGTCGAATCAGCAGTGTATTAAAGCCGCTATTGATGCAGTTCCAGAAGCAGAATTTAAAAGTCAAAAAATTGAGATGTTGAGTTTTGGACTCGGCCAAGAAAAGAAGCCACATAGGTATACATTTTATGAGGTGAAGAATTCGAATTCGGATCCGCAGGGGCTTGGTTCGGTCATGATCTATGAAGAGCAAGATGGCTCACTGTCAGCGTCCCATTCAGTGATTTATCGTTCATTCACTAAGCCGAAAGATGCTGAGTATGTGCAATCGGTTGTGACTAAAGTAAAAGAGTCGATTGAAAAAAATTGTGGAATTGTTCAAAAAAATAAAGGCCTGCCTTGTTCTACTCCAGAGGTAATTAAGAAAGCTCAGCGATTGGCGAATTTGAATGACTACACTTCAAGCGAAGTTGGTTTGAATATACTTCTTTCGCTCCAAACGAAGGAAGCACGAGAAGCTCTTCAAGACACTAGGACGAGAGGTACTGCTCAATCTGAACTACGTTCTCACTATCTAAGGTTCTACTTTGAAAAACCAAAGGAGGACAATTCAGGTGAACCGATCAAGTATTATACTTGTGAAGAGATTCTTGGAACGAAGTAATTTATGAGTGATCAAACAGGTTACAAAGAAGTTCTTGAAAATCTGCGTCGCTATTTACAGCATTGGGACCCAGTTGGCGTTATTCCTAATTTGATCAAAGATGGTCATGCTCCAAGCGAATATGACTCTTACGCGGGGCCTCTCTATACATTACTTGCAAGTGGCGCGTCAGAAGAAAAGGTAGAAGAGCACTTAAAGCAATGTTTGAAATACATGGGTCTGCATTATGTTGAAAAAAGGGATCGTGCGATGGCGAAGTCTCTTCATACATATTTTAAAAATTCGGGGTTTTGAAAATGAAATTTGTCTCTTTAATCTTTGGCATTCTCATCAGTATCCAGGCAAAATCCGAATCTGCTCTCATTTTTGGTGACCAATTTAAATTCTCCATCCACATACCAAATGGCTGGGAATGTCTCTGTGATGGAAAAGAAGCAGCGAAAATTGGAGCGAACGCCATTCTCCACCCGAAGGGAAAAGAATGGCAGAAAGCAAACGCTTTTATCTTTCTTCGCGTAAATTCCGCCCAAGATGACAACGTTAAAGAAGATGTTGCCGCTGATATAATGACTTACAAAAAAGAATATCCAGACGCTTCTGTAGAAAAGATAGATATTGAAGCATTAAAGGGATACAAAAAATCTTCGATACTTTTCGCACGAATAAATAAATCTTACGAATATGTGACTTATATTGCCCCAGAGCCTTTTCATGGCAAAAATATCTCTGTAGCCATGAACGTTAAAAGCGTCAAAGCTAGTGATGAAGTACTAGATGCTTACCAAGAAGTCACAAAATCAGTACAATGGTTAGACAACAAGAAAGCGATCCACTGCCCTGACGGTGGCGAATACACAAATAGTGAAGATACACCAAAGATCATCGCAACAACGTCTTCAGGCTTCAAATTGATCGTTTGTGCGTACAAAGACAAACGCACTGAAAAAACGGAACGCGATGCCCCTTATGAAATTTACTTCATTCAAAAGAATGGAACTTACTCTCAACCCATTTTTAATTCCGGCGAAATCGGTTTCTACAATATAACAAAAGATTCAAGCGGTCTAACCATAGAAGAAACCTACAAATATGATTCTCAAGAAATTAAGCTATTTCAGCAATCAATTACGTGCACTAGAGAAACTTGTTCGTTGCAACCAAAGAAATGTATTTTAGATTCAACAAAAATTAATCCAGACAAAGCACGCAAAGTGATTCAGAGGTTCAAAAAAATTAACTCGGATAATACTGAGGAAATTGAAAAGTATATAAATAGCCAAGGGCTTCTGGCGTATTGGGGTGATAAGACTGCTCAGCAATACTTTTTTAATGATGTGAGTACTGGGTTAGATGGATTTTTGGGTGAGAGCTATTCAAATTATCTTTCAGATTTGAAGGAACTTAAAAAAGCTGGATGCTTGAAAGTCAGATAGGAATCTATAGTGAAGAAAGTATTTGCAGCACTCGTTATCCTCACAATTCCCCTCATCGCGAAGGCCGATATGGTATGGCCAGCCTTACTTTTTGCTGATCGTTACGCTTTGATTGCAATTCCAGTGGGTCTCCTATTAGAATTTTTCATCCTTAAGAAATATTTGCCATACAGTAGTATGAAATCGTTTTGGATTACGTTTTTTATGAATCTAGCATCCACTATTATCGGAGGCATCCTGATCGCTCTTGCTGGACTCGTATGGGAAGTGGGTCCCGGGATTTTATTATATAGTTACCTAAGTGTTGGGACTTTTAATCCCTGGACTTGGATCTTTACCTTTGTATCTGCGATCGCAATTACAACTTATATTGAATACACATTCGTTCGAATTACTACGAAGTTAAAAAAGAAAGAGTTAATTAAGCCTCTACTACTTGCAAACTTAGTTAGTGTTGCGATTGCGTTCGTTAGTTTAATATTCTTTCCGATACAGCTTTAAATGGTTGGTTGTGACCACGCAAGATGAAGTCAATACGCTTTTGCGTAATGCCTTCAGTCGTGCTTAGCCCACGGAGTTCGGGTGCAGTAGAGCGCCTACCGCAGACAGGGGATTGTTATGAAGGAAAATTGGTTTGTTAGGAAGTCGTTTCCAATGATTGTTTTTCTTTGTCCTTTGATTGTTATGTATGGTGGCTTTTTATTACTTACTCCCCGTGAAGTACTTAACTCTAAACCGACTTTGTCTGGTGTATTACTTGGGCTAACTGTCGCTACATTTGGAATGACAATTCTCGTGATAGTCTTTTCCTCTATATGGGCACTGCTTATGCGTATTATATTTGGTGCGGCTAGAGTTCGAACGTGGATTGACCAAGATAACTATGACTTCGGCCCATTAGGTAGTAAGTTCGAGCGGCTAATGCGTAGAATATGTTTTCTCGCTTTATAATTACGTTAACGAAACTTTTATTTTGTACGCTCTTGAATTCGGATACTTTTTAATTACGACACACTCACCTACTCTAAGAGACTTTACAGTATTCGGGTGGATTACAAATTCTTCTACTTCTCTGAGAGATTTATCACCAGTTGGAAGATCCCAAAATAACAACCTCTTTGTTCGCTCTGTTTCTTTATAGACTGTTCTTGTACCTGCTCTGCTCGAAACAGCCTCAGCTGATTCCTGAACCGGTTGCAAAAACGAATAAAGACTTGAAATGTTAGTTGCAAGCCTCTTAGCGAAAGTATCACTCACCTTATCCAAATCAGACATGCTCTGATGCCCTAGAACTAAACACATTTTAGAACTTCTTGCTCTATCCGGAAATGCAGTGAAATCTTCGTGTGCAATATCCGGAAACTCATCGATCATCACGGTGAAGACTTTTCGGTCTATTGCCGCTACTTCCGCATCGATTCGAGCGGAGGTTGCAATAATATCGCGAATTAAAATTCTTCCCAGTGACTTCGCAGACTCCCCATATCTTCTCGAATCCAAAAATATAAATACTACCTTTTGTCCCTTAATTTCCGAGAACAAATCTATTCCGTTTTGGTCTTCACGAAGAAAGATTCCAAAATCAGCTAGCACCAATGATTCTATTTGCGATCTTAGACCGCTCAGATTCAGATATGTCGTGCTGGAGTTAAGGTATGTGTAACAATCCTCTAGTGCTTTTTTAACTTTGGGCTCTGAGTCTGGTACTTTCACACATAAGTCAGCAATATACTCAACAGAGCTTAAACCTTCTAATACTGCGGCTAGATCAAAATTAAATGACTGATTATCTCGAAGCCAACAATATCCAATAAATAGTTTTAGTAAGTAGCTACTGCTCTGAGTCTCATAAAACTTATCGCTCCACTCAAGCGATCGCATGATCTTATCTCTGAGCTCAGTAGCATTTCCAACTTTCACGAAATTATAAGTTCCAGAAAACTCAGCATGCGAAATTGAAAAGATCTTTAGATCGTTCTCTCTGCCACTAGCTTTTACGGCCTCGCGCATTTGATTTATGGTCTCTATGTCTCCCTTTAAATCAATCCACAAAAGCCCCTGTCCTTGAAAGAGCCTTTGTTTCATTATTTTATTGATTAATACTGTTTTACCAAAGCCGCTCGCTCCAAGCACATGAACATGATGATTAAGTTCTCCGTCAGTTAAGTAATCATACTGAAAGAAAGAACCTTCAATCCGTCCGATTTGGATTGAAGGTTCCTTGGGAGAAAATAGATAAGACAATAAAGAATTAGGCATTTGCTTGTAGAGAAAGTTACGATTTTGGTTTTGGCTTTTGTGGTGTTGGTGCTTTTAAGTCTTCAAAGTACTTCTTATATGGCATAACAGAATAGTTTTTAGTATCTGGCGGCAGTGCGCGCTTAATATCACCCATGACCTTTTCATCAGTGCAGAAGAAAATCACACCTTCAATTTGTTGTTGTTTCATTTCATCTGTTTTTAAGACTTTAGAGTATAAATCCATACGCTCACGGTACTGCTTTAGACCTTTACCAGAGATTTCCATTTCCATGAAGTAGCCTTTACCGTTTGCTTTCATGCATACCGCATCTGGAAGGTCTTTAAATTCTCTTAAGAAAAATGGAACGGTTCTGAGCTGCTCTTCAGAAATATATTTTGATAGAAACCCAAGTTCTTCAAACCGGATTCTTAAGTTATTGATGTGAAGGTCATGGTTAACTCTGAAAGGAAATACTTTACTGTAAAGCTCTGGCAAGCGTTTTTCCGGATACGCTTTCACCACTTCTTCTCGGCCTTTTAACGTTAACAGAACAAGGCTTTCAAGTGTCAGCTCCTTATCTTTTGTTTTAATAAGCTCACGATCAAAAAGTCGTTTCAGTGCTCCTTCAACTTTACCACCGTCGTAGAACTTTCTAATTAATTGATCCATCGTCATGTAGCGCATCTCTAAGATGTACTTAAGCATTTCGATTTCAATCTTCGTTAAAGCCTCGGCTTGCACACCTTTAACTGTCGCATTTGTTGGTGCGTAGTTTTTCAAATCTCTTTCCTTTCTTTTGCCAAAGGTAATTCTTTGGCTCTAGTTGTTTGAAACGAGATTTGATGCAAATGCTCAATCTTCACCCGTAATAATATAACACTAATTAGGATCGCTCGCCGGATGTTCCGCCAAAGAAATCCTGCCACGATACGATTTCAAAAAGTTCACCGTAGATCTTTGTTTCTTTAGATAAAAAATCAATCACCCAAGGTTTTGCTACCACATACAAAACTTTATCGAAGACGTTCACTTTGGTGTCCTTTGATCTCATCATCGATACGTACTTTTTTATTTTTGATTGATAAATGGCTTTGGTTTTTGTAGTCGCTTCTACTTCTAAGGCGATACGTTTTCCTTCAGGGGTTTTAAAAAGTCCGTCCGGAACGTTAGATAATAACAGACCGCCAGCTAAATCTTTGTTGGAGCGGAGTTTCTTATCAGAAATCCAAGAAGTGGCTGCGCGCTGGTTTTCTAATATAATTCTGGCTTCGATCACTTTCTTGTCGTGGTCGAAGGTGTGGTGGTCGATGCCTTTCACAGGTTTAGAGACGTCGGCTTCTGGTTTTACTTTTTCTAAGATGGAATATCCTTTAACGGTTCCAAGGTAGTATTTGCGGCGTTCGGAAAAGGAATGGATGGGTTTAAGGTAGCCAGCTTTTGAGAGTTGTTGGAGGCGTCTCACGGCCCACTCGTCGCTTTTCGCTGGTTCGTTGGATAAGGTAACTTTAAAAAATTTTTCGAATACGTCTTGGACAGTGGCGAACTTCATGTCCAAGACGTATTCGATAATTTGGTAATCTCGTTCGGATAGAATTACGGAACGAGATTTTATATTTTCTGGTTTTGGTTTTATGCCTGGGAAGTTTAGTTGTTTCAAAAACTCTCCTTTAAATACTAACTACTAATTTGGAAAAATGTTGGGGGCCGCTCCCTCGGTGGTATGGTTTTCACAGACTAGCGATACGCCTCGGAGGGAGGCTGCAATTAATCACCAGCTCTCGTAGGGAGCGGGTGATTAATTGCAGGCGGAGGGAGAGGCGGAGAGCTAGGATGTGGAAACCAGGGCCACATTCCTAGGGAGCGGCCCCCTCGCGTCATGGCTTCAAGGTGGGTGCCTTCATGGGGGCAGATTTTTTGAGCAATTTGTGGCTGGAAATCGGATGTTTGGATAAAAAAATCCCGGGAGGTTTTAAGTCCCGGGAAGAGTGAAAAGCATTGCTGTTTTTTGAGTATCACCGATGGTCCACCGGTGGTCCACGGCAGCTCAAAAAGGATCGAAAACGACCGAAATCATCCGAACTTAAAGATCACGTAAGTCGATATTATCATTAATATATTTTAAATATTTCGCGGGTTTATGATTTTAACCTCGTCGGGCTCATAACCCGAAGGTCGTAGGTTCAAATCCTGCCTCCGCAACCAATAAAGGCCTGATGGTAAACCATCGGGCCTTTTCCATTTTTACCCCTACAAAATCTTCGCGCGAGTCGCGAAACTGGTACGAAACAACGCCTCGTGTGCTTGAGTGTCTGGATCAAAACAGCAATCACGCACCAGATAGAGTTGATAGTCGGCGTCACTTGCCCACGCCACACTTGAAAACAGAACTCCACTGCTTGCGATGCCAGCCATCACAAGTGAATTAATTCCTCGAGCACGTAAATCTTGATCTAAAGTCGTTCCATAAAAAACGCTCGCTCGTGGGCAGGAGTAATGCCAATCCTGAGCTTCGGATTTTAAGACTGTTTGCGGGTTCGCTTCGCGAAAGATACCAGCCTTGCTAACGTTCAAAGTTAAAAGATTATTGGGATGAACGGCTTCATAGTTTGCACCGAAAGCAAGATTCGCAAAGACAACCTGACCACCCTTTTGTCGCCACATTTGCACCAGAGCATTCGCACGCTCAAGCATATCTTGAGGAAGATGATTTGCGAGCACTTTAAAAACATCCGCTTGATAATGCATCATCAACAACGCGGTCTTTTCCGTCTGGATATTTTCTAACTGAACCATAAATGCCTCTTTCCAATTCATAAACTTATTCTAGTTAATCCGAATGGAATCTCGCAATCAGATTCACCTTTGATAAGGCGAGTCGAATATTACCGATTTAATAATGGTAAACAAGACGCGAGAATAAATTTTATTGCGATCATCCCTCTCATTGAGTCCTTTTCTCTTAAACAAGAAGCAACCAAGACCGAGAAGAACTCTATGATCAGACTCGTACTTTTTTGTCTTTCATCTTGTATGGTTTCTTATGCTTTCGCGTCTCCGACAACGCTGACTTATCAAGGGCGCATTCTTGGGTCTGATGGTTCGCCACTAGAATACAATGACGTTAGTTTTCTTTTCGAAATCAAATCTGAAGACGGACTTTGTGTTTATTATCGCGAGCAGAAAAATGGCGTCAACATGACCAACTCAAAAGGTGTGTTTGATGTTCCACTAGGAACCGGCACACAGCTGTTCCCAACTTCTGGAAGCGTCGGACTAAAAGATATTTTCGATAATACAAAAACATTGGATTGTGCCGACGCAAACAATAACGTCGCAAGCAGCAAGGGTCCTGTTGTGAATCAATCACGCAGATTGACCGTGAAATTTCACGACGGCATTGGGTGGAATCTGATTTCTCCGGACAATGAGATTCGCTCTGTGCCCTATTCATTGTTTGCGGCAACCGCGGCGAAATTAGGCAGCTATTCGGCGACCGATTTTGTGCGCACAAATATTTTACCAGCGACAGCGTGCAGCGCTGGACAGGTGGTGTTTTTTAACGGCAGCTCTTTCACCTGCGTGACGGATGCTGGCGGCACTGGTGTTATTGCAGACGTCGTGGCTGGCACTGGAATTAACGTCACGGGCACAACAACAAAAACAGTCTCTGCAAATTTCGGAACAACAGCTGGAACTATTGCCCAAGGAAATGATTCACGCATCACAGGTGCATTTCAATCTTCAACAGCACTGGGCGGAGATCTGACAGGAACACTTCCGAATCCCACAGTCGCCAAAGTTCAGGGTGTCGCCGTCGCAACAACAGCTCCACAAACAGGTCAGGTCTATCGCTTCAGTGGAACTGAACTTGAGCCCATCTATTTCGGAGTCGATGATTTAAAAACTTCGACGGGACTTTCACAATTTTCTTCTGCTTGCACAAGTTCGCAAACGTTGACTTGGTCCGCAGTGACAGATGCCTTTACGTGCACAAACATCGCAGGTCTAGACGCCGCCGCGATTGCAACAGGTACAATTCCCGCAGCACGACTGCCATCTTCAGTTGTTCTACCAGAAATCGCGGCACCGTCGGTATCTGGAACGAATGAGGGAACGATTTATTTTGATTCCACTGCGAAGAAATTTAAAGTCTCACAAAGTGGCTCGGCTTACGTTGATCTTATTGGTGGAGTCACGTATCCACTTTTAGGTAGCAGTGGTACAGCGAGCGCCCCGACTTATTCATTCACGAGCACGCCATCGACAGGTATGTACAGCCCTAACAACAACCAAATTGCTTTTGCAACAGGTGGCACGCAGAGATTGAGGATCCAAGATAACTCTATCTATTTAGGAAGTATGGGCAGCGGCAACTCGACCCCTGGGGAATTCCGCTTTGATTCACGCTATTATGGCCCAACAAGCTCATGGGGAACAGGGAGATTCACCGTCTCTGTCTCGCAAAATCAAACTGCAGCTGGCAGCATCTCCATGCCCGCCATGGGTGTTGATAACACTATTAGTGGATCCTACACGCAAGGTGGCGAGCAAGGTGCTGTGTCTGGCATCGGAACGGTGACCAACACGGCAGGCTTCACCGGAACTTCTTATGGCGTCATGGGGCGAGTGAACCCTGGCATTGGAGCCGCAAACATCACGGGACTACAAACCGCTCTGTGGGGAAGAATTGAAATTAATGGTCAAGCCGGCCTTCCCACTTCAGATAAAATGAATGCGGTGACAGCGCAAGTTTCTTTAGTCGGTGTTGCTGCCGGTGGTTCTACTATTACCGAAGCGAATGCCATAGAAATTAAGGCTTCAACGACGGCCTATGACTCTATTACAACATACACTGGCATCAGACTTCGCGCGCCCACAGGTGCTGGTACGATTACTACTAAATATGCTTTTACCACGGAGCCTAATTCAGGAAACGTCGGTATCGAAACGACGACGCCGCAATACACGCTTGATGTGAATGGCAGTTTCCGTTCTACTTCAAATGCCTCCTCGTGGTCGGATATTCGTGCGAAGAAAAATATCGAAGAGATTCCTGAAGCACTTAAGAAGGTCTCGCAACTTCGTGGTGTGACTTTTGATTGGCGTACAGAGGAATTCCCAGATCAGAAATTTAAAACGACTCGCGATATGGGCGTGATTGCGCAAGAAGTGGAAAAAGTATTTCCTGAAGCCGTGCAAACTGCGAATGACGGATATAAATCCGTTTCTTACTCAGAGCTTGTGGCGCCACTGATCAATGCCGTTAAAGAACTTTACGGCATATACCTGGGGCATGATGAACAGCTTCGTAAATTGGCTTCGGAAAATGAAGGCCTTAAACAAAAGAATGCAGATCTTGAAGAACGTCTGAATCGCTTAGAAAAAGCAATTAACAACAAATAGCATAAATTTCCTAAGCGAATGCTTTCTTTAAGCGCTGTTGAGCCAACCATATCTCAAGATTATGTCGTGCCGTGATGTCCCGAATATAAATTTCCGAAGTTGGATTGTCAGGATTTGGATTTAAGCTGTGATGATATTCTTCGAACACAATAAATCCGTTCGGAAACAGATAAGAATTTCGAATCAATGCTCGCTTTAAATTCATACGAAACACGAGTTCCCAGCGTTCCACCGCAGAGCCTTCCAGAACATAAGGCTGAATATCAATTTGTGCTGCAGAAGCGCCAACAAGCTTTGCCAAATTATCTGATAAGTTCGCGGTCGTGCCTTTTAACTGTGCGCTCAATTCTGACGTCGGAAGATCGAGGCGATCTTTGGCGATCAAACGCTCGGCCAATTGCAAATCTTGATCTGAAGATTGTGTTTGCAGATTGAGATCACGAAATTGCATCTGCTCATTTGCAGTCGCAAGATCTCCGATCGAAAGATTTTCAGAATCAGTCACTCGTATTAAGGACGATAACGAAATATCTAAGACTTTCGAAATTCGCGAAAGAGTTTCAAGCCGAGGCTCGACCTCCCCCAGTTCAAGTCTTTGGTAATTCCGACTTGAGACCCCCAAGGATTCTGCCATGTCGATTTGTGAAAGGCCTTTTTGGCGACGATAGAAACGAAGAATATAACCAATTTTTTTAATAGCACAAAATTCCATAAAACTATCTTATTAAGATTCCCTGAAATCTCTGGTCTAAAACTTAAGACACCTAATCATTCTAGGCCTTTCCCGTACTATCGCCCACGCCAACATTGGCGCAATCGTGAATGAGATTTCACTCGCCCTCATATTTACCCTATGAAGGCGATGAAGGTTCTTATTTACTTAAGAAAGATGGGCATTCGCTTCGGGCGAATGCCCCGTGTTTCGTAATGGAATTTCTGACTCGAGATTTCTATATTCACGGAAATACCACTGCACGATTTTGCGAAGTGTATCACCATGACCGCGCGACCAATCCCGTTGTAATTCGCAAGCTAGCGCTAAAGCAGTGATTGGTTTTGCTCCGGCTTGAATCATGCGTTCCATCGCTGAATCGTGGGAAGTCTTCGTCACTCCACCGATGGCATCGACCACCACATAAACTTCATAGCCCTCTTTGATGGCATCTAACGTTGGGTACGCTACGCACACCTCTGTCCACAGGCCCGCGATGATTATTTTTTTTCGGCCCGTCGCTTTGATCGCAGAGTGGAAATCTGCATCTTCCCAGGAATTCAGAGTTGTACGATCAATTTCTTCAATATCACCGAGCTCTGCTTTGAGTTCCGGGGTTGTAGCCGCATTCACACCCATCTGCACCCCCACTGTCGTTAAGACCGTGGGCACAGCGAACGCCTTCGCAATTTTACCCAGAGCCACGATATTCAACATCATCTGCTCTTTACTGCCGGAATGGAGTCCATGAAACTGCTCTGGCTGGTAATCGATAAAGGCAAAAACGGAATTTTGCGGGGTTAACAAACTGTCGTTTTTAGGATCACGAATAGGAGTCGATTGCGCCATAATCTGCCCTTTTTGGTTGGTTTTAATTCAACGTTAAAGCACTTATAGGAATAGGGAAGCTCGGATATGATCGATTTGCTGGCAGGCACATTAAAAAACCAGATATTTTTTCCCTTTTCCCCCTATCTAGTCAGATTTCCCCTTTCAGGTTGTCCCCGACACTGGTAAAAAAGGCCATGGAAAATAAGAACTTAAAGCGCCCTGAACTGTTACTTCCCGTTGGTACTAAAGACATGGCTTTGGCAGCAATCCATAACGGAGCCGATGCGATCTTTATGGGAGTTCCCGGTTTTAATGCCCGTGGGCGCAGTCACGATTTCCAAATCGAAGAAGTTAAAGACATCATCGACACTTGTCATCTTCACGGCGTGAAGGTGAACCTTGCATTCAACATTTTAATTTTCCAAAACGAACTGCAAAGTGCTGTTGAAGTTTTAGAAAAAATTCTTCCGCTTAAACCCGACGCCTTCATCGTTCAAGACCTTGGCTTGGTGCAATTGATTCGTCAAATGGCACCATGGCAGCGCATTCATGCTTCTACACAAATGAGTGTCACAAATGCAGAAGCCATCACATGGTTAGACGATTTGGGCATTCAACGTTTCGTTCTAGCGCGTGAAAATTCAATTAAAGAAATTCAAGCTATCAAACAAAACACGACGAAAGAAATCGAAGTGTTTGTGCACGGAGCTTTGTGCGTAAGCTATTCTGGCCAATGCTTTACATCTGAAGGTATCGGCGGTCGTTCTGCCAATCGTGGTCAGTGTGCACAAAGCTGCCGTTTCACTTACGAAATGCATGTCGACGGCGAGAAAAAAGATCTTAACGGAAAGTCATTCCTGGTTTCTCCGCAAGATCTTTGCGGTATCAACGAAGTCCCGCAATTGCTTGAAGCCGGTGTGGACTGCTTCAAAGTCGAAGGTCGTCTTAAAACTCCTGAATACGTTGCCACTGCTGCACGCAGTTTCGACGAAGCGATTGAAGCAGCCCAAGCGGGCCAAGATCTTTCAAAGGCCATCCTTCTTAAAAAACAAATGGGTTCCGCATTCTCTCGCGGATTTTATAGTGGTTGGTTCCATGGTGTAAATCACCAAGAACTTGTTGAAGGCACATTCAGCTCACACCGTGGTTTTGAATTCGGCAAGATCAAACGCGTGAACGAAAATTCTCTTGAAGTGGATTTGACTGACATGACCATCCTTCAAGGTCTTAAAGCTGATTTCATTAAGCCTGGTGATGGTATTCTTTGGGTCTACGCAGATAAAAATGGCAAGAGCGTTGAAAAAGGCGGCTTCGTCTTTGCGGTGAAGTCTTTGTCAGCTCGTCGCTTTGAATTGGAATTCTCGCGCGATATCGTGATGGATGAAGTCTTCAATGGCGCCCGCGTATTCTACAATCACGACAAAGACCTTAAGCGTGATGTTTCTTTGAGTGTTGAAGACAAACAAAGAAAAAAACGTCTGCCCGTTTCTATTCGTGCTGAAGCCTCTTTGGGTAAACCTTTAACTGTGACTTACACAGATGGCAAATATACGGTTTCAGCTTCATCAGAAAATATTTGCGAGGCTGCTAAGAACAAAGGCTTGAATGCCGCAGATCTACAAGAAGAGCTTTTTGCTTTGATGGGTAGCCCCTTCCGTGGCGAAAGCTTTGAATGCCACATTGATCCTGCAACACCTTTATTTTTACCAAACCGCCAAGTTAAAGAATTACGTCAGCAGTTGGTAAAAGAACTGACAGACTTGCGTATTCAAAATGGGACGACTCCTGTTTTGCCGACATTGACAGAAACAATGTCGTGGATCAATGCGAAGAAGATCGAAGGATCATCTAAGCCTGGCGTTAAATTGAATCTTCTATTGCGCGATAAAGGCCAAGTTGAAGACGTCGCCAATGCTGTGAAATCAGGACAATTGATTGCCACTGATATCAATCTTGCAATCTTGGATTTTGAATTCGGTCTAGACTTCGAACCAAGCTTGAAAGCTTTGAAAGAACAAAACTTCAAAGTGGGTATTGCGACGACTCGTATTTTAAAACCTAACGAACATCGCAATGTGAAACATCTGTTGAACTTAAATCCCGATGCTATCTTGGCTCGTAACTTGGGCGCGGTTCAATACCTGCAAGCCAACAACTACCAAGGCCAAATCCTTGGTGACTTTAGCTTGAACGTCGCAAACCACCTGACGGCGAAATATCTTTTGGATAAAGGCATTTCAAGTCTTTGCTTGGGTTACGACCTGAATCACCTGCAAGTCAGTGAATTGATTCAAGCTGGCCAAGCAGAGCGCTTTGAAGTCACTGCTTACCAATACATGCCAAGCTTCCACATGGAGCACTGTGTGTTCGCGGCCTTCCTAAGCAAAGGTTCAAGCTTTAAAGACTGTGGTAAGCCTTGTGAAAAACACGACGTCAAATTGAAAGACCAATTCGGCAACTGGCACCAAATCAAACCAGACCAAGAGTGTCGCAATACGATGTACAATGGCACATCGCAATCAGCCGCTCGTTACGTTAAAGAGTGGGAATCATTCGGTCTTGGCTTTATTCGTTATGAAGCTCTGAAAGAGCGTGGTGCTGAATTGATAACGAAAATCCAAGCTCACTTGGAATTCATTAACGGTAAAAAAGATTTAGATTCGTTGATCAAAGATCTTGGCGACGTTGAAAGCTATGGTCTTTCTGAAAGCCATTTCCAACGCGAAAAAGAATATCAAAGCAGAAAAAGATTCGTTCCGACTTCTGTGACACCAAAATAGAAGTCAGAACTTTCAAATTAAGATTTCGGAGAGTATTTGGATTTCAAATACTTTTCGAATTCACGCAACAAAGAGTTCATAACACCCTTTAGAAGCTCTTCGAACTGCGGGTCCTGGGGTTGTCCCTCGCCCATACCCATCTTCATAAAATCAGCGACAATCTGCTCTTCACGTTCGGCATTGAAGAATGGCAGACCTTGCTCTTGTTTGATCTTCCAAATCGCCATTGTAAGCTCGCGACGGCGCAACAACAATGCGTGAAGGTCTTTGTGGATCTGATCAATTTCTTGGCGAAGCTCTGGAATATTACTCACAGTGAGGATCCTTCTTTAGTCCAAACGGAATAGCGCAAATTTCAAATAACGAAGTTCTTCCATCGCTAAAGGGTAAGGATGATCGACCGGCTGTCCACCTTGATAAATCAACGTCCCCTTTTTACGAGCGCGTGAAAAAGCCTCCTGACAGATCTCCATGAATACTTTTGTAGAGATGTGGCTTGAGCACGAACTTGCCGCAAACAGACCTTCCTGATTTACCAGTTTAATGGAATTCGAGAAGACTTTCGCGTAAGCGGCCTTCGCTTGCTCCACTGATTTTTCATTGGGCGCAAAGCTTGGTGGATCTGTGATAACCAGATCGTAGCGTTTCTTTTCAGTATTCAATTGCTCAAGATAAGCAAAGGCATCTGTCGCGATATCGTGATGAACCGTTTGTAGATTATTGATTTCAAAATTGCGTTCAACCGCTTGGATCGCCACTTTAGCGATATCAACGCTGGTCACTTCTTTTGCGCCACCTTTAGCAGCGAAAATTGAAAACCCACCTGTGTAGCTGAAAAGATTTAAAACAGTCTTATCCTTCGCGAAGGACTGAATCATTTTTCGGTTATCGCGTTGATCAAGGAAGAATCCTGTTTTTGCGGCATCACGGATATTCGAAGCGAATAGCACGCCGTTTTCCAAGAACTGAACCTCTGGAGCAAGCGTCCCAATGATGTTCGTCCCCTTCTCATCAGCGTCATTACGGCGTTTAAGATAAACGCATTTGATTTGCGGGAACGATTCCTGGATTTGCTCGGCAATAGCTTGCGCGTTCCAAGTCTTTTCCATGATCGGATGATCGTGTTTAATCACCGCTGTGTCGTTGTAAATATCAACGATCAAACCTGGGAAGCCATCGCCCTCCCCGTTAATCAAACGAAATGAGTTCGTAACAGAAAGATCGAAAGTTTTACGGATGGCCACCGCTTTACGCCACTGGCTTTCAAAATAAAGTTCCAAAGTGCGCTTCATGTTGTTGCGTCTAAAGATCGGCTCCTCAGCCAAAACCAAAACGCGGAAACGCAATTGAGTATCGCTTTGCCAAATACCCAAGGCCAAGGTTTCACCCTTATAGTTCAAAAGATGAATGCCCGACTTTAAAGAACGACCCTCATCGAAACAATTCGCGAAAATCCAGCGGTGCCCCTGCCTAAGGTGCTTAGTCACGTCACGCTTAAGTTCGATCGTTTGAGGGTCTTGAAAAGCAATAGGGGCAGATTTCATTAGCGGGTCTCCAGAGAGTGAATATTTAAGCTAATTTACGCTCGGCCACAAGAGGTTCTGCGGGCCTTCCAGGGCCTTGAGAAATTTACATCACTTGCGGTGTTTTTAGGGCTCATTATTTGACTCACAGATCATTCTCGCCGACTCTCTGAACGACCCTATTTCCATTTGGAGTGCCCTTTGAGTCAGAAACAGCTTGATCAGAAATTTTGGCAAAATTTTGCAAAGAATCATTGGGAAAAGAAGCCCCTAGTTTTGAAAAATGTGAAGTCTGGCTTATTGGAAATGGGTGATGCCGAAATCTTCAATCTTTTGGTTCTTTACAGCGACCGCTGCCGCGAACTTAACGATCCTACCGGCTTTAAATTCTATATCGATGGCTTTAAGGCCGAGGCCGAAGACGTCCTGCAAGTTCTGCCCGAAAAAGAGGACACATCTTTATTGGGTTATCACGAGCGCATGAAGTCTTTATTTTCTGATTACTGCTTGGTTTGCGACGAACTTTTGCAAGTGAATGGTAAAAAACAGCACCTGCTGACTGAATTCACAAACGAACTTTATCGTCATGTCGGATTTCCAAATCGTTTTTCAGAAATTGGTCTTTACTTAGGCAACTACCGCAAAACTCCATTTGGAGTTCACGTTGACTCCTGCGGAGTCTTCAGTTTTCCAGTGGTTGGCGTGAAACGTTTCAGGCTCTGGACCTCGGCTTACGCTAAGAAAAATCCAGCACTCGACCGCGCCTTTAAATATGACAAACACAAAAAAGCTTCGCAGCTTTTGGAAGTGAAGCCCGGTGATATTTCTTACTGGCCATCATCGGCTTGGCATATCGCGGAATCAGATGGCTCGTTTAGCGCGACCTGGAGCTTAGGCGTATGGGTCGATCAACCGCACAAAGAGCTCGTTGCACAATCCTTGAATGATCTTTTGGATGCAAAGCTCGGTATCGCGGGTGCCCGTGTGACAACTCCGTTTAAAACTTTGCATGAAAAATCAGGCGAAGTGACGGAGTTGCCTGAGGCTTACGAACAATCCATCGCCCTGCTGAAAAATCTTTCTACTTCAGAACTTCAGGAAACCTTCTTAAAGTCCTGGATGAAGCATATTTCTCTGCAAGGATTTAAGAACATCCCGCGCGTGAATATGAAGCTGTCATTGAAATCGAAAGTTCGCTTGCGCAGTGAAAAATCATTAATATTATGGCAGCAAAGTCTGACTAAAAAAGATAAATTCTTTTTTAGTTTCGGCGGAGTCGTGGTTGAAAGTTCAAAAGCTCAAGGTCTTCTTAAACTCGTGAAGGCCCTGAACAACGGTGACACGGTTGTGATCGGTGAGTTTTTAAAAGGTGCCGAAGCAAAACAGGATCTTCACGCTTTGCAAAGCCTCACGGATGCTGGCGCCCTCAGTACCGCAAAATAATCTAGATGTAGATCCACACAGCAATAAGCGTAAAAACAATTGGCAGAATGAAAGTCAACCCAAGGACCATCATCGCTTTTTTGCGGCTTTCTAGATTTTCCTGTTCTAAGTTTTCTTCAGGACTCATGACTCTCCCTTGTGATGTTGGAGTGAATAAACCAAGAACACGGACCTTTTTCAAGGAAGCATATTGCTGCACTCACAAAGCTTCTTACTTAAAACCTTTGATGCATGAAGTTAAAGGCGGCGCTGCCTCTGAATTTTCGATAAAGTAAGAGGTTAGAGGTTCTTTATGCAACAAGGTCCAAAAGGCGAAAATAAATTCACTCCACCAACAGATGTTAAGTCTGTTCTTAGCATGTTCAAAAAGCCAAAGAAAGTTGTTGTTACGGCAGGCATGCCTTACGCAAACGGTCCTTTACACTTGGGCCACTTGGCTGGCGCCCATGTTCCAGCGGACATCTATGCACGTTGGATGCGTATGTTGATCGGTGGCGAAAATGTTTTATTCGTGAACGGTAACGACGATCACGGTTCAACAAGCGAAGTGGCGGCAGTTAAAGCTGGCAAAACAATTCGCGAATTCATCGATACAATTCATGAACAACAAAAAGACACTCTAAAAAAATATTCAATTCAAACGGATATCTTCACAGGCACATCACGCCCGGAAACATATCCAGCGCACGAAGCATATTCACAAGATTTCTTGCGTCGTTTGTTTAACAACGGTCTGCTTGAAAAACGCATCACTAAGCAATGGTACGATTCAAAAATGAATCGTTTCCTACAAGACCGCTTTGTTCGCGGCACATGCCCGAACTGTGGCAATACCGAGGCGTATTCTGATGAATGCGACGTGTGTGGTGCCCAATATGATCCGACAACATTGAAAGATCCACGCAGTCAGTTGAGCGACGCAATTCCTGAATTGCGTGATACGGCTCACTGGTGGTTGGACATGTGGAAAGTCGCTGATCCATTGAAAACATGGATTGAGACAAAACAAAAAGCATGGCGTGCGGCTGTTGTACAAGAAGTGACAAACACTGTTTTGATCGGCTGCCGTTTTGAAAACGTGCACGAACCTAAATACAAAGAAATCAAAGACACTTTACCAAAACATAAATCTCGTTATGTCGCTGGTAAAAAAGTCGAATGTCTTTTCGATTCAAAAGCGGATCTTGCAAAAGGCCAAGAGGTTTTGGAAGCCGCAGGCATTCCTTCTGTAGAAACGAAGAACTGGGCCGCTCGTCCGATCACGCGTGACGTGTCTTGGGGTATTCCCGTTCCTGCAGAATTAGACCCAGACATGAAGGGTAAAACTCTTTACGTATGGCCGGATTCATTGATTGCACCGATCGTATTCACGCAAGTGGCGTTGAAGCAATCTGGTCGCAATCCCGAACAATACAAAGACTTCTGGTGTGATCCTGAAGCCACAGTTGTGCAGTTCCTAGGACAAGACAACGTGTTCTTCTATGTGATCATGCAAGGTTCAATGTGGTTGGGTCACAAAAACAATCCCCTTGAGTTGCCACAAAAAGGCGATTTGCAAATGACTGAAATTTTAAGCTGCTATCACTTGATGGTAAACGGCGAAAAAATGAGTAAGTCGAAGGGCAACTTCTACACTGGCGACCAGTTGGTAGAGATGGGGTATTCTCCAGATCAAGTTCGTTATTTCTTGGCGCTATTAAGCTTGCCAGTGAAATCTTCAAACTTCGATTTCGAGCACTTCGCTGAAAGAAATAAATTCTTGGCTGGTCCAATGAATGCCGCTTTCGAAAAGCCAATCTCTGCATGTCACTCAAAATACGGTGGCAAAGTTCCAGAAGGTAAATTGATCGGCAAAGTTGAAGCTGAAACTGTGAAGCTGGTGCAAATGTATTTGCGCTCTATGCAAAAAGGCGATTATGCGATTTTATTGGGCCAAGTGGAAAACTATGCCCGTCAGATCAACTCGCTCTTTACGCAGTTCAAGCCGCACGACGACCGTGCGCCTGAAGCGGAAAGAAAAGATGCTTTGTACACATGCTTCTATGTATTGAAGAACTTAATGATTATGTTGGCACCATTCGTTCCTTCAACAATGGAAGAGCTACGTAAATCATTGAATCTACCAGCAGACGTTTTCCGCGCTGAAGAACTGGGCACAGGCATTCCGGCTGGTCATGTTATCAACCCTAAAGGCGTGTACTTCCCTGCTGTTCCTGAAGCGACTGAAAATACGTAGGTTTATAATTCCAATAGTTTACTTTTTAAAGAGCACTGCTGATCCCAGTGCTCTTTTTTTATTACATTCAGCGCAGCTTTCTAAACTCTAATCCTCGAGCTCTTGTTTTACCTTCGTTATTTTTCTAGAACCTCATGCACCGAGGATTCTATGAAAATTATATTTATGAGCGTTTTATTTTTTTGTACTTCAGTATTCGCACAATCTACTCCACCGCATGATGAAATCGATGAGCGCATTCAAGCAAACTTTGACTGGATCAATGCGCGCGCCAATCAAAGAGACTTCGTACCAAAAAGAGCTGACGAATCTGCCATTGTTAAAGTCCAGTTAGTAGATGCTGACGGCACTTTCCGAGTTTTTGGATTTTCGGAACAAGAAATTCTTAAAATGAATGGCGACGACCATGGGGGTGCGTGTACGTCCCGCCACAATCACGACGATATTGCCAACCGTTGGTGCCATGCCTCTATTGTAAAGGTCGTAGATGCGGCATTACGCTCTATTGGCGTACCTCCACTGATTGCAGCCTCTGCGGCGGCTTCCATCTTTGTTTTTAAAGAATACGCTTACGATCTACATCCGTCCCATGCAGATCTCGTCGCCGTGGCCGATCAGAATATTTACTCGTCTGATGATCTTAGCATCTCGTTCACTCTTTTTGGTGATGGCTCCCCTTTTATCGTATTACGTAAAAGATTTTAGCTTATTGTTTTTTCTGCGCTTGTTCGCTAACCCTTTTACCAAAAGAGATTGCATAAGCTGGTGAACGGAAGCGCAGGATTTGGTCATCTGAGGGAGCGATTCCTTCAGCCAAATTGTTGGGATCGTAGTTAATAAGATCGCAATTGCTCGATCCATTACCGCTGGTTTTCTTAATCGTTAACATGCCCAACTGAACTTTCTTATGCTCGCCTTTCCATTCGACTGTGGGATCAGTCAAGCTATCGCCGTCTTTGGCAAGAATAGCTTCCATTTTCCACGTGACGGGGCCTTTTTTAAGTTCTTCTTCTAAAGTTTTAGATAAGAAGTCTGCGGATTTTGCCTTCGCTTGATCGACAGTTAAAAAATGATTTCCTTGATCTGAAATGAAATTCCAGCGCACAAATTGCTCTTTGCCTTTTTTATTCGTGAATTTAAATGCGTGAAGACTGTGATAATCCACTGTCGCGTAACTTTGTGGCACGCCGAAGTCCTTAATAAAAGCAAAGAACGGTGCCGACTCGGGATGCTTTTCTTTAAAAGCCGCGACTTGCTCCGGTGTTTTGACCTTTAATAATTCAAGAAATGCTTCAGGTGTGTTTACGGAAAATAACGGCACATCTAACATCGACATGTTTGAACTCGCACCTTTACTTGGACGAAACTGCATTGCAAAACCACGCGGCATCGGAGCGTTATCTGGTGAATTTGGATTTGGTCCTGGATTCGAGAATCTACCTATGACTTCAACTGCCGAAGCAGAAAAGATATTTGAGGAACTCAGTTCGCGCGCTTCCTTGGTCCCTTTAAAAATTCCCTCGACACACAAACCCTTTGCGTGATTTCTGCGAAAACCGGTGTGACTGCCATTCGCTTCCATTTGATTCACAATATCGACGGGGGATACTTTGGCGTCAGAGGATGATTTTACCTCGGTGGCAAAAACTGAAAAAGAAAGAAGACCTATTGAACACGAAAATAAAAGACGCGACACCATTGGAACCTCCACAATAAGGTTCATTAAAGCATTTATGGTATCCGTCGAGCATCTTATTCAGCGATAGCTGGGGCAAGACTGCTTATCAGCAAAGAGATTTGCTGTCTGTTGCGCTTAAGCAGCTTTGGGAGCTGTGCGCTCCCGTTTACCTGCTACAAATGTATTTAAAGTCAGAACGTCAGATTCGACATTCATGGCCTGACCTCTGATTTCACCTGAAGCCGCCGCGATTTGTTCCGCAGCCGCTGCATTACTTTGTGAAGATTGATCAAGATTCGCCATGGCCTGGTTCACTTGGCTTAAGCCGGCATTTTGCTGATGACTTGCTTCTGCAATTTGTCCGTTAAGATCAGAAACCTGCTTTACGGATTGCACGATATCAGAAAGAACAACGCCAGAACGATCCGCGATCTTTGAACCATTTTCGATTTCAGCAACACTCTTACCGATAAGTTGTGAAATATCTTTCGCCGCAAGTGACGAACGATGCGCAAGACCCCGGACCGCCTCCGCGACCACGGCAAAGCCTTTACCTTGTTCTCCGGCACGAGCTGCCTCGACCGCCGCATTTAAAGCCAACAAATTTGTTTGAAAGGCGATATCGTCAATAACGTTAATAATTTCTTCGATCTTCTTAGACGATTCCGAAATACTTTGCATAGAGCTGATAAGAAGTTTGATTTCAACTTCCCCACGCTCTGCAGATTTGTAGGAGTCATCTGAAAGTGTGGCCGCTCTTTGTGCATTTTCAGAATTAGTTCTTACCATTGAATTGATTTCTTCCAAGGAAGCCACTGTTTCTTCAAGCGATGCGGCCGCAGAAGTCGAATTCTTAGACAGTGAATCACCGGCTTGCGAAAGTTGTTCGATGGATTCACGCACATCTTTACCTGTTGTCATGAGATGTTCAGCAATATTTGAGATATTACGAACGATACTTTCAGACATTAAGAATGTAATGACCCATAAAATCACGCTTGAAATAATAGAAGTCCAAAGATTCGCTTGTTTTAATTCCGAATGATTTTGTTGAGTACGAATGCTTTCTTCGGCGCCGACCTTGTTGTAATAGGCCATGACCTTTTCACAATAAGTGCTCAACGACGTTCCAAGCTCTAGGTATCTGTGATCCATTAAGCTTGTCGCCTGATCGATACTTTCCTGCGAGCCTTCTTTAATCAGTTGCGCAATTTTATAAAAAGTCGCTTTGTATTCGGGAAGCATTGCTTTTACTGCAGGGAATTCGTTTTTTTCAAATTCAACGAATGGTGTTTTTTCGTAATCATCCAAACTCTTTTCTAAGATCTTGAACTCCGCAATGGATTTATCAACCGCCGCAATTCGTTTATCAGAATCTTTCGCATGAACGACTGCCGACCAAAACCACTGACGTGATGCATTTCTTGATTTACGAATTTCACCAACCGCTTGCACAGTCGGAATAACATTTTTAGTTAGGTCTTGAATCGACGCACTCATACGATCTGCCCGATTGAATGTTAACCATGTTCCCACTGCTGAAAAAACCAATGGCAAACAAGCCAACAGCAAAAGCTTACCGCGAATACCAGAGAACAACTTTTGAAACATACCGCAACTCTCCTGATGCCCTGATATCGGCATTCTAAAAATTAACTACCAGGAACATATGTTCTTATTTCGGAAGAATAATAAAATCCGACCCCGGTGTTGAGGGTTGAAAGTCTAGCGATTCACTTGTTTCCATGCAGTCCCAAGAGAAACTATGGAAAAAATCTCGTGTCGCGAAATTGCAAAGTTGGCAGCTGAAGAAGTAGAAAATCCATAAATTCGAATTTCTCCATTTAAAGTAATAAGTCCTTCTTCACTGGACTTCCAACTGAAGGGCTTTTATTGCCCCCGACCTTAACCTTATCTTTACGTCATTTAACTGTCTCATTCTGAGAATCTGGACAATTTCCCTCGTATTTACTCGATAAACTCTCTTGAGAATCAATAAGTTAGCCGAAATATAGAGTATGAGTTTTGGGCGTCTATTGAACGTATTTGTATTAACCATTTCTTTATTGGGTTACTCACTTAGTGAGGCATCCAATAAGTCTTTGACGTATCAAGGACGCATTCTAAAGTCTGATGGTTCGCCACTCGAATTCAATAATGTCAGCTTCATTTTTCAAGTTTTAAATCCAAGTGGTTCCTGCGTTCTTTATCAAGAGCAAGTCACGGGCTACAACATGGTGAATTCCGGTGGTGTGTTCGATGTCACGATTGGTGGCGGAACAATTAACTTCCCACTGACTGCTAGCTTTTCAATTCTGGACTCATTTAATAACTCAGGCCCGTATACTTGTGGATCTTGTTCTGGTTATACGTGCACGAATGGTTCTAGCACTTACAATCCCCTTGCGGATGATGGACGTGTCTTAAGAGTGCAATTCCATGATGGCTCGGGTTGGAAAACAATCTCTCCAGATAATATTATTCGTTCGGTTCCTTATGCGGCGTATTCTTTGAGTGCGCAAAAATTAGGAACGAATGATGTCACCGACTTTGTTCTGAAAAACGAAGTCAACAGTAATACAAATTGCGACAGCGGTAACTTCCTTACTTGGAATGCGACGACAAAATCATTTGGTTGCTCCGGTGTGTCTGGCGCAAGTGGTGGTACAGTTACGAACGTTGCCTCTTCGAACTCTTATATAACAATTACCAATGGTTCTGCGAATGCATCTCTGACTTTGAATGTCGGAACTGTTGCGAATACGGTCGCTGCTGGTAATGATCCACGCATCGTGAATGCGATTCAATCTGGTGCGACAGCAAGTGGTGATCTTGGCGGCACTTACCCAGGTCCTTCTGTTATCGCCCTTCGTGGAGTTGGAATTTCAGCAACGACTCCAACGTCAGGACAATTCTTCAAATTCAATGGTACGAACTGGACTCCGGCTGCTATTGCGATAAGTGACGTTACAAACTTAACGACAACACTATCGGGATATCAAACAACTTCTGCATTTAATACGGCAGTTGGTTCTGCAAATTGTGCTGCTTATGAAACTCCTTATTGGAATTCAGTTGCGGGTAAATTCTTGTGTCAGGCAATCAATGTATCACTAGCTGGTGATGTCAGTGGAACTATCGGTGCTGCATCTGTAGATAAAATTAAAGGCTATGACATTGATTTGTCGACGGCTCCAACAAATGGCCAAGTCTTAAAATACAATGGCACAAAATGGATTGCTGGTAGTGATAACAATGGCGGCGGGACTGTGACTTCAGTTTCTGCTTCAGCACCGTTATCGGTCACGAATGGTTCAACGACGCCTGCGATTTCAATTTCACAAGCGACGACTTCGACGAATGGTTATTTGTCTTCTGCTGATTGGAATACTTTTAATTCTAAGCAAGCTGCGGGCAGCTACATCACTGCTTTAACTGGCGATGTAACAGCGAGTGGTCCTGGTTCTGCAGCGTCTACAGTAGCCAAACTTCAGGGTTCAACACTGACTTTAACTGCGCCTGCAAATAAAGATTATTTGAAATTCAACGGCACTGCTTTTGTGAATTCACCTTTAACTGCGAGTGACTTAAGCGGAACTATTCCAGCGGCGAATCTTCCTGCATTCACAGGTGATGTGACTTCTTCAGCCGGATCAACGGTGTTAACGTTAGCAGCCGCTGGCACTGCTGGAACCTACTATAAAGTGACAACGGATTCTAAAGGTCGCGTTACTTCGGGTGCTGCTTCTTTAGTTGCCGCTGACATTCCAGCGCTCGATTGGTCGAAAATCACGACCGGCAAACCGAATTCGTTAAGTGGTTACGGAATTAATGACCCGTTAGTTTCAAATGCTGGTGGTACGCCTTCAATTCAAACAGGTCTTGATGCTTCAAAACCAGGAACACCTTCAGCGGGTGCAATTTACTTTGCGACCGATTCAAAAGTTATTTATCAATATAACGGTGGTACTTGGGTTTCAATCGCTTCTGCGAGTGGATCAGGTGGTACGATCACAGGTGTGACCGCTGGCACCGGTTTATCTGGCGGTGGTACAACTGGTTCAGTGACATTGAATCTTGCAAATACGGCGGTGACAGCGGGTTCTTATACTCGTGCTACGATCACAGTGGATGCGCAAGGCCGTATCACTTCAGCGGCGAATGGTGCTGCTATCGATTTAACTTCGGGTGTGACAAATATTTTACCTATCGCAAATGGTGGTACGGGGGCTTCGACCGCACTGGGTGCGATCAATGCGTTGTCTCCGTTAACGACAAAGGGCGATATCTTAGTTCGCGATGCCACAAATAACATCCGCTTGCCAGTCGGTACAAATGCGCAAGTTTTGTCGGCTGATTCCACGCAAGCAAGTGGTTTGAAATGGATTACTCCAACGAACGGAACTGTGACGAATGTTACTGGTACTTTGCCCATCGTCGTTGCAACGGGCACGACGACTCCGGCGATCAGTGTGAATGCTGCAACAACATCCGCTCAAGGTGTGGTGCAAGTGGGTTCTGGTATCGCGGTCTCTTCGGGAACGATCTCCGCTGATCCAGCAAACTTCCCTTCTGCGGTTCCTGTTTCTAAAGGTGGTACGGGCGCCACAACGATGACAGCGAATCGCTTAGTTGCTTCTGACGGAACAGGTTCTTCCTACATTCCATTTAATTGCGGTGTTGGACAAACGATTAGCTTTAATGCCAGTGGTGTGGCTGGTTGTTCGACGTATACAGCTGCCGGAATGTTCATCAATGGCGGCAATAGTTTTGCTGCAGCCGCAACTCTTGGAACAACGGATAATAATAACTTGTCGTTCATCACGAATAACACATCCCGCATGACGATTTTAAATAGTGGCAACGTTGGTATCAATACAACAAACCCGGGTGCAAATCTTCATGTCGTTGGTGCCGCAGCATTTGAAAATAACACTGCGACTTCAAGTGGTCCGACGTTTAGTTTTTGGAAAAATCGCAACTACGCCGCTGTTAATAACAATGACGAGTTAGGTTTTATTTCCTTTTATGGTCATGATGGTACGGGCACATATCGTTCATCTTATATTGCTTCTCATGCAGAGGGCGCTCCTGCAAGTGGCACTCATACAGTTAAAGGTCGTTTAGAGTTTTATACAACCGGCGCTGGCGCAAGTGATTCGACAGAAAGAATGCGCATTGATTCGTCTGGCAACATCGGTATTGGAACGACCTCACCCACTGCTCCACTGACAGTCTTTGGTGGTGGTTTGTTTGGTGATAAAACCACAATGCCTTCTGACTTCAGCACGATTGAAACAAACACTTATTTGAACGCAGTATACAATCAAACGGCTACAGCAGCTGGGACTTTTGGTGCATTCGGTTCTTGGATGCGCATTACTCCAGCAGCCAACTCTTCACAAACTTCGCAGGCTCTTTCTGGTGGTCTTTCTTACAACGTCCCTTCCGGTGTTACAGTTAGTGGCACTGGTTCAGCACTGTGGTTAAGTGCCGTTCGCAATCGCTACAATGGCAATACCGACAGTGGTACCGTATCGAACTTGCAGGGCATCACTTTGAATTACGGTAATGAAGCTTACGTTGCGGGACAGACGCCACAAACGACAAACGCCTACGGCATCACGATTAATCCAGAGATTCAGACTGGTACAATTACGAACATGTATGACCTTTATCTGAACACTAAAGCTACCGGCGGAACTGTCACAAACAAATACAGTATCTATCAAGCAGACACAGGCTCATCAAATTTCTTTAATGGCAAAACGGGCATAGGAACGACGGCACCCGCTTATCTATTGGATATCCGCAACAATACAGCTGTGGGTCAGGTGCACATTTCAGGAACTGGAAATGACGACGGTGCTTACTTGTTAGCAACTGCAGGTGGAGCTTACTTAAGCTCGCAAACTGCTTATAACGGCACAAACTGGATTGCTAAATCTACAGCCGCGAACGTAATTACCCAAGATGCAAATGGTATTTATTTTTTCAGCAATACCGGATTAACTGCGGGCTCGTCTTATACTCCTACGGTACGAGTCGCGATTTCAAATGCAGGAAATCTTGGAATCAATACAACGACAAATCCAACGCCTGGAAACTCCAACGGCATGCTCAATATCATGGCGAACACAGGTTGGGATGGCCTCAACATCAAAAGTAATGCTACAAATAACCTAATAAATCTTTGGAACGTCAGTAACGCCAATGGCGTGATCTCATTCTACACTGGCGCTAGCCAAACCCAAGTAGGTTCGATCTCTACAAATGCTACCAATACGGCCTACAATACCTCTTCAGATCGCCGTATGAAGGAAAACATTGTCGATACGTCTTTCAGCCTTGTTGATCTTTTAAAAATCAAAGTTCATGACTATAACTACATCATCGATAAAGATAAAACCAAGGTCACAGGCTTCATCGCGCAGGAGCTTTACAAAGTCTTCCCTTACGCAGTTACTACCAATGGCGATGATGGTGAAGGACCTTTAAAAAAGAAACAGCCATGGTCGATCGATTACGGCAAACTGACTCCACTTTTGGTGAAATCAATTCAAGATCTGAAAACCGAAAAAGATGCCGAGATTCACAGTTTGCGCTCTGAAAACGCTGAGCTTAAGAAAGAAAACGCAGAGATCAAAGCCCGCCTTGAGCGTATCGAACGCGCTATAAGCTCTATTAAAGAGAAATAGGCCCTATTCCGTCACGGGGCTCGATAAAATATACTTTCCTTAGGCGTTCTAAAATCAATTTTCTGTAATGTAGCAGTCCCGGCTTTTATTTTTCGGCTGAAGTCGCTATATTCCCGCTCCGAATCCAAGGAGCAACCTGTGTTAAAATTGACCGCTTCATTTCTGATGTTATTTTTGTTTAGTGCAACTAGTTTCGCCGTCGATACTTCTGGTTGCTCTCCCCTTTCCGAAAAAACTTTGGTGTTAACAACAGCGCAAGGTAAAGAACTCACGGCAACATTGTTCCAACCACAATCTTCTTGGTGCTGGAACGCTGGTGAAAGTAAATTGCGTTTGATCTATAAATGGACTCAAGTGAATTCAGCTCAAGCGGGTTCGGCGACTTTCTGGATGAGAATCAATGAAATGGAAGCGATCTTGCCTGCTCAAACACAATGCGTGCACGCGGAAGCCATTGGTTATGAGAAAAACACAAGCGGCGAACAAGTTTACTTATGTGCTGCGTTTGCAGAAATCGCGGCTCCGGCGACAAAGGTTCAACTGGAAGTTGCTCCAGTGGTTAACGGCAACTGGGACACCGCTGGTTACGAAAAAAATTATCTGTTTAATTTCTAAATGCTGAAGGCACTCGCAAAAGTGCCTTTTTTATTTCACGATATCTTATTGAACGTCAAAGATAGGATTTGGCACCATCAAACGTGGGAACGGCACGACCGCATTTAAGGTCGTATCATATTGGAATACCAAGTTCCCGATCGCAAACAGCGCATACGGCGCAATCACAGAGCCCCTGAACGTGCCTGCGTAGCGCGAATGCACGGCCTTAGCATTGACCCTGAAATGATTGAATGTCGTTGATCTACGGATGGTATTAATCGTCGCTGAGCCATACAGTGACGTATCCTCGGCCCACGAACCATTCCAGCTCCAACCATAATTTGCATAGTTGGCCATTTGCCAGCCTGAATTATAACGACACATCGACTCGTAAGCGCTAATCATGTTCGTCAGAGTATTTGTAGCTGAATTATAAACAATCGGAGTCGCATCATAGTGATTATAGCCCGTCACAACCCCACGCCAGTTCGCAAAGATCTGGTCGGCATAGGCACACTTCACAGAATCGACCGAAGCATCGCACGCCGTATAGTTACCGTTCGAGACATAGTGCGCATCTAAATAAGCAGCATGCCCCGGATGAAGTGGACAGCGCATGTACTCTAGCGAGCCACTATCTCCACCATTGCTTTTAATAGTTGTTGCGCCTTCAACCGCATCACGCAATCCCGATGGATTTGCAGCGTTCACGATTTTTGAAGCTTCCAATGCAAACGCATCGCCACCACGCTGATACTTAATATCATACATGTTCACACCCATATACAGATTGCGTGAGCTTGTAATTTGCAACGTCGGCGAACTTGTACCACCTAAATAGGTAATGGCATTGGCGCGATCAGTTTCAATAAATACACTGCCAGCGACGTAAATAGAACAACCCACATCGTCAGTTTGAATGTCTGGATTTTTCAAATACAACGTACCGCTGATAATAATACTTCCATAACAGACGATCGTGCCGTTGTTTTTAACAAAGTTCCCGTTACCAAGGTTTACGATCTGTAGACCACTTAAACCCGGTTTCGAATTTGGACCTTTAAATACATAAGCCACTGTCGAAGCATTTAAAGAGGAATCTAACGCAATAATTTCTGCATCCGACGGCGCACGAATCGTGATCGAGGATTTGGTTTGAATACCTCCTAACAAACGATTCGAAGGCAACGCCGCTGGTTGTGCCACAGGCGTTGGATCCACTTTCGCATAACCATCAGAATCGGTGATGATACCGCCCCAATAGTCTGTGATAACCGGATAATAGTTCCAGGCGTTTAGTAAGAATGTTTTCAAATTAATCGGAGCTGAGTTTGGATTTCCCGTCGCTTGCTTAATAAAGTTTTTATCCGTGACTGTAATGTCAGGCATATACAAAGAACCCGTCACAGAAAAGCCATAAGTATTATTCAAAGTATGCTGAATATGCGAGTTCGCAAGCGGTGTCATTCCCAAGATTGAAGAAGCATTGTTATAACTTGTTTTCGCAACCCCAAAATCCGAAACGATATCGGCCTGCACATTCGCATGACACAACAAACAAGATAGCGGCGTACTTGCAACAAGTGCTGGATACATGCTCATCACATAGTTATCGACGTGAACGTTAAATGTCTTCGAAACGTTGCTGACACCATCAGAGACATACAGTGTGACTTGCGTCACATCTGATACAAGCGCGTGTGCACTTCCCATTTGCAGCGCAAGCGTTCCGTTATTCCCCGTGATATCGCAGCTTGCAACATCAACGTAATAAGTATCAGCACTGCTTGCCCAGCAAGTTAAATTCTGAGGATCAGGGAAAGTCGCATTACCACCAGGATTCGCAGTGAACGACACATCGAAAACTGCATTAGCGAAACATTTGTTACCACATTTTTCGGCGACGGTGCCATTTGTACCTGGCCATGCCGTAATCGCAGGAACTTCATCGACAAAATCAACACTGACAGCCATCTCTTTAGTGATGATGTGCGGAGTGGGGCTGACTTGATCGGCAAACTGAACTTTTATGTTACACGGACCGCCGTTATAAGAAGTCGCACCATCTTTATTAAAATAATGAGCTGTCGGCGTGAATGAAAACTCTCCTGTGGAAGCATCAATTTGCACCGAGCCATAGTCAGAACATTTTGGTGAGGTTGCCGCTACAAGCGAATACGCGCCACCACCCTCTTCATCAGAAACCACATCAGCATCCGCAGCCAATGTCGTTTGCGAAGAGTTGCGATTTAAAGAGTTCGCGATCGGAATCGTTAAGCTTGGGGTAACGGTATCCAGAGTAACACTGATCGTGTTACTTTGTGCAACGTTACCCGCTTCATCGCGAACCCACATGTTGATCGTATGCGCGCCGTCACCTGTTAGTGTCGTTGTGTTTACACCAGCTGCACAACTGACCCATGCCGCATCGCCAATTGCTGGAGCGACTCCACCATCTGGGATAAATGCCACTTGATAGAATGAATCAGGGTTTTGATTTGCATCCACGCACGATGAAACATTAATCGCGATAGGATTGTCTTCGATAGATCCATTTACCAGTGAAATCGTTGGCACCGATGGCGCTGTGCGATCCAAATGATAAGCTAGTGGATATGGATAACAATAAATGTTTCCTGCGGCGTCTTCCGATTTCAAACTCCACGCATAATCACCGTCAGTCGTTAAAGCTGTGGCCGGAGTTAAGCTGTAATCACCCGTCGTTTTATCCGCTTTCGTATCCGCCAACACCGGTCCTGAACATGTGATTGAATTATATAAAGTTAAAATTGCTTCAGGCTCGGTATTACCTTTAATAATGGGCGACGTCGAAAAACTTACGTTTTGCGGATCGAAATCAAGTGTATTAATCGTTGGAATAATGTCGTCAAAATGAACTTCAAACGTTGTTGAGGCTTCACTTTCCTCTCCACGTTTACCAAGAGCGGCTCCTTGAGGAAGTCTTAACGAAACAACGCCTTGCCCTTGTGGAGTCAGGGTCACTTCATAAGTTTTACTGTCGATAGCAGTGACTTGCGCAAGCGTGGCATTTGTTAGATCAAAATCATCTGACTTCAACACGTCAGGTGGACGATTGAAGGTAAGAACGACTTTAATAGTTGGGTTGTTCGTGAAATAGGCGGGACTTCCTGCAGATTTCAATGCAGGCACCAGCTCTGTGGCATGCACATCGCCGGAAATAGTACATCCTGACAATCCAAAGGAAAGTCCAAGAGACAGCAATAAGGTTACGTACAGGTTTATACAAGTGTTCATAAAGCGTTCCGATAATTTTGTATCGGCATATCCCGCTCTAATTATATATTGAAGGCCATCAAATTCTATTCAAAGCGAATGCTCAAAATGAGTCACTCTAAAGACTAAATTGAGTCAGTTACCTTCAGAGCGAAATGAGCGCGTGTTCGCAGTTAAAAAGCGATCAACTTCACTCTAAAACTTAGGAAATTTTCATTTTTGTAAGAATAAGAATTGTTCCATATATGCACTTTTGTTCGATCAGGATATCGCACTTTGGAATACTTTGGCGGTACTGCGCTCAAGCTCTTTTGCAAGAAGCTGAGCATTCGCTGAAAGATCACCTTTAGATATCAGCACAATTTTATATTTAATCTTATGTGCAAATTCAGAATACACTTCTGTGAGTTGAAGATGAGGTACTGATGCCGCGACGAAATCAGGCACGAAACCAATTCCTAGACCTTCACTTGCAAAGCGTGCGATCACTTCCCAACTTTCTACGATCATCGAAACTGGAGCGGTCTTTTTATAGCGGTTTTTATAGAGCTTACGAACTTCCGCGACACCTGGTTTTTCTTCTGTCGCAAGAAAGCCCAAAGTTTTATATTGATCCTTAAAGCCTTTTCCAATCACGCAGCAAAAATGCCCTTCATGCAGAATGTATTTATCAACTCCACGCAAAGCCTTATTATCCATCACTACGCCGACTTCGATTTCACCATCAAGAACTTGCTCTAAGATGTTCTTTGTGTGCCCGATCTTTAATACCGGTTCGATCTTCTGATGGTTCTTCTGTAAAGAGCTCATCACCCCAGGAAATAATACCAGCGCAAGACTGCGTAAAGTCGCCATCGACAAAGGGCCCGCGTTTTCTTCCTGGGCACCCGCTAAAACACTGCGCAAAACGCGAACTGAATCCAAAACACCTTCCATGGATTCTAGCAAACGTAGACCCTCTGGACTGACCTTAAACTGATTCTTACTGTGCACCAAAAGAGTGGCTCCTAAAGAATCTTCAAGCTTTTTGATCGCCTGACTGACCGCCGATTGTGAAACACGATTCTTTTGCGCGGCCGCCGCGACCCCGCCTAAACGAACAGCATCCAGGAAATATCGAAGGTGATAAAGATTAGGTTCCATTTAAACCTCGAAATAGGAAATTCTTCCATAGAAGATAATAAGTAAAACTGAATATAACATACATTATAATTAACTTTAATAATTTTAAGAAAAATCCTATAAAGAGCCCATTCAAGGAGCACTTTATGATTAAAACGATGGTGATGGGTCTTATTTTTGTATTATCTTCTTCAGCCTTTGCGAGCGACATCTTGCTAGCCCGCCAGTTGGGTCAAACAAGCTGCTATATGACGTCTTCTTACGTAGGCCTTATTTATGCGGGCGAAGAAGTCGACGGTCGCGAACCACGCTACACGGCAGAAATTCCCAATAACGAAAGCCTGAAAGCTGCGATTCAAACGGCAAAGGCATCCGGTTCTTCTTTTATGCCTAAAGAAATCTTTGAAAGAAGCAAAAGCGCTTACGGTGCTTATACGGATGAGCAAATGGTTATCGTATTGACTCCAGCTAATAGCGTTACGAAAAACCTGATTGATCTAATCAATTATAACTGCAGCCCGGAGTAATCCCCTCGCGTGACGGCCCTGCGCCGTTGCGCGTTTCCCCATGACTTGAATCTGCCACTTAGACGCGTTCTAATACCCACATGTATAAGATCTTAGCTATCTGTGGTAGCACGCGAAAACAATCTTCTAATCTGCATGTGATTTCTGCATTTTCAAAAGTTGCAGCAAATATTTTTACCACGGAAGTATTCAGCGAAATCGCCGATCTTCCGCACTTCAATCCCGATCTGGATACGGAAGATCCGCCAAAAGAAATCTCTCGCTTTCGTGAAAAACTGCGCGCGGCCGATGCCATTCTTATTTCAACGCCTGAATATGCTTTAGGCGTTCCAGGCACGCTTAAAAATGCAATTGATTGGACGGTATCATCCATGGAGTTTTCGCAGAAACCTGTGGCGCTCATTACTGCGGGCACCGCGGGTGAAAAAGCACATGCATCACTTTTAGGGACTTTGCTGATTATTGAAAGTCGCATGACGGAACAAACGCAACTTGTTGTGTCGGCAGTTAAAAGCAAAATGAATGGCGATACGTTCACGGATAATAAGACTGAAATAAAGATTCAGGAATTGATCGAAAGTTTAAAGCAGTTGATAGAAAATAAGTCTATGACATTGCTTCCCCGTCCGACGATCATGGGAAATTAAAAAAGAAAAGGCCCGGTACTGGGCCTTTTTAGTTAGTGAGTCGTTCTTCTTTTTGAAGAAGGTGACTTCTTTCTTGCCGTGGATTTCGAAGAGCTCGTTTTAGAAGATGCTCTTTTTGAAGCCGATTTTGCTTTCGCTGATTTTGCAGCTTTCGCAAGACCACCTTTACGACCGCCACGTTTTGATGGCTCTGTATTTGAAACAGCACGACCGGCGCCACCTGTTTCTTTATTAACCGTCGCCCAACCGATTTGCGCGGCTCTTTTGCTAGACATACCACGCTCTTTTTCACTTTCCTCGATGTGGTGGGCTTGGCGTTTTTGTTTTGAAGTGTAACTTTCTTTTGAACCTCTTGGCATATTGATCTCCTCCTATGAAAAAGATGAACTATGACCGCAAGACTCTCTAGTAAATTTACACTTCTATGTGTGAATGCAAGAAAGTTATTTTAGTTGGGACCGATCTCGCTTTCGTTGCTGCTGGTGCGATAGCGGCTGGATTCATTGGTGCGAGACGTATAATCGCTTTGATATGATTTGTCTCGTTTGCCCTCACCCAGACCTGATTTCACGGGGACGCGGTTGGGATTGTGCTCTTTATAGTTTGGCGTATTTGATTTCGGGATGTCTCTGTAAGCCATGGGGACCTCCTATCGTGTTCTTACGCATTTAATGATTTTTAATCACAACTTTCACACAACTATCTTTTTTATCTAAAAATGTTTTATACGCTTCCGGAGCATCTTCGATGTTGATTCGATGAGTGATCAAGAACGAAGGATCGATATCGCCTTGAAGAATATGTTCAAGCAATGCCGTCATATACTTACGCACGTGTGTCTGCCCCATCTTCATCGTCAAACCTTTCGCGAAAGCAGCTCCTAGAGGCATTTTATCTAAAAATCCACCATAAACGCCAGGAATTGAAACCGTTCCGCCTTTACGACATGCTTGAATGGCCTGACGAAGGGCGATGGGTCTGTCTGTTGCCATTTTCACGGACATTTTTGCGGTTTCATATTTGCTGTATAAATCAGTGCCGTGCGCTTCAAGACCTACGGCATCGATGCACGCGTCGGGACCTCGACCACCTGTCAGGATTTTTAGTTCTTCAAGCACATCGCATTCTTCATAGTTCAGGACTTCTGCTTTACAAATTTCTTTTGCGATTTTCAAACGCTCTGGCACACGGTCGATGGCGATCACTCGTTCTGCACCTAACAAATAGGCACTTTCAATCGAAAAAAGTCCTACCGGGCCACAGCCCCACACGGCGACCGTATCCCCCATCTGAATATTGCAGTTCACCGCCGCTTGATAACCAGTCGGAAAAATATCGCTTAAGAAAAGTAACTTGTCGTCATCCATACCGGCAGGCACAACTAACGGTCCCACGTCGCCGAAAGGAACCCGCGCATATTCTGCCTGACCACCGGCATACCCACCATACATGTGCGAATAACCAAAGAGCCCGCCCCCACCGTGACCGTAAAGACCATCAGCTACTTCAGGTTTGGGGTTGCTATTATCACAGAGTGAAAATTCCTGACGACTGCAGAAGAAACAATGCCCGCAAGAAATATTAAATGGCACAACAACTTTGTCTCCGACTTTCACATTTTTTATGTGCGGTCCCACTTCAACGATTTCTCCCATGAACTCGTGACCTAGAATATCGCCTTTTTGCATTGTTGGAATCACGCCATCGAAAAGATGCAGATCTGATCCACATATTGCCGTCGAGGTGATTTTCACGATGACGTCTTGAGGATTCAAGATTCGTGGATCTGGAACTTTTTCGACTTCAACGTGTTTTGTCCCGTGCCAGCAAACCGCTTTCATACTCACTCCTAGTGTAATGCCGTTTTAGTTTCATGCTTTCGATCTGCGCCAGCTGGTTGTCCTTCAACGCGAGGAATTTCTCCGGCTTCAAAAAGTTCACGCAATTTTACAAGGTTCATTTTCAAGTTCTGATGTGGACTTTCACCCAGCATTTTTTCGATGAACTCGGTGAACTTTCCGCCAGGAACATCAAAAGCAATTCGCACTGTCACGACAGTTCCACGGCCATAATCAAGAGGTCGAAATTCAACCCGGCCTGATAGTTTTATTTCCGAAACATGAGTTGAACGCCAGGCAATGACTGAATAAGGTGTGCTCTCAACAATTTCACTGTCCCATTCAAGAGTTTTATTGCCACGCAAAGCTTTCCATTTCCAGTGGGATTTAGTGTCAGATATTTTTGTGACACTTTCCAGTTGCTCGGTGAAAGCCATAAAATTCTGAGGGTTCAACCAAAAGGTGTAGAGGTTTTGTGCTGAAGCCAACACAGTCACAGCTTCGACAGTTTCCAATCCCTTGTCTTCAAGTCTCTTGCGTCGTCCTTCGGGAGA
Source organism: Bdellovibrio sp. NC01 (assembly GCF_006874625.1). Classification (NCBI taxonomy): domain Bacteria; kingdom Pseudomonadati; phylum Bdellovibrionota; class Bdellovibrionia; order Bdellovibrionales; family Pseudobdellovibrionaceae; genus Bdellovibrio; species Bdellovibrio sp. NC01. The sequence continues at coordinate 2,184,173 of NZ_CP030034.1, forward strand.
AACTTCAGCATGCTGATTTTCCATACTCACCTCTCTCTATTTCCTCAACCTTATGCCTCTGAAAATGGATGTAAAGACCAGCCTCACGACGTGATATTACAGACCCAATTCAGAACGGCCTATTCTGCCTCACAGAGGAGCTTTTCCTCTTCATAAAATATTTTAAGAAAACCGTATGCTTGCTTAATTGGGCACAGTGTTTGCTCTCTATAAATTGATTGTCGGACTTTTGTGAAAACACTGTTTTTTAACCCGAGACTTTAGCTCGGAAACACAAGGAGGAAGTTATGGCTTCAAGATCCACAAGTTCAAGGAGTACATCTGGTCGTAGCAGCTCAAGCAGACGCTCGCCTTCGACTAGTAGTTCTCGCTCAAGTTCAAGCTCAGGCTCTTCAAGAGGTTCCAGTGCGACTCGCTCCGCTTCTAGCTCTAGAAGAAATCAAGATCAAGACATGGATAGAAGCAATCGCATGAGCCCATATTATGAAAGCGAATCTCGTGGCGGTGGTCAAAGAGGTCACTCGCAACAACAAATGGGATCTCGTGATCGTTACAATGACTACGACGACAATACACAATATTCAGGCAGTCGCAATCAGGGTTGGGATCAAGATTATGATGAAGGTCGTTCTGCAAGTAACACAAGAAATCAAGGTCGTAGCTCACGCTCATCTGAATATGGTCGTAGCAGTGACTATGATGAAGACATCCCACGTCGCAGCACTGGCGGCCGTCAATTCACTCAATCCCACACAAACTGGGATGAAGACTATGATGATTTAGGCAGCCAAGGTCGTTACGCGAATGCGGATCGCGATCAAGAGGAAAATTATTCTCCTTCTCGTCGTGGCTCTCAACGTTCAATGACTTCAGGCTCGAGCTCCGGCTCAAGAAGAGGTCAATCTAGTCAATCGCAACAATCACAATCAGGCAGACGTCCAATGTCTTCTCGTTCTGATCGTTGGGATGAAGACTATGATTCTGAAATGGATGAAGGTCGTCTTCACGCACGCGAAGATTATGAAGACGAAGATTTTGATGAAGAAAGATATTCTCGGAATAATCCGTCTCAATACTAGTTGGCCACAATCCAATTGGTGAAAAAGAAAAGGGGCTTTACGAAGCCCCTTTTTTCATTAATGAAGCTGATCAGAGGAAGGACTTCCCGAAGTCCAAGACGGAGGATCACTCGCCGGAAATGAATCGTCGATCTCTTGATCAATCGGATCGACCGGGCCTAAATTTAACGGTTCACGTTTATTTTTAGCAAGAGCTTTCACAGCGTAGGCGGTCCCCGCTGCTGCGATTGCAAAAAGCAATAGTGTTCTCAGTTTCATGAGCGACCTCCTAGAATGGAATCAGAATACACCCGTCCCTTTCGAATGCAACCCCGCCCGTAGTCCTGCACAAGTCATGTATTCTTGTCAGCCCTCTTGTGAAAATTCATAGACGATTCGATTCTGATTACAAAGCACAGAGAGGATTTCATCATGGAAATATACGAACTGTTAAAGCGAGACCATGATAAATTAAAGCAGCTTTTCGTTGATCTACTCAGTCTTCCTGAAGGAGATAAACAGACACGCCATTTTTTATTGGAACAAATTCGCGATGAACTTGTTCCACACTCACGAGCTGAGGAATCTGTTTTTTACAACTCCTTGCGCACAATCAAATCCTTAAAAGATCGCGCTTTGCATGGCTACAAAGAGCATATGGAAGCAGAAACATTATTACGTATGCTGCAATTACAAAGTAAAACCAATATGGATTGGAAAGCCACGGCTGCGAAACTGAAAGAAGCTCTTGAACATCACATTCACGAGGAAGAAATCGAATTATTCGCCTTGGCTCGTGAAAACTTTTCTGACGAAGAATCGCAGATGATGGCGAATGCCTTTGAAAAACTAAAACCAAAAATTCAAGAACAAACTATCATTGGCACGACTTGGGATATGGTCGCGAATTTAATGCCACCACGATTCTCTGATTCATTTCGAGGAATGAAAGGACCGCAACTTTAAGGGAGACACCATGAAGACTTTGGCAAAAAGATTTTTAATGGGCGTAGGCTTAGGTTTTTTAGGTTCCATGATTTATACCAAATTTAAAGAAAGCCGCCGATACATTGATTTCGAAGGAAACGTCGTCGTGATCACCGGGGGTTCCCGCGGTTTAGGTCTTTTGCTGGCGAAGGAGTTTGCGCAAGACGGGGCTTCCATCGCCTTACTTGCCCGCGATTCCGAGGAACTCTTGCGCGCAAAAAATATTTTGCAATTTGAGTGTCCAGATACGTTAGTCCATACTTACGCCTGTGACTGCACAATCAATTCTCAAGTGGTCGATACCGTTTCGCATATTTTGCATGATTTCGGCAGCATTGATATTTTAATCAATAACGCTGGCGTCATCTCTTCAATGCCAATTGAAAATGCCACAGCGAAAGACTTTGAAGAATCCATCGATACACATTTCTGGGGGCCATTTCATATGGTTGAGGCGTGCCTACCCCATATGACCGCTGGATCGCGTATTGTGAACATTAGCTCCATTGGCGGGCTTATTCCGGTACCTCACCTTGCCGCCTATTGTACCGGTAAATTCGCCTTAACTGGCTATTCACAATCGCTACGCGCGGAACTTATGAAAGACGGTATTTATGTTACAACAGTTTGTCCGAATTTAATGAGAACCGGCTCTATCGATCATGCGAAATTCAAAGGTCAAGCAACAAAAGAATATACGATCTTTGCGATCTTGGACTCGTTACCACTTATTTCACAAAACGCTGAAAAGTCTGCTAAAGAAATTCGCGAAGCTGTGCGCTGGGGTAAAGCAGAACTGACTATTTCTCTTACCGCGAAACTTGCACACAGAATTAATGTGCACTTTCCAGAGTTCTTTTCAGACATCATTGGCCTAGCAAATCGCTTTTTGCCAGAAGGCACCGCAGATCGTGAAACACAAGTGGAAGGACGTAGTGCGCACACGGCACTTGCGCCATCAGTCCTAACACGTGTCTCGGAAAAAGCGGCACGACTTAACAATGAGGGCGAAATTCATCACTAAGATAGTTTCGCATTCACCCACTTCAATACTCGTTGTAACCGCGGCACTGTCACCTCGAGCGCCTCTTCATAAGTCATCCATTTGTATTGCTGATGCTCGGGACGCCCCAATTCTTCATTGATGCCAAGCACGACCTTGTCAGTATTCATCTCTGCGATGTAATAACGCGCGACCTTGCCTTTGCCATAGGGCTCCGTTTCGATGAATTCTTTTTTGAATGGAAATTTATACGGTTCAAGACCGGTTTCCTCTTTAAGCTCGCGTTGCGCGGCCAGAAATGGATCTTCACCTTCTTCTACTTCGCCTTTTGGAAAATCCCAATAGTTGTAACTGCGAAGCAATAAAAAACGCAGGGGCTTTTCATTTAAAAAAGGAATCACCCCTGCTGATAACACATTACTCTTCATATGAGTTTTCATCTTCACCAAAGTCATCGGAAGATCCGCGTTTAAATTCTTGGAAGTCTTTTTCCAAAGTTCCTAGAACTTGGGCGGCTCTTTGAAACAACGCCTTGGCGCTGGGATCTTCAACTTTAGAAATATCTTCCTCGCAGTGATCTTTCAACGCATGTAAGTGCATTGCGATATTTTGAGTATGAGCAATTGGATCCTTCGAGGAAATATTTTGAATCTCCATACTCACCTCTATTTATTCGCAGTATTTTTATTAGATGAACTTTGGCCAGCTTCTTCTTCATGAACGTCGCTAGAATGATCTAATTGTTTATTATGACTTGCTTTACGTTGTGCCTTCAACGAGCCTTCATAACGTTTGCTCGTTTGACTAAAGCCTTTATTTTTATGATGACCAGACATAAAAGACCTCCTTCATTCCTCTTAATACGAGTGCCTTCAGGATAGCAGATTAGACAGAGATAAAGACCAGACCGAAGACCGCACCTTTAATAAACTCTTGCAAGAAATAAGGCCAAGGTTGTTATCCCAGAGATTCTCTTGCGATTCGGCACAATTCATCACAGCGTTCATTAAACGAAATTCCCGCGTGCGCTTTCACCCAGGCCCATTCGATGCGATGCTTTTCATCCAAACAATCAAGACTTTGAATCAAGCCAATATTGGGAATAGCCACACCTGAAGGCTTGAGCCACGAATTTTGTTTCCAGTCGTTACGCCACAAAGTCATCGTATCAATTAAAATACGCGAGTCAGAAAAAAGCTTCAAAGAAGTGGGTTCTGATAAAGACTGCAAAGCTTCGATCGCAGCACGCATCTCCATTTGAGTACTGGTCACCTTGCGCTCTTTACCACTGGCTTCATGAACCACCTGTCCGTTCTTCACGATCACATAAGCCCACGAACCGCGCCCATTTTTTTCGCTGCCGTCGGTATAGATTTCTATCGCGTCTTGTGAAGCGAAGAATGCTGAAATGCGATTAAAAAAAGATTTTAGGAAAGGTAAAAGCATAGATCCTGCCTTTAAGACTTTCATAGGACAGGATCTTCTGCAAAGTTATTTTTTAATTTCCGAATTCAGATACGCTTCGATATCCACATCGGGTGGCTCTGCGATACCGGTGCCTGGCAACGGTCCAATGAGCTCTTCCAACGAATAATCCATGCGGAACTCAAACTGACGTTCCCACTGATAACGAAGCCAACGTTCCTGGCGATACCAGCGGAATTTTTCAGGATCATCGTGACAACTGGACAGCTCTTTACTTTCTGACGCTCCCCAACGCAGCTCGACGCAATGATAAGGATCAAAGCTAATCAAAAACAAACGTTTGCGTAGCTCTTCCATATCCAAATTCACGCTGACACCTGCTGAGTTTACATAAGAAAACTTACAAGCTTTCACTCCGGTTTGATAAGTCGAAAGCAAATCTTTCGCTAGATTTTTGCCTTTGTAAACGATCGTGGGATCGTTAGCCTTATAGCGAGCGATATAATTTTTCGCCGAATACAAAAGCTCCATGAAAACCATTTTTAAACGCGCATCACGTGCGGGACTGGCATAGTTTTCCCACTCGCCGGTTGTGCCGTAAATATTTTCTGGCAATCGCTCTGGGTGTTCTTTGTTTTGAATACCTGCATCGATACCGGCCTGTACGGCTTCCACACGATCCTGCAAACTATCACAAATATCAGTGACGTCCGCTTTCATATCAGTCTCAGGGTTAATTTTTAAAGCACCCTTGGCCATTTTCATGCGCACGTAATCGTAATAAGAAACGGTGTTGCCATTATAGACAAATTTCCCTTTTTTCCAATCACCCTTTGGATCAGGATTCGTACCATAAAATTGTTCCTTCCCATATAATGCTAAGGTCGCATTCTTTGCGCCGATGATTTTCCCGCCGACGTAGGCGCCACTTGAGTCTTTAGTAGCGCCTGCCAAGATCAAGGGCCGAAAGTTTTTAAATCCCGCGCCTTGATCCGGAATGCTACGACTGAATTTTGAATTAAACATGCCACTACTGACGGTGTTATCGGGATGTGAGTCGATATAATAAATTCGCCCATCGTCACCAATTTTCCAAATGATTGTGACATGGCCATTAGGATCATAAATCACTGTCCCAGGACGAACAGCATCGCGAGAAATCTTCGCTGGATAGTAATCGGTATAAAGATCGCCATCTTCTAATCCCATCATCCGATAGGCTGCTGACCATGTCAGCTTCTTCAAAGATTCATTCAAAAATTGCACGGCACTTGGATAAGTTGATGCTAACCACTGATCGTTGAAGACTGAAGCTGTTGATAAAACATCGTAGCGAGCAAGGACAATATTTCCATAAGTTGTATAACGAAGATCCCCTTTATTCCCAGGCACAGGGCGTGCAGTTACAATACTTTCCAAGGACATGGGTAAGCCATTCTTCCACGCAAAGTACGAACGCAAAAAGTAAGGAAAGTCCGCACAATCTGATTCTGGTTTTAAATCAGCTGGATCGGTATCACGATATGGATTTGCAGCAGATTTAATACACGTGTCGACGCGACGACATTTACGAGCCGAGACCGCCTGACCAATACTGGTTACAAACTGTCCAAAACGAATTTCATCATCTTCGGTCCACGCGGGCTTGGTTATTTTCCACAAAGAATTATTGTTTTGCGCAATTGCAAAATAAGGCATGAGCACTAAAAAAACTAAGATCGTTTTCACTTCTGTCTCCTCCAGCTAAGAAGATTGGGAAGTCCTTTGCGAAAATGCTTTTACAGTCTGAATCAGGGCCGTGCGATTGATAGGTTTTCCTAAATAACCATCAAAGCCCGCTTCTAAACATCGTTCTCGTTCGCCAAGCATCGTGTGCGCGGTTAACGCGATGACTGGCACTTTATAACCCTGCTCGCGAATAATTTTAACCGCCTCATAACCATCGATCTTCGGCATTTGAATATCCAGCAACACAATATCGAACTGATATTGCTTCAGTAGTTCAAAACAAGCGCGAGCATCTAAAGCACATTCCACCACAGCTCCTGACGCGGACAAGAACAATTTCGCTAACTGCAAATTGTCTTCAACGTCATCGACAACTAACACTCTTGCTCCGTCAACTCTGTCATAAACCGTTTTTTTAGCCTGGCCTTTCGCCACATGAGCTTCAGTTCCGGCATCGATATGAAAGACCCTTGAGCGATCCGGAATTTCCAAACGAAATGACAAGGCAAACGTACAACCTTTGCCTTCATCACAGCGTTCAAGCACTACATCACCGCCTAAGGCGTGAGCCATTTTCTTTGAAAGATATAACCCTAAACCCGTGCCACCATGTTTACGCGTCGTCGCCACATCACCTTGCGCAAAAGGTTGAAATAAGGTTGCTTGATTTTCTGTCGAGATACCTGGCCCGGTATCATCAACACGTACAAACAGAAAATCACCAACCATCCCACAACGAATTATAACATCACCACGTTCGGTAAATTTAATTGCATTGCCGATGATATTGGAGACGACCTGACGCATTTTGGTCGGGTCACTCACAACTCTTAACGGCAGAGGCGTTTCGCTGCGCACCTCGAAGGCAAGACCTTTTTCTTGGGCCTTTAATGCGAATAACGATGTCACATCACGCAGAACTTCTTCAAGATCAAACTCGATTCTTTCAATTTCCATTTTATTGGCTTCAATTTTGGAAATATCTAGGAGTTCATTCACAAGACGGTACAAGTGCTCACCATTGCGCAAAACTGTCAGAACTTGTTTACGCTGATCGGGATCAAGATTTTCTGCCTCTGATAAAAGCTGGGCAAAGCCTAACATCGCTCCCAAGGGCGTTCTAATTTCATGGCTCATGTTGGCCAAGAATGCGGATTTTGCGCGATTCGCTTCTTCCGTTCGGCGATTGGCCTCCATCAACTCAAATTCGAATTTCTTTTTATAAGTGATGTCTTGAGTTGTCGCAATGGCGCGAATTGATTTTCCAGATGGATCGCGAATGAACGCCGAAGTGATCGCAAGCCACACGGTTTTGCCATCTTTACGAATGTAAGTTTTCTCAGACGCATTATCTGAAGATGGCTTGTTCAAAATTTCCAAATATTCTTGATAGCGCGCCTCCCGTTCTTCTTCCGGCGCAAGATCGAAAAAACGCATTTGTAGCAATTCTTCCTTCGAATATCCCGTGATCTCGCAAAATTTACGATTCACTCGAAGAAAATGAGTATCGGATGTATCGAATTCGAATTTTCCAGAGCCCGCAAGTTCAAAGATGGTGCGAAATTCCATCTCGCTCTTTTTCACCGTCTCTAAGGCCTGAATACGATCCGTAATCTCCTGCGATACAAAAAGCACACGCTCGAGTGGTTTCCCCATTGGAATAAGAGTGGAGTGAAAAACTCTGCGCATGCCCTGTGTATCTAAAACTTGAGTATCAAAACTTGCACCTACACCAGCGAAGGCTTGTTCGAAATAAGATCGGTTTTGTTCATATCGGTCAGCCGGAATGACATCTATCCATCTTTTGCCAACGATATCGTAGCGATCACGCCCATACCAATCGGCATAACTTTGATTGACCATCTCATACCTTCCATCAGCGGAAACACTGGCGATAAGAGATGGCAACGCATCGATAATATTATTTAATAAATCCTCATTGCTTTCAGATCGCTTCAAAAGTCGCATCGAATTGAGATCGGAAATATTCTTAAGACGGACTTCTTTACGAAATCTCTCGCAACCCAATGAAATTAGAACGCCTGCCAAAAAGAAAATTGCAAGCTGTATCAACTGACCTTCATCATTGGCCATTTTCCAAGAATGAACGGGCGACAAAAAGAAATAATGACTTAAAAGCGTGGAGGCGACGGTCGCCGCGAATCCGGGCCAGAACCCACCAAACCATCCGCAAAACATGATCGCCAAAAGAAAGAAGATAAATGGTAAACCTTCATGGAACGCTTCACTAAATATCGCGCGAATAGCAAATGCCACCCCGACTGAAATAACGACCGCAAGGACGTCTTTAACGAAATGCTTTTTGGGCCCAAACATGTATCTTTTCATTCGAAGTTCTAACCTCTAATATCCATGATATCGCTTCTGTCCAGGGCAGCCATTTGTACTTTGTTAGTATCTGAGAACTGTTCACAGACCCTTTGCAGCTGAACAAATGAAAATTACCGGCTTTATAGAGCAATATATCGGCTTTAAACCTCACTTGATTTTCATTATTTCCCTATAAAGTGGCTTTGCTTTCCTAGATGGAACACCTGGCGTATATAGATGCCCTATGTTTCGAATCATGCGCAAATATCACCGTTGGGTCTCAATCGTTATTGCTTTACCGTTTCTGATCACCTTGGTGACTGGCATTACGCTCGCCACACGTGGTTTCAATAGCTGGGTTCAACCAGAATATGCTCCAGTTAAATCGGCTCTTTCCGTCAGCTTCGAACAAATTCTTGAAGCCGCTCGTTCTGTACCGGAAGCCCAAATTCAATCCTGGAAAGATGTTTCGCAAATCGATATTAGACCCGCCGTTGGTAACATCCGCTTGCGCGCTAAGAACACTCAATGGGAAATTCAAATCGACGGAGTGACAGGCCAAGTCACTGGTAAAGGTATTCGCCGCGCTTCATTCCTAACAGCCCTTCATGAAGGCGCTTATTTCGGCCCCGTGGTTCGTTATGGCTTGTTCTTGCCCAGCGCTGTGGGCGTATTCTTCCTATTAGTTTCAGGTATTATTATTTTTGTTCAACCTTATCTCGCACGAAGAAAAAAGGCTTAAGGATTACTTATGAAATTTTCGCAGTTTTCCACAGAGGAAAAAAAGAATTTCGCAAAAGGTTTCCGTTTCGGTCTTGAGTCCGAATACCTTGTCGTTAAAAAAGACGACTTCACTCCACTATGGCATCATGATTTGACATTCGAAACGCTGAACGCGATTTTCGAAAGCGTTTCTTTGGAAGGCATTCCTTCTTGCGACGGTTTGGATCTTGAGCCTCCACAAACGAAACTCATGCCTTTCGTTGTTGAAGGTTACCACTTGCCTGACATGGATTTCGCCGCAAAAGAAATTTTACCTAAAGGTGTAGAAATCAGAACGCCTGTTTGCGACAGCCTTGAGCACGTATTAGAAGTTCACAAAACTTTGTATTCACGCCTGCGCGCTAAAATGAACGAGAACAACTACGATCTTGTATGCTTGTCTCATCACCCGATTCATTCAAAATTCTCGGGACCACAAAACAAACGCCGTCACGACTATTGGCAATGGTCTATGGAAGTGATGACAACGTTTGGTCCAGACATCAACGTCAGCCTTCCAGAAAATCTAGCAGCTCTGGTTAACGACGATGAGCTTGAAGCAAAAATCAACTATTACGGTCCAGCATTGTCTGCACTCAGCACGGCATCTCCGTTTGTTGATGGCAGCTTGTGGCCTCTTCGTGAAGGTTTCGGCAAAAGCTTCCGTATGCACAAACGCTCTTACATCGCGCCTCCGATTGAATTCCATCCAACGGAAAAAAACCGTTACGAATTCAAAGTCTTTGATATGCCAAACTCAATCGAAGAAATTGAAGCGCAATTCCTTTCATTCTTAGCTCTTGTGCTTGATGAAAGCTTGATGGGCCGAGCTTCTAAGCAAACTCGCATCTATGACTTGGGCCAAGTGGCTCGTCATGGCTTGCAAGCTGAAGACATGTCTGCTCGCGCGACAGAACTTCTTGAAAAAGCGCCTGCGGTTTTGAAAGAGTGGGGCTTTGATGCAAAAGCGTTGGAAGTATTTAAAAAACGTGTGATCTCTGGAAAAACTCCAGCCGACGATATGATTGAGATGTTCCAAAAGACGCAATCTTTGAAAGAAGTGTTGAAAGCACGCAGTCACTTCAAGGTTTAAATCTATGATGAATCCTCCGTTTGCAATCATTCAGACTGATGTCTCGAAGATCCAAGCCGGGGATTGGTTTTTGCCAATGACGATCAAAGAAGTGAATCAACACTCTTTGATCGCAGAGGCCGTTAAAAAAGGCGCGATCGGTTTTACTTATCAAGAAAATGAAAAGATCGCGTCCTTCGATGTTCCGCATTTTTCAGTTCCTGATCTGCGTAAATATCTTTTTAACCTCGCCATTCAACATCGTCCCTCACTCCAAGCACAAGTTGCCGTTATTACTGGCAGCAATGGCAAAACCAGCGTTAAAGAACTTCTGGGCGCAATTCTTCAGGCATCACATCCGCAGACTTCATTTATCAGTCCTGCTAACTTGAATACGAAAATTGCGTTGGCGAATCAGATTTTACGTCTGCCAAACACATGCGCGATTGCGGGATTTGAAATGGGCGCTCGTCGTGTTGGTGATTTCGCGATCCCTTTAAGTTATCTGCAACCTTCTGTGGTGGCATTGCTAAACATCGGCACAGCCCATGTCGGCGAATTTGGTTCTAAAGAAAAATTAGCACAAGAAAAAATGTCGGGTCTTGATGCCGCTTCGGCACGCACGCTTATTGTTCCTTATGAAGATGCGATGATTTTAGAAAAAGCGCGTTCCACAGGGAAACGTGTCATCACATTCGGTTATGTTACAGAAAGTGAAATTCAAATTTTACCTTCCCGTTCCGCTTCAGAAGTTATTTTGAAAATTGCAGGACAAGTTCGCACACTTCACTGCCCGTTTTCAGCTTCCGCGAAAGAACTGAATGTGGCAGCCGCTGTTGGTATTGCTGTCGCTTTGGATATCCCTGTTGCAAAAATTCACGAAGGTTTAGCTTCGTTTAAAGGTGTCGCTCGTCGTTTTCAGGCTTTTGATTGGAACGGCACTTACGCAATTGATGATGCATTCAATGCGAGTCCTGAAAGTATGCTCTTAGGTTTGCAGGAATTCGCAAAGCTCGCTCAAGGCAAAAGGACTTTATTGGTTCTAGGTTCAATGCTTGAGCTAGGCTTATCCTGCGAAGAAGAACACATTAAGATTGGCCGCGAGATTACGTCGTTGTTTCATGGGTCCCCTGTGAGGGTTGCAACCGTGGGTACGGAGGCTCAAGCCATTGTCCAGGGTTTGAATTCTTCATTTCAAACTTTCAAATTTGCTGATGCTCAGGAAGCTCGTTCAACTTTAAAGGAAATGCAGTCACACTTTGACATGGCCTTCTTTAAGGGTTCTAAATCAATTCAACTGCATAAGATCTTTCAGGAGGACTGATGACGGCGAGTTCTCTTTACGCTCAGGATTTTGGCAATTTACAAATCGCAATGGCGTCAGTTTTAATTCTGATTGCGATTTCTATTTCTAAATTTCTAAAGTTCGATCTTGAAAAAGATTTTTTTATTGCGGGACTGCGCACGACGATTCAATTAATTGCCGTTGGCTTTGTCTTACGATGGATTTTAAAAGGCGAATCTGCGCTGCTCAATGTTTTAGTGCTGCTATTTATGACTTTGGTTGCAGCGCAAGCGGTGGTGTCGCGCCTTAAACACAAATCGCTTAAAATGTACGGTGTCGCGTTCGTGGCACTTCTTGGAAGTGCGTGGCCGCTTGGGTATTTAAGCCTTGAAGTCTTCTTTCATCAAATCGCCTTACAGCAAGCTTCATTCTTCGTGCCCTATATGGGTGTCTTGATGGGGAATGCGCTTTCGGCGATTTCCTTGGCACTCGTCAATTTAGAACGTGTGCGCGCAGAAAATATTCTTGAAATTGAAACTTTTAAATCACTTGGTGCAAATCACTTTGAAGCCGCTCACCGTGTTTATCGTGACCTGCTGCGCACTTCGCTAACACCCACTATTAACGGTATGACGATTGTCGGCTTAGTCAGCCTTCCCGGTGTTATGGCGGGTCAGCTTATCGGTGGCGTGGATCCACTCACAGCGGCGCGTTTTCAGATTCTAGTGATGTTCTTGATCCTACTGACTTCAATGGTCGGCACTTTGATTGCGCTTTTCATGAATCACTATTTCTTTATGCCGAAGTGGCTAACTGCACACGTTCCGACGTGGTCGTTCCTGCAACCACCTCAAGAGAAATTAATTTTAAGCGGACCTTCTGGTTCAGGAAAAAGTCGTTTATTGAAATCCATGACAGGCCTTGATCTTTCAGAGATTCGCGAAGAACAGAAAAACAAAACAAACATTATGTTTCAAGATTCTTCAGAAGTGATTCACTACATCCATCAAAAGGCGCACTTCATTCCGGGAACTGTCGAAGAAAATCTTCGTTATCCTTATTCATTTCATTCTCATAAAAACCAGGCTTTTGATTTAGAAAAGGCCAAACATCTTTTGCGCGAATTTGGTCTTAACGATTCGATCTTAGCAAAAAATGCTACGACGCTTTCAGGTGGCGAAGCTCAACTTGTGCATTTGGTGCGTAGTCTTCAGTTGAATCCTCAAATTCTATTTCTGGATGAACCAAGTTCTTCCCTTGATCCAGAGCGTACGCGCTTATTAGAAGCGTATCTGAACAATTGGATTCGTGAGAACAATCACAGACTGGTTATGATTACTCATAACCAAGAGCAACTTCGCCGCTTTGGTTCGCGCGTGGCCTTGCTGAAACCGGAAGGTCTTGCTTATGAATAGATTTATTATTGCTGCCATTTTTTTAGCTGCTTCTTCCGCTTTTGCGCAAACTTCACAAACTGCGGTGTCGTCACAAACGGTGAACGAATCGGTTTTAGTAGACTCTCTTCGTAATAAAACCTTTCAAGATAACTCTGATATCACCGACGCAAAGTTGAAAGCCGACGGTGGTTCACTGTCTCGTTATAGCTTGAAGTTTAATCTTAGTTATACGGGACCGACGTTAGCGGATATGTCTGAAAAAGATCAGCCGAATCCTGATGGCAGCATTGGAAGTTTTCAAACGGCTATCGGTGGCAGCATGGGCTTACGCTATCGTATCAATTCAAAAAGCACAGTGGGTCTTTCGACGGGTTTAAAAGCCATTCATCCTTTTCACGGGATGGAGCGCTTTGATGTCAGCAATCCTTCGCTGACTTATGACTACTCGACGCGTGTGTGGGACATGCAAATGAAGAACTCGCCGGGGTTTGTTTTGCGTACGGTCCCAGAGTTTAAAAATGTCGGCCAATACGGAATGCTTTTGGATAATCATTCGATCGTCTATGATCTAGGTGCCAGTGCCTTTGCTGTTGGTGTTGATATGGCCGTTGGGTATTTCATGTATGAACGTGAATACATCAAAAAAGATGGCAAGGCCGCCCGTTATAGCTTCGAATTTAATCCGAATGTAAAATACAACTTCTCTGACAAGTTAAGTGTCGTTACGTCATCGAATATTTCATTGTGGAATCCACGCGGTCGCAGCGATCAATATGCCTTATTAAATAAATCTGTGAATCAGCGCCTGGGTTTAGGCTGGGCCATCAATCGTGACACTTATCTAAATCCGTATTTCACATTCTATCCACAGCACCTTGCGTGGTCTGGCGTTACGATGAATGTGAATACGATTTTTTCAGTCTTCTAGTCCGTATTTTAGACCGGCACTTCTTTACGATTATTGATTTTGTTTTCGACCAAACGTTTACGAACGTGTTCGGTCAATGTGATAAGGCTGTTAGCCATGCGATCGGCCTCTTCAAAGATAACGCTGAATTGCTCACCTTCTTTTTCGCGCGACTCGACAAGTTTCACATAAGCTTGGCGAACATCCGGAAATTCATTCTGCGGAATATCTTTGCCACGCAGACATTCAACTAACAACGTCACTGTTTTTTCGATTTGTGCCGCAAATTCCTTAAAGGCTTCTTTCTGATTGTCAGAAAGTCTTTGCGAAGAACCCGCCTCCATCGACATCATCGAGTGCGCAAAACGATTCGAAGCTACCGTAATCGCACTGATCACTTTAAGATCTTCAAAATTAGCCCCGCGCTCGAGCGTATAACGACCTGAGGCAGCTTGAAAGCTTGTGCGCGCCACACGCGAGGTCTGACGAATGCGATCCATATCTTGATCGGAATAACCCGAGTGACCCTTGATCACGGCAACTACCGCTTTGAAATATTCAAGATACGTTTCAAGCATACGTGCTATGACTTCGCTAAGTTGCAACTTTTCTGAAGTGGGCCATAACAAATAAACAATCAATGCGATCGCACCACCCATGAACGTATTGAGTCCACGGGCCCAGATCACTTCTTTAGGGGAAACACCCGTAAGAGCGATCAACACCACAACCAAAGCCCCCACACACATCGCAAAGATGCCATAGTTCGCTGATCCCACCCACCGCATTAGGAAAGTAAATAAGACGATAAGAATAAATTCCGCCGTTTGTGTTTCTGGGAAAATATGAAACAAGACAGTAGCAATCACCAGTCCAGCTAAAGTTCCCAACACCCGCAGCATACCGCGATTAAATGTTGCCGCGTAATCAGGCTTCAACACAATCGCGATTGTCATTGGCACCCAATACGCGCGATGCAGATTTAAAGACTTAGAAAGAATCTCGCCAATCGCAATACACAAAGACAAGCGCACAGCATGACGGAAACCAGGAGATTTAAAAGTTAGATTCGCACGCAGTGTCGCAAGACTTCCGCGAAAACGCATCTTGATGGGTTTTGAAGCTTCGATCTGCTCTGCTTTCTGAATACCCACTGCCGTTGTGCGCAGTGAAAGATCTGCTACCGCACGAAGCTGTCCTGCTAACATATCCATCTGATAGGTTAGATCATTTAAGACAGCATTTAGAAATGCCGACTCATTTTCAGAGCGTTGATTTTTAATCTGCGTAATTTGGTTTTCAATTTGTACGATTATTGGGGGTGCCACGCCAATAGATTGCGACGTCTGAATGACTTCTCCGACGGAATCTAAAACTTTCGCGGTTGATTTCAGAATATCGTCTAATAGACTGACACTAAAATGTTGATCAATTTCACGACTTAAACGTTTGCGCAGTCTTAACAAAGATAGGATCGTCAAACGCAAACGTTCTGCTTGCGCCAATAAAGATCGATATCGTCGTGCATCTGCCCTTGAATCGCCAGCAAGATCTTTTAAAGCATTCTGTGCTTCGATACTCAAATGCGTTGCCTGCGGGGCCTGCTCTGCCGTTCCGGAAGTTGAAGTCAGTCGTGCGATGTCTTGAAAGAATGCGCTTAAAGCCCGACGTGCCGGGCGATAACGTCTCCATGGCCAAAGACCGATGCCGATCACCGCTTGCAGCAAGCCACCGATGAACGCAAACAAACTTAAATGCAAAGCGGAACCAGCATCCAAAGCTTGCGCCGAAAAAATCAAAAACGTCGCAAGACAGATCACACTTAGATCAGCAATCACCGTATCAAGCACCACCAACATGCCAGAGAAAAATGCAATGCACGTTAATAACACAAAAACCAAAACAGGCTCATTAGCCGACCACGCTGCCAGAAACACGAATACTGCCGACAGCACTGATGCTGCGATCATTCTTTTTGCGCGGTCAATGTACGCGTCTGATTTATCAGAATAGCAAACGTTCAACGCACCGATGGCAATAGAAAGACCAACGGCGGGCGAGTTCATCATGAACCCAATACCGACAGCAAGAGCCATTCCGAGTGCCGCTCTAAATGCGACCCACGGCTCCATTTTATTAGGTTCAAAAGTGATTAATTGCGACCAGATTCCAGTACTTCGTGCCATTACTGAATCGTACTCCCAGTAGGTTCGGAAAGGAATGACTTTGACACGGCCTTCAATTCATTTTCACTGGAGAAAGACAAGAATAAGTCGTAAATTATATCCCGAGGAGTTTAACATGGCCTTTCGTTGGATCGGTAAATCAGAAGATGGAAAAACAGTGACATTGCGTCGCCTGGAAGATTGTCAATTGGCGATTCCAGAATACGCGACTCCTGCATGGCTTGAACAGAATGCCGATTTAGTGCGCATGGGAGCCGTATTAGACGTTGAAACAACGGGCCTTAACCATGCAAACGATCAAGTCATCGAAATTGGTCTGCGCCAATTTAAATTTAATAAAAATACCGGCGAAGTTTTAGGTCTTGGAAAATCTTATTCAGAATTTCAAGATCCGGGTCGCCCGTTGTCGCCAGAAATCATTGCTTTGACTGGCATCACAGATGAGATGCTTGCAGGCAAAAAAATCGACTGGGATGAAGTTGGCAAACTTTTGCATGAGTGCGTTCTGGTTATCGCCCATAATGCTCGCTTCGATCGTCCATTCATTGATCGTAAAGCTAATATTTCAAAAGAAAAAATCTGGGCGTGTTCAGTGAAGCAAATCGACTGGAGTGTCAAAGGCTTCTTCAGTTCGAAGTTAGAACTTTTAAATATCTACCATGGTTTCTTTACGGATTCACATCGTGCGATCAATGACGTTGATGCTTTACTTTACTTGCTAAGTCATACAGATCCAGCAACGAACAAACCCTATCTTGCGGAGCTTACTTCAAATGCAAAACGTTTGATGACTCAAGTGATTGCAAGTGCGGCACCATTTGATTCAAAAGAACATTTAAAAAGTCGTGGCTACAGTTGGGATAATACAAATCGCTTCTGGTCAAAAACGATTTTTAAAGACGACGTCCCTTCTGAAATCAATTGGCTTGAAGAGATCGTGTATATCGGCCCATTCGGCGGCATCACCCGCGATATCGCCTTAGCTGATGGATTTAAAAATTAAAAAAGGCCTATGAGGCCTTTTTTAATAACGTTTTCAGATGTTGATTTGTTTCAAAGAACACTGGGTCGGTGTTCTTGTAGTGATCCGCTAGGTGCTTCACCACGAATTGACCACTCGCTTTGAAAAGCGGGTTTTTAGATTCTAAAAACTCATCTAGCTTTTCAGCCAACTCTTTATCGAATTGTTTTTTACCTGACACCAATAATGCATCCGCCGACACTCGATTGTGCTTCACGTAGATGTATTTTCTTAAGAACGTAATGTCTTGAGCCAAGTCACCCAACACGATGATTGCGTTCGCTTGAGTTCTTGGATCTTTGTGTTCAAGACATTGAGTTAATAACTCAAGCAATGAATTTTCGACCTGACTGACTGGGACTAAATTTGACGACAACGAAATCACCGAAGCCAGGACTTTATCGCTGACATTCCCAGCTTCATTCCATTTATGGGCTTCTTTAAACAAACTCACAAAGGCATTTACTTGCTCTTGTTTCGTTTGACGAACTTTGATGTGTTTTAGTTCTGCAAAGACTTTAAAGAAAATATCTTCGTCCCCCACGGCAAGCACCTGATGAAGGTATTCGTAGATTTGAATGAGATCGGAATCGCCTCGGAAGTACGTGACGTCAGCCAGACGGCCTTGCGCTAATACCTCTTTTACGCTTGCGAACTCCGTCGCTTTAGAAAGGCTTGCTCTGTCAGAAAAGCCTTTTAACACAGCTTCTTTTGTTTCACTGATATGGCAAAGATTTTCTACCTGAGAAGCCATATCGCTATAGAAAGTCACGGAGCTTTTCTTTTTATCCTCTACGACACTCAGCAAACGCGCAGATTCGATAAGCGGCAAGCCCGATAATGAAAATCCTGAATCTTGCGGTACGAAACGAATCTTACCAAGAACGAAGCAACCCTTTACTTTAAAGTAGTGATCCGCCCCTTCAGGCAAGTTATCTTCAATTTCTTGTGCAACTTCGAAGATGTTTCTTAAACACGCAAGCGCCATGGCCTGCGAATTTACTTTTTCTTCTTTGATATGGAAAACGATTTCATCGCCGACGTATTGATAGATTAAACCGTTATAACGTTCAATCACCTCGCGCGCGCGAACGAAATAGTTGTGCATCATCTCTGTCACATATTCGTCTTTTTTATCTAAGAAGATTTGCGTAAATCCGTTTAGATCGACACGAATAAGTGACGTCTGGAACGAGTATGGCGCTTTTTTACCCGACTTCATTTCGTGCACAATCGCGGGCGTTAACGTTTCAGTATAAACTTTATTTTCGTATTCCAATGTTTTTTGAGTACTCTCGTAAGAACGAGCCGCTTGCAAAAGTGTTTGTCCTTCTTTTGAAAGCGAACGAACATTTGCCATCTTGTTACGATCTTTCGATGAAAGAATGCGACTAAGATCGATGATGTCTTTCAAGAAGAAATACACGACAAGCGAAAGAAATGCCGTCACCATCGCAAGGTCACGAAGAATGGGGCCTTTCATGTATTTAAGATTCTGCAAGATGATTTGATGACGATTTTGATGAATACCGACCGTTAAGCGATAATCCATGATCTTGATCGTTCTATATGCCAGATTGCCGCTTGCTAACACAGAGTTAAAAGTCTGATAGTCATAGTTCAATGCTTCAGGGCCTTCACCACCGTTGTAATACGCAACGGGCTCGCTGCCTTTTTGGAGAATATAGAAATGAATCAACCCTAAGTCGTGTGCTTTGTGCAGATTTGTATCTACTAAATTAATATTATCAGAGATCAATGCTGGAATCTGATTGTCTTCAGCATACACCATCTGTGAATGGCGTTCGGCAATAATATCATCCGTCATGCGTGCGACATTATAATAGAACTGCCCCAGAGTTAAACCGACATAGCCCAACCAGAAGCTTGCGACAATAAGAAGTACCATTGATTTATTGCGTTTATTTTTGGCGAACAAAGCGATTCCCTTCATCCAAGAAAACCACGTCGCCGCGATCAGCCCCGTAAGAATTTCCGTACAAATCAATGATTGTTACTTTGTTGGTCTTAAGCGAATTTACAAAGTTGTTATCTTTAAGTTTAGATTTCGTCGTCGAATAATCGCCACGCGCAAAGAACGTAACAACCTCTTCTCGAGAAGAATTCGCTGATTGCACCTTTGCAGATGCAGAATCAATCGCTGCCGGAGCACGACTTGGCGAAGCTGCTTTATTATTCCCCGGTTTAATCGTTAACTCATCATCTGCTGCAAGAGCGGATGCTCCACCGGCTGATGCGCCTGATGAACCGCCACCACCACCGCCCCCAAGGGACGCGGCTGAACCTCCCGCCTTCCCTGAGTAACTTGGAGCTGAGGAACTTGCACCACGAGTTGCCGCTGTTGCCGCTTTAGCCGTTCTTGATGCATCTGCTTTTGCAAAAGATGCCGTATCGGAAGCTGAGATACCTGATGAAGACGATGATGAGCCCGAACCAGACGCCATTGAATAACTGCCGTTCAGGTCCACTTGCTCAACGATTCTTTCATCTGACTTTAATGTATTACGAGATTGAACTTTGAAGTTTGGAGCTTCGCCCGAAGCCACAACGGAAGTTGAAGCTGGAGACCGTGAATTTGATTTCACACCATCTTGTTCACGGTATTTCGTGTATTCAGCAACTGATTTTGCCGTTGCTGTCCCTGCATTCAAAGAGCCCACCGCAACATCGGATGCACCACCTGATGAACCTGATCCTCCAGATGAGCCCGAAGAAACATAGGAGCCGGATGAAGAGTCCTTCGTTTCCGCAAGAGCTGGTGTGCTCACCGCACCCATTACTTCATTGGCCATACGGAATACCGGAGCACTTGCACTGGCACTATCCTTCACGGCAGCAGTCAAACCTTCTGGAGATTTATCAACTTTAGTTGCGGCTAATTGTTTACCAGTCGCAATCGGTTTAGCAGAAGCAATATCAGATGGCGCGCTTACAGGTTGATTGCTAAGCTCATTAAACGTCGCCATAACATCATCAGGAAGCGCGATCGAACCATTCATCGGCGTCGCAACGACACTTGCAGGCAATCGCCCCATTTCGCCTTTTTTTATTGGTGCCGATCCAACCTCGCTAGCAATATGGCTGACAGAGTGTTTATCTGACCACATTCCCTTATTTTCCTGCCCACGACTATTCGCAGTTTCGTCTTTTTGAACACCTGCGTTCGAACACTCTTTCAATATCAATTCCGTGAGTCTGTCATCCTGAAGGCCCGCTCTATGCACTAGCTCGTGCAATACCACATGTCTTACATCGCTTGCGCTCGCATCAGAAGAGGGCATCGAAATTTTAATATCTTTTCCCTCAGTATAACTTCCTTTTACAGGGATCGGCTTTGATTTATCTCCAGCATCGGAGGGTTTAACATCTTCACAAGTGAACAGTGGCTCTTTTGCCTTTTCACCGACGATCTTCAAAAGATCCAATTTCAGTTGGGCACTATATAAAGAAAGTGAAGTCTCATCGACTTGGAAATTGTTAGCCTGTGCAGATTTGTTCACTTTTTCACTCGCAATACAATCTGCAAACTTAAGATCGTTTTTATCCATCAAGGCGTCTTTAAGCATTGGGAATGTCGTCTCACTCTCCAAACACGTGTCTGATAGGTAACTTTCAAAGTTTGAAGCTTTTACGTCAGCTGAAAGTGTTTCGGAAAACTTTTTTATTTCTTCATTTATCACTTTAACTTTATCGGCAGCGCAAGCCGCTGACGAGTCACCATTTATAACCCTAGCTTTTCTTTGAACTGCTTTCACCAGGGTAAACTTGTTACCAACAGGTCGATACAAAGCTTCGGCAACACGGCCGTCTTTATGTTTTATAAAGTGAATATAGGAAACTTGATCATTCAAATAACGTAAACGAATTTCAAGTGAACCTTTACGCAAGACCCACATATCAACGCTACCGTTTTTATCAACGTCGATGCGCAAATCCTGGTAATCCTTGTATGACAAAAGATATTGGCCGACTGATGTTCCCGCGGGATTCAACAAAACAAGATCAGGGTTGAAAGAAGACGCGACAGCTTTCGAAGCTGGTAGCGCTCCGAACAATGTTGTCCATGCAAAAATAGCCGCGACGATGAGTTTCATTCCACAGTCTTTTTCGGCAGAAAGACTGTGGAAATTTAAACATTTACGTATTTGTTGATTACATCCGACTCTAGTCCAGGTATCCATGCTCTAGACTATCCATTTTTGTCCCAAACTAAGACGATATTCATATATGGCGATAAAACTAATATTTGTTTCATTGTTTTTTGGCTCTATTTCCCAAGCGCAGGTCTACGGCTTTAACGCCGTCCCAACTTCCGATAAAACTCAAGGAAGCATTACAGAGGTTACTAATCTTCAACCAGTGATGTCACAAGATAGCTTAGGCGTCTGCTACGCTTACGCAGCATCAACAATGCTTTCAGCGGAAAATTGCAGATATCAGAAAACTGACTGCACAAAGATTGAAAATAAAGATATTTTTTCACCGATAGCCTTAACTAAATACTCCACCATAGAAAATGGCGAAATGTCTTATGGTGCTGGAGCTAAAATCGATGGTGGTTCTGCCGCCAACGTAATGCAACTTATCGCTTATCAAACTCACAGCGCTCCTTCAGAAGAATGCGTTTCTTTAGACAAAATTCTCAGTAAAATTGGCGGAGCAAAAGATGCCACCGACATTCAAACTGCAGCTTGGGAAAAATTAGAAAAAACTTACGACAAATATCAGTCGTTGAAAAAAGAATGTCCTACTTGCGCAGCTGACTTTTTCGCTACCGCAAAAGATGAAATCAATCAAAATTTCGAAATAAAAAGTTCAAACGAAGACATGCTGAAAGCTTTCGGCAAAGAGACTTACTCGGAATTCGTCGCAAAACTATTTTTTCCACCGGAATGCTCTCGCGCAAAGAATAGCGCTTTCTTTGAAGCTAAAGATGTAAAAGTTGGTTTTTATCCCGAAACTGGCAAAAAAGGTGATTATGCGGGAACACTTAAACAAATTAAAAAAACTTTGGGTGAAAAACGTCCACTCGCTCTTGGCAATATCTGCTTAGATGAAAAGCCAAGCAACAAAAACTGCAAGAACCAACATCAAGTGGTCGTGTCGGGTTATCGGAAAGTCTGCAACAGCCAAAATAAGTGTTACGACGCAATCAAAATTGTCAATAGCTGGGGTCAATCATGGCAATCGGCGAATAGCGATGGCTGGGTAGATGCCAAACAGTTATTAGATAGGACATATTATAAAGATGCGACGTTAACTTACTTCGAAGACAAGGCGGTCACACAATGAGAACACTCCTAATCGCCTTCACTCTCCTACTGTCATCACAGAGCTTCGCACAAACGTCTTTGAATTATTATGAGAACGAAAAGTATCGCGAAGTGAAAATTAGCGAATACCAAGGCGCTAAAATCGGAGCTGACTGCATCAAATCCGGCAAGCCTTCGTGCCAAGCTTGGACTGCTTACACGGGAAAACCAGCGACTGAATCCACGAAGCCCAACACGACTCTTGCTGGCAACCCGGCAGCGCAATACTGCTGGGATTTGAAAGCAAAGAATAGAATTCTTAAAGAAAAAGACGGCAAACAATATGACTATTGCGTCTTTGAAGATGGCTCTATGATTGATTCATGGACTCTGTACTATAAACATTTTCCGAAGAAATAATTAGAACACGAAATATTTAAGCAAGTCTTCTTGCGTGATCGAAGATTTACTTTTTAAAAACTTCAATGCTTCCAGCGCATCAGCCGTTTGCATTCTTGTGAAGACTTCTTCTGCGCGGTCCACGAAGGTACTACGAATAGGCTGAACTCCCCCGTCTAATTTTGCTAAAAACAAAGCATCCAAAATGGCATAGCTAAAATATAAATTGCTACGACGACTTTTCTTTAAACGCCACACTATCGAATTCTTGGCCTTTTCGAAATCTTGGTTCAAACAGTGGCGCAAGAACTCCAGTTTTTCAATGGGAGCATCGATAGGACGATTCGGAATGTGTCTTTTAATCGCACGGCCTTTACCGAAATACTTATCACGAAGCTCGCGCCCCTCTGGCTGCAAGTAAGTTAAAATTCCCAGAGTATAAAGTGCTAAAGACTGACCCCTGATCCATCCAGCACGGTGTGAAGCACGCAACGCGCGTTTGGCTGTCGTCCGAGCGAGTTTATAATTTCTTGCACGAAGATACGCCCACGTTAGGTAAGACAGGCAAAACGCAATGAATTGAACGTTCGGAGTATCCGTTTTGTAGTAACGACTTAAAGCTCGGCGCAAAAGAAAAACCGCTTCATCAACACGACCACATTGCGTAAAGAATTTTCCCGTGCGGGCAAGATATAAACTCGCAATTTTATCACTCGTGATTTTGGGTAAGATTTCTGTCGCTTTATTGTAGTAATGGATGCCGGCTTTATAATCGCCGATCATATGACAACGATCTTGATGAGTCGTCAATGCGATCATCAATAAATTATAATCACCATTTGATTCAGACAACGTGACGGCTTTATCCAAATAAACTTTCGCGGCATTCATCTTACCCAAACGCAGCGACGCAATTCCTAGATTTTTATATAAATAAGCTTCTTGAACCGACGGGAGCTGTTTTGGACCGTAAGAACGCAAAAGACTGGCGTAGATTTTCCAATCTTCATTGGCAGCCATCGCATAAACTAAGTGTTCAGAACAAAGATCTTCAAAAGAGCGATTCAGCGGAGATGGCCGGAATGGAACTCGTTGTTTGGTGATCAGCTCTTTATCAATATTCAGAGCCTTCGCCAATTTTTCCAAATTTTCAATCTTCATGCGCTTGATAGATTGATTCAGCCATCTTTGCACTGATTTCGTTGAAAGCCCCAACATGCTCGCCAAATCGGCATGCGTCAGACCGCGTTCGCGTAGCTGCTTTCTAAGTTCGTCAGGACAAATTTCAATATACTCAAGTGACATATTGTTAAGGATAGCGGATTAGGCGCTCATTCTATATTTAATTACCAATCAGCGTTCTATTGCGAGTGATTCTGCGCCTTCTTATAAGACGTTCATCGCGAATAATTTGATGGATCCACGGAATCCATGATGGAAAGTGAGTCCCTCTACAACTTGTTCAAGACTTGCGAGAATATTTTGATCCGTAGTTTCGAGACGATTCTTATCTTCCTCTGAACAATAAATTGAAAAATTCAATTCATTACTTTCTTGAGCTAATACAACGTTCACGTGTTCGGGATGTTGGCAAATCAGCTGCACAAACTCCAACACACGAATGCGAATTAATTCGGGCAACTCTTCTTTAGAAAAAGTTTTGAATTCTAAGATTTTTCCGCTCGATGAATTATCATTTACCATAAATTCCAGTGATTATTCGTTGTACTAATAGATGTAAGACATACCTGAGCAATTCTCCAAGCAACTACGGTGAGATCCCATTGAAATTTCCCACGTCCAGTACGTCTTGCCGTACTAATTTGAGAATTTATTTTTTCATCTGTTAATTTGCTGTGAAAGAATTTATCCACTCGCCAACCAGAAATCGCAAAAAGAGTTTTCACAATCCAAAAATCTCCTCTGAGCAAACTGTCTAAGTTTTCTTCACGGGAAAAAATCTGCAGCTCGACGGATTGTGGAAATATTAGGCAGCACGCTAGGATCATTTGAAACCCGCACGAATACCAAAAGGGATGGATATGACTAGCCACGCATTTAGAAAATTAATGATCGCTCTGCTGCTGACTCAGGGATTGATTGCCTGCAAAGCACCATCTGGATCAGATTCCACAGGATCACAAAATCCATCGAATGATAACGGCAGTCAAAGTGTCGATCCAACACCGACACCTTCTCCTTCACCATCACCAAGTCCATCACCAAGCCCGTCGCCTTCGCCATCGCCTGGAACTTCAACGGGCGGAAGCTCTGATGGCAACGTATCAGGTGGTTACACGGGTTCACCAACTGGCTCGACAACAGGTTCACCGAACGCAAACTGCGGCACACCTCAAGCAGGTTTGATTGATGCGGGAACAATCGCTATTAATGGCGGCGCGACATCAACGAACGACATGAATGTCACACTGACACTGAATCGCATGTTCGTAAGCCAAATGAAGATCAGTAATACTCCTGATTGTTCCTGCGGAACTTGGGAACCTGTTGCGACTTCAAAAGCATGGACTCTTGGATCAGCGAACAAATCAAATACAGTGAGTGTGCAGTTCAAAGACTACGACGGCGGCGTCAGCTTCTGTGCTTCTGCTAACATCTTGCACGACAACTTGCCTCCGCAAGTAACGTTGACTGCGGCAAGCGGCAACTCTTATCAAACTGGCACTAACAATGTGTTCAACTATCAAGCTAGCGACGCTGGCGTCGGTGTTAAATCCGTAAGCTGCCTTCTTGACGGGCAAGCTGTAGCATGTGCAGGTATTTCAGGCGCGATCACAGCAGCGAATGCAAGCGCCGGAGTTCATAAAGTCACTGTCACTGCGATTGATAACTTAAATCAAAGCGGTCAAGCTTATTTGAATTTCACAATCACAAGCCCTTATCGCGAAATCACACAAACAAAAGCGGTTACGGCTGATAATAAAGTCGATATCTTGGTTGTGGTCGACAACTCGCCTTCAATGCAAGACGTACAAAAAAGCATGGCGAAACGTGTAAGCTCTTTGATGGAGCAAGTGAAAAACTTGGATTACCGTATTGCCGTCACAACAACAGATCCTTCAAATAAAACATATGGTGATGGTCGCTTGTTGCCATTGACGGGTTTCACAAATCAATACGTGATCACTCCAGCAATGGGTTTAGCTAACGCACAAACGGCTCTTAGCAATACTGTTCAAAGACCTGAAACAGGTTCTGCAAGCGAGCAAGGTATCTACGTCACGTACCGTGTGAT
This sequence comes from Bdellovibrio sp. NC01, assembly GCF_006874625.1. Classification (NCBI taxonomy): domain Bacteria; kingdom Pseudomonadati; phylum Bdellovibrionota; class Bdellovibrionia; order Bdellovibrionales; family Pseudobdellovibrionaceae; genus Bdellovibrio; species Bdellovibrio sp. NC01. The sequence continues at coordinate 2,210,263 of NZ_CP030034.1, forward strand.
TGAAAGAGCCATCGCTGGTGAAACAAATCAGAAAAACTTCTTCAGATCCGATGCCGCATTCTCAGTGATCTTAATCAGTGACGCGGATGAATCAGCGACAGCTTATAAAAACATTCCTAAAAACTTGATCAGCCTTGTGAATACAAACTGGCCAAGTAAGAAATTTATCTTCAACTCCATCATCGTACGCCCAGGTGATAAAGCTTGCTATAACGAAGGCCGTGAAGCTTATGGCCCAACTTATGATGCTCTTTCACGACTGCTTGGTTATGGCACAGTCGGTGGCTCTATCATCGGTACTGTGTGTGCCAGTGATTACGGCGCCCAACTTGCCGGCATCGGTCAAAGCGTCAGTCAAATGGTGAAAACGATGGATCTGGATTGCGCACCGATTGGTTCAACGACTGCTTCCGTGATCGTGATGAAAGATGGATCGAACTATACTGACAGTTATGAAGTGCAAGGCTTAAAACTTGTCTTCCAAAATAATCTGCCAGCAGGAAGTTATACTTTATCTTACCGTTGTCAGTAATTACTGCACCGAGAGGATCTCGTACTCAAGAACCTGATCCCCTTTTTCAACGATCGCGACTTGTCCTACTTTTAAGCCCAATAGAGCCTCGCCCAGGGGACTATTGGGCGTAATTGTTTGAATACGCTGACCTTCAAAATCAATATTCAAACCGCCGCCTTTAGGCATCAAAAAGAAAAACATCTTTTTATCGTTTAATTCAACTTGCACCAAGGCCGTTGCTGAAATCGGATCATTAGGACCAAACATCTTTGGCTCAAGATGTTTATAAATCACCAACAACTCTTCCGTTTCAACAATACGTTTTGATTGAGCGCCCGCTAAGTAAGAGGCCTCAAGACCGCGAGTATCATATTCATTTTCGGGTTTACTTTCTTCATGAGTCGCAGCTTCAGCCGTCGCACGAGCAGCCTCTTTAAGAACAGCCATATCTTTCAATAATTGACTGCGAACGTGTTCGATGAATTTAAGCTTATCCATGAGTTCCCCTTAGAACATTAGTCCCGCGCGAAACTCATTCACTCTTTCGTTGTAGTTCAACAAGGTTTCGGCGTAACCGTAATAGTACTGCAAATAAAATGCAGGAACAACCTTAAGTCCGCCCAAATGGAAGTCAAAGCTTAACTGATAACCGCCCTTGGCGAAGTCTGTCCCCCACTTGCCGCCGGGGTTGATATTCATAATGACCTCAAGATGATCAAACCACGAATCGAAACGCTGTAAAAACTTAATCTCATACATGAAGGGACTGACGTAATCCACGATATCGCGGTTGGTATCATCGATGCTATATAGGTACTGCCCTTTCGCCATCACCTGCCAAGCCCAACGACGCGTGTCGTACCGAAAATTCGCACGCACATAACTCGTATCATACGAGCGGGAATCATCGTGACCCTTGCCGTTTGAGTTATGCTCCCAAATTCCAAAATCGACAGAATTAAAAAATGATTCATTGAGCTTCATACGATAAAAAAATTCCGGATTATAAGTCGCATCCAAGAAAGGCTTTGAATCTTCACCTAATTCCCAAAATATCATTTGCGAATAGCCGAAATTTATAGGGATTTCCTGAAAAAGTGGTACACGCAGGCTGAGCTGAATCTTCGTTAAAGGATTCCCGTACGCAAAATACATGGGCTTATAATAAAGAATCTTCAACTTTTCCTGTTCATCTAAAGTCGGGAATTTCTTTTCCTGTTTCGTGGCCTCTTGCACACGTTGAGACTCCTCAGCAGGCGCCATTTCGGTCTGAGCTAACAACACGGGAGAATTCAGAATGAGAGCTAAAACGACACAACATACGACCTTCATTCCTAAACAATAAAGCGCTTTGCCGCAGACATAAAGCTTTGGTCCAAATTGCCCTAAAAATTGCTAAATACACTGATATATGACAGGATCTAATTTATGTCTGATTCCATTCTTGCCATCGACTTCGGTACCAGCAATTCACTTGTAGGTGCTTTTCATAACGGAAAAACTCATCTTGCTTTGCCAGTAGATCCTAAAGCTGCTGATCCAAGCATGATGCGCACTCTTTTGTATTTTCCAAATCCTGATCTTTGTTACTACGGTAGCGAGGCGATTCAACAATACATTGAGCAAGACATGGAAGGACGCCTGTTTCGTTCTTTCAAATCGCACCTTCCCAACCAAAACTATTTGGGAACAGTTTTAGATAATCGCATCCTGACTTTAGAAAGCATGGTAGGAATTTTCCTGCTTGAGCTTAAAAAGCGTGCGGAAAAAGCACTAGGCACAACAGTTGAGCGTGCTGTCATCGGTAGACCTGCTCGTTATTCAATGGACCCTGTTGCTGATGGCTTCGCCCTTCATCGCATGGAAAAAGCTGCAGCATGGGCAGGATTTAAAGATGTCCAATTCGTTCCCGAACCTTTAGCCGCCGCCTTCGACTATCGCAAAGAGATCAAAGAAGAGAAAATCGTTTTGATCGGTGACTTTGGTGGCGGGACTTCAGACTTTACTTTAATTAAATTGCGCCCCGACGGTTTTGATAAAAAAGACGTCCTTGCGATCGACGGTTGCCCTATGGCAGGCGACGCCCTTGATAGCGTGTTCATGAGTCATAAATTGAATGAATATTTCGGCGCAAAGTCGCGATATCGTTTACCTATGAGCAGCAACGTCCTAAGCATGCCTGTGACGATCACACAAAGATTGAACCACCCTGCTCACATCGTGCACCTGAAAGAAAAAGACACTTACGAATTCATCCGCGAAGTTCGTAAGTCCTCTTTAACGGGTAAAGATAAAGAGTCTATTGATCGCTTGTTCGCACTCATTGAAGACCAACAGATCTTCCCATTCTTTGAGCGCATCGAAAAAACCAAACGCGATCTTTCAGCAAATGCTGAAACTGATTTTGATTTCGACTATCCAGGAATCGAAGTCGCAGAGAAGTTCACGGCCCAACAGTTTATCGATTGGGCGCAAACGACTCGCGAAAAAATCTTCGAATCCCTAGACCAGTGCCTTCAATCTGCAGGCGTCACTTCAGATCAAGTCGAGCTTGTCTGCATCACCGGCGGAACTGCGAAGGTTCCTTTTATTCAAAAGGAATTCGAGAAACGCTTCGGTCAGGCAAAACTGCAAACTCAATCTCACTTCCACTCGGTTTTAGGTGGACTTGTGGAGTCGGCTGCGTTTTGGGGACACGGCCAAAAGGTGACTTAATAGACTATTAAGTACAGCCCCTGATCCAATAAAGAATAAGCAGGATCGGAATTGGAATACCTATCAGCCACAGAAAGATCCAACCTAACTTACCTGATTTATCTTTGATAATAGATAAGAAGCCTTTATCTGAGCTTGCCTGAGAAGCTTGAGGGTTCTTGTTCATAGTGATTTCCCCCTTCCTTTCAATATTTTAGCGCGTCTCATTTTGAGATGTTATAAAAAATCTGCTGTTAGCGAACACTAGACACCTGTCAAAGGATTTCAGTTCTGGTTGATTTTTCTTCGAGTAGAAGTTGGCAACTTCTTTGCTTTGAACCTTCGCACAGGGGGAACAGAGATGAAGACACAAGTTTTACTGACAGGTATTTCAATCATTCCAAAAATTTTTAAGCGCGAAAAAAATTTCGAGATGATGGTCGTTGCAAATCCTTACGACATCCGTGAAATCGCTGCTGATAATAAAGAGCCGATGGTTGTTGTTGCTTATTTGCCATTCTTAGAAATGCGTCACTTCGATTTATATACACATTTCCAAAAAACATATCCCAACATGCAAACGATTTTTGTCGTGAACGAACTTTCCGCCAACATGAAACTAAAACTAAAACACAATGAAGATTTCGTGGTTCTATGGAAAACCGAAGAAAACAGTCTCATTGATAATATTAAAAAAGCGTTGAACGGCAAACACGTCAAACTTCGCCAGGATAAGCGCGAACCACACGAAGTGCGAGGCCTATTAAGTCCTTCAACACTTCCCGTGGGCAATACCAAAACTTTTAAACCGATGCTTCCGGGGCATTTTGAAAACATATCGCCACATGGTTCGTGTTTGAAAATTTCAGCAAAGTTTTATGAGCCGAAAGACTTCGTAAATCTTTCATATCAAAACAAAGAAGGCGATTTCATCACTGTGCAAGGACAAGTGCGCTGGTCGAAGTGGAACTCTTCAGAACAAGTGCAAGAGCTTGGCCTGCACTTTGTTTCTTCTGAATAATTTTTTTTAATTACTTACCTTGAAGAAGGCGAACAACTTTAAGTATTAAAAATCGGGGCGACACTCTCAAGGATTGAACCATGATCTTATTCATGAGGCCATGGATGGCCACCGCCTTCTTCTTTTTAAAAGCGCGATATCCGTATTCTGCGACTGCTGCTGAACTAGGAATGTTCAGCATTTCAAAAAGTTTGGCTTTATCCATGTTGGCCGTTTTTTGAAAGCCAGACTTTGTTGGGCCGGGGCACAAGGACGTGACATGAACCCCGGTACCAGCAAGTTCTTCATTCAAGGCTTCTGAAAAACTCAACACAAATGCTTTCGTTGCATAGTAAACAGCCATAAACGGGCCGGGTTGAAATGCCGCCGTTGAGGCGACATTCAAAACACCACCTGACTTACGCTCCACCATGCCAGGTAAGAATTCATGTGTCAGACGCACAAGAGACTCCATATTTAAACGCATCATCTCTTCTAGTTTTTTCCAATCGGCGTTCAAGAACTTCTCGTGATCGCCGAAGCCCGCGTTATTCACAAGATTTTCAATCACAAAACCACCGTCTTCGCAGAAAGTTTGCAAATTCAAACACTCCGTCGCTTGACTCAGATCCGCTGCAAAAACTTGCACCTGAACGCCATAGTCTTTACGCAGCTTTTCTGCCAACTCATCCATTGCAGCTTTTGAACGCGCCGTCAGAATGAGGTTATGTCCATCCTTCGCAAAATTTTGCGCAAGTTCGTAGCCAATGCCACCGCTCGCACCGGTTATAAGAGTGTAATGTTTCGACATAGAGCCTCCAAACTTAGGAAATCGCTTTTTTATTGAGAAAGCAAGCTGCGTTCACACTTGCCTGCCTTTAAAAAACATGCGTTCATTTATGTCATGATTGAAGCTTTAAGAAATAGATCGAACGTTGTGATTTCTATCCTGTTGGTATTGTTGCTGGTAAGCTTCTTTATCATCAACATTCCCTTTGTCTTGCCATTCATTATTGCCGGCATTTTTGCTTTGGGACTGAATGATTTCATCAACCGCACAACGGCGCGCTTAAAACTTCCGCGCGGCTTGATCATCACCCTCGTCACGGTTATTGGACTAGCGATTTTCTGGGTGCCACTTAGCCTAGCCATCTACCGCTTAATCACCGTGGTAAAACTGCCGCAGAATCTTGATTCAGGCCACATCACACAGCAACTAAATACTCTAAAGAATTTTGCTGTTAGCGTGATCGAAAGAATCTCAAACATTGTCGGAGTTGATTTGACTTCGCCGGTTCGTGAGACTTTGGACAACCTCATGCACCGTTTAGGTTCATTTGTTTTTACATTTTCAACGGACGTCATTAGCTCAGCCCCGGCTGTTCTGTTCAATCTCACAATGTTTTTAATCTTCTTGATCGTGTTGCTTGCACAGGCGAACTCGTTCAAAGGATTTGTGATGAAGTACAGCTTGCTGGATGAGCCGTTAACTGAAAAAATCATCGCTGTCGTTAAACGAGCTTGCGCGACGACTTTATTTTCAACTTTCGTCATCGGCGTGATTCAAGCGTGTACGATTGGCTTCGGAAGTTTGATTTGTGGTGAAGGTGATTTCTGGATTGTGACGCCAATTACTTTTGTATTGTCGTTCATTCCAGTGATTGGCGCAGCCCCCGTCGGCTTCCTGCTGGCCCTTCTTGCATTTATCGGCGGCAGAAACGGCGCGGGTTTCGGGATGGTGGCATTTGCGACTGTCGCGGGCACGATTGACAATCTTTTGAAGCCGATTTTAATCAGCGGCAAAGACGATGACACTCCGGCGATCGTGGGCTTCACATGCGTTGTGGGCGCAGTTATCGTCATGGGTTTACCGGGACTCCTGATCGGCCCGGTCATTTGCAACGTGGTTACTCAAACTGTACCAATTTTGATTCCAGAACTTCATAAAACAAAAGGAAATGAGTCATGAAAAAAATATTTTTGATCTCTTTGCCTCTCGTACTTCTTGGACTTACGGCATTCGCAAGCACGACATACACGCAAGGCAGCGGTTCAGCTTCCGGCTATTGCCGCGGCAACGATTACTTCTGCCCACGCAATCTTCAAGATCGCTCGGAACGCGATGGAAAATACCAAGCGGAATTTCAGTGCCGCATGGATTCAGGAAATCCGCTAAGCTTCACAAATCGCTGCAACACTTATTGCAGTCCGAATTATATTCCACCTGATCAAAACGCTTACGTGCAATGCAGATCAACTTGCACAGTTCAGTGTCAGATCAAACAATAAAAAAAAGGCGGGAACTCCCCGCCTTTTTTTATTTCTCATTTTCTCTATCGCTTACAGTTTTCTGATCACTGATTTAAAGAAGTCATTACCTTTATCATCAACGATAATAAACGCTGGGAAATCTTTTACTTCAATTTTCCAAACTGATTCCATGCCCAACTCTGGGAAATCGAGTACTTCCACTTTCGTAATACACTCTTTACCCAAACGTGCCGCTGGACCACCGATGGAACCTAAATAGAAACCACCGTACTGCTTACAAGCTTCTGTGACTTGTGGCGAACGATTGCCTTTACCCAACATGATCATCGAACCACCCAAAGATTGGAACGTTCCCACGTAAGGGTCCATACGCTCTGAAGTCGTAGGTCCGAAGGAACCCGATGCATAACCTTTTGGAGTTTTGGCAGGGCCTGCGTAATACACGGCAAATTGCTTGAAGTATTCAGGCACACCTTCACCGCGATCTACTTTTTCTTTCAGCTTCGCATGCGCGATATCACGCGCTACGATCATCGGACCATTTAACATCACACGCGTCGCCACTTTTTGTTGCGACAAGATTTTCAAGTTTTCAGCAATCGGCTTATTCAAATCAATCGTGATCGCTTCCGCTGAAGCATCTTTCAAATGATTTGGCAGATATTGTTCTGGGTGAAGTTCCAATTGCTCAAGGAACAAACCTTCACGAGTGATCTTCGCTTTGATATTTCTATCCGCAGAACAGCTTACGCCCACGCCGATAGGACAGCTTGCACCGTGACGAGGCAAACGAATCACGCGCACATCGTGCACGAAGTATTTACCACCGAATTGTGCACCGATACCAGTCTCACGCGCCCATTGTTCAACTTGCTTTTCCATCTCAAGATCGCGATAAGCGCGACCTGATTCATTGCCCGAAGTTGGAAGACCATCCAAGTAACCTGCAGAGGCGTATTTAACAACTTTCAAAGTCTCTTCCGCCGACGTACCACCCACGCAGAAAGCCAAGTGATACGGAGGACACGCCGCAGTTCCTAAAGAATTCAAAGTCTCGCGCACGAATTTTTCAAAACCTTCAGGATTCAAAACCGCTTTGGTTTTTTGATACAAATAAGATTTGTTCGCAGAGCCGCCACCTTTAGCCATGAACAAGAAATTGTACTCGTCACCTTGTTCAGAATAGATGTCGATTTGTGCTGGCAAATTTGTGCCCGTATTTTTTTCTTCAAAGAAAGAAATGGGCGCCATCTGCGAAAAGCGCAAATTGCGTTTTTGATAGGTATTGAAAATACCTTTCGACAAGAACTCTTTATCATCAAAACCAGTGAACACACGCTCACCTTTTTTACCGACAACAATCGCTGTGCCGGTATCTTGGCATGATGGGAATTCCATTTGTGCCGCGATGATAGCGTTCTTAATTAAATCCATCGCCACGAAGCGATCATTTGGTGAAGCTTCAGGATCTTGAAGAATTTTTTCAAGCTTCGCCATGTGAGCTGGACGAAGAAGATGCGAAACATCGCTCAGTGCTTCTTGCGCCAAAAGCTCCAAGGCCTCTGGTTCAACAATCAGAACTTCTTTATCGCCGAGTTTTTCAACACGAACGTGATCTGAAGAGATCTTTTTGTATTGAGTTGTATCTTTTTGCTTTTCGTAGAGAGGAGAATACTTAAATGACATAGTACGCCAATTATAAAGCAGAACTGTACGCGCGCAAGCCTCGGTGCGGCTTTTAGGTGGGGCTTTATGGTGGGATTATATGAGCCGTGATCACGGCGGTTTTAAGTTTGCGACCTAGGATCCTCTTGCGATAGAGGGCGGTCTGGAAGCACCGAGGTACAGAGAGTTTCGACTTTCGTCGTCTCGTCTTGAAACAACATTATCGCCCTAGACCTATAAGCACAAACAGATAATAATTGTACTTTCCATAAGTTTTTCTTATGGCTCTAAATGTAAATTATGCGCTTCCTATCAGATGTGAATAATAGGCACGCTATGAATATCGTGATGCATTCAATTTATATGCTTCTCTCGAGGATCTTAACGAAATCCTAAAGCTTATTAAGGATTTTGCGCGTTTCCCGCGTTGCAAATTCTTTATTTATATTTTACGTTCACTGCGAATTTTACATTACAGGTCTACGCTTCGGCTCGCCCGAGGTAATTGGAGGCACCCATGGCATTATTACTCGTGAGCTTATGTCTCGCTGCGGTAATTTTCTTGTACTTCGCGAACAATCCTTTAAACCACACGCGAAAGTTCATGATTCGTCGATTCGTTAACTGGTTCCCGCTGGGTATGAGCTATGCCTTCTTATATATGGGCCGCTACAACCTGAACGTTGCGAAGAATGCTTTGGGCGACATGATGACCAAAGAACAATTCGGTTTGATCTTCGCTGCCGGTACAATCACTTACGGTTTTTCTTTCCTTCTAAATGGTCCCATCGTCGATAAGATCGGCGGTAAAAAAGGTATCATCATCGCGACATTGGGTGCAGCGATCATGAATATGGCCATGGGTGGCGCGACTTATCTGTATATGATGGGTCGTTTGAAAACAAATATGGTTGTTTTGTTCTCTGTGTTGTTTGCACTCAACATGTTCTTCCAATCTTACGGTGCGGTTTCAATCATCAAAGTAAAAGCGTATTGGTTCCACGTACGTGAGCGCGGCGTTTTCGGCGCGATCTTCGGTACTTTGATTTCTTTCGGTGTGTACTTTGCCTTCGACTGGGGTCAAGCGATCGTTGAAGCTTCTAAGCTTCACCCGACTGATACTTCTTGGTTCACGGGCATGATTCAACACTTGTTCGCGATCGACACTTTGACGACGAACGCGACATGGTTGGTTTTCTTCATCCCATCATTCTTGTTGGTTGTTTGGGCTTTGATCGACATGGTTCTTTTGAAGGATTCTCCAAAAGAAGCGAACTTCGACGATTTCGATACAGCGGACGCGTCTTCTGGTGACGACGAAAACGTTCAAATCACAATGAGCCTTGTACTTAAAAAAGTATTCTCAAGCCCAATCATGTACACGATCGCCTTGGTTGACTTCACGTCAGGCGTTTTGCGTAACGGTATCATGCAATGGTATTTGGTTTTCGCTCACGAGATGAAAGATAAAGATCCTGTTTACTTCGCAGGCACTGAATTCTTCACGAAAAACTGGGGTCTTCTGCTTTGCTTGACTGGTATCATCGGTGGTTTCGTAGCCGGTATGGTTTCAGACCGCTTGTTCCAATCTCGTCGTGGTCCTCCAGCAGCGATTAACAACATGATCATGATCGTGTTGCTTGCGGTGATGGCGTTCTTCTTGTTCAGCAATCCGACAGTTGTTGGTTCTGCAGCAGTTCTTATGACTTTGGCAGTTATCGGCGTTCACTCGTTGATGTCGGGTACAGCCGCTGCTGACTTCGGTGGTAAGAAAATGACGGCAACAGCTTCTGGCATCGTAGATGGTTGCGTGTACTTGGGTTCAGGTTTGCAATCACTTGCTATCGGTTACTTGTCTGCGAAAAGCTGGGCTTACTGGCCACTATTCTTGATTCCATTTGCGATCATGGGCTTGTTCCTTTCGATCAAAATGTGGAATGAACTTCCAAAAGCGACAAAAGAATATATTTTGCGCATGGAAAAAGAAGAAGAGGCAAAACAAAATGCCAATGCAACAAACCAAGTTGCAGATCCTGTGTAGTTCTTCTTTAAAATTTAGATTTTCAAAAAAGGCTGTGAGAAATCACGGCCTTTTTTATTTCCGAAATCTCATTACAGCGTCTTCAGAATCTTGACCTCCCCTTCTAGAGTGTTTGTTTCCTTACACTGCCCGCAAGGCCATGCTTGCGAAGTCGTGCCGCCTTTGGCGCAATAAGAGCAATGTGGGAGGTTTCCGATGAGAATCATCTGGGCGATGGATGCGTTTGAAGACAACAAAGAGTTGAACCAGAAAATGGCTGATATTTTAACGCATTTATTTGAATCCACTCGTGCGGAAATTGAGCCTTTATATCTTCTACGCGAAAATGAAATCGTTCTTCCCACTTACGAAGTTCCAACCTGGGTCACAGATCATTCGCGTACGGCGGAATCATTATTCCGCGAAGTGCTTGAAGACTATAATCTGCCCTTCTTACAAGAGCCGCATGTCATACCTCACGCTTCACAATCGCACGCCGGTGCTGCCGAAGTGTTGTCGGACTATGCCGTGCGCACGAAGGCTGACATGATCGTTGTTGGCAGCCATGGCCGTCAGGGTTTTCAGCGCTTTATCTTGGGAAGTTTTGCGGAAAGCTTGCTTCTACAATCCGAAGTGCCTGTTTATGTGATCGGTGCGCACTGCACGCACACCGACGGCGTTAAAAACATTATGTTTCCCACTGAATTCGGCGAGCATTCTAAAGACAACTATCGCCATGTTTTAGAAATGGCGAAGCAGTTCGGCGCAGAGATCACTTTATTCCACTGCATTGCCCGTCCTATTGAAAGTCTTTTTGATCTAGATACTCGCCCGAAGGTTTACAATTACAAGGGCAAGATGCTGACATTAGATCAAATTGTCGAACATCAAATTGAACACCAAACGCAACGTGCCCATCACTGGATTGAGTGGGCCGAGCGTGAAGGCGTTCGCGCCAACTTCCAAGTCGATAGCAGCTTTGAAGGAATTGATAAACTTATCCTGAACGCTATTGATCGTCATAATGTAGATCTGATTGTGATGGAAGCCCAAAGCGGACCGATGAGTGCGGCTCTGCTAGGCAGCTACACTCGCAACGTGGTACGTGCGGCTCACTGCCCGGTGTATGTGTTGACTCGTCACTTCTATGATCGCCAGGAAGATCGTTTCGCTGATATCTCCCCAGCGCCGTAGGCCCTTCGACCTACGCTCTTAATTGCGACGGACGAATGGAGCTTGGAAGCTTTTTATAGGCATTGTTCAAATGCGTTTTCAAAGTTGCTTTGGAAATGAAAAGCTTCTCTGCAATTTCTGCATTCGTCATACCCTGCAAAACCATTTGCATGATACGGATCTCACTCTTCGTCAGACCTTTTTCAACGAAGTACTCTTCCTGCTTTTGATACTTGTCTTGATTTTCATCCAATGGATACAGGAATGTCGTGATGTTGTTGCCATCATTCACAATCATTGCATCGACCTTGCTGCCATCAAGATCCGTATTCTTAAAGAGCTTCATCCCTTGAGAGATCGCAGAACACTCTTCCACTTGATGATAAAGCTTCATGCACGCTTTACCGCACACTTGCCCTGTTAGATTGCCGCACATCTTTAGCGAAGCGCCATTCTGAAATAGCACGGTTTTGTTTTGGTCCTTGATGCACACACCAAGCTTTTCACCTAAACAACTCAATTTCTGTGAGTCCTGTTCATTCATAACAGAGACCTCCTATGCCTTTGAGTTTATGTAACTTTGCGGTCCAAAACGATGATGCAGATCATGAAAGATCATATTTTTTAGCTTTTTATAAATGTGAGGAGTGACGAAAAATATGCGTGATGCGCAGTGGTGCACGAAAAATTAGAGGATCTAACTGATGTTAGATTTTTCGCGATTTTTTATGAGCATCGATGAAATTCATTGTTAGAAATTCAGTCGAATGCTCTTTTTTTCTCGCGTTTGCTTGTGAAAAATTGCTTCCGTTATAAGCAAAATTCCAAATCTCAACAGGTCTTTGATTTCAAATCTGTAAGAAATGGACGCAAGGTGAGGTTTGTACCATATTAGGACGATGGTTTGTGATTTCTGTTAAGATTTTTTGAAAAGTTACTCATAAGGGGACCTCCGGTACTGTATTTTGATACTTAGGTATCCAGTATTGAATATTAAGCTACCTAGGTGGAATATGAACACGAGCAAAGTTACTGACCTCGAAAGGAGGACATCATGGGCGCAGCTCCTGTTACCCACACGAATCCTGAAAAGAAGTACATGCTGAAAATCCCGGTCCAAAAAAGATCTAAAGAGACCGTAGCCAGCATCGTAGAATCATGCGCACGTCTATTAGTGCAAGAGCCTTATCACGCTATTACAACTGATAAAATCGCCGAAATGGCGGGTGTAAGTATTGGTTCGCTTTACCAATTCTTTGCGAATAAAGAAGCTATTGTTGCAGCCGTTATCGACGACTTGCTTCAAAAAGACCTCGCTTACATTGAAGAACACTTGGCGAAACTTGAAGCCACAGACGTTGATTCGAAAGTTCATGCTTTCATCGATATCGGCTTCACACGCTTCCACGACAACAGACCTTTAAGAACTGCTTTGCAGGGCGTACAAGGCATGTTGGATTACTGGGAAACGCGCAGAGTTTTCTTCGAACACTACCAAAAAGCAGTGTTAGCACATATGCCAGCATTGCCAGGCAGAGATCGCGACATGGTTGCCTTGTTCATCGTGAGCTCTTTTAACAACATCTTGCAATTGAGCCTTCTAGGACCTCAATCTCCTGAAAGAGAGCAAGCTGTTAAAAAAGAAGTCTACACTTTGATCAGCCGTTACTTACAACCTTAAAAAATCCTTGCCTCCTCCATACCTCCTCGTATCCTACATAGGGCGAGGAGGACTTTATTTCAGCATCGTTTCAGAAATCACTCGAACAAGTTCGCATCTTTCCAGAGTTTTTAAAGTGGCTCTTCATCGCAAGCATCGTCGGCATTCTTGCAGGTTCAGCTTCTGCGGGTTTTCTTTACGCTCTTGATTTCATCACACAGTTTCGCCTGTCGCATTCCTGGTTGATTTATCTTTTGCCGGTGGGCGGCTTGATCATCGCGTATGTTTATCACTTGTTTGGAAAAAAGGTCGAAGCTGGCAACAATCTGCTGATTGATGAAATTCACAATCCACAAGCGGTGGTACCGTTACGAATGGCGCCGTTGGTTTTATTCGGAACTTTAGCGACGCATCTTTTTGGTGGCTCTGCGGGACGCGAAGGCACGGCCGTCCAAATGGGTGGAAGTCTTGCGGATCAATTAACGAAAATTTTTAAATTAAATTCTGAAGATCGTAAGTTGTTGCTGATGGCCGGTATCGCCGGTGGTTTTGCCTCGGTTTTTGGAACTCCGCTGGCTGGAGCAATTTTTGGTTTGGAAGTTTTGGCGATCGGCCGCATGCGCACGTCTGGAATTTTGCCATGCTTTATTGCCGCCGTTGTTGCCGATCAAGTGTGCCTGGTATGGGGCATTCATCATACACATTATGCAATATCAGAGGTCCCGGCACTTTCGTTCTTTAATATTTCATGGGCACTGATTGCTGGCGCTATCTTCGGGCTTTGCGCCTTTTTATTTTCATGGAGCATGCATCGCTCCACAAAAGCATTTAAGAACTTCATCAGCTACACTCCCCTGCGCGCGTTCGTCGGTGGTATTCTTGTTTTAGTTTTGGTTGCTATTTGCCAGACAGACCGCTACTTGGGATTAGGCATCCCTGTGCTTGTTGAAAGTTTTCAGCATTCTGTTCCGAGTTATGATTTCATCTTAAAGTTGATCTTTACGGTTGTGACTTTAAGTGCTGGCTTTAAAGGCGGCGAAGTTACACCGTTATTTTTTATTGGAGCAACTTTAGGTAATGCACTTGCGTGGATGATTCCATTGCCGGTTTCTTTACTTGCAGGAATGGGCTTTGTTGCCGTATTTGCCGGAGCCGCCAACACACCACTGGCGTGCACATTGATGGCGCTAGAGTTATTCGGAAGCGAAGCTGCGGTTTACACAGCCCTTGCATGCGTGATGAGCTATTTGTTTTCAGGTCATTCAGGAATTTATCATTCACAAAAAATTGAGGTACGTAAGTATGCTGAAAAAAATTAAGACACCTTTTACTGACTTGATGGGTATCGATTTCCCTATTATCGCGGCACCTATGTTTTTAGTTAGCAACACGGACCTTGTGACTCAAGCGAGTGAGGCTGGCGGTATCGGCACATTCCCCGCTTTGAATTATCGCCCGCTTGAAAAATATGCGGAAGCTTTAAAGACAATCAAGTCACAAACAAAAAAGCCAATTGGCGTAAACATCATCGTGAACAAAAGCAATCAACGTCAGAATGACGATCTAAAGATCGCTCTTGATAACGGTGTTGATATGTTTATCACCTCACTAGGCTCTCCGAAAGCGGTGATTCAAGAAGCACATAAAAATGGCGCGAAAGTTTTCTGTGACGTCACAAACCTTGAACACGCTTTGAAAGTTCAGGATATGGGCGCTGACGGTGTCATCGCTGTGGGCGCGGGCGCTGGTGGCCATGCGGGACCGATTTCGCCGTTGGTTTTGATTCCATGGCTTAAAACTCAATTGCAGATTCCAATTTTAGCAGCGGGCGGAATCTCTCATGGTTCAATGATTGCCGCGTGTTTGGCGTTAGGTGCTTCGGGTGTTAGCGTTGGTACACGTTTTATCGCCAGCAAAGAAGCACAAGTCGATGAGGCTTATAAAAAGGCCATCGTTGATTCCACTCCGGAAGATATCGTGATGACAACGCGTGTGTCAGGAACGCCAGCAGCTGTTATCAATACTCCGTATGTGCAAAAATTGGGAACGGATTTACCGTGGGCTTTCAAGATTCTGAAAGAACACAAAATGACAAAAAAATATATGGTGCCGTTGATTCACTTGATGGGCATGAAGTCATTAGAAGAGGCAGCGATGAAGCCCACTTGGAAAACTGTTTGGACAGCTGGCCAATCTGTGGGCTTAGTCGACGATATCTTAAGCGTTCACGACATCTATCGTAAACTCATTAACGAGTACGATGACAGCGTGAAAGCTGTATCGCGCCTAGGACTTGAGTGATCTGTTACGCACCGACAAAGTCAGCTCGTAAGTCATTACGGGCTCTGTCGGATTTTTTGAAGGCACCACTGCGTAGCCTTTCATCTTTCTTTCGACACGTGCTGGATTTGTTTTTGCCTCGTCAATGACCGCAAGTACGTGTTCGATCTCTTCACAGATAAAGTGCACATCACCATCCGCGCGCTTTAAGAATTCCGCTTTAAAATCTTTGAACACAAAATCGATCTTCTGTTTGCTTTCCGCAATCGCTGCGACCGCAGGTGCCACCAAAGACAATTCTGCACCAATACCCAATGCACCAAAATACATCGAGTTCAGATGATTTTTCGTTCTGAAATTCAAAGGAATCTTCAATACGAATTTTTTATCGTTCATTTCGATCACGCGCGGTGAACAAAACAACACAAGTGGGATTTTTACTAGACCGTAAAGATTAATAAACGCTGTGAATTTGAGATTTTTCATGTTCATGCATTTATCTTAGGACTCTGGACTTAAAAGAGGCCAGCATTTTCTATTAAGGACCAGGAGATTTGCAGAAATATTAAACTAGGCAGATAATAATAAGTGAACAAGCTGCCGATAGAAGACGATGATTCATTCCCTTGAACCAGTTCTCAAATTCCCTCCTTCTACTCGACAGCTTGCTTTTTTTGGCCACGCGATAGAGGAAATCTTTAAAACTACAAATCAATGCCCAAACAGAAACTTGCAATTAAAACGGCAAAGACGGCGAACGCCATAATCGCAAGCACGCGGTCTTTTTGTTTGATAAATAGAACGCCTGTCATAAATACACGCGCTACCGGCAAACACACTAAGATCACCATACCAATTAAAGAGATGATCATGGGACGATCATTCATTAACAACGCCCAGTGAATTGTCTCCATGAAGCTTTTTGGCTCATATGTTGTGAAACTCGATAGCATGTCACCATTTTGAATCCACAACCACACCCAACCGATTGCCAAAAACATTCCCGCAAGTAAAACACCTGTGCGCAAAAGTTTTGAAATCGTCAGTTCAAGCTGATGTAACGGATCTAATGTTGGATCTTGATTTTGCTCCATTAGCTAAGTCCTTTCATGATCATTTGGATTGATACGATCGCAAGCACAACCACGAAGATCTGACGAATTCTTACGGCTGGAATTTTCACCATCATCTTTGCACCAATGAACGAACCGATGATAATTCCAACGGCAACCGGCGATGCAATTTCTGGGCGAATATCGCCTTTCAGTAAATAAGCGCCAGCACTTGCCGAAGCTGTCACACCGATCATGAAGTTGGAAGTGGCTGACGACGCTTTGATGGGCATTTTCATCGCGCCATCCATTGCAAGTACTTTGAAAATACCCGAACCGATACCTAACAGTGCAGAAAGAATTCCAGCACCAAACATAGCAAACAACCCCAGTGGCACATGCTCGACTTTGTAGTGAATCCAACCGCCTTTTGCGTCTGGATACGAACCATCAAGTCTTAATTTTTCCGCCCAAGGATGATTGTGACCCGAAAAATGCTCTTCGCGCTTTCTTAACATCATGATGGCTGAGAAAAACAACAAACCACCAAAAAGTAAAAACAAAAACTGCGCTTTGATGTAGGACGCAATCAAGAAACCAACGATGGCACCAGTAACCGTTCCGATTTCCAAGAAAACAGCGAGACGTAAATTAGTCAGTGAATCTTTTAGGTAGCTGGCTGCTGCGCCTGAAGATGTCGCAACAATTGATATCAAACTTGCTGCGATCGCGTAACGAATGTTGACGTGAAAAACTAAGGTTAGAACTGGAACGACGATAATGCCGCCGCCTAAGCCTAACAGGGAACCTAAGAAGCCTGCGCCAATTGAGGTTCCCAACAAGAGTAACTCGTACATGTGAACTCCCCCTTACTTAGGGCAGTCAAATAAACGAACAAGTCTTGCGCCGAAGTAAGTATCTTTCTTTGTAAACTTCCAAGGAGGATAAGGCAAGAAAACAGCTTCTGCACATTGTCCTTTTTGCGCAACGGCCCACTGACGATCTTCAGAAGAAGCTGTGTAGATTTCTCCAGTTTTTTCGTCTTTGATACCAATTGCGAATGAAAAAACTTTTTCATTGATGTCGCTGTTCGCGCGAGAAATCAATGCAACAGGAATTTCAACACGCTCAACCGCTGTGATTTGACCATTGATTGTTTTAGAGAAGATCACGCTGTAATATTCAACCAGGGCGTAACAAATACCACCAACGATGACGAGAACCACAAGTGCTTTTAGAAATTTCATAATTGCTGCCATATAAAGCGATTATGGGTTAGCCTTAGAACCGACGTCAACCAAAAGGACTTACGATGTTTTCGAAAAAAGAAAAAATCTTACTCGGCATGCTTGCTGCGATTCAGTTCAGCTCGGTTGTCGACTTCATGATCATGATGCCGCTTGGTCCGCAGTTGATGCGTCTTTTTCACATCAACCCTCATCAGTTCGGACTCCTCGTGTCATCGTACACATTCTGCGCTGGCGTGAGTGGTTTTCTTGCTTCTTTCTTTGTTGATAAATTCGATCGCAAAGTGAACTTGCTGTTTTTCTATACAGGCTTTGGCTTGGGCACGGTCGCATGTGCTTTGGCTCCCACTTACGAATTGCTCTTGCTTGCGCGCGGTTTAACCGGAGTCTTTGGCGGAGTCTTAAGCTCACTCGTCCTTTCGATTGTGAGTGATGCAATTTCTTACGAACGCCGTGGCAGCGCGATGGGCGTGATCATGACGGCCTTTTCGATGGCATCTATTTTTGGCGTTCCCTTTAGTTTATTTCTTGCGAATCAGTATTCGTGGCATGCACCATTTATCTTTCTGGGACTTGCATCGCTGGTATTGTGTTTAATGATTTTATTCTTCATGCCTTCCATGCGTGGGCATTTAGTGAATCGCCAAAAAGCGCCGATTTATCAGTCGCTAATTGAAATCATCAAGAACACCAATCAACGTCGCGCTTTGGTCTTTATGTTTTGCGTGATCTTTGGTCACTTTGCCATTGTGCCGTTTCTTTCGCCATCAATGGTCGCAAATGTCGGCATGACTGAAGCACAGTTGCCATTGATTTACATGGTTGGCGGTTTATTCACGATTTTTACGTCACCTATGATTGGACGCTTAGCTGATAAATACGGAAAACACGATGTGTTTAAGTATGGCGCGCTGGTGACGTTGATTCCTATTTTCCTGATTACACACCTGCCCCCAAGTCCACTATGGGTCGCGTTGATTTGTACTTCTTTGTTTTTCGTGATGTCTGGCGGGCGCATGATTCCTGCGACCGCTTTGGTCTCAGGGACCACTCGACCGCAAAATCGTGGAAGTTTTATGAGTATCGTAAATTGCGTGCAGCAATTAGCCTCAGCGACGGCCAGTTACATCGCAGGCATCATGGTGACTCAACAAGAAGGCACGGGACATTTAGATCATTTTGAAAATGTGGGTTACATCGCGATTGCGTTCACACTGCTTGCGGTTTTCTTATCACGCAATATCGTTGCAGTGGAACAAGTGGCCGGCAAAGAAGCCGACGCGCATATTGCAGAGCCGGTTTAATTATACACGAACTTTCTGACGACCGGCTTTGACTTCTGATTGGATTTTCTTACCTTCAAGTCTTCTGCGCACAGAACCTTTTGTAGGTTTTGTTGCCACACGTTTCTTCGGCACGAACAAAGCTTTCTTAATCAGCGCTTGCAGTTTACGAATGCAGGCTGAACGATTTTGGTCTTGATCGCGATGCTCTTCACTGCGAATCAAGATATCGCCTTCATCCGTTAGCTGATTTGCGAGTTTATGTAGCAATCTTTCTTTCACTTCGGGCGAAAACGCGTGGCTCTTTGCGGGATTCCAGCGCAAAATCGCCGCCGAATTGGTGCGATTCACGTTTTGTCCACCCGGCCCCCGCGAACGCGCGTATGAAAAATCCAATTCGTGAAATGGAATATTAACGTCCATGCCCCGCCTCGGACTCTTTTAAACTTTCTGTAAAATCGGCTTTTGCTTCGTGAATAACCGCGCCATTCAAAAACACACGGTAGTAAATTGGCGATGTGGGGTTCACCATCGCACTGACGCCACAGTATTTGGTCATCGAAAGATCGACAGATTTAATAACTTGATCAGGCTTTGCGTCGGGGCTAGTGACCTTAAAATCAACCATCACTTTCGCAAAAATCGACGGATAGCCTTGAGTTGTGTCAGATTCCGCATTCACTTCTAAAGATTGAAGATCGACTCTCATTTTTTTAAGAATTGAAGCCACATCGATACCTGAGCACGCGCAGATCGCACCTAAGAGCACTTCTTTTGGAGACGCACCTCGATCATCGCCGCCATTTGCCACTTTTGTGTCCATTTGGAACTTATGTCCACTCCCAGAGAGTGCTTCGAAGCCCAGACCTCCGGTCCACTTCGTTTGACAGCTCATGTGCGCCATATTTCCTCCCCATGCGTTAGGCTTAACGAATGAAAGAATAACTCTGATAACGCCCGAAGTAAATACTGGGAAAATTTGCGTTGGCGCGGCAGCCCAGTGTAAACTTAGAGGGTTAGGAGTGTCTTATGTTGTTAGTTATCGCTATAGCCCTTATTGCAATTATCGCCGGTGGTGGATTGGGCTTGGCTTTACATAAATTGCAGAACGCGCGCACTCTTCGTTTAGCTCGTGAAGAAGCCAATGAAATTCTCGGAGAAGCCAAAGAGGCTGTCGAGCTTCGTCAGCTAGAAGAAAAAGAACGCGTGCAAGAAATTGAAATGGAAATGTGGACAAAGATTGAAGCTGAGATGTTAAAGACCGAAGGTCGCATCGAAGATCTTCAAGAAGTTGCTAACGAGAAAAAATCGAAAGCAGATTCCCTTGTTCAAGAAGAAAAGAAAAAACTGCAAGAGCGTGAAGCTGAAGTTAAAGTTCAAGAACAAGCCTTGAAATCTCAAGAAGCAGAACTGAATAAAGTTAAAGAAGTTCAAAAATCTTTGAATAAAGATTTCGTGGAAAAATTAACTGCAAAATTGAACACCTCTGCCGAAGAATTCAAAACGCAATTGAAAACGATGATGGAAGACGAAGCCCAACGTCGTGCGGCCCGTCTTGCGCAAGAACATGAAGAAGATGTGAAAGAACATGCGGAAACTCGTGCGAAAAAAATCTTGGGCCTGATCATCGACCGCTTCGCACGCCCTTACTGTGCAGAGCGTGGCATTGGTGCCGTGAACTTCCCAGACAACCACGTCCGCAAACTTTTCTGCGATCCTGCGGGTGAAAATATCAAAACCGTTCAAGAAACTTGCGGTTGCGATATCATCGTTGAAGAAGGTTTGGATATGGTTGGCGTTGCAGGTTTTGATCCTGTTCGTCGTGAATTAACGCGCAGAACTTTGGAACGCATCTTCAAAGAGAAGAAAAGCATTACTCCAGATTTCATTCGTAAAATCGCTGAAAACCAAAAGAAAGAACTTACGAAAAATATCAAACACGATGGCGACTCTTTAGCCAAAGAGTTGAAACTTGAAGGTTTGCATCCAGAGATCCGTCAGATGATGGGTTCTTTGCGCTATCGTTACTCTTTCACACAAAATCAATACTTCCACTGCGGCGAAGTGGGTTGGCTTGCTGGCCTTCTAGCTTCGGAATTGGGTATCGATATTAAGAAAGCTCGCCGTGTAGGCATGCTTCACGATATCGGTAAATCGATGGACCATGTGATGGAAGGTGGCCATGCTGTGATTGGTGCTGACTTCATCGCGGCTCGCAATGAAGCACCAGATGTGGTTCATGCGGTTAAAGCCCATCACTTTGACGAACAACCTTCAACAGATCATGCGTTTGTTGTCATCGCAGCCGATGCGATTTCTGGCGCTCGTCCTGGTGCACGTCGTTCGACGATTGAATCATACAACCAAAAAGTCTCTGAACTTCAAGACATCGCACGAAGCTTCCAAGGCGTAACTGACTGTTTCGTTTTGAGTGGCGGTCGTGAATGCCGAGTGATGGTGAATGGCAAAAAGATCGACGATACTCACGCACTTGATCTCTCAAAAAAGATCGCTGCGCGTATCGAAGAGGAATGCAATTATCCAGGACAAATCAAAGTTGTTGTGGTCCGCGAAACAATTGTAACTGAGCAAACTCGTAAAGAGCTCGCGTAACGCGAGTTCTTTGCTGAAACGCATCGGACCTTTCATTAAAACCCCTTCATACTCACGGTTTTAGAAGATTTTTCCACTCCAAATCGGTTCAAATAAGGCAATGCACTTAGGAGAACTCGATATGGTACTTGAAACAACGTCTTCCTCAACAAATCTAGAAAAGCAGCACGCTCCACGTGTTTTAGTTATCGATGACAGTTTGGATTCAGTAAAACTGATGTCACACATTCTCGATCACTATAAATGCGACGTGACTATGGCTTTCGACGGACAAGACGCCATTCCTCTTCTTGTGAATAAGCAATTTGATTTGGTTGTTTTGGACTGGCAAATGCCACAAATGGGCGGCCGCGATACTTTACTTTTGATGGACCGTCTTTTGACTGAAAAGAAAGTTCATAAGGTACGCAAACCAATTCCTGTGGTGATCTACACAGGTCACAGCGAAGAAGAATTGGATTTGCCGCTTGTACGCAACTTCTCTTACTTGGGCTTCATCAATAAGCGCCAAGCCTTCAGTTCAATGATGCGATCTTTTAATTTTATTTTGCGTTCTATCTAGGCAACTAGGAACGCTAAGTTTGAGGGGCCCTTGCTTCACGCAGGGGCCTCCAACGCCAACTTCGTTCTTTCGTATTAGAACGCCGCTGTCTCGGGATTAGGACCAATACGACCCTCCGCTGAATCCATCTTCGCAATCTTTTCCATGTCGCTGTTATCAAGCGTAAAACCAAACACATCAAAATTTTCTTTAATGCGTGAAGGTGTTACTGATTTTGGAATCACAATCAAACCTGATTGCAAATGCCAACGCAAAATAATCTGCGCTACAGATTTTCCATGTTTCGCCGCGATTTCTGATAGAGTCGCATCTTGCAAGATTTTACCTTGGCCAAGTGGACTCCACGATTCTGTGGCGATGCCTTTTTCTGCGTGGAACTTGCGAAGTTCTTTTTGTTGGAAATTCGGATGAAGTTCGATTTGATTTACTGCTGGTACTTCGCCCGTTTCTGCAATGATCTTTTTTAAGTTATCGATCGTGAAATTTGAAACACCGATCGTCTTAACACGACCTTCCTTACGAAGTTGAATAAGCGCTTTCCATGTATCCACGAACAGACCACGATGTGGCGATGGCCAATGGATCAAATACATGTCCAAGTAATCAAGCTTTAGCTTTTTCATGCTTTGTTCAAACGCGCTTAACGTCGAATCGTAACCTTGATTTTCATTCCATAGTTTTGTTGTGATGAAAAGCTCTTCGCGCTTCACTGAAGAGTTTTGAATCGCGCGTCCTAAGCCGTCTTCGTTGCGATAAATCGCTGCACCATCGATAGAGCGATAGCCGACTTTAATTGCTTCAAGCACAGCCGTTTCCGCTTCCGCATCTGGAACTTGCCACAAACCGAAGCCAAGTTGTGGAATTGTTTTACCGTCGTTGAGTTTAAGAGAAGGAACATTCGACATAAGACACCTCTTATTTTGTAACAAACATAAGCACCATTTAGCTCTTCTGTTCGATTTCGGTCAAGTTTGCATTCTGTGAGATCCCAAGATGACGCGCATTTCACGAATGTTAAAATGACAAGCAATGTATAAAATTTATTTTAGTGGATAACTTTGATCTTCAGAATCTGAATTGTTATCTTAACTGCATATGGACCCTGACCCCAATTTAAATCTCGTAAGCCTTTCTTTAATTAACACCCAAAATAAAATCGCACGCGAGGAGCTTGTATGATGACGGAGCTTCTGGTTGTTGCCGTATGTTTATTTTTAAATATGCTTTTATCAGGTGCCGAGATGGCCTTCGTCACAGTTCGCAAACTGCAACTGAAAAACATCTCTGCCAAAGATAAACGCGCTAAACTTTTACTGCAGTTAAAAGAAAATCCTGAACGCACCCTGAGCGTGATCCAAATTGGTATCACACTTGTCGGCGCTATTGCGGCAGCTGTTGGTGGTGCCGGTGCTGAAGAAGCGCTGACTCCCCACCTGGTACAAACTTTTGCCTTGAAAGAACAAACAGCAGAAGCCATTTCCATCGCCTTGGTTGTTTTGCCGTTGTCTTATTTAAGCGTCGTTGTCGGTGAACTTGTTCCAAAAACATTGGCGTTAAGAAATTCTTTATTTATTTCCCTGTGGGCGGCACGCTGGCTTTATTGGGGCGAAAAGATTTTATCGCCGGCCGTATGGTTGCTGGAAAAATCAACGCATATCATTCTTAAAATTTTTAGTCTGACTGAAAAAACCGAAACCGCTACGGATCAAGATTTAGAAATTGAAGATCTACCACATCAAACGAAGCAATACGTAATGAATATCGTTAGCGCCGATAAAACATTGGCGCGCGAAGTGATGGTTCCATGGAAAGACGTCGTGTACTTGCGTAAAGGTGATTCCATCGAAGACGTGGAAACAATCATCGTGAATTCGGGGCACACACGTGTGCCCGTCGTTGAAGATGGTAACGTCATTGGCCTTATCAACAGCAAAGAATTTTTCGTCGCCCGCAAATACAAAGAAGAAGATCCCGACTGGTCCAGCCTGATTCGCCCATGCTTAAAGTTTAAATCCTTTGAGCCACTGTTTCGTATTCTGATCAAAATGCAGGAAGAAAACTCCCACATGGCCGTGATCTATGATCGCGCCACAGTGGCCGGATTAGTGACAATGGAAAACATCTTCGAAGAAATCATCGGCGACATCTACGACGAAGACGATGATGGGTATGTAAAAAAACTTCTGGCAAGCCGCGCTCGCCGCCGCCCATAATAAAAAACCCCGGTTCATCACCGGGGTTTTTTATTTGTTCTTAAAGAACTTTGTTTGCGTGATATTGTTCTTCGTTGAAGTCGTCTACCAAGATCGCGTCGTAGCGAACGGCGTCTGCTTCTTGAAGAAGTTTAAATTCTTCTTCAGTGATAACATTCTTGCTGCGAGCTTCGTCGAACAATTGGTTTGCTTTCTTCTTCGGAAGAGTGCCCGCGTGAACTGCTTTTCTGATTTTCTTTTCAGCAGCTTCTGCTTTCAAAGATACAGAGAATGCATAATCCAAACGACCTACTGCTTGATCGCGTTCTTTTGGAAGATAGATACCTTCAGTCAAACGATCACGGATACCGCCTTCTTTCATCATTGCTGATGCGATAGCGTGTGTCCAACCGTCAGAAGCTTGCGAACCGATTGAGTTGATACGAGACCAAGCACCCAACCAGCCTTTGAAGAACCAACGAAGACCAGGGATCTTCAAGTTATCAAAGATACCATCGAAACCTTTTTGAATCTCAGCCATGCACACTTTCAAGTTGTAGTGTGCGAAAGCCAGATCTTCTTCACGACGACCTTCAGCTTCAAAACGGCGAAGGATCGCAGTTGCGATGTACATATGAGCCAAGATGTCTGCGAAGCGACCCGTGATTTTCTCTTTCATTTTCAAAGAGCCACCAAGAACGCCCATTGCAACGTCAGCAAGCAATGCGAAAGTTGCTGAAGTCCAAGACATACGACGGAAGTAAACTTTCATTTGCGGATGGCAATCTGGAGTTGATGCCAAGTAACCGCGAGAGCATGACAACAAGATCGCACGGCACGTATTACGTACGATGTGACCAATGTGGCCGAAGAATGCTCTGTCGAATGCTCTTAAGTCATTAGCTTCATAAGCTTTAACTTCAGAGTACGCGAATGGATGGGCACGAAGCGCACCTTGACCGAAGATGATCAATGTACGAGTCATGATGTTCGCACCTTCAACCGTGATACCGATTGGAGTTGCGATATAGATTTCAGCCAAAACGTTACGAGGGCCCAAAGAGATACCCGCACCGCCCATGATGTCCATCGCATCAACGATCACTTTACGACCCATTTCAGTCGCATAGTATTTTTGCATCGCTGTGATAACGCCTGGTTTGATACCTTTATCAAGTGCACCCAAGCAGTATCTTCTCATCGCCTCAAGAGCGTAAGCAGAAGCACCGATGCGCGCTAGAGGTTCTTCAACACCTTCGAACTTACCGATAGAAACACCGAATTGACGGCGAACTACAGAGTGAGCTGATGTTACACGTGCAGCCAATTTAGTACCGCCCGTTGCTTGCGCAGGCAAAGAGATACCACGGCCTGCAGCCAAACATTCCATCAACATCATCCAGCCTTTACCAGCGTTAGCGATACCACCAACGATAGCCTCTTCAGCATCAACGACAACGTCTTTACCTTGAGTCGGACAGTTATAGAATGGAGTATTCAATGGATCATGACGACGACCCAAAACAACACCCGGAGTGTTCGATGGAATCAACGCACAAGTAATACCTAGATCTTCACCTTTACCCAACAAATTTTCTGGGTCACGAAGACGGAACGCAAGACCGATCACAGAAGAGATCGCAGCCAAAGTGATCCAACGTTTGTTCCAGTTCAAACGGATTTTGATTTTACCGTCTGTATCTTTGAACAACACACCTGTTGAAGTGATCGCACCAGCATCAGAACCCGCAGTTGGCTCTGTCAAACCGAAGCAAGGGATTTCCTTACCGTCAGCCAAACGAGGCAACCAGTGTTTTTTCTGAGCGTCAGTACCGTAGTGAGCAAGAAGCTCTGCAGGACCCAAAGAGTTTGGAACCATCACTTGAATCGCTACTGCCAATGAACGAGAAGAGATTTTCATGATCACTTCAGAATGGCAAAGCGCAGAGAAACCAAGACCGCCGTACTCTTTCGGTACGATCATACCCAAGAATTTTTCTTTCTTGATGTAGTCCCAGATCGCTGGAGGAATTTCTTTTGTTTTATAGATTTCCCAGTGGTCGATCATTTTACAAAGATTTTCAACCGGGCCTTGCATGAACGCTTTTTCTTCCGCAGTCAAATCTGGGTAAGGTTCGTTCATCAAGTTTTGGAAATTTGGTTTACCAGAGAAAAGATCTTTCTCTACCCACACAACACCCGCATCAAGAGCGGCTTTTTCTGTGTCAGAGATTTTTGGCAAGAATTCGAATTTTTTGAAAATCGCGAACACGCCTGAAGTCACCAACGCTTGACGGATTGGTGGAATATTGAAGATCACAGCGACAACCGCAAATACAATCCACAACCACATCGGAGCTGCGAAGCCCGCCATGATAGCCGCGATTGCGATCGTCCACACGATCAAAGGACTTCCAAAGAAGCCGACGAACAACAAGAGCACCACAGAGCCCAAAACCCAAGCCCATGTGCAGCTCTCTAAGAAATACCCGTATAACGAGTTGATAGAGTCCACGATGTTTCTCCTTATTATTGCTAACCACAATAATTACACCGCTTAATATGAGCATGCGCAAGCAGGCTTTTTTCAGAAGCCTAGGAAATTCGGTACCTTAAGGAGCTTATACAAATTTGAATTTATGAGGATTGCTTGGGTCTAAACTCCGCTCAAACAGGTCGTTGGAGGAGCTTTTCAGAATGAGAAATTGAGTTGGAATTCTAGTTTTGACCGGAAGTCCGCTACTGGTGCGGGAAATAAAAAAAGCCCTCCGAAGAGGGCTTTCATCAAGCAACTAAGGTGCTTTACGCTTGTGGCGTAAAATTACTTAGTTTCGCCAGCAGGTGCTGCTGGAGTTGCTGCAGGAGCTGCTTCAGTTGGAGCTGGAGCTGCTGTACCTTCAGCTGGAGTAGCTGCTGGAGTTTCAGTAGCTGCTGGAGTTGCTTCAGTAGCTGCTGGAGTAGTTTCAGCTGGTTGGTTTTTAGAGCATGTGAAACCAGTTGTGAAAGAAAGTGCTAGCAAAGCTGCGATTACGATAGCTTTCATTGTTGTTGTCCCTTCGTATAATTAATTGCGCACTCAGAGTAATTCCGAACGCACATTTTTGTTTTAATCTCGACTAATGGCTAAGTTACACAAATTTTTGCACTCTTAGCAAACGAAATTTTAAAAAATTTATTTCTGGCAATGGCCGCACCAGAAGGTATTTCGACCACCCATCACTTTCGATCGAATGTGTGTACCGCAGACAACACATGGTTCTCCCGCTCGGTCATACACTTTGAAGCGATCTTGGAAGTATCCACTATCACCCGAAGCATGTTCGAAATCGCTGATCGAAGATCCACCCGCTTTGATGGATTCTGAAAGCACATTTTGAATCTCACGCACCAGGATTTTCGCTCTGTCCAGAGAGAGTTTTGAGGCTGGAAGTGACGGCTTAATTCCTGCCGCAAACAACGCTTCGCTAGCGTAAATGTTGCCGACACCAACGACCACTTTTTGATCCATGATCGCCACTTTGATCGCAATATTTTTCTTACACAGACTTTCCCATAAACTTTCGCCGGTAAAGTCTTTCGAAAGCGGCTCGGGTCCCAGATTTTTAAGGCTTGGATGCGTCGCAGGATCGGTCACGAAATCAAACACGCCGAAACGTCGCGGATCACGATACGCCAACCGTAGACCGTTAGAAAAATGAAGGTAGATATGGTCATGAGACCGCTCATCTCCTTTTGGCGCCACCCTCCACGTTCCGGTCATTCCCAGATGTGAAAGCATCGCCCCTTTCGGCGTCCACAACAGCAAGTACTTCGCTCGACGCTGCACAGAAGTGATCTTCTCGCCAACCAAGGTGCTTAATTTTTTAGCAGGAATAGGACTGCGAATATCTTTGCGTTTGAGTTCGATTTTTTCTAAACGCGGATGATCTTCAAGGATTTCTGCAAGACCGCGTTTCACGATTTCGACTTCTGGTAACTCGGGCATGTTGGCCTCCGGTAGGTACCGTCTATCATTGGATTTGGGGTTTGCAAAATTAATTTAACGAACCTCGCAATGGCCATGGTTTTTATCGCTCCGCAAATCTAATCTTCATTGCCTTTTAATGAGACACATTAGACATAAACAAATTACTTTTAAGTAAACAAAAGTTTGTTCCGATCTAACGAATATGACCAAATTACTTTCTAAAAAACTTCTGGCTACTCTACTGTTCTGCTGCGCAATCCCTCTCTTGGGGGCATTGGCCGCTATTGGAATGCAGAGTTACAATTCGAGCAAATTTACATCAACACTGGAAGATCTATTCAAAAACTCCCAAATAGAATCATACAAATTAACACTAACCTACCTATGCCCGCGACTTTATGATTTAAATCAAGACCAATTCAGACAAGCGGTAAAAGAAAGCTGCGATATAGATTCAGAGCTTAGAGATTTTGAAACTCTTTGTTTTGCAACTACAGGCTTTACACTTTTCTCACTAATTATTTTCAGTTTACTGGGATGGGTCACAAAAACAAATCGATTTATACATCTTATCATGTTCCGAATTGGCGTTTTCGCCTGCATTGGACTCGTTTGTCTATCAGTAATCACGAATGCCATTGTGTTGGTACTCGGTTCATATTTTATTCCTGCCTATTTCTGGTCGAGATATTTTCCAAAACTGACAGGACTACTTGCGATTGGTGCAGCCTGGATCGTTTTTAAAATATGTAGGGACCTATTCAGAATTCTCTCAAAGCCAAGCATAACCACGATAGGCAAACGACTATTCCCATCCGATCATCCTAAACTTTGGGAAGCTGTGCGCGCTCTCTCACATCAAGCGCAAACCACGGCACCGGACAATATCATTATCGGTCTTGAACCCAACTTTTTCGTTACAGAAGCTGACGTTCAAACACTCGATGGAAAATGTAAAGGTCGAACACTATTTATTTCTTCGTCAATCATGAAACTGCTTTCAGTGGAAGAGTTTAAATCTATCCTTGCTCATGAATTCGGACATTTTAGAGGATTAGATACAAAGTTCTCCTTACACTATAATCCGGTATTTAATAGACTAAATCGAACTCAGGAATCACTTTCATCTGAGAATAAAAGCTATCTTAAGTATGGTAGCCTGAGCGCAATGCCTGCGCTATTCATTGTCGATTATTTCGCTACATGCTTTAGGGCTTCCCATGCATTTCATAATAGGCAGCGTGAAGAGGCCGCAGACGAACTAGCAATTCAACTGACAAGTGCAAAAGTTTTTTCGTCGGCTCTCTTGAAAGCAACAGCAGCTGACGAAATTTACGCAATTGTAAATGAACGAATTAAGTCACTCGCTAATGAAGAAAAAGTTTTATCAAATATTCCAGATGCTATGCTCAGAGGTATAGTCGCGATTGAAAATAAAGAAATACTAGCCATGATTGATGAAAAAGCGACGCCTCATCCATTTGATTCACACCCCGCAACACTGACGAGGGTAAGTCGAGCTGGCTTAGATTTGAACGTTATCAGTTTTAAAGATATCCAGCCGTCCGCTTCGTGCTACCTCGAGAATAGCCAGGAAATTGAAGAATTCTTAACTCACATTCGATATCTAGAACTAGGGCGACAAGGGTTGATTGATTACGATAAAATCTTTGGCAAACAGTCCGCGTAAAGAGATCGCGTATTCTGTTTAAAATGTTTCAATTTATCAAAGATTTTATTCACAATAATCCCTAACTACCCTGCTCTTCTAATCAGGGGATTCAATTTCAGAAGCATCATCAAGGGATACCCGTCCCCTTCGTTGATCTTTTTCGACAGGAACGTTTTGAATGTTCCATCAAACTCGACTCGCTCTTTACCCAATTTAATTGTTAGGGCGTCGTCGAGTTCTTGTGCGAGTCTTATGATCATAGGTTCTTCCTTCATTTTCACTGCAGCGGGTTTATTAGGAAAACCTTTTTGATCCATACGCTCATGGGACATCAGAATCATATCTTTGATCAGATCATCTAAAGGAATGCGCTTCGAAAGAATTTGGTTAAGACCGTAAATAGGATGCTTCATGTATTCCATGCGCTCTTCACCCGTCATGTGAGCTACGTTCCCGGTGCGAATTTTTCGACTGACCTCTGGGGAAACCAAAATCAAACCAATATCGGCAAGCAAACCGCCCATCATCGCTTTCGGAGCGACCGCCGGAGAAATCTTTTCCGCAAGCATTCCCGCATAGGCTGCGACTGCTGTACCGCGCTCAACCGATCCAAAATCTCCAATCGAGGAATTATTCACGGCCTCCCACGGCGCCATGACTTCTCTTAAAGAAACTAAGAGATCTGCACAAAATTTCTCACACAAAGCATACAATGTTTTACCGGCGGCAAAAGAGGTCGAAGTCGTTTGATCGCTGATCAGAATGACCAGATCTAAGAACGCTTGCTGTAGTTTTAAAAAATTCGCGCGACAGCTTCGCGCACCCGCATTGTCATCGCGAGCTTGAAATTTTTGAATATATTCAACCCACGCAGATAGGTCGTTACGATGAGTATAAAGTTCTTTCGCTTCGGCGTATTTTATGATGAAAGCATTGTCGATCTTTGAACCTGGCTTATAAACTTTTAAAAATTTTCTATTCATCGGCATCAACATGTAAAGATGCCCGTTGATGCTTGATTCAGGTACCAAATCGACAACTTTCACAGGAATGAATGCCGACTTAATAACCTGGCTTGCTACGAATTCCAATTTACTGTTCGTCGTGAACTCGTTATCAAGCATGATCAGATTCGCACCTGATTTTTTTAATAACTCCATTTCATTTGGATCGACCTTAGAATTTAAAATTGAAATGATGTAAGAGCGATCCATCATCTGGCGCGCCACTTGAATCGTGCCCGCCGCCTCATGGATATTTTCAAATTTGGTGCAATCTAAAATGAAGCACTTAATTGTTGGTGCGTGCTCGCTTTGTTCAAAGAAATCTTCCGAAGATCCAAAGTGAGCATATTGAAAATCGAAGTCTGCGCACAATGTGCGGCAGCGTTCGATGAAACTTTCATTTTTAGAGATCGCGACTAAATCTAACTGCTTCATGCCTCAAAGCATATTTGCAGATCAGATTTTTAAAAGAGGACATCATCAAGATCTCTTGAATTCTAGTCTCTTTGCCGAGGACACGGCATGGACATTTTGAGTATTTTCATATTTCGGATGATTTTATAAGCCCAGCGCATCCATCTTTGGCTTTTCATAGACGTCGTCCTCGCCTGGATAGCGAAGTTCGGCATCGTATTTACCCGATTCTTTTGCAAGTGCCCACAGCAAACTTTGACCAGAAGGCATACTCTTAGGTTGTTTGGCAAAAACTGGATCTTTGAATGCCTCTTTGGCGTCAATCAACTTCCAACCTTTTGTTTCAAACATCGTTAGAAGATCATCAAGATAAAGTGCATTCAGTAACTTGTAGTGAACAAGCAGTGTGTGCTTAACCTCACGGCCCAAAACTTTTTTTGAAAGATTATTGTAGTATTGCGCTCGATCCCAGATGTGCTCGAGATAGTAATCACGATAAGGTTTTAGATCGGCGTTTGGATCAGCCGCGAGCTTACTTCTCATCCTTTGATCGATATACCAATCAGACGCATCAATCGTGACTTCGCCAAGACGATAACCATGCGCTTTTAACCATCCACGGAATTGATCGCGCTTCTCGGGAGTATCGCCTTCGGCAAGCATTGGGAAGCGGAAAATCTTTTCAAAGCCGGGATTATCTTTTAAGACAGCCTCGCACTTTAGTACTTGTGCTTTTTCATCTTCAAGACTCATCTTGGCGTTGTAGGGCTTATGATCGAACGTGTGATTGCCAATCATGTGGCCCTGATCGCTCCACTGCTTTAAAAGCTCACGATCACGATTGGATTGAATATACTTGCCCACGACAAACAAAGTGGCCTTAATCTTGTGCTTTTTTAGAACAGCTAAGATCGCGTCATTTCTTTGTTGAGCATTGAGTTTTGTTTCTTCATAAACGTCGAAATCGTCCATGGTAATACTGATTTCAGCGGCAAATGACTTCGCTGTGCTGAGACTTAACAAAACTATGGCTGCGATAAATTTAAGCTTCATAGATACTTTCATAGGTCAATCCCTGCGCATGATCATAAAGGTTTTGTCTGAAATCTTACGGTACTCCTGAATGCGATCTTGCAAAAATGCAGGCGCATCCGTCTCTCTGACGACTTTAAAATCAATCAAACCGTAGAAATTCCCCAAGTGCCCGTACGGAATACAGTATGTTTCTTTGATATTGTTATGCTTAAGGTATTCCGCGAAGCTTTCAAGAATTTTCGCACCAATTTTCTGCGCGCGTAACGACTCCTGCACAATCATACTTCTTAGCAGTGGCGTATTTTCTTCCACACAAAAACGACAAACACCGACAATTTTATCCTCTATGAAAGCTGCAAAGAACAAGTCCGAAGGACGAGCTCGATGCGTTTTACCTTCTTGTTCATAAAATGGATCAACGATGGAAGCAGCTTCTGATCCAGGAATCAGTTGAATGCGGACTGTTTTATTCATGATAAAACGCTATCAACCGTTTTCAACAAAGGCAATCGCACGTGGAGTCAACCGCAGGTGTCCGCATTTTTAGACCTTTAGCGCGCTTCGCTTGTCAGCATTGGTTTTGATCCCTATACTTCCAAATATGGCACGTTTTCTTGTACTGATTCTTTTAATGGCGCCCCTGAAGCTTTTCGCAACGACAAACTCGGCGATGACTCTTTCGATTCCAGAGGAAGTCACAAACTTACAATCTGTTCGCGAGTACACACAATTTCTTATTGATACCTTAAAAGATGCCAATATTGATTTAATTCCTAAAAATGTCCCACAGCGACGCTGTAGAGATTTAGTGGAAAAGGGGCAGCTAGACGTCATCATCTATGACGATCTTGTATCGGGATTTAAAAGTCGTGAAAACCTTGTTCACGTGTCCTTTCCTATCGCCTTTTCAACTGCCAATATTTTTTATTCTTCAGAGATCAAAAACTTCAATGTCGATAATCTGAAAAACTACAAAGGCGCTTACACGATTGGTAACTTAATGATCGAAAGAGAAGCTCAACGTCGCGGTCTTAATGCAACGTCCATGACAAGCGCGCTTCAAGGCCTGCAGATGATTAAGACCAAGCGTTTAGATTATTACATTGCTTTGAAATCGACGGGTGAAAGTGTGCTACAAAAAGATCCCGGCATGAAAGAACTTATTAAAGTTTCAGACAAACCGCTTTTAAAAATTCCAACCTATTTTACTTTCCATAAAAAACACAAAGACAAGTTAGCAAAAATCGAAGCAAGTTTTCGAAAACGTCTTCATGGAGATCTGTCTAAATATCCAATGATCGCGCCCGCACTCAATAAAGACCTTAGATCAAGCGAATAACTCGAAAGCTAATAAATGGTTATGTCGTAGTATTTAAGCGATGAATTGCCTTGGGTATTTAATGAAATACCGCCAGCAAAACTTTGCGAAAAGTATTGCAGCGTCAGGGTATAGGATGTTCCCGCAGTCACCGTCCAGTGATCACTGATAGGTGGGAAAAACACGGCACCAGCTCCGTATCTGTGAATGCTGGTCATAAAAATCGAATTGTTTAAGGCGCCATTCGTCGCATTCAATTGCAGACGAAAACCAAAGTTGCCGCCAGTACCTGCCGTCGTCAAATAAACGTCCTGCAAATGCACAACGACGTCCGCGGTCCCTGTTTTCGTCGGCGTAAAAGTATAGGTACACAGATCAACATAACCACCCGAACTTGCAGTCACAGTAGTTTGGCAACCTCCCATTGTTCCATAGAGATGCTGAGGCGAATTACTGAGAGGTGTCCACGCGGAGCCATTACAAAATTCCATCACCTTGCTTGTCGAATTGTATCTTTGCGAACCCTCTATCGCAGCAGAACAAGTCGCCGAAGTATTTCCCATCTTTACTTCGCCTGCGACATCAAGCTTCGTTGCAGGGTTTGTGGAGCCGATACCGACGTTACCCGCGGCAGCAATACGCATTCGTTCATTTGAACCACCATTAGTTGCAAATCTAATGGCCGTATTTGTGAAAGTATCAATCAGCAAGCCATTCGCAGAACTTGATTCAAGATATGTGACCGTACCTCCAGCAGAAGGTCCCCAGGTTCCCAATGCAACACTGTTCGTGCCGGCAACGATGTTTACCGCGGCACCACCCGTCGCATCGCTATTTTTAATCTGCATCATTTTTGCCATAGCCGCTGTGCTGACACTAACATCCAAAGGGTTTGTTGGCGTTGTGGTACCGATACCAACATTCCCGTTTGTCAGAATAGTCATCTTTGTTCCGCCATTGGCCATAAAATTCAAAGGAATATTATTCGTCGTTCCCAGATCCGCAGTACTTGTACCAAATGCATTGCCCCCGTTTGCAAAGAACGTCGTCGCAGAAAAAGCAGTACAACCCATTTTACCAGCAGCATCGAATGTCACCATTGAAGTCGTACCACAGGTAAATGGAATCAATGCAGTGCCTGTACTGTTACTTGCAATCAAGCGATCCGCAGTTAAGCTTGTTGCGCCCGTTCCGCCCTTGCTAACGGGAATTGAGCCCGACAAATTCGCGGGATTTAGATTCGTCAGCGCCGAGCCATCAACACTTGGAAGCTTCGCAGTCCCATCTAATTTCACGATTTGATTTGCAGATGTCCCGCTATCAACCGCTAAAGAAACGGAACCTGATGTGCCACCACCCGTTAATCCAGAACCCGCCGTCACGCCGGTAATAGTACCTGGATTCGCAGCAGGCAACGTCGTTGGCTCCCACTTATTACTTGAGTTGCTCCATTGCAGAACTTGACCGTCCGTAGGTGCCGTCGCCGAAATGTTTTTATTTTGAAGCGCGACGACTTTCGTTGCTCCTTGACCTCCAGTGACATCACCACTTAATGAGCCCGTGAAGCCCGCAGCATTGCCAGCAATGTTACCACTGAGTTGTGAGCCAGAAATCGAAATATTCGAACACGTAAAGCTTCCCGTTGGTGACATGAACGTTAAAGTTTGATTCGCCAAACAACTTGCAGGAAATTGTGATTGCGAAACTTTACCACTCACCGCTGTCGTCAAATTTGAAATATCAGAAGCCAGTGAAGAGAAACGGGAATCATCGCCAGCTGCCACTGTCCCAGATGTTTGCCCAACGACCGCACCCGCTTGATCTGTCACACAAGTAAAACCACTAGCATCTGCGCTTAAAATTTTCCCACTGGCTGCACAATTAGGAATACCTGTTTTCAAAACAAATTCTGCCGCCGTCTTATCGCCTAATTTTTCTGCGGCTAAAGAATACGCTGCGAAAGGTACAGAACGAATGACAGAGTCCGGAGTGATCTGATTCCATCCCACGCCGTCATGAAACTGCACTTGCAGTTTACGCAAATCCCCTTGGGAGGCGTTGTAAGTTGCGCCACCTAAGCAGGTGTAGGTCGCCATGTTGTTGAACGCATCCAAAATTTTGAACGAGCCTGATGTCGGATAAATGATTGCACCGGAACCAATGGGGACATCGAAAACCCCGCCCGAGTTAATCATGTTCACGCCATTGATTTGTTCTTTGTAGATCACGCATTGACCAGAAGGGTCGGTAATTTGAAAGATGAATGAAACGCTAGAATATTCGAGTGGGGTTCCGTCAGAGCGCAGGATACGCCCCTGGTACCCTAGCCCCTGCGGTGACGCCTGAGCCATGGCCCCCATGAACAATGATAAAACTACCCAAAACATACCAAAATAGTTTTTCATATAGATACACATCGGTTTAATTAGCTAAACACAATATTGCGTACACATTACAAGTCGCCAAAACCGTTATACGAGCGGAAACCGCGCCATCACGTGAAATTGAGACGATTTTCCCGCTAGGGAAATGACAACTCTTTCATCTAGCGAGAGCGAGCGTACTCCAAATGGATGATAGGTTTTAACCTATATAAAGCATAATTATAATAGGATTATACCGATATCTATTTTCAGAATAGAACTCCGGCATCGGCTGGAAAGTCGATAAACTTTAAAAAGGAGTTCCCATGAAAAGCTTATTTTCTATTCTTTCACTTCTAGTCGCATTCACAACATCTTCTGCGCAGGCCGCTGATAAAAAATTAAACTGCTCTTTTGGTCTCAGCAATTCCGGCACGGCAACTGTTGAAGTTCGCAAAGTAGAAGGACATCCAGAAAATCTTCTTCTTGTCGTGACAATCAAAAGTGGCGCAATCGCGGTTGAAGGTCTTTTGGCGGCGCACGTAGGTGATGGCGGTTCAATCTGGGCAAGTGGCGTTGTGTTCAACTCCGAAGGCGCACAAAACATCATCAATCCTGAGACGATTTCAATTCAAGGTACTTTAAATGAAAAAGGTCTTTTCGGAGCGGTCATGGATGACGATCGCGTTCTGCAACACGGTTTCGGCGCCCCAATCGACTGCCAATAAAATACTAGCGCGACACTGGAAGGCTTAATAACTGCATATCAGCAGTCACTTTTAAGCAGTCCATCCCTGCACTGTGGGCTGATTGAATACCAAGATCGGCATCTTCAAAAGCCAGGCAGTGCTGGGGTTTAATATTAAAAGACGCGGCCGCTTTTAAAAAGCAATCGGGAGCAGGCTTGCCGTTCACATAGTCTTCTGCACACACCAGTAAATCGAAATATTTGCCAATGCCCAAGTGATCCATCGTCAATTCGACGATCTTACGACGACTGCCCGTCACGATCGCCATTGGAAGTTTGCCGTGATAGTGCTGAATGATTTCCATCACCGGAACAATAGATTTCACCGTTCCAAGCGACGCCAAATAATGCACTTCTTTTTCTTTCAGGAAATTCTCAGCAGAAATTTGCGTTCCGTGCTTTTGATTCAATAACTCCACGATCTTAACCGTGGGAATGCCCGCCCACGTTTGATGTTGCTCTTTCGATAATGACAGATCATAAGCAGCAAGCCCTAAATTCCAGGCTTCCAGATGCGTGCCCATGGTGTCAGCAACCGTGCCATCAAAGTCGAACAAAAGGGCTTCATAATCTCGTGAAGGATAAAAACGCTTTAACATAGGCGTTTACTCTCTCACAAACTGCGGCCAAGGAAAAGGAAGCAAGTTGTTGGTCTAGTAAAGACTGCGCCAATTCGTACCTATTCGACAACACAGATTCGTCTGTTTTACTCTAGATATAGGTACTCATTTAGGCGTTTCATCTTGGAGTCAACATCTATGAAGACTGGCGCAACTTCAAAAGCCTCAAAAAAAAATCAAACGACAATTCCCCTTCGTGTCCGCAAAGCTTTAAAGATCGCAAAAGGCGATGTTTTACTTTGGTCGATTGAAGGTGATGAAGTCACGATTCGCAAGATGAATAAGGGCGAAATAAACTGGAATAAAAATACTGAGATGTCTTTGCTGGAGTGGACTGAACAAGACGAAGTGGTCGAAGAATCTTACCTTGAAAATACCTGCAAATAAGTTCTTAATAAAAAAATCAAAATTAAAAAGCCGACGCCCAAAACGTCGGCTTTTTTATCTTAAAGTTCATCGCCACTAACAAAATTAGCGGCAAGATAGAACTAGTCGCACTGAGGAACAGTGTAAGATTTGTTGAACAAGAACGTGTAGTGATCAGCGTTCTTAGTAGAGATCAAACGGTAAACTGGAATAGAAACAGTCAATGCGTAAGAACCTTTAACAGTTTGGTTTTTGCAAAGACGTTGGTTGTTGTTCCAGAAGCAGTTTTCTACAGTGTGAGTGTAGTTGATTGGAGTTGAAAGGTAGCCAGAACCTACAACAACAACTTCTTCACGGTCTCCGTAAGATTTAGAAACTGTAGTGTCTACTGGTTTGATCGTGCGCAAAGAGTTCCCATCTTGGCAAACGAAAGTGTAATCAACTGAACGACCCATGTATACAGTTGGAGCTTTAACAACAACTGTTTTAGCAGACATGATTTCTTCCCAAGAAGAATTTTTAGAGATACCTGCGAACGCTGGAACCGCGAACATCATAGCAACCAAAAGACCGAAAGCTTTTTTCATTTTGAATCCCCTTCAATAGTTAAACTTATAAATTTTTAACTTCCCTGCGCAGAAAAGATGCGCAGTTAATGCTCTCGTTTGAAGTGAGATTCAATATTATTAGTTTGTAAATGGGGCATCAAAAGGGCGTTAGCGTACCAGCATGTTCCATTCTCAATGCGCGTTCAAAATTCACATCGCTTACTTTTCATTCCGAGTTAGCGTTGAAATTGGCGTGTAACTTCCGGCATCCACTGACGAGCCCCGATTAAAAGATTCATCGAAGTGCTTGCACGATTGCGCACGTTCAAATCCATTTCAGACAAGTATTCAATTTCACGGCACAGCTTTACGATTTTTCTTAGCACTTCTGCTTTGGAGTCGTTCGACAAAGGAAAGTTAAAGAAATATTTATAGGAATCCGTCGTTTGATAAACCTCTTTCGCAAACGAGGTCGCCCACAAAATCATGTATTTATTGTGAAGCGGACCATTCATGTGCCAACGGATTTTGCGATACACAAGCATCTTCAATTTGTTATTGGGATGAAGTTCCAGAATGCCGAGCTTTTCAAGCTTCAAGGCAATCTTCGTCAACTGCACTTTTGAAAAAGTGTACTCTGTAAGCATGCGATCAAATGTAAAACCCATCGTAATCAGATAATACACAGCAAACGTTGCTTCATCTTCAGCGAGCATTTTTTCTTGCGCTAAAGATAAAATAGGATGCTCTTCTTTTTGCCCAAACTTCGCCAGTCGAGCCAACTCAAAAACATCAATCCCAATGTGATCACAGATCTCTGAAACGCGTTCCAGCGAAATAGGAATTTTTCCGCTTAACAAGCGTTTGATCGTATCGGCACTCAAATCCATTTTGCGCGCCAGATCTTCATAAGTTTGATCCGAATTCTTTACCAGATTTCTGAGCGTATGAAGCAGAGCTTTGGATTTGTCATTGGTACTCATAGAGTTCTCCCGAGGGAACAGGTATAACTCTAAGAATGAAATGATTAAAGACTAAACAACTCCCGACTCAAAGCGTTTAGTCTATGCTTGCTCTAATTTCATTTACAGAATTCAGCCTGAGGATCTTTAGAGCACAAATATTTCTGCAGGGAATCCATCTGCTGGAGCTTCTGCTTTAGAAGCTGGTTTTCCTCATACAGCTGTGAGTGGTCTTTCTCAAGCAAAGCCAATCTATCACTCAAAACTTTTACGGCTTCAATCAGAGGCGCCACTAAGTGATCATAGGCAATTGATTTCAAATGAGTCTGCTTATCAGTTACAACAACTTCGGGATAAATTTTTTCAACATCTTGGGCAATAAGACCAATGTGCTTGCGATCGCCAAAACGAACCTTGTCCTTGTAATCATAGCGCACGGCTTGAAGCTGTAAGATCTTTTCCAATGATTCTTCAAGCGGAGTGATGTTCTCTTTCAAAGTTCTATCAGATGACGACGTACAGCCCGTGCTTGAGCACACCTGTGTGCCACCGAATCTTAAGACCGAACCCGAGGCGATATTCGTATCCCCATTGACATCAAGTTTGTAACCAGGACCTGTCGTACCGATACCGACTCTGCCCGTTTTTGAGATATATAAATCATCAGGAGTATTCGTTTGACCAAAGCGCACGGCACCACCATTCGCCGTCAAAGATAGGTCGACGTTGCTTGTTTGCTGAAAGATCGTATTTTGACCGTCAGCACCACTGATACGAATACCATTGAGGTTCGAATTGCCATTCACACTCAAATAACATGTTTGCCCGTTGCAATCTTGACTTGGAGTCGCGCCATGAATACCAACACCATCACTAAAACGACCCGCTCCCGTCACATCAAACTTCAAACCCGGCGACGTTGTGCCAATACCCACGTTACCGTTTGTCGCAATATAGAAATAATTCGAACTGCCACCAAGTCCCGTGATATCGGAGGTCGCATTGGTGTGTGTCGTTGTTGATTTATAATTGATCGCATAACCGCTCCCGCCATAAGGAAGCCCAGAAAACCACTCATTGGCAGAACTATCGAAAGCGAAATAACCATTTGCACGCGGCAAACCTTGCGCAAGGAATCCACCACCCACGTAATTTCCGCCGTAAGATCCCGTCGAAGTGATCAACGGAACCGCTGTTGAGGAACTAACCTCAAGTGTTTGACTTGGACTAGACGTGCCGATACCGACATTGCCAGAGTTTGCATTTGAAATATTAGAACCATTCGTCGTCCACGATCCACCAGAAGATGCTGTGGTTTGCGTTGTTCCATCTGGAAATTTAAATCCTCCAGATGTTGATTCAACGACTCCTGCAACAGAAAGCGCCTGCCCTGGAGAATTCGTTCCGATACCAACATTGCCATTGGGTTGAATGCGCATGCGTTCGGTGTATGTTGTAGAATTGAATGTCGGGTTCGTAAAAAACTGAATGAGTTGGGCCGCCGCGATACTGCTATTTGCATCGGCAGATCCACCAATGCCCACGACATTATAATTTTGATATGCCGTCGCAGCGATCAGCGCATAAGGATAAGTATTAGCGACGGGAACGGTCGTCGAATTCGCTCCAGCAGTCAGGTAATAATCTTGATTGCTAAAATTCGAAGTATTACCCATTTGAATACTGCCCGTTCGCAAAGTCGTGCCCGCCAGATTGTAAGCATCCGGAGTAATCCCGACACTGACGATCGAACCATTATCTTGAATCAAGGAATTCGCAAGCGACGTTCCTGCACCCGAAAACTTCGCTAAACGTCCCGCTGTGCCACTAACGCCACCAGCAGCCGTTGTTTGAGTTGTCCCATCTGGAAATTTAAATCCACCACTTGTCGACTCGATAGTACCTGCGACAGAAAGAGCTTGTGATGGAGAAGTCGTTCCAATACCGACGTTGCCCGTATTATAGTAAATGTTCGAACCTGTTGTCGTCCATTGAGATGTTGTGATGTTATTACAAGTCCATGTCCCCGTCGGAGACGAAAATGCCAACGTCTGATTCGCACCACAATTTGCAGGCATTTGCGAAGCATCAATCTTATTACTTAGCTGTGTCGACAAACCCGAAATGTCAGAGACCGTAACTGCCGAAGGCGCCCAGTTCGAACCATCATATTTTAAATAATTGCCAGCACTAGGTGTTGCACTTGAGACCCCCACACCCCGCAAGGCGATGACTTGCGGGCTTGGATAAGTCCCACTCAAATCACCACTTGCCGTTCCACCACTTTGCAATGCATTCACAATGCGCGAATCATTGCCAGCAGCCACAGTGTTAGCTCCCGTTCCTACATTTAAAGTTACTTGTGCTGTCGTCGTATTATTTGCAACTGTAATATACGAATTTGTGGACGTGACGCTCGTAACAGTACCGCCGCCACCACCTCCGCCCCCGCTTGATGCAGAACACGTCAAATGAGTTCCATCCCATGTTAAAAAGTTATCAGCCGCACAAGTTGGCAAGCCTGCTTTCAACAAAAAGTCTGTCGCCGAATAACTTCCAAGTTTACGCGCAGACACCGCATACCCTGCAAACGGCACCGAACGAATCGTCGAATCGGGAGTGATCGTTTGCCAGCCAATTCCATCATGAAACTGCACGCGAAGCTTACGACCGTCACTAATTCCCGGTGTGTAAGTGGCTCCACCACCACCATTACACGCATATGTAAGTGAGTTATTAAAAACGTCTAAGACATTTAGCGAACCATCGGCTGGAAAAATAACAGATCCGGTTCCAATCGCGACATCGAAAATCCCTTTGGAATTTGTCATGTCATAACCACTGAATTGCTCTTGATAAATAACGCAAGCACCAGATGGATCTGTGATTTTAAAAATGAAACTGACGTTATCAAAAATCAAAGGACTGCCGTCAGATTTTACGATGCGGCCCTGATAAGTCAGCGTCGTCGGCGAAGCCCACGTCGCAATACTCGACAGACATAATGAAGCGAATAGAATTCGCTGAAATAAATGGACGTACAAAAACTTTGTGTTATTCATTATGAACCTCTAACAAGTTTTTAATCGGTCCAATTCGTTCTCAGCGCGAGCTATTCTAGAGCGGTTTTCGAATCTCCAGATTACAATCCTTGCTCATTTGCTCTATTTTTGGGGCGTTCTTAGAACATAGGCCAAAAGCACGGGCAGCATAGCCCACAAAGAGGGCATCTCATGCCCCCTCTTCAAGCTGATTTGCCGACACACAGTTTTATTTACATCCTGACATGGCCATGAAGAAGTTTAGTAAGTCGATAGAAGTGCTCCAACATGATTATCAATCAAAACGAGAAAAGAATCCCGCTTACTCAAAGCGCGCCTACGCTAAAGCGCTAGGAATTTCAAGCGGTCGCCTTGTTGATCTATTAAACGAACGTATTCCGCTGACAATGAAAACGGCCGTACAAATCTCAGAAAGAATTTTTTTATCTGACGAAGACAGAGCTTTATTGTTTGAGCTGACTCGCAACGAGCAGTATCAACGTCTGGATGGGCGCAGAAAAACTCCAGCTCTTGCGATCGCAGCCGTACAAGACACGCGCCGTATCCTTGCCAATGCGATGTCACTTTACGATTCAAAAGAAAATATCGCGACAGAATTTAATGCCGTCACTTTTGCTTTCGACAAACAACGAATCACTGAAGCGCGCGCTTTGATTCAACAATTGCAGTACAAGCTTGCAAGTCTTTCTGAAGAACCGCACGCCAGCGATACTTACTGCTTAAGCGTTCAATTATTTCCCGCAGATCAGGATGTTTAATGAGTGACGTCAATATTGCTCGCACCAATATCTCTGAGATTATCACGACTATTTTAAACTCGCTCTTGTCGACGACTGCAAAATTCGAGGTGAGCTATTTCGTGGGTCCACAGACCACTGTCTTTATGATCGATGTCCAACAAAGCGACTTCGGAAGACTTCTGGGCGCAAAGGGAAAAAATATCGGTTCACTGCGCACCCTCGTCGCCGCTATGGCCGCTAATAATGGCTTTCGTGGAATCGTTCAAATAAAAGACGAAGAGAAATTTCTCATTCACAGAGGTTAATCTTCTGCAACTTAACCAAATTCTAACGGGAAATTCTGCAACACTTCACATATAAAAGCTCCAAACCACGTAAAGGAGTTTTTATGAAGTTTTTGATTTTCGCTGTACTCGTCTTAAACGCCACGATCTCTTTTGCCTCTGAGAACTGTGCAGACTCCGTTGAAGCACAAATCGCCCAACAACAACACACACAAGTCGAACAATCTCCACGCCTGGATTTCAGTGGCAATAAAGTTTCAATTTTTACTGTGCGCACGAATACCCACGGTGGTCAGGCCCAACTTGAAGCCGTTGTGGATAAAACGACATGCCAAGTCGTGAATACTTTCACGGTATGGGCTGAGTAAACTTGCAAAACCGCAAATTCGAATAACATAATCTAGAACCAAGGAGGGTCCTGATGCGCGATCCACGTAATCACCAGATTATGGTTCTATTCAGTATGCTGATCTACGGATTGGTTTGGCTCAAATTTGATTTGAATATTGCATGGTTGGCACTGATTCTTTTGACCGCACTTGTATCGCAAGTTTTGGCCACACGTCTGTGGAAACTTCCTCGCTTCGAGTGGCGTAGTGCTTTGATTTCGGGTCTTTCCTTGTGCATTCTGATGCGCTGTCCGTCCTTACCGATTTCTTTGGCGCTTATTGCTTTGGCGATTTTTAGTAAATTTATTTTTCGCTGGAACGACAAACACATCTTCAACCCAACAAACATTGCTCTTGCTGTCGGCATTCTTCTGGGGCAGGTAACGATCAATCCTGGGCAGTGGAACAATGGCGCGGCCCTTGCCTTTTTTATTTTATGCATGGGTATTTTTGTCAGCAACAAAGCTTGTCGCACAGATGTCAGCTTAGCATTCCTTCTTACTTATGCGGGAATCCAATTTGGTTACACTGCCTACATGAATGAATCCTTCAGCATTCCACTTCAAAAAATGCAGACGGCTTCGTTATTGATCTTTGCATTCTTTATGATTTCAGATCCACGCAGCACTCCAAACGCACGTTTGGGTCGCATCATCTTCGGCTGCATGGCGGCTTTAGCAGGCGCTTACATTCAAATCGCCTTGGGCAATAAAGCCGGTTTGATTTTATCACTTGCAGGTTTATCGATCACGACGCCTTTAATTGATAAGCTTCTGCCGGGCGAGAAATTCTTCTGGACTAAACCGACAGAAGCCAAAACAACCGTTTAAGTTTAAAAATTTGGAAGCAGCGCCATTCGCGATTTGATGTGACCTGCTTCCAGCTCTTCCAACCAATGATTCACATCTTTCATTGGTGCTGTTTCCACCTGTGGTTTGATTTTCCCTTCTGAAATCAGTTGAAAAATTTCGTGCATCTCTTGGTGAGTTCCCCAGAACGCACCTTGCACACGCACTTGATAGCTAATTAACGGTGTACTAATCACTGGCACCTGTTGTGAACCCAAACCTACTAATACAATGGTACCACCAGGGCGCACAAAGGTCTGTGCCTGAGTGAACGTTGAATCACGTCCAACAAAATCTACCACGACGTCGAACGAGCCGGGCTTTACCTGTTTATCCAGATCTTTAGAGTTGATAGCATCCAATTTCCCCATGGATCTTGCCATTT
The DNA here is from genome assembly GCF_006874625.1 of Bdellovibrio sp. NC01. Classification (NCBI taxonomy): domain Bacteria; kingdom Pseudomonadati; phylum Bdellovibrionota; class Bdellovibrionia; order Bdellovibrionales; family Pseudobdellovibrionaceae; genus Bdellovibrio; species Bdellovibrio sp. NC01. The sequence goes on from NZ_CP030034.1 coordinate 2,255,214, forward strand.
CCAAACTTGCATCACGCAAATCGCAGGCCGTGACTTTTGCACCCAATGCAAGTGCGACCTGCACGCCATTCATACCAAGACCACCCAAGCCAATAATTAAGACTTTCGAATTCGTTTGAACTTCACCCAATGCTTTAATCGCGTGATACGGAGTCAACACCGCATCCGTTGCGACCGCTGCGACCTCAGGTGTAATGCCCTTAGGAACTTCCACGATATTACGTGCAGGCACCGCCAGATATTCAGCATAGGCACCGTCTTGCCCCAAGCCCACAAAGGTTCTGCCTGGACCGTTACACAAATTATCAAAACCCGTTCGGCAATACGTACAATCACCACAAGGATTCGGTCCATGAACCGCATACAACGTCCCCGCTTTAAATTCCGTGGAGATATCACTGCCCTTTTCCACAACCTCACCACAAGCTTCATGGCCCATTGTAAACGTATGAGTATAACCAACTTCACCAGCTAGAACGTGCAAATCAGAATGACAAATACCTGCTGCGCGAATTTTTAAAAGCACATCGCGGGGGCCCGGTTTTGGTTTCGGAATATCCGTTAAAGATAATTTCTTTTGTCCTGGAACATAGCGAGCAGCAAACATGACATCCTCCCTTAAAGAGGAAATTTTAAATCGTCAAAAACAGCGGTTCACCTCAAAAGAGATGAACCTGTCAGCTTGCAAGAATTTGGAAACTTTTTTTGTTAAAAGAGAAGATTTGCCGCTGGAACTTCAAGATCATTATTAATATAGAAAATCTGCCCTTGTTCCGGCGCAAGACTGATGGAGATAACAAATTTTCCACCTTCAAGTGCCGGCAAGTAGGCATGGTACCAAGCGTACAGCGCACCGCTAATCTGCGCACTGGAATCTTCCGTCAAAAGCATCAAAGGACCATAGACAACCGGAGTTGAGACCGGCTGACCTGAAATTTCTGTGACAAAAGAAATCGCGACTCTCATATACATGCGCGTTTTCGCATTTTGCAAGATCTGCGTCGTTAATGGAGACAGCCAATTCTTGAGGGTATCAACCTTGTCAGGCGCATTCAGCAATACTGGAATTTGCACAGCAGAACCATACACAAACAAAGGAGTCAATGGCGATTGAAAACCAACCCAAACACTTTTATCGGCTGCGGTGAAAGCTTGAAAACGTACTTTCAACTCAGGACGTGTTAAAACATTCCACTTCTTCACAACGATTTCGATTTTATTGATATCTGTCATACGGGCTTCGATATTTTTAAGATCTTCTGGGAAACCCTCATCGTACATCACTCCGACGCCACCTTGATCGTCATGAACGATATGAGCCATGGACTCTTGATCGTCGAATTGTAAATTCAAACCGTCTTCAGGATCGTTGTAGAGTGAATAAACGGTGAATTTCGCAATGCCCTCAAACGAATCAATAAAAGCTGAATAGCCACCTGGTTGAAGGACTTCTTGACCGAGCAATGCTGGAGCAGCGATTCCTTTCGTAGATGCCTGAGCTGCTGAAAAACTGAAACAAAGAAGGAAGAAAAGTTTTTTCATAATGACGCCACTTTCATGAGTTTGGTTTGACACCTGTGTTCATTGCAGTGGCCGTGCCAGAAAAAATCAGTGTTTCCGAGAGAAAAATGTAGAAATTCGCCAGTTTCACGGCATATCAAAGCCGCCTCTTCGGCAGGTGCCGGTTTCCCGGCAACTCATGGCTAGAGACTTTCTTTAAGTTGAATCATAGCCTGCTGATCCGTTTTGATAAGCCCCCGACGAGGCCTATCGATGTCCATGATCAGGCCAATGACCAAAGAAAATAAAACCGACAAAGCGAAGATATTAAATAACGACTTATTTCCACGCAAACCTTCCAAATACCCGAGAGACCCCACCCCGATCGCGCCGATCAGATATAACAAAATATAAACCAGTTCTGGAATGCGATGTTCCATCGCGCTGGTGCGTTCACTTTCAGAATCAAAGACCGTGTTCATCGCATTCACACTTAACGCCATTATAGGATCGCGGTATTTTTCTGTTAATGGCATCAACGTATTCCAAATATCACTTTGTACCATGCGGGTTTTCATTTTCAGTTCATCAATGCTTTTTTGATCAGCTTTAAAATTATTAAACTCAATGCGCAGGTCGACGTACTGTTTAAGCAAGCTTTTAACTTTTTCTTTAGCAGCTTGCGGTAGAAGATCTGCACGGAGGTAAGCGGTCCCAATGGCGTTCGCTTCTTGTATGACAAGGTTCCTGCGATTTTCATAGTGCGTAACTGACATCGAAAAAGTAAAACCTAGAACCAAGGCCATAAGACCTAGGATGGTTGTCGGCGCAAAATTTGTGGAGTCTTCATCAGTATCTTTTAGACGACGGTGAAAACGACCGCTGAGTTTTCCAATATAAGAAGCCGCTGCCAATATCATCAGCATTATAAGAATGACCAGCCACAGATCTAAATTATAGAACACATCAAGCCGCATTCTATAATTTAAACAACTGTGGCGCGCTTTGTGATTCTTTAAGGAATGCCCTTGTTAAAAATCTGCCTTAAACCTTGCAGATTATCACAGCATCACGTCGACGAAACGTTTAAAGAAGCCTTCACCACAACGAGAGGTTTCCTGATAGAACTTCACGGCCTCTTTCGCTTTGGCGCTAATGCCGTCGGCGCTGAAGACGGTTTTTTCTGTGTAGGTTGCCGTTTTTTCTGCGGTCGATGCGGCACTGCTTGCGGGCGGCGTCTTTGGTTTTTCGTAAACCGGTTTTGCTTCTGCTGCTTTTGCGGCTTCTGCATTAGCCTTTGCAACTCGCGCGGCTTCCTCCGCACGAGCTTGTGCCGCTTTTGCTTCATGCGCGGCTTTTTCGGCCTGATCTTTTGCGGCGGCTTCCGCTCGGGCCTTCGCTGCGGCGGCGGCCTTTTCTTTTGCAGCTTGCTCGGCCTTTTCAGCCGCCTCTTTTGCCTGCTTTGCACTGAAGTCTTCCGGCGTCCATTTTTTCGGTCCTTCACTTGCCGCTGACTTAGCACTTGTCGCGGTCGTCGTTGCAGTTGTTGCTTTGATCTTTACATCGTATTGTCGACGCGCCATTGGATCAGCCAACGTATCGCGTGCGATATTTACTTTCTTTAAGACTTCCGTGGCCGCTTTGCTTTTCACAGGGTCCTGTTGATAGCGGTCAGGATGATAAACTTTCAAAAGCTTTCGATAAGCCGTTTTGATTTCATCATCCGTCGCGTTCTTGCTAACCCCTAGAATGTCGTAAAAAGAACTATTCGGATTCATGATACGACGAACTTCATCCGCGGTTTGCGCGAAACCGACAGAAGCAAATAGTAATGAGAAAACTATCAGCCACTTCATTTGCAAACTCCTGCTGTCGACGATTCACGAATTGCTTGTGATACTTTTTCCGGTTTTTGTTTGATCATCGTCAACACTTGCTGGCGTTCGTTGGCAGGAAGATCAGACAAATACCCTAAGAACATACCCATCTCATCCGAGCTGACTTCTTTTTGGCTTTTCTCTAGCGCTTTTAAGACTTCTTTATCCGCAGAAACCTCTTTCAGTGAAACTGCAAGTGACTTGACACTTGCAGCTTCCACTTTCGCGCCTTCTGTTGCCACTTTTGAAAGCGAACCTAAGCGCGACGCTTGTGCCGCTTCCTTCATAACTTTCATACCTGTGCCAAACGGAATAATCGAAACCGCAGAAAAGCCAGCTTCAGCAAGTTCGGAATAAGCTTGTTTTTTTGCTTGATCGGCTTTTGTGAAAGCATCGCCTGAAAGACCTTCTGCATATGCTGAAGATCTAAGATTGCTTGCATCGACAAAAGAACTATAAGCTTTTGAAGATGCATAAACTGTCTCACCACCACCAACAACAGTTCCGGCAATAGCGACACCCGTTGCCACAGTTGTCAGCGTTGTCGCAGCCGCAGTGCCAGACAAGACGACGGCACCCACACCTGCACCAATCCCGGTCACAAGTAAAACGCCCCCAACAACCAATCCACCCCAGAAGACGGCTTTATCGATTGTTTCTTGTCGTCCCACTTTGCTGTCGTAACCTTGCAGAATTTTACAAATCAAATCGGCCGAACCTGGATTTTTTAATAGGTACTCTGCTGTCGCAGCGGGATTAGAGATCACCAAGTTCTGCAGCGACTCTTCAGAAGATTTTCTAGAAAGATCCGTAAGATAGTCTTCGTGCTTCTTAAGTTCGCCTTGTACTTCTTTAAATGCGTTTTTGACATCGACTTGGGAAATCGCTGATTTAAACTTTCGGTCTTTAATTGCATTTGTATAAAACAACAACTCCAGGCCCTGCTGTGCCGGACGAGCTTTTAAATCGCGTTCACGATCCATCAGCTCGACAGCCACATCAAGAGTGTCCTGACTTGCAGCTTGTTGCCAATATTTCTGCGTATTTTTTAACTGCTGCGAAGCGATTCCTAAAATCTTTTCTTTGGCATCGTCTTGCATACTTTGTTGCAAGTCCTTACCAAACAGTTGCAGCTTCTTTTCTTGCGCCACAGGCTCGAAACAATCAGCGGGACTTAAGGCTTTGATGTTCAAAGCCTTTGCCAACGCCTCCGCCACACCTTTCGCGGCGGCCGTTGAAACCACGCACTTATCAAGGCGCGCTTTTAGATCGGTGGCTGTTAAAAGGTTCTGACCTTGTTGCAAAATGATTTTGCCTTCAGGTGTTTGCAGTTGGGAGACTTTACTTTTATCGGCCACCAATTTTTGAAATGACGTTTTGAATGACGCTACAACTTTAGGATCATCCATATTGGCAGCAGCCCACGCGATCTGCTTTGAATATAACAATTCCAAATCGGAAGCGGCATTTGCCACCGAGTAAGAGAATATTAAAATGATCAGGACGATCCAGCGCTGCATGTTCTCTTATCCCTTTATTGGTCCACGATGAAGACTGACGTTAAATGAAATTGCTTCCGTATTATAGCTGACATCGGTTTCATCTGCGGCACGAATCGTTTGAAACAACAGTTCCAAATGGCCTAGGATGATATCCACTTGTCGTGGCGAAACGCGCTTAAAGAACGACGCAAGTTTCGCTTTTTTCATTGCGAAGAACTGATGACGAACTTGATCAAAACTATCGAGAGCGCCATACAGTTTTTTTAACGACTCCGAATCCGCTTTAGGAAAAACATACTCTGGGAATGAAGCAAAGGCCTGGCCTTTTTCTTCAAAGGCGACCTTTACGGCTTTGAGATCTTTTAATGCCTCTTCAAGATTTACAAATGAATATGTCGCCATATCTTCATGTGACAATCCCTCTCGCGCCAAGGTTAATAGCAAGAACAAGAAATAATGGCCTTCCGATTTTGCGATTACCGCCACCTGACGTTCAGTCAGTTCTTGTTGAAAACTTTTAAGGTCCGCTTTTTTGACTGCAGTTTTCGAGATTTTGCTGGTTGCCTCTTTAGATTGACTTAAAATACGCGACATCTGTTTTGGAAAAAGACTCTGACAATAAATTGCGACCAAGCTGTCACCGTCCACTTGAGGCAGAAGGTTTGCCAACTGGTTGATAACCTTTTCAGAAGGTGCCGTCTGATCGGCTTCGATTTTCATGTAATAGGAATAATTGAAAACCAGATCAGCCCTGGCTTCTAACGCCATATAAAAGGAGCGCGCACTGGTAAAACCCATCTTTGTACGGATCCCTTTAAGTGCACTGCCCATCGATTCAGCCATGTGTCTCTTATCGGTAGAATGTGTAAAAAAATGAGAGATGCGCGATCGTCTCATCTTGAGATAGAAGTCCCTCATAAACAAAACAACCGTTCGGGGGAACCTCAATGAAAACACTATTTAATTTCTTCTTATCTTTGGGTCTTTTAATTGCCGCGCAATCGGCTTCTGCTGAAACAGATTCAAAAGGTGTTCAGTGCGAAACGAAAGTCGCACGCATTGCACGCGCTTATTTCGCGATCGTCGATACGTCATCAAAAGTTGACTTCGTTATCTCTAGCAAAGATCAAATCAACGTACAAAATTTTAAGAACACAACACCGGGCTCTTACAACCAAGAGTATCTGGCTGATGTGCAAATTAAATTTGATCGTTCTAACAAATGGGCACCTGAACAGGATCAAAAAGTTCGCTTGAAGCTTACAGGCGATTACGATTGCGATAATTTGAAAGTTAAAAACATCAAAGCAATGGGTGGCGTGGAGCGCGTCGACTAAAATAGTTGCTTTTTGGTTTGAAGCCTACAAGGATGCTAGGCATGTCTACAGAAACGCAAAAACCTGAAAATAGCTGGCTGAATCTGATTTTTAATATCGTTTTGCCAGTTTTAATTCTGAATAAACTAACGAAGTATTTGGGCCCATTGGCAGCATTGCTATTGGCCCTTGCCTTTCCGTTGTGCTACGGCGCATACGATCTCGCAAAACGCAAAAAAGTAAATGCTTTTTCAGCCTTGGGTCTTTTGAACGTCAGCTTAACTGGCGGCTTGGCCTTGATGGGTATCCACGGCTTCTGGTTCGCAGTGAAAGAAGCAGCTTTCCCAGCTCTTGTGGGACTGTTCGTTTTCGGCTCTGCCTTCACAAAAAAGCCATTCATCGAAGCTATTTTCTTAAATCCAGGCGTGATGAAAGTTGATCTGCTTGAAGAACGTTTGCAACAAAATGGCAAACAAGTTGAATTCCACGCGCACTTAAAAAAAGCAACAATGTGGCTGTCGCTGTCATTCGTATTTAGTGCCGTGTGCAACTTCGTCTTAGCAGAAAGAATTTTCCTGAACATCGATAAAGCTCTGTCACCAGAAGCTCAGTCAGTCATCTTGAACGAACAAATCGCAAAAATGACAACATGGTCAATGGCCATCATCATGGTCCCATCCATGATCTTCCTACTAGGAATCTTCTGGTACCTCATGCGCGGAGTAAAACAGTACTCCGGCCTAACAACCGACGATCTAATGAAGACGTAACAACGTCTTCATTTTATTTCTTCAAAAAACTCAGAATTTAAAATCGCAAAACCGAAAACCAAGGTTGATCAAAAAGGTTCGAGCGCAAGGCGGAGGGATTTCCCGCAGCGCAGGCGTGCTACAGGCACGTCGGAGCGAGGACAAAGCCCGACAACGCAGTCGATCGGGCCTTTTTCATCAACCGCCTTAAAACTCACCTTCTTCACCGAATGGTGGAGGTGGCGGCGGTGCAGAGAAATCATTCGGGAACGCATCATCACCACCGAAACCTGGAGGTGGTGGTGGCGGTGGAGGTGGTGGCACATCTCCGAAATCTTCAGGAAGGTTTGGTGCTGGCACGTAGCCGCCCCCGCCCCCGCTGAAATCGTCGAATGTTGGTGGTGGTGGGAAATTGCTTCCGCCGCCAAAGGAAGGACTGCTTCCGCCTGATGAACCGGCGTTGCTGCCGAATTTAGGTTTGGCTCCGAAAGCGGCGCGCTTACGATAGTCATAACGCGGTCTTTCGCTATCCAAACCCAACTCTTGCGCTTCGGTCGGCAGCTTTTTGTCCTCACGGGAAAGCTTTTCTTCGTTCGCTTTTTCTAAACTGTACGACTTACGGGTTTTTTCATACTCCGTAGCAACTTCTTTCTTAGCAGCTGCATCAGCGCGGAATTCCGGGCCGTCGTCAGTCATCTCTTTTTCTTTTTTGGTTTTTTTATAATCGTCGAGCTGGCGGTGGCGTTGTGCCTCCCATTGATCCAACTCTTCATAGAACGCTCTTTCGCCCCTCTGACGGGCTTTATCGAACTGCTCGTTCTCGTTTTGATGCTCAGCGAAACCGCGCAGACGCGTTTCTTCCTTCCCCGCGGCATAGGCAGCCCGTGAGATCGAAGTCAGAAACATTAGAAAAATGAGTTTTTTCGAAAGAGACATCTGCCGCCCAGTCTACCAGGCCCTTCTCTTTTTTTTGAGCAAACAAAAAAGATGCTCGACCTTTGGCCTATTCCTTAATAACTTAGGCCCTTGCTTCATAAGGAGTAAACATCATGGACGCAATGCAAAGCATCGGAGTTTTTGCCGCAGAGACCTTTCTGATCCTGTTTGCCATCATCGCAGTGATTCTTGTGATCGCGATGGTTGCCGCCAAAGCTGCCGGCCAAAAATCAGAAATCCAAGTGGAACTTTTGCATAAGAAATACAAGAACTTCCGCAACCTTCTTCAAGCTCATACTTCAAACAAAAACGAACGCAAAGAGATGAAGAAGAAACTGAAAGCGGAACAAAAAGAGTCTGCTGACAAATCTCGTGCGCACGAAAAGAAAATCTTCGTGATCGACTTCGAAGGCGATGTGAAAGCATCTGCTGTTGAAAACTTGCGTGAAGAAGTGACTGCGATTTTAACAAGCGCGACTCCACAGGACGAAGTTGTCGTTCGCATTGAGAGCCCAGGCGGCGTAGTTCATGGCTACGGTCTTGCGGCTTCACAACTTTTGCGCATCCGTGAAAAGAATATTCCATTAACTGTGTGCGTGGATAAAGTGGCTGCCAGCGGTGGTTACTTGATGTCTGTAACTGCTAACAAAATCATGTCGGCTCCATTTGCAATCGTTGGCTCAATTGGAGTCGTGGCGCAAGTTCCGAACTTCCATCGCGTTCTTAAAAAACACGATGTCGATGTGAAAGAATACACGGCTGGTGAGTTTAAACGCACGGTCAGCTTGCTTGGCGAGATCACACCAAAAGGTGAAGAGAAATTTAAACAACAACTTGAGGAAACTCACGTATTGTTCAAGAGTTTCGTACAAAAATTCCGTCCTCAATTGAATCTTTCTGAGGTTGCAACGGGCGAATACTGGTATGGTGAACAGGCTATCACAAAAGGCCTTGTCGATGAGATTCGAACAAGTGACGACTATTTGATGAGTCTTGCGGATAAACACCAAATTATTAAAGTAACTTTTGAACACCACGAAAGCATCAGCGACAAGCTGACTGGCATTATCGGGAAAGCGTTTAAAAAAGGCGCTCTTTCAATTGTTGAAGAACTTGAAACTCGTCGCTTCCTCTAAGCTTTAAGGAAAACTGATAAGTGCAAAATATCGTTGAAGTAAAAAATCTTGAAACGACTTTTACAACCAAAGCCGGTCCATTCAAAGCTGTGAACAATATCAGCTATGAAATTCCTAAAGGTAAAACTTTAGGTATCGTGGGCGAATCCGGCTCTGGTAAATCAGTCACGTCTTACTCGATCATGCGTTTGATCGGCTCTCCAGGCAAAGTGACTGGGGGCCAGGTTCTTTTGAACGGTCGAGATCTGATGAAACTTTCAGAGCCGCAAATGGAAGAAGTTCGTGGTGGCGAAATGGCCATGATCTTCCAAGAACCGATGACGGCATTAAATCCTGTGCTTACGATCGGCTTCCAAATGGACGAGCAGATCATGAAACACAAAAAATGCTCGCAAAAGGAATCTAAAGAGCGCGCCATTGAAATGTTGCGCCTGGTGGGCATCCCTTCTCCGGAAGAACGTTACAACTCCTATCCGCACCAACTTTCTGGCGGTATGAGACAACGTGCGATGATCGCGATGGCTTTATCGTGTGATCCAACATTCTTGATCGCCGATGAGCCGACAACGGCTTTGGACGTAACAATCCAAGCACAGATTTTGGAATTGATCCAAAACCTGCAAGAAAAATTCAACATGACGGTTCAGTTCATCACGCACGATTTGGGTGTGATCTCTGAAATCTCTGACAACGTTTTGGTGATGTACGGCGGTCAAACTTGTGAACAATCTGAAACTCAAGATTTGTTCTTGAACCCGCACCACCCCTACACGGCGGCTTTGATTGCGTCTCGTCCTAAATTTGGTGAGCGCACAAAGCGTCTGACGGCGATTGAAGGCAGCGTTCCTGCTCCTCATGAATTACCAGCGGGCTGCCCGTTTGTGAATCGTTGTCCACGCGCGGTCAGCGAATGTCCTGCAATTAAACCTCAACTTCTTGAAGTGTCTCCAGGTCACAAAGTGGCTTGCTTCAATCCTCTGTAAAGGAATCAAAAATGGTGAACGATATCATTCTTGAAGCAAAAAATATTAAGAAGCACTTCCCAATTAAAAAGGGCTTGTTCCTTCGCGAAGTGGCAAGTGTCAAAGCTGTCGACGACGTTTCTTTGATCGTACGCAAAGGTGAAACTTTGGGTCTAGTTGGAGAATCTGGCTGTGGCAAATCCACTTTGGGCCGTACGTTGATTCGTCTTTACGAACCTACTGCTGGCGACATCAGCTTTGATGGTCAGAACTTTTTGACTTTAAAAGGTGAAGACCTTCGTAAAAAACGTAAGAACATGCAAATGATCTTCCAAGATCCGTATGCTTCTTTGGACCCGCGTATGACTGTGGGCCAAATCATTCGTCAGCCTATGGACATTCACAATGTCGGATCTGACAGCGAACGCACACAACGTGTGCTTGAATTGATCGAACTTGTGGGCCTTCGCAAATCGGCTGTGAATCGCTACCCGCATGAATTTTCAGGCGGTCAACGTCAGCGTATTTCAATTGCTCGCGCGATTGCTTTAAATCCTGAATTGATCATCTGCGACGAGCCCGTTTCTGCCTTGGACGTTTCCATCCAAGCTCAGATCTTGAACTTGCTTGAAGATCTACAAGAAAAATTGGGTCTGACTTATATCTTTATTTCCCATGACCTTTCAGTGATCGAACACGTTTGTGATCGTATCGCCGTTATGTATCTTGGTAAAATTGTCGAGATCGCAAGTCGTGACGAATTGTTCGCAAATCCAAGACACCCCTACACTCAAGCTTTGATCCAAGCGATTCCTCGTGTGGGTCAGGGTAAAAAGAAGATGAAAAAATCTTTGGGTGGAGAAGTTCCAAGTCCCATCAACCCGCCATCAGGCTGCTCGTTCCATACTCGTTGTCCTTATAAAATGGACATCTGTGTGCAGAAGACGCCGGTTCTTGAAGGCGCGGGAACTCACCAGAAAGCTTGTTGGCTGACGACAGCTCCAAGCATGAAGGCAGAATAGATTTTAAAATCAACAAGGAGTAATAAATGTTGAATAAGTTTGCAAAAGGATTGCTGGTTGTAGCAGGTTTGGGCCTTGGCGCTCAAGCAGTAGCAGCACCTACAAATGCCGAACTTAAAATCGGTATTTCTCAAGAGTTCGAGACAATGAATCCGCTGATCATGACAATGTCTGCTTCAGCTTACATGTACCGTTTGGTAGGTCGTTCGTTGGTGAATTTGACTGCTGAAGGTAAATGGGTTCCGCAATTGGCGAAAGAAATTCCGTCATTGGAAAAAGGCACAGCGAAAATCGTTGAAGCTGGCGGCAAAAAACACATCATTGCCAACTGGGAAATCATTGAGGGCGCGAAATGGGGCGATGGCAAACCAGTTATCTGCCAAGACTTCATTACAGCTCACACAATCGCAACAGCTCCAACTGTGACTGTTGGCGAAAAAGAGCAATGGACGCAAGTTGAGAAAATCGACATTGATCCAAAAAATCCTAAAAAATGTACTTTTACTTACGACAAAGCAAAATGGGACTTCTACCAACTTGCGCAATTCTTCCCAGTGCCAACTCACTTGGAAAAAGCCATCTTTGATAAATATGGTAAGCAAAAAGAAGGTTACGAAAAGAACTCTAACTACGTTCGCAACCCAACAAATCCTGGCTTGTACAACGGTCCTTACGTTATCTCTGACGTAAAATTGGGTTCACACGTTGCGTTTGCTCCGAATAAAAACTTCTACGGCAAACAACCGAACATCCAAAAGATCGTTGTGAAGTTGATTCCTAACACAGGAACAATGGAAGCAAATCTTCGTTCTGGCACAATCGACATGATCTCTGTTCTTGGTTTGGATTTCGACCAAGCTTTGGCATTCGATAAAAAAGCTAAAGCTGAATCTTTGCCATACGATGTTCACTTCGTACCGTCTGTGACTTACGAACACATCGACTTGAACTTGGACAATCCAATCTTGAAAGACGTTAAAGTTCGTAAAGCATTGTTGTTGTCGATCAATCGCGAAGACCTTGTGAAAGCTCTTTTCGAAGGCAGACAAGAAGTTGCGATCCACAACATTTCACCAAAAGACCCTTGGTTCACAAAAGATCCTAAAGTGATCACTTTGTACCCTTACTCTAAACGTAATGCGGGTAAACTTTTGGACGAAGCTGGTTGGAAAATGGGTGCTGACGGTTACCGCGCTAAAGACGGCAAACGTTTGTCATTGGTATTCCAAACAACTGCGGGCAACAAAACTCGTGAGCTCGTGCAAGTGTACTTGCAGAACCAATGGAAACAAGCTGGTATCGAAGTTCTTATCAAGAATGAACCAGCACGTGTATTCTTCGGCGACACTATGACTCACCGTAAGTTTGGTGCGATGGCATTGTTTGCTTGGGTTTCTTCTCCGGAAAACAGCCCTCGTTCAACAACGTCATCTAAAGCAATTCCAACTGCGAAAAACAGCTGGTCTGGCCAAAACTTCATGGGTTGGTCAAATGCAAATGCAGACAAAGCACTTGATGAGTTGGATCTTGAGTTCAACGCGAAAAAACGCGCTGAGCACGTTGCAACTATCTTGAAGAACTACACAGAAGATGTGCCAGTACTTCCGCTTTACTACCGCTCAGACATTTCTGTAACTCCTAAGAACTTGAAGAATTACAAAATGACTGGCCACCAGTTCTACGAAACAAACAACGTAGAAGACTGGAATTTGAACTAGTACATTTAGAGGCGCCGGTTCCACCGGCGTGCTGTTAGACGAACGAGGTTATTGTGACGACATTTATCGCCCGCCGCATTTTGCAAACTTTCGCAGTGATAGCTGTTCTATCATTCGTGGTCTTTTATTTAATGAGCTTAATGCCGGGCGATCCAGTCGACATGATGGTTGCCTCGAATCCTAAAATCACGGCGGAAGACGTTGCACGTTTGAAGTCGTTGTACGGTTTGGATCAACCCATCTACAAACGCTACGGCAGTTGGATGGGTTCGCTTCTAACAGGTGACCTTGGTTACAGCCGTACTTACCGTGTGCCTGTGGAAGAGCTTATGGGCCCACGTCTTTGGAATACATTCCTGCTTTCATTTATCTCTTTGGCATTGTCGATCATCATCGCAGTTCCACTGGGAATGCTTTCCGCTCTTAAACCTGGCAGCAAGATCGACACCTTCGTCAGTCTGCTGTCCTTCGGGGGGATATCGATACCCTCGTTCTGGCTTGCGATCGTTTTAATTATCGCATTCGCCGTAAAATTCCCGCTATTCCCTGCCGGCGGTACACAAACTATCGGCGCTGGTGACATGGGCTTCTGGGCCGACATTTTGGATCGCTCTAAATATTTAGTTCTTCCTGTGCTTTCATTATCGATCCAACAGATCGGTCGTTTTTCTCGTTTCACACGCTCTTCAATGGCCGAAGCTATGCGCCACGATTTCATTCGTACTGCGCGTGCAAAAGGTCTTTCGAACAGCACGGTGATTTGGCAGCACGGATTTAGAAATGCTTTGATCCCATTGATCACGATCTTGGCAGTCAGCATTTCTTCTTTATTCTCTGGTGCGCTTTTGACAGAGACTGTATTTGCTTATCAAGGAGTCGGTAAACTTGTTTACGACTCTATTATCGGTAATGACTATAACGTAGCGATGATCTCTTTCGTTATCTCGGTAGCGATGGTTCTGTTGATGAACTTGGTTGCTGATATCGCTTATGGCTTCGCGGATCCGCGAATCGCTTACAAGTAGGTTGCAATGTCTGGAACGGAAATGACTATGACTGACGTCGCATTAACGCAAAAACTTTCAGATAAAGATCGTGCCGAGCTCGAAAAAGCTCAGCCGATGTGGAGAATGGTCCTTAGCCAATTCATGACTCACAAACCAGCAGTGGTCAGTGCAGTTTTGATTTTGTTATTGGTTTTGGTATCTGTCTTCGCGAACCAAATTCAAAGCATCACGGATTTAGATCCCGATGCACAGAACGTGGCGAATCGTTACTTAGCGCCATTTACTCACGCCCAGGCAGGTCCTGATGTGCGCGAGACTGAAATTGAAAAGTACATCAACAACCATCCGGCTGAAGCTGAAAAATTGCAAACGGCTTTGCTTGAAAAAGGCATCGTGCAATCAGCAGCACCTGCGGATGCATTGTTTGATCTTGCGAACAAAGAAATGCCGGAAGCCCTTGCTGGCTTAAAGTCTTTGGATATTCCTGAAGCCAAAGAAATGGTGTCTTTGTTTAAAAGTTTCGACACGTTTCACTTTTTTGGTACAGACGAATTGGGTCGCGACGTGTTTATCCGCTTGGTTTACGGGACACGCGTTTCAATGGGCGTTGGTATCTTGGTTGCGATTGCCTCCGCCCTTATTGGTTTGTTGATTGGCTCTGTTGCCGGCTTCTATGGCGGCGTGATTGATGCGACGTTGATGCGTGTGACGGATGGCTTGTTGTCATTGCCGATGATTCCGGTATTGATCGTGATCGCGGCCGTCGACATGTCGAAGATCCCTGCATTAAAAGCTCTGGTTTCGACTTCGAATGAAAGTATCTTCAAGATGGTTATCATCTTGTGCTTGTTCTCGTGGATGACAGTTGCTTTGCTTGTTCGTGGTAGCATTCTTTCTTTGCGTGAACGTGAATTCGTATTGGCAGCTCGTACCCTGGGTGCGAAAGACAGCACAATCATCGTTCGTCACATGTTCCCGAACGTGATCGCCCCAATGTTGGTATCAATCACTTTGGGTGTTGGTGAATCGATCTTGTTTGAAGCCGCTTTATCATTCTTGGGTCTTGGTATCATGCCGCCGACTCCAAGCTGGGGTAACATGCTGAACAACGCGCAAGAGTTGATCTATCAAGCTCCGTTCTTGGCGATTCTTCCGGGCGTGATGATCTTGATCACAACAGTCAGCTTTAACTACTTGGGCGATGGTCTTCAAGACGCGATCGATCCGAAGTCGATGAGACGATAGCCGCTTTGCTGGTTCAATTTAAAAGCGACGAAAAAGGGAGGCTTCAAACCTCCCTTTTTTATTTTTATTGAAGCCTTTCCATGATTTCCACCCGCCTGACAATTGCCTGAACACCCCTGAAAAAAAGAAATGTTTCCCTCGGTGAGCTAGAAAATACGCGTTCCCCGCTCGGCACGATACTTGGAATAAGTCCGGCTGAGGTATTTTATGAAAACAGTACTTTCATTTATTGGAATGATTCTTTTCTCGGCGAATGCGTTTACGCAAACGTCCTACGAACTTACTTGCCGTGCGAAAGCGAAAGAGATCGCTGCAAACACGTATTCAACTTGCGTGACAGAATCTCGTAACGCCCAAGTTGAGCAAATCCGTTCAAGCTATCAAAAAGAGCTTACGGCTTTGAAGAGCAAATATGATCGCGAACTTAAAAAGATGAACGGTGGCCAAGCTTCTGCGAAGGCAACTGCGAAATCTGTGAACCACCCTTCCACACCTGTGAAAGGCATCGCGAAAACGCTTCCAACGAAGGCTCCACAAAGTGAGGCTGCCCCAGTTCAGGTTGTCTCAGAAGGAGCTAAAGTCGTGGCGATCAGCCCTGATAAAGGTACGGAATCTCTTGAAAAAGAGGCTTCTGACGCAGATCAGGTCGAAATTATTGACATGCCGACAGAATAATCGACGGGACTGTTGATTTTCCTCTCAGGACGGCTTAAAACGTGTAAACTGTTTAAGTCGTTGTCTTTTTACTGGGAGGAAACCCGTGGGTGAGTTTAGCCTAACACATCTTTTACTTCTTGCTTTGATCTTCTTGATCTTCTTCGGTCCTAGCCGCCTACCGCAATTGGGCCAATCGCTTGGTAAAGCTATCCGTGGCTTTAAACAAGGTTTGAACGAGATCGACGTTGATGCAAAAGATATCAAAGATACTCATCAACAAGTTTCTCACCAACAACAACAAGGTCAAAACGTTGGTCAAACTCAGAAACAATCTGAGCCACACAACTCATAATTGTTGTTCTAAATTTTGAAATTAAAAAAGCCTTCATAGCAACCCTATGAAGGCTTTTTCTTTTTGCGCTAACGCATGAGGCACTTATTAAACGAGCGTATCAGAGATTATGCTGAGGGCTCCATGCTGTAACAGATTTTTTGCGACGGCAGGATCGTTCACTGTCCAGAAGGCCACTGGGATTTTGCGGCGATTCCACTTTTCTAGTTCTGCGATGCTCACGTAGTTATAATCTAAGTGTAAGGCGTTTGCGCCGATGTAGGGTGCGAACAGCATGTGCTTTAGATAAAACCTGTTTGCTGGATCATCTTCTTTCGTTGCAAGCAGCGCACGCGGAACTTCGGGTAAAAGTTTTTTCAAGCGATTGATCGCTAACGGATTGAAGCTTGAAAACAGAATGCGCTTTTCAGCTTTGTGTTTACGAACAAGCTTAGCCACTTCCGTTTCAAGGGAACCATCAAACGCTTTATCCGTTTTTAATTCGATATTTAAATACGGGGGAATGTCGTTTGATTGCAGCAAAGCCTCAAGACTGACAACCTGAGAAGCCGTTGCGAGTTCCGCCGCTGTCAGTTCATTCACAAGTTTTTCGACATTTCCTAAGCGCTTCAAATCGTTATCGTGAAAAACGACGACGACATTATCTTTAGAAAGGCGCACATCCATTTCGATCATTTGCAGACCGCGTTTTTTTGCCGCCATAAACGACGCCAACGTATTTTCCTGTGCGCCTTCTTTCCAGTATCCGCGATGACCTTGATATTGTGGAGGACGCAAAGCCCCTTCCGGCCACGCTTGTGCTTTCCACGTAAAGTGGCGAATCACCAGAAACGAAACACTTAAAATAAGAATTAACAAGGCGATCATTTTTATTTTCTCATTTTACGTGCCGGAATGTTTTCAACCGTGAACTGTGGATTTTCACGATTACCTTCTAGCACAAACTTTTTCGTGTTCTTCCCGTCTTTGATGAGTGCCGAGCCCTTCAACTGACCGAATTCATCCCACGCACCATCTGCCGTCATACGACGATCTTTGCCCATTTTTGCTTGGAAGTTCTTCCACTGCAGATGCTGCAGATCTTTGAAATGGAATTGTCCTGTTAAATCTTGAATATCAAGCTGACCGTTTTGCCACCATTCAGGCTCTGTGACTTGATTCAAGATCGCGGCACCTGGTGACGTTTCATGAACGCCGACCGATTGAATTTTTGTATTCAACTGGATTTCGCCTTTTTGAAAGTCGAATTCACCGCGAGTTTTGCCGAAGTCCATGCCTTCGACACTCATTTTATCAACGAGCAACAAACCTTTCAGAGATTTTAAGTCGCCACCCATAATTCGTGCTTCCGCATTCACGCTTGTCAGGCCGACTTCCCCACCGTTGGTCATTAGCTTTTGTACTTGCGGAGCGAACACCATTTCGTCGATGCGCGCTTTAATATCAACATCTTTGAAATCACGATCGGCTTTTAAATTCACGCTGCCAATAAAGTTTCCACCACGTGGTTCAACGCGGTTTACTTGGAACGACCATTGATCACCGTCAAGGTTGATATCACCCAGCATGCGCTCGATTACTTGCAGTTCACGCTGACCTTTGTTGGAGAAGATAAATTCCAAGCCCGTATGCTCACCCGTCAGATGAATATAATTTTCCGAACGAATTTCTGCACGCCCCGAGAAACTTCCCAAATCGCCTAATATTTTGTGCTGATGATTTCTGCTTAAGAAATTAAGCAAGCGGTTAACCCGCATGTTCTTGACGTCAATATTGATGGGCTTATAGGTCAAGGGTTCAAGTTTTGTGAAAGTGATTTGCTCTGATGAAAGCTCACCCAACTCTCCTTCGACGCGGAAGTTTTTTACTTCCACCGGAGCTTCGCGGATTTTTCGAATGTCCGCTGTCATACGCCCCAATGCAGAGATCCATACCTGTTTGCCGTTTAGATCTTTTGAAACCAGATCGTATTTTTGCATCAACGACAGAACTTGGCTTAAAGGAATATGTTTTAGATCCGTTTCAACATTCAGCAAGTGATCATCAATCGTGTAATTGCCGATCATGCTGTAGTGACCTTCGCGCCAGTTTCCAAAGAAATGCGCTTGCACGTGTTTTTCTGGGGATTCTTTATACTCGATAAAAAGATTTGCGTGCGACAAATAATCGCCGACCAATTCATCACGCAGCAAATGAGTCTTCGCTTTCACTTCGATCACTTTAGGTTCGAAGGATTTTACTTTCACTGCGAAATCCATGAACTCTGTTGGATATTGCGGGTATTCGTTCAAAACGATTTTGAAGTTTTGAATTGAAAGCTCGCTGACGGCATTACGATATTTTTGTGCTTGTTCGTTGGGTGACAACGACACGGCCGGCGCTGGAGTTGCAGGTTGGCTTGAAGCATTTTCTGCATTGAACTCAGCCTGATTACAATCCTTCAAATTTCCACGCAAAGTTAATTGCACATTATCGGCTTCGACTTTTTTAACTAATGATGTACCAGTGATGACTCCCCAGAAGGAAACCGGCAGACGCAATTCATCGATTTCAAGAATGGGCGCCATCCAACATGCTTGTGTCGATTCCATTTGTGCTTTGGTGATGACCACTGAAAAACGCGGCAAAATGCCATCAGCAAGACTGACTTGCGCCGATTCAAAACTCACTTTGATGTCTTTGTGAATATGGCTTGCGGCTTTTTCAATTCGCGCAGCCACTCGTGCTGGCGATAGAACAGATTTAAGGGTGTACCCAAGAAAAAATGAGATGGCCAAACCGATCACAAGGATGCGAGTGCCAGGTTGCTCAGTAACTAGATGCTTATCAGAACGAAGTCGACGATCCATAACTTATTGTGCTTGTGAAAGCTATGGACCGACAATGTCTTTTAGGAAAAATTTATTTATATTCGAAAGCTAGGATTTCGAACTCTTTGTCGCCTTTCGGGCTTTGAACAGTGACAGTGTCACCGACTTTTTTGCCGATCATTGCGCGCGCCAAAGGAGATAGAACAGAAATCAGACCTTTTTTAACGTCTGCTTCGTCAACGCCCACGATTTGGTAAGCGATCTCTTCGTCCGTTTCTGTGTCCACAGCTTTAATGTGTGCACCGAAAACCACACGGTCCGCCTTGATAGTCGTCACGTCGATAACTTCTGCACCTGCAATTTTGCCTTGAATTTCAGCAATACGACCTTCAATCATAGATTGACGCTCTTTAGCTGCTTCGTATTCAGCATTTTCAGAGATATCGCCTTGAGCACGAGCCTCTTCGATGGCGTTGATTACAGAAGGTCTCTCCTCCAACAATAGCTTCTTCAGCTCTGCCTCAAGCAAAGCTTTTCCGCGAATTGTCATAGGAAGTTTATCATTTGCGCCACCGGCCATCTTTGTCTCCACTGTTAGAAGGACACTACTTTTACAAGATTCCACGTAACTTATCAACTCGCGACCCCATCCAGACCAAGCGCCCTGCGTCAAGCGACGCATTGCGCCCGAACCCAGCCTAGCGTACCATAGAGGTATGGGTGCTAAGAAAAAGACCGAAATCATCTGCCGCTGCAACAATATCTCGCGAGAGACTATTGAGAAAGCTATTCGTGACGGCGCCCATACCCTGAACGATATCTTCGACACCACCCAGGCCGGAGTTGGTCCTTGCGGAGGAACGTGTCGCCGCAAACTGGGCCCCATGCTAGAGCACTACCTTAAAACCGGTACGTTCCCCGAAAAAATTGTGGAAGATATGACGGGCAAACCGCCCGAGAAAAAAACGAGCTAAGCTGTCTTTTTACCCAAACGATAATCGATGATCTTTTGCACTTCAGGACGACACGTCCCGCAGGCTGTGCTTGCTGACGTCTGACGGGTTACCTTATCTGTCGAGTGTGCCCCCGCAATGACCGCTTGATCAATCGTGTGCGTTGCGACTGTACGACAATGGCAAACTTCATCTTCTTTATAGGGGAATTCCCACTCGCCTTTAAGCTTTAAAATCATTTCGCGCAAAAGAATCGCGCCATGATCGTTTGCTTCTGGCAAAGGCCATTTAGAAATATCGACCCCAAAGTTTTTGCGCATCGACTGCATCATATTCATAAACTCTGTACAGCCCATGAACGACACACGCGTGACAGGTCCCTGAATGCTTTCGCATTCAACCTCTAAAAAATCCCGTCCCTCGAGTTCGACTTTGACCTTCATATAGGATAGAATTCTAAATCACTATTCCTTTACTCCCAAGGCCAGAACATGCAGGTCCTCATATTGAGTCGCAAATTCGAAATTCACTCAAGCCAGCGTTTGGTCGAGGAACTGCTGTTGGCAGGACATACTCCGCTCTTATGGGACCCGGGATGGCCTGTCTCAAAATGTGTCGCACGTTTCGACGCTCTAATTCCACGCATAGGGAACTTTCAATTTGAAGAGGCCTTAGAGACACTCCATGAGTTTGAAACTCGTGGCGGGCATGTATTGAATAATCACGTCGCCTATAAGAAGGCGCGCAATAAGTGGATGACTTACGTGACTTGCTTAGAGTTGCAAATCCCTACGCCCTATTCGGAACTTGTCCAGAATCGAGATGAGTTTTCTTGGAAACGAAATTTTCCGTGCATCGTGAAGAAGCTCATCTCAAGCAAGGGCGAAGGCGTTTTTCTTGCCGACGATTCTGCTGCTTTAAGTAAGTTACTTGCGGATATTGATGAAGAGGTGCTGGCGCAAGACGCGTATCCTGAAAGCTTTGGCGAAGATGTTCGCGCCTTCGTTGTCGGTCGCAAAATCATTGCATCAATGAAAAGAAAATCGACTCACGACTTTAGATCGAATCTTGCTTTGGGAGCCACAGCAGAGCCCTGCACGCTCACGGCGCGCGAGGAAGAGTTGGTTTTAAAGACAGCGGAATTATTCAATTTAGAGATTTGTGGCATCGATATTTTGCGCACACACAAAGGCAGTTTGATTTTAGAAGTGAACCCCTGCCCTGGTCTTGAAGGAATCGAAAAGTACACTCAAGTCAATGTCACCCGTGCTATTATTAGACATATAGAGGAGCTCTGTCGATGAACTCAGTTCGCCCTCGGGTAGAACTTCTACCCATCTTTGAAGATAACTACGTTTTTATGTTGATTGATGATTCCAATCAACAAGTGGTGGTTGTCGATCCAGGAGAGAGCGAAACAGTTTCCGAATATCTTGAAGACAATGGCTTAAAACTTTCAGGAATTTTACTCACTCATCACCACAACGATCACATTGGTGGCGTGCGCGGCTTGCGCGAAAAACACGGCGCACCGGTTTATGCTCCTTCAAAAAATAAAATGCAAATTGGTGAAGCTGAGCACTGGGTTCAGGAAGGTGATGAATTTTCCATTGGCCCGATGAAGTTTAAAGTGATGGAGTTACCCGGACATACTCTAGGACACGTGGCTTTTTATTCGCCAGAAATGAAATGGCTATTTTCGGGCGACGTTCTTTTTGGTTTAGGGTGCGGCCGTCTGTTCGAAGGGACTTATGAGCAAGCCTACGACAGCCTTCAACGCATCAAACATTTACCTGCGGATACTTTAATTTACTGCACTCATGAATACACAGAGCAAAATTTAATGTTCTGTAAAATGCTTTCTAATTTGGACAACTCGCCGATCACTGGCGATGACGAAGATTTAGAAATGTACGAGAATCAATTGGTGAATCGCCGTAGTATGGGCTTACCTTCCGTGCCTTTAAAATTATCTATTGAAGTAAAAGTAAATCCATTCCTACTAGCTCACTCTGTCGCGCAATTCACTTATTTGCGTGAACTGCGCAACAAACAGTAAAGCTTCCGTAAATTCTATTTTAACGATTTCTCATCTGCTCTGACATTTTGGCGATGTATTCGCGGCGGAAATTAAATATTCCTTCGACGTCTTTTCTGACGAACTTATTTGCCGCAAGCCAACCGAAATATCCAAATGGCAATTTGTAGCGAACACGATCGATCATCAATGTGCCTCCACAAAAAGGTTTGAATTCATGCGTGTGATGCCAAAGCGTGTACGGACCTTTTAATTGATTATCGACGAATTTGAACGGCGGCTTCCATTCATCAATTTCCGTTTTCCACTTCGCTGGCACACCGTGAATTTTCAGGTTGTAGTCAATCAATGTCCCCTGCTCGATTTCCTTTGTTGAAACTTTTGAAATCGCAAAGTTCAAGGTCGGCGGTGTAATTTGTTCTAGGTTGTGTGGATCTTTAAAGAATGGGAATAGATCTTGCGGCTGGACGTTCACAAATTGTTCGGCATAGAAAATCTCTTCACCTTGCTTGTGAGGCGTACAGATTTCCGCAAAAGCTTCTTTCAGATCACGGAAGTGAAATTCATAATGAAATTCTGTTTCCGCGCGAGTTGTCGCACGGATCGAACAAAGAATCGTTTCTGCGGCTTCACCGTACAAGAGTTTCAATGCGGCTTTAGGTACCGGAAGCGCCAATGGTTTTCCAAGGGCTTCAGCGAGCTCTTTCGAAAATTCTTTATTTGTGACTGGATGTGGAGCGACACCATTGATAGGACCATGAACTTTTGAGTTCTCAAGCGCCATCATGAAAATGCCCACGATATCTTTGATGTGAATCCAACTCATCCATTGTTTGCCATCGCCTAAAATACCGCCGACGCCGGCTTTAAATGGAAATAGCATTTGATCAATGGCGCCACCTTGTGGAGCGAGTACGATACCTGTACGAATGAAGCTGACTCGACCTGAGGCTTTGGCTGTTTCTTTTTCCCAATCAACTGTCAGTTGCGCTAAGAAGTCTTTTCCTGGCGCCGTATTCTCATCACAAATTAAATCTTTAGTGTCGCCGTAAATACCGATCGCCGAGCCGCCAACGAAGACTTTGACTGTTCGTGGTAAGGATTCGATCAAATGTCTCGTGCCAAGTACGCGTGAATCGTAAATTTTCTTTTTACGGTCGGAACTCCAGCGAAGACCAACCACGGGCTCACCCATCAGGTTGATCACAGCATCGATGTCATTCATGCGCAGATCCTTGATCGGACCTTTCATCAAATCACCCGTGATGACCTCACATGGAAATGGCAATGTTTCGCGCGCTTTCTTTTCGTTACGTGAAACCGCGTAAATCCGATGGCCTTTTTCGGCCAAAGCTTTTCCAAGTTCACGACCAATAAGTCCCGTAGCACCTGTAATCAAAACATTCATACAACACCTATTTCTTTAAGGCTTTAGTGAAAGCCTGCAAACAACGCCCGCGCGCTTCAACGTGTGCGATCATGGGTTCAGGATACTTGTCTGTGTGCAGCTCGGGTATCCATTTCTCGACATATTTTTGCTTAGGATCAAACTTCGCTTCTTGCGCTTCCGGGTTAAAAATTCGGAAGTACGGAGCCGCATCACAACCCGATCCCGCTGCCCATTGCCAATTCCCATTATTTGATGACAATTCATAGTCTAATAATTTTTTAGCGAAGTATCTTTCGCCTTCCGACCAATGAATCAATAAATGCTTACAAAGAAAACTTGCCACCACCATCCGTACACGGTTGTGCATAAAGCCCGTTGCATTTAACTCGCGCATGCCTGCGTCGACCATGGGATAACCAGTCGTTCCCGTGGCCCATCGCTCGAAATCTTTTTTCGATTTGCGCCACTCGATCTTATCGTATTCTGGACGGAAACTTTGTTTTTCAACTTGCGGAAAATGCCACAGAATCTGCATGAAAAAATCGCGCCAAATAAGTTCACTCAACCACACGTCTGAATGTTTTTTGGCTTCACGTGCAAGTTCGCGAATACTGACTGTGCCAAAACGAAGATGCATACCGATGTGAGTTGTGCCTTTTTCTTCAGACGGGATATCACGCTTTTCCGCGTACTCTTTTAAAGTTTTACTTGAGATCTTGTTAGATGGAAGCGCGATCTTTGTCGTCTCAAAGCCCATTTGCTTCAAAGAAATAAGTGGCTCTGCCTTTTTGATTTGCGCATAAGATTTTTCGTATTTCTTATTCGGGTAAGATTTTAAATAAAAGCTCGTCAGATTTTCCAGGACTTTATTTTTATAAGGAGTAAACACCGTATAGGGTTTACCCTGCCCCGTAAGGATCTCATCTTTTTCAAACAAGCATTGATCTTTGTATGTTTTAAATTCGATCTTATGTTTCGTCGCAAGCTTGGCGACGTGTTCGTCACGCGCGCGCGCATAAGGTTCGTAATCGTGATTCGTGTAAATTGCCTCGACAGGAAGCTTTGCAAACAGCTCTTTAAAGACCTCTAACGGCTTTCCATGACGCACTAATAAATCAGAGCCCTTTGCTTGAAGCTCCTCTTTAAGGTTCGCGATGGTTTGATAAATGAATGTTACCCGGGGATCTTCCCGGTCCTCGAGTTTTTCAAGAATCTCTGTATCAAAAATAAAGACTGGTAGAACGTTATCGTGTTCTTTCAGGGCGTGAAAGAGCCCCGCGTTATCATTCAAGCGCAAATCGCGTCGAAACCAAAATAGAGTGAGCTTTGTCATATTAGAAGTCCAGTTGCAGTCCGCCTTTAAAGCGCTATACTTTAGAGGTTTAACATTGCCACCAAACAAGGTAAAACAAGTCCTGATGGATGATAAAAAGTCTGCCAAAAAGCAAAGTCCACCAAAGGGGATCGATAAAATCAAGTCCTCAGTTTTTTCGCGCAGTCTGTCCATCGCAAAATTGACCGTACAAACCGGGGCTTCCATCGCAAGTCACGGCATCACGACCGCCCTTAAAAGCAAAGAAGACAAAGAAGCCATTTGGAAAAAGCTGTTACAAAATCAGGCTTCGTTAATCAGCTCTGAATTGGGTGAACTGAAAGGCAGCTTGATGAAAGCTGGCCAGATGCTTTCGATGTACGGTGAACATTTCTTGCCGGAAGAAGCCAATCAGTTATTAAAATCTTTGCAGTCGGACTCGCCTCCCCTGACTTGGGCAGCGATCGAACCGACCTTAAAGAAAAATCTTTCGCAAGAAAAGTTGGATTTATTAGAGATTGAAAAAGAAGCCTTGGCTTCCGCTTCAATGGGGCAAGTGCATCGCGCGCGCATCAAGGCGACTGGTGAATCGATCGTATTGAAAATTCAATATCCTAATGTCGATCGCGCAATTGATAGTGACTTAAAGGCGATTAAAACTTTACTCAGCACCATGAAGCTGCTTCCTAAGGATTTGAATTTGAATCCTTTGTTCGAAGAAGCGCGTGAAATGTTAGTGCAAGAAACTAATTACGAACTTGAAGCCACTTTGACCGAGGAATATTACGAACGTCTGAAGGGTGACACTCGTTTTGTCGTACCTAAAATTTATCGTGAATTTTCTGGTCCTAAAATTTTAGCTTCTTCCTTTGAGCGCGGTTTGCGCGTTGATGATCCATTAATTCAAAGTCTTTCTCAAGAACGTCGCAATAAGCTTGCGATGAATTTCTTGGATCTTTATTTCAAAGAAGTCTTTGAATGGGGTGTCGTGCAAACAGATCCTCACAGTGGTAACTATCGCATTCGTATTGATCCGCAAGGGCATGATCAACTAGTACTTTTCGATTTTGGCGCGACACGCTCTTATCCTGAAAGTTTTTTAACTCCCTACCGTCGCATGATCAAAGGCGCCCTATTTAACGATCATCAGGTCTTTACTCAATCAGCGATTGATTTGAAATTTATTGAACACGGAGACGACACAGAGCTTCGTCGTATTTTTGAAGAGTTCTGCTTTGAAAGTGTCGAACCGTTCATTGAATACAATGATCCACGCAATACGCATGGCCAGATTGATCAGAACGGTTTGTATGATTGGAAGAATACGGATTTACCACAGCGTTTGTCGCGTAAAGTATTCCAAATTATTCGTCAGTTTAAATGGCGGACTCCCCCACGCGAGATTATTTTCTTAGATCGCAAAACAGGCGGCGTTTTTATTTTCTTATCTGTTTTAAAAGCAAAAATTCGTGGTCGTGATGTGTTACTGAAATACATGGATCGAATTTCTTAAAGGATTTTATGTTGTCTTCTGTGCTGAAGTTTTTTGTTTTCTGGGTTGTGAGTTGTTTCGCATTTAGTTTCAACGCCCATGCTGCCAGCAATCCCCCGACTGTCGAATTTAAATCTATTCCAGCCGTGGCATTGGGGTCATCAGTAAAACCAAAAATCGAAGACCTTAAAGGCAAAGTCGTCGTCGTGGATTTTTGGGCTTCATGGTGCGCGCCCTGCAAAGAAGCGCTTCCGCACTACAACAAGCTATTTGAAAAGTACAAAGACCAAGGCGTGGTTTTTATTGGTGTGAATGAAGACGACGACATTAAAGAACGTGACGCTTACTTAGCGAAAGAAAAAGTCTTATTCACAGTCTTAGCAGATTTAGATAAGCAGATGGCGAAAGACTTTCAGGTCGTAGCCCTGCCAACTTTATTCGTGTTCGACAAAAAATTAAAACCTGTGACTCTTTATCGCGGTTTTGACGACAAGAAGCCACAGGTCCTAGAGGAAAAAATCAAGGAACTTTTGAAGGGTCAGAAGTAGAAACTACTTCTGACTTAACTGCACATTACGTGGCGACAACCATACGTCGACGATATCGCCTTTTTTCAATTTGCCTTTGGCATCTTTATACCAGAAGTCTGCGTATTCACGCTCTTCCGCATACATGCCTTGAGCAACGATACGATCATCTTTGTAGTTCAAAGAGATTTTTACGACCTTCGACGAAAGCTTCACTAACTCATTTGGTTGAGAAACACCATCACCATTTTTATCACTCCAAAGAACCAAATTTTTGAAAGCTTTATCGCGCTTGTCGATAACGCCATCATGATTTGAATCCAAAGCTTTCAGAGCCTCAAAACCATTTTTATATTTCTCATCGTTACCAAAAAGTTGATCCTTTTTAGTAATTTTGCCAGAACCATCATCAAGAGCTAAGAAATAACCCACGTGATTGGCTTCAGGCCATGATGTTTTAGCAAATTTATTCAACGGGAAATCAGTGATGTTCGAAAATGCAGGACGCGCATCATCGAAGAACACCATCAACGGCGAATAATAACCTCCGCAGAAACCCGTTTGCCCCGGGAACGATACGTTAATTTCTACACTCGATTTATCCGATGCGACATTCACTTGACCCAATGTCGCACTAATCGGACCGTTTTTTCCCATGTAATCGCCACAGGCCTTCGCCGGAACATACGACGATACACCATACGCACCATATGCTGATCCATCACAAGTGCTCACCTTTTGAGTGAAGGAAACTGTAGCTGGATTTACGTAAACTGCACCTGGATCGGCATCAACGATATTTCCCGCAGCATCCACGGATACTTTACTTGGAAAAGGCGAGTTGATAACGACTGTGTTACCATAGATCGCTGCATTTCCTCCGGCAGGAATATTTAATTTTTCTGCTGAAATTGGATTTACAGAACTTGGATTAAATCCTAGAGCAGAAATGATGATAGCTGGATACCAAACGCCAATATGATAGCTTTTGCTACCAACAACCAAATCAAAATCCGCATAGATTTCAGAACTAGGAGCAACCGGATTCGTCACACCACGCAAGTTCGTACCGAAGCACGAGTTCACAATCTTCACTTGCATAGTCGCGTTCCCTGAACGAGTGACCAGCCCCGACGCCGGTGCGGAAACGACTGACTCTCCCGACGTTGCAGTATTCACTGACATCGGAAAACTTCTTGTCTGTGCGAACGCGAGACTCCCCGAAAAAACCAAAGCAGCACTCAGTGCTCTTCGTAAATAAACCGTCCCCATACATTCCCCCTCAACTAACAACCTAAAGACCCGCAGTTTGCGTTTGAGTCGCTAAGTCCTGTGGTTTGTTAATTTTAAAATAAATCATTCTTTTCAAAACAGAATCGCGAGTCATCACAAAGCTACAAACTTTATTCGCAAGCAGCACCTTAGCTGGCGCGCTGGCTCCGCGATAAATGAGCTTATAGAAGTTGGAATGACGATATGGTTTTTTAGTCGTATCACCATTCGGATAACACTCTGGATTTTCACTTAGCACTGGCTCCATTGTGTATTGTAAAACTTTAACTGCGCGCAAACGTATAACCGATTGGCCCCCGCCAACCGATGGAACATTTCTTAAAAATGTATCTGCGTCAGGAATAGTAGCCCCTGTATCTGGCTGATTTTTCTTTAACAAAGAAGAGAATGGTTCACCCACAGGTTGCAAAACCAGCCCTTGAACCGAACCAACAAAAGTTGGACTTCTTGGCGGAGTTTGCATATCCAAAGTGCCATCCGATTTAGTCGGGCGAACTTTGGCCAAAGTATCAAACATCAACATCATGCCCGTCGTCCAAAATCCCGGGCGAACAGCACCAACCCAGTTATTTCGATTTACAGAAACGAACGTCAATGGCGCCGCTTTATTAAAGTCGGCTGGAGCCGAACCAATCACGTAAGCCGCAGTTGGATCGTAGTTCATCGTCGCTCCCGCAGCCAAATCTTGCGATACCACACTTACCGTTTTATTTACGGTTTCGGATGACAACGTGATTGTTCTGGTCAAACTACCAGCCACAGAGTTTGCAGGAAGATCCGGATAATAATCGAAGAAATTCAATCCATTATCATCGTTCATCACAATGTTATTATACGAAGGCTCAACTGTATTAAAATCACCGAAAAGAATTCTCTCGGCCTGCATCTCATCGATAGATTCATCCAATTGCTTCTTTAAAGCCATTTGATCTTTTGTTGCCGTCACTTGCGTCGCGACTACTGCCGCAGTTACAACTGCCGCAAGACCGACACCAACAATGACTTCCGGAAGCGTAAAACCTTTATTATTTTTGAGGGTGCTATTAAATTTTTTAATCATTTTGCACTCACCACAAATGTATAATCGCGGAATTCCTCATTGTTCTTTTTCCAAGATTCATGAGTCAATCGCATGGTTACTTGATAAAGACCTCTGTATTGTTCCAACGGCTGAATAACGAAACCATAAGTGCCCGCACACTTAGGGCATTGAGCGCGGGTTGTGATAATACCATTATCCCAAGCCATCGGAAGCGTATCGACATTCAGACTTTCTTTAGTTCCCGTCTTATAGTCAAAATTCACCTGATAGTTTTCAACGCCGGCCTTGATATTCTCTGCAATGTCGTTAATCTGTCTTTCGGTAGAAGACAATACGACAGCACTCTTCGTTGAGTTTCGAAGAGAAATCATACCACCCGTAAAAGTGAATCCGACTACGGTCAACAAACCTAAGCCCACAAGAGCTTCAACGATGGTCTGACCTTTATTATTTGCAATTGATTTATTTGTTTTAAAAATCATATGCCACTCTCTCTTGATTGCTCAACTACATAGAAACGAACAAGTCTTTTCTTACACGTTGTTGTCGACTGAGTTGCACCCGCCACCATACCGCAATCTGGATCGACTGCAGTCCACTGGAACGGATTTGCCTGGGCTCTTAAACTAATCGCATTACACGATCTGACATCAGAAACTTCTTGAACAGAAGGAATTGGATGCCAGATTGGCGATTTCATAACTGAATCACAAGAAGCTGCAGGATTACTAGTCGGTTTCAAAATACCTGCCTTACGTAATTCTTTCGTTGCCTGTGGAAGATAGATGGAACTCCATTGAATGCCGGCAACATAAGCTGACGGATCGATTTTTAATTTACCCACAATAAATGTACCGATGATACGCAACGGATTTGTACGAGCATTGATCGTCAAACTATCACAGGCATAAAAACCAGTTACTAAGTTCGCATTCGAAGGAATAATGCAATTACCTACGATCGAAGCGACTTTCCAAACAGGTGTCGCACCGAAAACTAAGTCTTTGTTATAGACAGGATCATTTGCCGGATCTGCAGATCCATCGATACCTGCAAAGTTCCATGAATGGCGAGTCGTCGATGCGAAGCTGACGTTCCAGTCAGCACCACCAAACGATTGCGAAGACAATTTACTTCTGGCATCTTCACACTGCGCATTGAGGTCATCCAAACTCATGCCCAAGCCTTCGATATCTTCGGCAGGACTATTACTTGTTGCGGCTACGTTTGTTGGATTCGTTAAATAAGCACCGCCGATGCCGAAATTCAAATAACCTTGCAAAGCAGTGTTTTCGCCAATCGATAAGCCTGGGATTAACTTGCTGTTATAATATGTGCTGTCATATCCAAGAACACCGATGGACGGACCCGTCGACGTCAACTCACCTTTAGAATTGATAAAATGATTCGCATTAACTGTCGTAACATCAAGCTCAAGCTTGTCACCGTAATAAGTTACACGCCCCGTCCAATTGTTAATTTTCTTAATTAAACCTTTCACATCCACCGTTACTTGTGGCGGATTCTGAACGGCATCATTATAATTGTTGAGCGCGTTTTGAGCAGTGTTAATCGCGGCATTCGCATCTGAAATAGCCTTATCCTGATTAGGGATTTTATTTGCACTCAAATCACTAATAGTTGTCTTCAAATTCGAGATCTGCGCATTTAAAGACGCAATCGTGTCGGGATTCTGATACTTAGAATCATCCACTGGAGTCGCCGATGGCGAAGGACTTGGTGACGCTTCCGCCACTGGCGTTTCCGTAGGAGATGGCGACGGCGTTGGAGTTGGACTTGCCTCAGCTGCAGGTTCACGATTATCAGCCGTTTGAGTTGGTTTAACCGGTTTCGCTAATTCTGCGTCGAGCGAAGCCTGCGCTACGCTTAACGAAGACTTCGCAGTTGATAATTGTGCATTTAGATCGTCCATTCCGGTATTTGCCGTTTTAAGACTATCTCTTGCAGTATTTAGACTTTTATTCAGCGACGCTAATGCCGATGCAGAGCCAACAACTGGCTGAAAAATCATCTGAGAGTTCAACGGCATAGCATGTGTGGCGGTTTTACCGTCGAACAAGAAAGTAAGATTAATGACAGCGTCTTCATTATCACCAGAATACTTAGCTACACCACTCCAATTGCTGCTTGTAATTGCCGCTGCAGGAATATAGTTACCTTGTTCTTCGAATGAACTACCCGTATCGAAAAATAATTTATACGAAACTTTACTTGTATTACCGCTATTAGAAGAGGTGATTTTAGAGGCGCCCAGTTTTGTTTTAGACGCAGTTTCAACACTCGCTTGGTTTTTTGACAACGTTGCACACATTGCCAAAAGTTTTGTATCAGGAACATCACCGGTATTAATTTTCGCAAAATATTTTAGACCCGCGTCTTCACCGCCGTCATTTTCAATGCCCTTCAAAAAGCCACCAAAGCTTGGCGAATCAGCCCAATAGCGATCTGAAAGACCACCGGCAGATCGAGGCACATATAGATCATCTTCACCACCAGAATGCAGTGACTTCACCCAACCGTTACCGATGTACACGCGATCCGCAAACGTTACCGCGGAATATTTTGAATTTTCAGGTGTTGCAGATTCATCTTTAGATAATTGTGGCAGATAAATATTGTTATTAACAAACACAGGACTTAAGAAAACAAGACCGGGACCCTTCCCAAGATCTTTACGATTCGTAAACTGATGAAAGCCGATATCGCCAAGATCATATGTCGCATCATACGTGTTATCCATATGAAGATCTTTTGGCGCAAGCAACGCAAAAGAACCAACTTCACGAGGATAAATTGCAAGGGATGATCTTAATGAAAGATCCACGTTGTTCATCGAAATCACGTTCTTTGACGAATCAATCAGAGCAATTTTTACCGTAAGGTATGATTCACGACCCGCGCGTGGCAAATAGGCGCTTGTATCCTTTGTCAGCTCAACAGTTACGCCAGCAACTTCAACGATTTTACCTGTCGCTTCGTCCTTCACCGTTTTTAATTTTTGCATTACAGGGAATAGAGGATGCACTGAAGAAAGCAAACCTGGATTCAGAGTAACTTTGAAAGATTTTAACGCCACATTATTGAGATCAACAGAGCCTACGTTTGCACCAGCAGCAACCAGAGTTCTAATCGCGTTCTCTTGGTCATTGGACATGATCACACGTTCAACGCTAAATGGACTTGCCAGATTACAAGTTGAATCATTAACAAGCGTACCATCCGTGAAACACCATTTTTGACGGACACCGAAGATCACGTAGTCCATCGTACTGTTCAAAGCAAAACGGAGGTTCACAGCATTCACTGTTTTTGTGACTTGTTTCTTCTGGCCGATAACGTAATTCGTCAGGAAGTAAAAGGAGATACTCATCACAGCTGTGGCTGCAAGGACCTGCATCATCACGCTACCGCGGTTGTTGCGGAATATTGTGGTTCTCATACGTACCGTTCTCCTACTGCTTGTAGAAGTTATCGGCAGAAATGTATAAAAACTTGTGGAAAGCCGAGTGTTTTTACGTGCTTGAAATGTTTTATGCTCTAAATGTATTAAATATTCTAAATGCGATACGCAAAAATTGATCAGAATGAGACAGTCAAATTACTTATGTTCCGGATCGATACACGCGAAACCTGAGACTTCTGTTTCGATGGTTGCTTCGATGATTCCGTATTTCTTAACGAGACTTTTGATTTGGCTCTTTACTTTCTGCATGTCCTGCATTGAGGCTGCTGCAGTCAACACGACATGCACACTCATCACATGATTTTCACCATCCAAAGACCACAAATGTGAATGGTGAACATCTTCAACCAATTCGATTTTTTTAATTTCAGAATTAATTTCTTCAACGCTGGCACTACCCGGCGATGCCATCAAAAAAACTTTCAATGCTTCTTTCAAATTTCTGAAGACGTTATATAAAATCCACAATGACAACGCGATCGCAAGACCCGCATCAATTTGTGGCACGTCGAAAAATTTCATAATCAAAGCACCAATCAAAACCAGCACCCACCCCGCCACGTCTTCGATCATGTGCCACATCAACATGCGCTCGTTCAACGAAGTGCCTTGCGAAACACGATAAGCTGCATAACCATTCACGGCGACACCAAAGAACGCCAACATCAACATGCCATTCGCTTCAGGTTGTTGCGGATGAATTAAACGCGGAATCGCTTCAATCAAAATAAAGATAGAGCCGGCAATCAAAATCAAACCGGTAATCACTGCACCTAGGACAGAGAAACGACGGTAACCATATGAAAAATGCTCATCACTTGAACGGTGCGACACTTTTTCCATCGTGATCGCTAAAACCATCGCTAGCGCATCACCAAAATCATGAAGCGCATCACTTAAGATCGCGACGGAATTCGTCATAATTCCACCCACCAATTCGATCACTGCAAAGCCTAAATTCAACAAGAAAGCAAAGCGCATACGCCCGATGATGGCACCGTGAGCATGGGCATGCGAATGACTGTGTGAATGGCTATGAGAACCTGAATGACTGTGGTTGTGATGCGCGTGTTTTTCAGACATAACTCAGTAAGACATTGCGAGGGCTTTTCTGTCAATAACTCCCCGCTCAAGTTGACCCCTTTTTCGCCTCGTGATAGCCCATAAGACCTATGACAAAATCTGGATTCAAGAAATTTGCATTTAGCCTTCTGATTTATACGATTCTTGTGATTCTGTGGGGTGCGTGGGTACGCATTTCTCATTCGGGTGATGGGTGTGGCGACACGTGGCCTTTGTGTCACGGCCAACTTATTCCCGAAGCGCAACGAGGCAAAACGTGGGTTGAATACGGCCATCGTTTGATGTCTGGCATCTATGGTTTTGTCGTGATTTATTTCTGGTGGGTCGCACGCAAGATCTATCCAAAAGGTCACTTCGCAAGAAAAGCAGCTCTTGCCACTTTGATTTTCATGATTACTGAAGCGCTTCTTGGCGCGAAATTGGTTTTATTTAAGCTTGTTACAACAAACGATACTCCCTATCGCGCATTTGTGATGGCGCTTCATCAAATCAATTCATTCATGCTCACAGGTGCTGCAGCTCTTGCTTATGCGGCGGCAACTCTCAGTGCGCCTCTTGACCAACCATCACAACAAGATAAGAAATATAAATATCTTCCGTGGGTGATTGTGATCATTGGCGTGACAGGTGCGTGGGCAGCGCTATCAAACTCACTCTTCCCGACTGACAACTTGTTCGAGGGCTTCCTTGCCGACTTCAACAGTGAATCGCACTTCTTGGTTAGACTTCGTGGTCTTCACCCGTTATTCGCGGTGATCGGTGCGGGCTCACTTGCGTTCTTCTTCTGGATGAAAGCGCAAATCTCTGACAACGCTCTTCTGCAAAAAAAATCTCTGCAAATGAGCTTGCTACTTATCGTGGGAATTTTATTTGGAATGGCGACGTTGTTCTTACACGCGCCAACGTGGATGAAGATCACTCACTTATTGCTAGCGCATACTATTTGGGTGGTGTTGCTACAATGGGTGTTCTTTGTAAGAGCCCGACAGTCGAATTAAACTGTCAGCTCGTTTGATTCCATCAAGCGATGTAAGAAGACGACCTTATCGTTGATATCGTCGTATTCCAAAACCATCTGCTGCAAATCGTAGTCGCGCACCATGTAGGATGCGAAAGCGCCGACGATCTCTTCCGGTTGATTAAGATTTTTCATGAACATCTCTTGTTGCATAGGATCTGGAATGTGGCTGTAAATCCAGCGCGACAAGATCTTATGCATCGAGCTTAACTTCGGTTTTTGTGGCGGCTCTAAAATCGATTTTTCAGGAATGATCGAACCTTCGCACACGATATACGGCGTGCCGCGATCAAGTACTTTGCCTAGACGTAACTTGCCTTGCCCTTGAAGAAAGATCAAAAGTGTCCCGTTGACTCGTTCCTCGATAATCTGTGCGTAACCGTAGCCAGCGATTTCTCGAACAAAGGGAACCGCTTCTCCGGGACGAACAGGAACCACTTTTGAAGGATCTTCAATGTAAGCAAGCGCAATGGGCTGCTTATTGGCGATGGCATCTTTTATCATAGCCAAATAGCGAGGCTCGAAGATATTTAACGGCTTCGTGGTTCTCGGGAAAAGAGTCACGTTAACAAGAGGGAACAGAAAGACTTCCATGAGCTGGACTCCTCATCTTGAAACTCTATTATAAAGATTGTAGCCTGAGATTGCTATGGAAAAGGTAGACGCAAAAATGAGAAATGTAGTCTTTTTCGACGGTATCTGTCACCTTTGTAACGGGTTCGTTGATGCTGTGATTATCCGAGACAAACAGCATTCTTACCTCTTCGCACCCCTTCAAGGAACGACGGCGGAAGAGCTATTGCCAGAGAAGGATCGTACTGACTTAAACTCCGTAGTATATTATGAGGCCGGCAAACTTTATTATCGCTCTGCGGCCATTCTTAAAATTCTCTCAGGACTTGGTGGGATCTACAAATTGGCGGTGATCGGTTGGATCATCCCTGGCCCATTACGAGACATCTTGTACAATTTGATCGCTAAAAATCGCTATGCTTGGTTTGGCCAAAGAGACTTCTGCCGTCTTCCAACCAAAGAAGAGCGCTCTTATTTGCTGGAATAAACAGCGCGGATCAACTGCACAAAAGGTCGATCCGCAGCCGACAACTCCTCTTCAACGATTTCTTCCGGAAGACACCACTTCATAGCGTCATGCTCTCGTAATTCGATTTGCGATTGCGCCGTCATCGCCCAATAAACTCTTAGGCGAATTGTCTTTGAAGGATACGCAAAGTCGAGTTCTTCAAGAAAGCCATCGACTTGAATCGGCAAACCCAATTCTTCATCAATTTCACGCACCAGAGCCGCTTCAGAGGTTTCTCCTGGATCGACTTTACCGCCGGGAAACTCCCAGTATCCTGCGCCGCTTTGCGCGGGACCTCTTCTGACAACAAGAATTTTCCGATCACTATCGAAGCTTCTGCGAATAAGAGCAGCCACAACTAAAACGGGTTCACGTTTCTGATTCATATTCCTCATTACACAGGGCTTTTTAATCTTTTAAAAGCATTCTTTTATTGCTATCTTTGTTCTTTGGGTTGGTTAAAAAGACCGGATGCAAGCAACGCAGGCAGTTGGTCTTTTTAGTAGGTACTCCGGCGGAGCCGGTAGACAGGATTGTATCGATGATTGATACGGGGAATTCATTTTTTATCTTACTGATCAGCGGTGTTGCGCTGTTCCTATACGGCATGGGCCTGGCGAGTTCTTCACTCGAAAAGATCATGGCCGGCAAAATCACAAATCTTTTGAACCGCCTTTCGCAGAGTAAATTTCTTGCGATCTTAACTGGCGTCGTCCTAACGACTTTAATGCAAAGCTCTGGTGCCGTGACTTCGATGCTTGTGGGCTTGGGTTCGGCGCGTGTCGTGAATCTTCGTCAAGTGATGGGTGTCATCATTGGTACGGCCATCGGTACGACATTGACGGTTCAATTGATCTCTTTGGATTTATCGCAGTATGCCCTGCCGGTTTTTGCGATCGCGTTTGCGTTCTATTTTAAAGCGAAGAAAACAGTTTTCAAAAATCTTTCGTTAACGGCGATGGGTTTTGCATTACTGTTCTTGGGTCTGAAACTGGTTTCCGTTTCTGCGCATCACTTTGCAGAAAACCCAATGCTGACGGAGTTCTTCCAAAGCGTTCGTGATAACCCAGGCTACTCTCTTTTGATTTCAATCGTCTTCTGTGCGTTCGTGCAAAGTTCGGCGATCACAATTGGTCTTGCGATGAGCTTAGCCGCCGTTAAAGCCATTACATTCTACGATGCGATGATCTGGGTTTACGGTGCGAATATTGGGACGACTTCTGTCGCATTGATTGCAGCTGCTGGTGGTAACTATATCGGTCGCCAAGTGGCGTGGGCCCATTTCTTCTATAAAACGATCAGCGTTGTGATCTTCTACCCGTTCACGCAATTATTCATCGACTTCTTAATGAGTTTCGATACGACAATTTCTCGTTCCATCGCCAATGCGCATTTGGTGTTTAATATCGTATCTGCGATCTTATTCTTCCCGTTCATCAATAAAGGTGCGGCATTGATCGAAAAGATGTTCCCGAAATCTGCATCTGAAGAATTCGGCACAGAGTTCGTGAACATGGACAATTATCAAAGCTCTGCATTGGCGGTGTCTTATGCCAATCGCGAAATCATGCGTACGGCCGATATCGTTTTAGGCATGATCAAAGACTCGATCCGTTTGTTTGAAACAAACGATCCGAAAGATTTTGATTCCATCAAAGATCGCGACAACAAAGTCGATTTCTTGTACCGCGAAACAAAGATGTTCTTACTCGACCACGCCAACAAATCGAACACGGTCGTTCATCAAAACATCATGAACATGATTATGTTCCTGAGTGATCTTGAGCGTGCAGCCGATGCGATCGACATCAACATCTTAGCTTTGGCGATTAAGAAGAACGCTTTGAAATTAGAATTCTCAAGCGAAGGTTGGCACGAAATTCGTGGCATGCACGAACAAGTTGTTAAAGTTGCGGCAATGGCCATCAACTCTTATCAACAACGCGAATTGTGCGACGCTGCAATCCAATTGAAACGCGAACTGGCGAAATTGGAAATCACATTCCGCGAAAACCATATTAGCCGTCTGAACCGTGGTTTAAATTCATCTATTAACACAAGCTCGATCCACTTGGACTTGCTCAGCGAATACCGTCGTATCGCGAGTCTTCTTGTGAATCATGCTTACAACCAAAGCACAACGCCATAGAGTATGAATACAGCAACAATTTCCCCGATCGTCCTTTTGTTTCTTTCTAACATTTTTATGACTTTCGCCTGGTATGGGCACTTGAAAAGCTTAAAAGACTCAGCGATCTGGGTGGCTGTGTTCATCAGCTGGGGCATTGCCTTCTTTGAGTATGCCCTGCAAGTTCCCGCGAACCGCATCGGCATTAATCACTACACTCTGCCACAGCTTAAGATCATTCAAGAAGTCATCACGATGGTGGTGTTTGCGGGCTTTTCAGTTCTCTATATGAAACAGTCCTTGAAGCTGGATTACTTGTGGGCGGGCCTGTGCCTGCTTGGCGCGGTTTATTTCATTTTTAGATCGCCATAGATAATATCCACCTTCCCATGCATCTCATTTAGGGATACAATATAAGTATGAAGTTCATCTACGTACTTGAAGATGATGTGCGTATACAAAAGGATCTATTCGATACTCTTAAATCAATAGATCCAAAGCTTCATATTCGCTTCTTCACTAATCTTGCCGAATTCCACGAATGGCTTAAAGTTGCAGTTCACGAAGGCCCGAAGGCTCTTGCCAATGGCGGCCAACGTTTTTCTGCAGACGATTCAGAACACCTTGAGCCAGCAAGCACCCACGAACTGCGTTTAATTATCGCGAAAAATGAATTCTTGGGCACACAAAACATGGGCCTTGTCCGTCGCGCCCGTGACTTCTTTATGCGCAAAAAAATGTGCTCGGAGCATGAACCAACGGCGTTGATTCTTACCGCATTTGACAGCCCTAACTTCGATATTAAATTGGCTGAAGATCGCATTATCAACAACGTGATCTATAAACCATTTGATAAATTGATTCTGAAGCAGGATTTAGAATACGCACTGACTGGGCGCCATCCGTTAAGTTCTTCATCAACAGTTGCGACGATCAAAATCAATGCGACCATTGAAATGCTTAAAGAGGTCTCGATTGAATCTTTAAGCGAGGTTGGCTTTACCACGGTCAACAATCACGAAATCGCATTAGGGGCTTTAACGAAATACTATAGCGAAGCCTTTAAGGCAGACAGCAAAAAATCAGTCTACGCTTACTGCAAGTCATGCAAAGAATTAAACGAAAAAGAATTCCTGTGTGATTTCCATTTCTTTGCGGCTGACAATCTGCAAATCAGTCAAATTCGCAAACACATCCTCCAAGCGAAGAATCACGAAAATGCTGGATTTCAGAATACTCACTCTGGCCCCGCACGTATTTTAATTATGGATGAAGATGTACCCTTGGGATTGGATCTTAAGATCTTCCTGACGGATCGTTTCGCAAACAGCGAAGTGTATGTTTATACTAACTTCGGCCAATTGCTTTCCGACCTAGCCGACAAGGATACGCCTAATCGTCAGCAGCTACCGCTGAATTTTGATTTCGTATTTGCAAACTACGAATTATTTGAAATTGAAAAACAAAAACGCTGGGACCAAATTTCCGACTACTTAAAAGAGCGCCACAAACGTGCCGGTCAAGAAATGAAGGAATTGCCTTCACTCTTTATGATTTCGCGTAAAAAAGTTCCTCTTGATGAGATTCGCGAAATTGGTAAGTGGACGAAAGACATTTTCTTCACGCCACTTGATAAAGGATATATCGCTAAAAAGCTTACGAACGAGCAAAGCCGTTTTGCTAATAAAATCCCAGTGACGATTGCTTCTTTAAAAGAGCTTTCTGTTCTTAAAGTCGCAAACCCAGTGGAAATCAGTCAGATCTCAGAAGCTGGCCTAGTCATGAAATACTATCGTGCGATCAGTGTTGGCGCCTTCCGCGAATTTATCTTGTGGCGTCCCGAAGAAACTGAAACACCGGAAATCATCGGCACTGTGAACTACACCGAAGAAGATCGCGGTGGCAAAGAGTTCTTCCACAACCACTTTGTGTTCTTTGGAATGAAAGATCACTATCTTAAACACATCCGTTTGTGGTTACGCGAAGCTTACATCAAACAAAAAGAAAAAGAGTAGTCGCAACGACTACTCTTTAAGTTTGTAGCGCTTCAATAATAATGAATTCGAAACAACTGACACGGAACTCATAGCCATAGCCGCACCGGCGATAACCGGGTTCAAAAGACCGAACGCTGCCAACGGAATACCCAAGACGTTATAGATAAAGGCAAAGAATAAATTCTGACGAATTTTCTTTAACGTCACTTCCGATAAGTGCAAGGCGTGAACGACAGATTGCAAATCATTCTTCATCAAAGTCACATCGGCAGTTTCGATGGCAACATCCGTACCTGATGACATTGAAAAACTCACGTCCGCCATCGCTAATGCCGGCGCATCATTCACACCATCACCCACCATCGCGACGATCTGTTTTTTGCGTTTAAGTCCTACGATAACATTTGCTTTATCCGAAGGCTTCACACCCGCTTTAAAATCAGTAAGACCTGCCTGTTTTGCGATTTCTCGAGCTGTGCCTTCGTTATCGCCTGTTAACATGATAACTTTCACGCCGCGCGATTGTAACGCATGAATCGCTGCTTTCGAGCTTTGACGAATTTTATCAGCGACACCGATATAAGCCAGAATGCGCTCTTCACTCGATAAGACCATGATGGTATTGCCCGACGCTTCTAAATCACCCATCACAGCTTGATCCAAAAATGCGCCATCAGCACTCCATGCAGCTTGTCCCAAACGATATTTCTTTCCACTCACGACACCTTCAATACCATGACCTTGGCTTGCAGTGAAATTCTGAATGGGCAACAGAGACAGTTCATTTTTTTTCGCGCGATCCAAAATCGCATGTGCTAATGGATGCGAAGAACCGTTTTCAAGACTGGCGGCAATTTGCAGGACATCAAGTTCTCGCGCACCAGACACAAGATGGATGCGTGTGACAACCGGTTTACCTTCAGTGATAGTGCCCGTTTTATCTAAGACCAGGACATCGATTTTTTCAGCCAACTCTAACGCTTTGGCGTCACGGAATAAAATTCCGGCTTGTGCTGCCTTTCCGATTCCAACCACAACAGCAGTTGGCGTTGCCAATCCTAAAGCACACGGACAAGCGATCACTAAAACGGACACCGCTGAAACGAAGGCCACCTGCAAATCACCAAGAATCAACCACGTCGCGATAAAAGTTAAGACAGCAATACCTACAACAACAGGGACGAAAATTCCCGAAACCTTATCGGCCAATCTTTGAATTGGCGCTTTAGAGCCTTGCGCAGCCGTGACTATTTTTATGATTTGCGCTAACTGAGTTTTCGCGCCCACCCCCGTCACTTGCACCTTTAACAATCCATCTTGATTGATCGTTGCCGCATACACGTGATCGTCTTTAGATTTCGCGACCGGCATACTTTCGCCAGTTAGCATTGATTCATCGACGCTCGACGCTCCATCTACCACAACACCGTCAACGGGAATGCCTTCACCATTTTTTACTAAAACGATATCGCCCGGCTGTAACTCTTCAATCGCGACTTGCACAAAATTTCCGTCTTGTTCACGCAACGCCGTTTTCGGTTGAAGTTTTACTAAACCTTCAACCGCTTCTGATGTTTTACCTTTGGCGCGACTTTCAAGAAGTTTACCTAAAAGAATTAAAGTAATAACAGCTGTGCTGGCTTCAAAATAAAGGTGATAATTTTCCCAACGTGCAAGGATCACAATCACGCTTAACAAATAAGCCATCGAAGTTCCCAATGCGACTAACACGTCCATATTTGCACTCTTATTGCGAAGAGCATAATAAGCCCCGCGATAAAAACGCCAGCCAATCCAAAACTGCACAGGGGTTGCAAGCAACAACTGCAACCATGCTGGCAAAAACATATGATGTGAGCCCGTGAACATCATGCCCATCTCAAAAAGAAACGGCAAAGTTAGCACGGCTGAAACTATGAAATGTGTTAGGTCTTTACGATACTCTGCTTGAGCGCGCTCTTTGATTTCTGCGGCAGAGCTTTCTTCATCGATCGTGAAAGCCTGATAACCAATTTCACGAATCGCTTTAAGAAGTTCATCTGTGTTCGCAACACCATCTGTGAACTCGACGTGAGCTTGCTCTGTCGCAAAATTGACCTGCGCCTTTACATTCGGGAATGAGTTGAGCGTTTTTTCAATTTTCGCCGCGCAATTCACGCACGACATACCGATCAGTTGTAAGTCCGTACTTTGCTTTTCAGATGAAACGATTTCCATAATTAACCTCACACCCTAGATATACGGCAGAATTTCTCTTCAACCCAAGAAGTATATATTTTTTTGGTTTGTCACAAATCTCCAACCTCGCTCCTAGAGTTAAACGAACGATATGCACAGGAGTATTCATGCGTTTGGCCGTCTCATTTTTTATATTGGTTCTTAGCTTCTCTTTGAATGTCTTTGCTCATGGTGAAGAAAAACCGGGACCTCATGGTGGTCACATCAAAATGCCTGGTGGTTTCCATACAGAGCTAGAAATGGACCCCCAACAAGGCGCACACATCTTTCTTGTGGATATGAACTTCGAAAATCCCACTGTAAAAGATTCAAGCATCCAAGCGCGTTTCAAATCCGGAAAAACCGAGATTCCTTTCACGTGTTCTGTGATGGGTGGCAATCATTTCCACTGCGTACCAAGCAAAAAACTACCAGCAAGCGGTCAATTGCTTATTAAAGCCACTCGTGAAAAATTCGTTGGCAACGAAGTCGCATATGATTTGCCACTGAAAGCTTTCGCCTCCACGGACGCCCCGGCAAAGACTGAAGACCATAGCCACCATTAATATCAGTACTGGCTTATTTGTTTGCCCTTAAAAGCCAAATAAGCCATACCTTCCTCACATCAAACCAGTGAGGATATTCGTGAAGTTCGTATCTGCTTTAGTT
Organism: Bdellovibrio sp. NC01; assembly: GCF_006874625.1. Lineage (NCBI taxonomy): Bacteria > Pseudomonadati > Bdellovibrionota > Bdellovibrionia > Bdellovibrionales > Pseudobdellovibrionaceae > Bdellovibrio > Bdellovibrio sp. NC01. Next base: position 2,297,727 of record NZ_CP030034.1, read on the forward strand.
GCGTTGTTTGTTTCCGCTGCCGCGTTTGCCGCTCCCACTCTTGAGCAAGAAGTAGCGGCGCTTAAAGATGCTCCCCGTGATTATTTCGACACAGGAGCTATCTGCGAAGAAGTGGCACGCCTTGAACTTCAGAATGAATTCCAAGCCCCACAATACAAAGTGCTAACTGGTATTTCTTATGACAATGGTGATGGCACTGCTGGCGAATTAGACGTGATTGTTTTTGATAACAACACAAACAAAGTTATTAAAATCGCTGAAGTGAAATGCTGGAACAAATTGGATGCTGGCCTTGTGAAAGCAAAAAAACAAAGAGCACGTTTCATGGGTTACCGTGCTAACGCGAAAGAGTTGTCTTTCAAAAAAACTCACAGCACAGAAACTTTCACGAAAGATCAATTCGCTTACGTGAATGACTTCATCACAATCGGCCAACAAGGCGCGGTTGCACGCGGATACGATCGCGAGTTGGAATACTCATTACGTGACCTGATGACCTTAAGAGAAATGATGATGAAGTGCCAACACGATGGAAAGTGCGCAAAGCAAAACTAATCCCTAGGATATTTTTGCTTTTGATTTTCTGGTGTATGAAATAAAAAAAGGCTGCCCAAGAGCAGCCTTTTTTATTAGAACTTTTGAAATTTAAAAACTAAGGCACCGGGCGAACTTTTTGTGTCGCTTGTACGATCTCACCATACTCAATTTTAAATAGATGCATAAGATCCTCAGCAACGGTCTTTGGATTGAGCTTCAAATCCCCTAAACTTGTCGTTTTAACTGGCGTGCCTTCGTTCGTTACGTTCATCGCAAAGTGCACCATCACTGACACTGGCGAGCGAGTCGCAATGCTGATTGAAAGCTTGCGGTCTTGCCAATAAATATCGTCGCCGTTACGTACAAGCTGTTGGCCATTTAAAGCGCCCGCTGCTTTTGTTTGCAAATAATCGCGCACAATAGAGGCAAACAATCTTTGAATCGCCACACCTGAAAACAGATCGCGATCAAAGATCTCGATGATAAAATGAAGCATTTCATCACTTTCGATCACCGCTTGTGCTAAAAGGTCCTCACCATCCACCATGTGAGTAAACGGAATATCACAAGCACCCTGCCAAGAAATAATCGATGGACCTAAGATGCCGTGATCAAGATACGCAAACAACGAACGCAATTGACTGCCGTCGTAAGCAAATTTTTTATCAATGAATAATGATTCCACGCTTAGGCTCCTTTAAAAAGATGGGCTACATCGACACCCGCAGAAGCAAAGGCACGCTTCGCACGTTGGCAGGATTCACACTGCCCACACCATTGATCGCCCGTAAAATAACATGGCCAGATCAAATCCCATGGTACTTTCAAACCTTGCCCTAAACGCACGATAGCTGGTTTATCCAAATGAGCGGTGTAACAACCCACCGTCACGTGATTCGCCGTTGAATACCACAACGATTTCGTTGCAGCTTCCAAGAATTCACGGGAATTATCTGGGAATGTCGCAGCCTCTTCCGCATTGAACCCGGGAATAACGGCATCAGCACCCAACGCTTCTGCATAAGCAGCCGCGATGTTAATAAAGATCCCATTACGGTTGGGCACCCACACCGACTTTGCTGTGTCGGCTGATTTTTGCAAGTTATCAATTTCAACAGCACTGCCTGTTGGCACTTCTTGATCTTCAACGATCAAAGACGACTTATTGAAATCTTTAAACCATGTCACATCCATCACTTTGTGTGGGATGTTTAGGTGTTTACAAATTTTCGCAGATTGTTCGATTTCTTTTGCCGCAGCTCTTTGACCGTAATTAAACGTCAACGCCAAAACGACTTCATGGCCATGCTTGATGGCTTCAAATACGTTCACCGTCGAGTCAAGACCCGAGGAAAGAAGGGCAACTACTTTTTTAGATGATCTCATGTCGCAGCCTTTAGATCACGAATAAGAATTTGGATAGATTTCTGACCAGCGAAGTAATTCCACTGAAGCTCGCCCAAGATATCATAGAATCCAGGAACTGACTGCAGAGTCTCCACTTGTCGAGGTGTCGGAGTAAAGAGCAAAGCTTCCATCGAAGTGTGCGTTTCAGGATCAGCCAACTTCAAACGAAGATGCCCGCCTTTCAGTTCGCGTTTCGATAAAACTTCGACTCTAGAAAAATGAATCAACGGGATCGAGAATCCCGCACCAAAAGGCCCCACGAAATCGTACCACTTCATCAAGCCCGAACTGACTTCTGGCAGTTTTGCTTCGATGTCGTAGTAAATTTCCAAAGGCTTTGGTTTTTCGCGCAAATCAGAAAAATGCGAAGACAGTCTTTCAACTAGACTTGGCACTTTCGTTTCCGCAATTTCAAAACCCGCCGCCGCCGAGTGACCACCAAAACGGCTCATCAATTCTGCCGCTGAACCCATCGCTTCAACAAGACAGGCTTCCTGTCCTTGCGGAAGTCGGGCACTGCCGACGATCATGCCGTCATCACCCAATGAGCCCACGAACGCCGGTTTGTTGTAAACTTGAGTCAACTTCGTTGCGATCAAACCTACAACACCGCGATGGAAATTTTTAGAAGCAACGAAAACAAAGTCTTTATGAGGCCACTCTTTAAGTAGTTCTTGAGCTTCTGTTTCCGCATCACTTTGCAATTGCACACGAGTGGAATTGTTCTTCATGACCTGACGAACCATATCTCGCGCATTTGCAGGATCTTCTAAAAGGAAAATATCAATTGGCAAGATACCTGATTCCATACGCGACAAAGCATTCAACTTTGGCGCAAAACGAATCGCAACATCTTGGCTTGTTAAAGGACGACCGGTTAAATCCAACTCTTCAAGTAAAGCTCGAAGTCCTGCTCTTTTAGTTTCAGCAAGCTTCACCAATCCGTGTTTCACTAACACACGATTGTCGTCAACTAGCGGTACCATATCGGTCAAAGTGCCGATCGTGAAGTAGTCGAGCACTTCTTTCAAATCCCAATTGTTTTTAGGCAGTTGTGGGTTGTCTTGAAAGTATCTTTTCAAGCCACGGAGCAAGTAAAACGCAACGCCCGCCCCGCACAAATAACCTAAACCACTTTCGCAAGTTCCCTGATTCGGGTTCACAACGACAAAGGCATTGGGAATAGTTTCTGTAGGCAAATGGTGATCCGTTAAAATCACATCAACACCCAACTCCTGGGCGCGATCAACTGCCGCGTGAGCAGTAATACCCACGTCAACGGTGATGATCAAACTTACACCTTGGGCTTTCAACTCTTCCACTGCGTGTGCGTGAAAGCCGTAACCTTCAGACAGACGCTTCGGTTGATAATGTAGAACGTGTGGGAAACCTAAAGCCAACATGCCCGTTTTTAAAAGAGCTAGACCTGAAGTTCCATCCAGGTCGAAGTCAGCATAGATGCAGATTTTTTCGCCATTTAAATAGGCCTGGCCTAGACGCTCAAGAGCTTGAGACATCCCCTTTAAAGCAAGAGGATCTTTCAAATCAGCGAGCTTAGGAAACAAAAGCTTGTCAACTTGTTGAGCCTCAGTGAATCCGCGAGCTGCGAGAAGCTTGCTAATCAGTGTCGGCCACTGCTGACCTTCCACTGGTGGAGGCGTTGCCACCTCCGTCTCACTTTCTCGCAATTTCCATAACGGATTCACTAAAACCTCAGCGCCGCTTACGCAGCTTTTTTCGACGTCAATCTATCCATCAACAACACGATAGGTGCCGCAACGTAGATTGAAGAGTACGTACCGAATACGATACCGATGCAAATCGCAAAAGCGATATCAGCCACTGTACCACCAGAGAACAAGTACAAGCACAACGCTGACGTGAATACTGTACCTGAAGTGATCAATGTACGGTGAAGCATATCATTGATTGCTTTGTTGATGATGAATTTATAGCCCTTATCGTGGTAATGAGAGTCTGTCTCACGAATACGGTCGAATACCACGATCGTGTCATTCAACGAGTAACCGATCAAAGACAAGATCGCCGCCAAGATAGGTACGTTCACTTCTTTACCAACCATAACGAAGATCCCCAAAGTGATCGCAGCGTCATGGAACAAGCAGAATACTGCGCCTGGAGCGTATTTGAAATCGAAGCGAACTGCTACGTAGATCAAGATCACAAGCAAGCAATAGAATACCGCAAGCAAACCGTTACGTTTCAACTCAGCACCTACTTGAGGTCCCACTGTATCTACGCGGCGGATTTCAGGATTGTTCGCAGTGAATTTTGAAAGAACAACTTCTTTAATTTTCGCGATATCCGCATTCAAGATGTCATTCGTTTCTTTATCGTTAGCGCCTTGTTTACCTTGGAAACGGATGATGAACTCATCTGTGTCGCCGATAGATTGAACGCCCACTTCACCAAGATGCAATTCTTCAACTGCATCACGAACCTGAGCGATTGTTACACCTTTATCAAAGCGAACTTGAAACTCAGTACCACCTTTGAAGTCGATACCGTAGTTGATTCCGCGTACAGCCAAGAAGCCCAATGAAAGAACCACAAGTAAAACTGAAATACCTGTGAAAAGACCTACTTTACCGACGAAGTCATATTTGCCAGATGAGTCTGCTGTCGTTTGTTTATTTGCCATTTGTGCACCCATATTAGATAGACAACTTCTTAACGTTAAATTTAGTGATCAATTGATCGACGATAACTTTAGATACGAACACGTTCGCAAATAGAGTCGTCAAGATACCGATCAACAAGTTCACTGCGAAACCACGTACTGGACCAGTTCCGAAGTACAACAATACAACTGCAGTTGCACCTGTCGTTACGTTCGAGTCGATGATCGCAGACATCGCATGACGGTAACCTTCTTGGATCGCCACTTTCAAACTGTGACCCATTGCCAGTTCCTCTTTGATACGTTCGTTAATCAAAACGTTCGCATCGACCGCAAAACCGACCGTCAAAGCGATCGCCGCGATACCAGGCAAAGTCAAAGTTGCACCGAATGAAGTCAATAGAGCGAAGACACCCAAGATATTGATCAACAAAGATACGTTCGCGATAACGCCCATGCCTTTGTAGTAGATCATCATAAATAGAACGATCAAAGCCGCACCAATGTAGGCGCCCAATTTCGCTTTATTGATAGAGTCAGCACCCAAAGTTGGACCTACACGACGCTCTTCCAATTGCTCCAAAGATGCAGGCAATGCACCCGCACGAAGAGCTGTTGAAATCATTTTCGCTTCATCCATCATACCGTTACGGTCACGACCACCACCCAAAGTGATAACCGCTTGGCCGCCAGCGATACGATCGCGGATGCTTGGCGCAGATTTAACGACTTTATCTAGAACGATCGCCATTTGTTTACCAACGCTTGCGCCAGTCAAATCAGCGAACTTCGCAGCACCTGCTGTATTGAAGTGCAAAGAAACTTGTGGACCACCGTATTGGTCGTAACCAACAAAGGCGTCATCCAAAGCGCCACCACCAAGATCTGTATCAGTTCTTAGCAAGAATGGAACAGCGCCCGACTCCATGTTCGCGGCATTGGCTGCTTTTTCGAAGTAAACAACAGTTTTTTCTGGAAGTTTACCTTTCAAATCCGCATTCAATTTAGTCACATAATCAGAGTACTTCATGTCAGCCATTTTGTAGTTACCCGCTTTTTCCGCATCAGCGATCAAAGCTTGCAACTCTTGTGGAGTCTTTTCAGTAGATACGATCATGAAATCAAGTTTCGCAGTTGTATTGATCAACTGTTTTGCTTTTTCAGCATCGGCCATACCTGGCAATTGAACCAAGATACGGTTTGAACCTTGTTGAGAAATCGAAGGCTCTGCCACACCGAATTCATCGACACGGTTACGGATTGTTTCAATCGCTTGTTGAATCACGCGATTTTTATAATCGTTCAAGTATGAATCGAAATAACGAGCTGTGATTGTGTTGTCAGTTGAACCCACAACTTGAAGTTGTGTTGGGTATTTGTCTGCCAATACTTTTTCAGCTTTTTTCTTCGCGTCTGCATTTGCAACAGTCACGATGATTTCGCCCGCTTCAGGTTTATCCGCTTTCACGTCGACACCTTCAACGCCATCTTTAGCCATATCTGCTTTCACAGAAGCCATCATACGAGTTGTGGATTCTTTCACCACACCGTCAACGTCTACGCCCATTACCAAGTGCAAGCCACCTTGGATATCAAGACCGTAGTTCAAAGTTTGCTTTGAAGGCCACCAAGAGTTCTCACCGAATTTTACGATATTTGGCATGACCCAAACTAGGGCCAAAACAATACCCGCTGCCGCGCCGATTGTTCTCCAACGAAGTCCGTCCATTATTTCTTTTCCTCTGCTGTTGCTGCTTTCTGAGTTGTTGCGATTTGAGTACGTAACATTTTAACTTTCACGCCATCAGCAATTTCCACAGTCACGAATTGATCTGTGATGCCTTCGATACGGCCCAAGATGCCTGAAGCAGTGATCACTTCGTCGCCACGTTTAAGCTCCGTCAAAAACTTTTGGTGCTCTTTTTGACGTTTAGATTGTGGGCGAATGATCAAGAAATAGAAAATAACGAAGATGAAGATGAACGGAACAAACATCTCGAATGTAGATGGAGCGCCGCCAGCAGGAGCTGCGGATTGAGCATAAGCTGTAGATACTAGTAGACCGAATAACATTGAATCCTCCGAAGTTGCTTTCGCCCTTGCCGGCACAGCCAGCAAAGGTAACGCTAAAATTCAGCATTATTCCATCGGAGAATCAATACTTTAACTCTATTTATCCTTCTTTACGAAACGCGTTAAGCAGTCATCGCGGTACTGCGCCCAACGACCTTCTGCGATAGCTTCACGCGCTTTTTCCATGAGTTTCATGTAGAAATGGATGTTGTGGATTGTGTTCAAACGCGAGCCTAAAATTTCACCACTCAAGAATAGATGTCTCAAGTACGCTCTAGAGTAATTCGTGCACGTATAGCAGTCACATTCTGGATCAAGTGGAGATGGATCTTCTTTGTATTCAGAACGTTTGATGCTGACTTTACCCTGCCATGTATAGATCGTTCCGTTACGTGCTACACGAGTAGGCATGACGCAATCGAACATATCGATGCCCGCGTCGATTGCAATAATTAAATCTGTTGGCGTGCCCACGCCCATCAAATAGCGCGGCTTATTTTCAGGCATTTTTGGCGCGACATGCGGAAGCAACTCATGCATCAAGTGAATCGGCTCACCAACACTGAAGCCACCCAAAGCGTAACCTGGAAGGTCAACACTCGTTACTTGCTCCAAAGATTTCAAACGGTGCTTAAGGCTTAAGCCCCCTTGCACGATACCAAACAGCAAACTTTCTTTGCGAGTCATCGCCGCTTTAGAGCGAAGCAACCAACGATACGTCAGCGCCATAGATCTTTCGATGTCTTCATCCGTTGCGGGATACTGAAGGCATTCGTCGAAAGCCATAATGATGTCAGAGCCAAGATCCATTTGGATCTCCATGCTCTTTTCAGGAGAGATAAAATATTTTGCGCCATCCAAGTGCGAACGGAATTCCACACCCTCTTCGCTCATGTTGCGAAGTTGTGACAATGAGAACACTTGGAAGCCACCAGAGTCTGTCAGGATCGGACCGTTCCAGTTCATGAATTTATGAAGACCGCCCATTTTTGCGATTGTTTTTTCGCCAGGACGAAGATGCAAGTGATACGTGTTACCCAAAACAACTTGCGTGCCGCACTCTTTTAATTCTTCCGGAGTCATCGCTTTAACAGTGGCTTTTGTTCCAACTGCCATGAACACCGGTGTTTGCACTGGACCGTGAGCTGTCATCAAAGTCGCGCGACGAGCATTGCCCTCGGTTTTATGAACTTTGAATTCGCCTAAAGACATTTGCGGTGTTTCTGTTGTCATGTTTTTTCCGTCCAACATATTTACTCCGAGCGTGCGATCCATACAGAAAGATCGCCGTAAGAAAAGAGTCGGAACTTTCTCTCAATAGCCCAGTGATAGCAAGCTTTTACTGTCTCGAGGGAAGAAAATCCAGCCACCAAAGCAAGCAGTGTCGATTGCGGTTGATGGAAGTTTGTTAGCAGGCGATCAACGATCTTAAATTTGTAGCCAGGTTGAATTAAAAGCTTCGTGAAGCCACGATAGCCTTCCTCAGGCGATCCTTGCAGCAAACCACCTGCGGCACTTTCCACAGAGCGTGTTGACGTCGTTCCCAGGGACCAAATGTGAGCCCCCTGTTCTTTGGCGCTCAAAATGCTTTTCCAGCTTTGCGAGGAGATCTCAACATACTCTTCATGCATATCATGATCGTTCAGATCTTCGGCGGTCACCGGCAAGAACGTTCCCAAGCCCACGTGCAAAGTGACTTCGACAATGTTCACACCTTTGGCTTTGAGTGCCTGAATATCCTGAGCGCTAAAGTGCAAACTTGCTGTGGGCGCAGCAAAGCTGCCCGGTGTTTTCGCCCACGCCGTTTGATACCACGATTCATCAGCATCAACAGTGTGGCGTTCATTACGCGCTTTTTGAATGTACGGAGGCAACGGCAATTCTGCCACTTTTTGAAAATAGTCTTCGCTGACTTCTTCACTTAAGCGCACCACTTGCGGGCGGCCCTTTTGTTGGAGTGTCATCGCAACACCCAATGGCAGCTCTAGGGACTCCCCGATTTTATATTTCTTGGATGGGAACAAAACTTCCCAATCCGTCGCTGAAATTTGTTTGAGGAAAAGAATCTCAACATCACCTGAAAACACACGGCGTTTTAAAACTTGCGTATTATTCAAAACCAAAACGTCTTGGGGTTGAATCTTAGAAAGCAAATCCTGAAGAGAAATTTCTGAAGGCTGACCCGCTTCATTCACCCACATTACGCGCGAAGGACGCACCGGTGAAGTGGCAATAAGTTCTTCGGGAAACTGGAAGTCGAGATCCGTGATTTTCATAGGAGCTTTTGTAGTGCAAAGCCCCAATTCGGGCAACAGCTTTTCCTGCCTTTCAACACTTCAAAACGAATTTATATGTCCCTTAACCTAGTAAACAGTCTTCGCTTGAGCGAGCTTTGCTAGACTTGATAAAAATTGCTCATGCAAATTGCAGGAACTCTTTTATTTATTCTTATAGCCTGTCCCGCTCTTGCCGCTCAAAATTTAAGCCTGAGTCAGGCCATGGAAAAAACCTTGCGCGATAATCGTGAAATTAAAGCCTCGGACTCTGCCGTTGCAGCGGCTAAGGCCGATCGCGATGGAGCTTTCGCGAAATATCTTCCCAGCGTCAGCGTGACGGCGGCCTATACTCATCTGAACGATGATATTGAAATTGATTTACATGATCTGCGTTCGGCCATGATTGCGTCATCTGCGGCTTCGGCAACCGCAGCTTCGGGCAATCCCGCCGTTGGGAATGCAGTCGCAAACCAATTGAATGCGGCTTTGCCTAACTTTGTTTTGCCAATTCAAAAACAGGATTTCACTTTTGCGACGGTCAACCTGATGCAACCGCTTTTTACTGGTGGAAAAATCACCGCTAACAAACGTGCGAAGGAAGAACTTTATAACAACTCGCAAACAGAAAGCACGGACACTCAAGGGCGTATTTTGGTGGAGCTGGTGCAACAGTATTTTACTGTGCAACTGGCAAGCAAAGTTCGCGAAGTGCGCAATGATTCACTGACCACGTTTAAAGAGCATCAGCGGATTGCCGCGGCTCTGGTCAAACAAGGCCAACTTTCACGCGCGCAAAAAATGAAAGTGGATGTTGCGGTGGCTGATGCTGAAAGTGCATTGTCCAAATCTATTCGCGATGAAAACTTGGCCAAAAAGGTCTTAGCGAACACACTCGAGTTGTCTGATACCGATTTCAATTTAACCACGCCGCTTTCATTAAAGCCGCTAAAGCCCATGGAAAGCTATTCCAGCACTGCGGGCAATGAAAACTTCAGTTTAAAACAAATTCATCACAAGCGCTCACTGTTAGAGGCGAAACAAACGGCAGCCCGATCTGAGTTTTATCCGACCTTGGCCTTAATCGGCAGTTACGAGTTTTACGAAAAAGATCTGACAGAGCTCGCACCGAAATGGTTTGTTGGCGTCGCTCTTAAAATGAATATCTTTAACGGTGGCGGCGACAAAAGTGATTTGAATGTTATCAGCCAACAAAAAGTGTATTTGGATTATTTCGAAGGCCACGCAAATACTTTAGTAAACATCGGCGTTGAAAAATATTATTCAGAAATTCTGAACGCCAAAGAACAATACGACACTCTTCAAAAAACCAAAAGTCTAGCTGAAGAAAGTCTGCGTTTAAATAATTCAGCCTTTAAGAATGGCTTTTCAAAAAGCACGGACGTCATCGATTCCGAACTCGCTTTACTTTCCGTTCGTCTGAATGAGCTGAAAGTTCTTTACGACTACAACAGCAACTACGTTCAACTCTTAAAATTCAGCGGTCAAAAAGATGAAATCGTTGCCATCTATAAAGCTGAGGAGAAAACGCCATGAAATTTCTCTGTCTGACATTGTGTTTAAGTCTTTGTGCATGTACCGAAAAACAAGATTACTTTTATGGCGAGGTCGCAGCCACTGAGGTCGATGTCGGTGTGAAAATCCCTGGACGTATTAAAGATATTCAAGTCAGCGAAGGCCAAGCGGTCAGTAAAGATTTTGTCATGGGTTTTTTGGAAAGTCCCGAAGTGGCAGCGAAAATGATGTCCGCCAAAGCCGGCAAAGGTGCCGCACGCGATCAGTTGAAACTGGCGCGCACCACTTATGAACGCGTTGAAAAACTTTATGAAGAAGGGGCCGTCACCAGACAACAGCGTGACGAAGCACGCTTTAAATATGAAGCGTCCCGCGCACAGTTGTCAGCATCAGAAGGAGTTGTCGGAGAAGTCACAGCCGCCGCTGATGAAACCCAAATTAAATCGCCTATCGAAGGCGAGGTTTTACAAATCGTTTCTAACGTTGGTGAACTTATTTCCCCAGGTTATCCCGTGATCACGGTCGTCAATCTGAAAGACCAATGGGTTGTGTTTAACGTTCGCGAAGATCGCCTGAAAGATTTTAAAAAAGATCAAACCGTGAAAGTTAAAATTCCCGCACTCGATAAAGAGTATTCCATGAAGATCACCTATATTTCCGCCTTGGGAGCTTTCGCCAAATGGAAGTCAACAAACGAGCAAGGACGTTTTGATTTAAAAACATTCGAACTTCGCGCACGTCCCTCTGAAAGCATTGAAGGTTTACGTCCGGGAATGACTGCTCTAGTTTCTTTATAGGAGTCTTCTGTGAAAGATTTGGCCACGGTCTGGAAATTAGAATGGCTGCGTCTGACTTCAAATCGCGGTCTGCTTTTTCTGGTGGTGGCGTGGCCCCTGCTTTATGCATTTTTTTTTGGCGGAATCTTTTTAGATCGTGTTGTCAATCACATGCCCACGGCCATCGTCGATCTGGATAACAGTGCGCTGTCTCACACCTACTTGCGTTTTTTGGAAAGCAATCGATCCTTTCGTTTGGATCAGTCGTATAGCAGTCCTGAAGAACTTAAGAATGACTTTTTAAGTGGCAAATGGGCCGTCGCCGTGATCATTCCCAAAGATTTTCAAAGAAATATAAAACGGGGTCATCGCGTGCAGATCACGGCGTGGATCAACGCCACCAATCTGATTGTCGCCAACCTTGCCGCTTCAGAGCTTGCGACTCTGACTGGAACTGTTGCGGGTGGCGTGCAGTTAAAAGTCTTGCGCAAAGGCGGACTGTCGCTCGTTCGCGCGATGAATATGATTCAACCTATTCCGCTCGAAATGGCGCGTCTTTATAATCCGGGACTTAACTATTTAAATTACCTGACCCCGGGTATTTGGGCCGCGATCTTACATCAAGTTTTAATTTTATTGGGCGCTTTATGTTTTGTGCCTCATCAACAGCGTCAGGAAATCCCAGCACTCTTAGCGCAGGTTAAAAGTTCCAATTCCTTTTTTTGGGGAAAATGGACTTTTTATTTTGCTGTAGGTCTTATCAGTTTTGAACTTTTCTTTCGGGTTGTCTTCCCCCTCTTTAATGTGGGACTTCATGCTCCCGTTTATCAGCTCTTAATATTTTCAAGCCTCCTGACCGCAACCGCTCTGTCACTGGGTTGTTTGATCTCGCTTGCTTCTTCGCGCACGGTGGGTGCGATGAAAGGGGTCTTACTTTTAGCGTCCCCCGCATTTATTTTATCAGGATATACTTTTCCAATTAAAGAGATGCCCGCCGTTTACGAATATATCACCGCGATATTCCCTCTGACGCCGTTCATTTCCGGTTATCGCAAAATCTATCAAGAAGGCGCCACTTTACACGAGGTCACTCCAGAGATGCTTCATCTTGCCCTATTGCTGGTCGTATATTTAGGCCTGGCCTTGTTATTCTATCGCAAGAAATGGAGAGCGCCGTCATGAAATACTTTTTTAAAATTTTCCTCTCAGAGCTGCAAAAAGTATTTCGGAATCACGACATTCTGCTCATGGTTCTTGGTGCGCCAATTTTGTATGGTGTGGTTTTAAGTTTTGCCTACACTCAAGGGCGCGTTGAAAATGTTCCCGTGGCTGTGGTTGCTCAAGATTCATCTGCATTCACACAAAATCTTCTTCGTCAGATCGATGCAACCGAAGAGGTGGCATTGACCGACTCGTTTACAACAATTCCCGAGGCTACTCACGCTATAAAAAATGGTGACAACGTCGCCTTGCTTTACGTGCCAAAAAACTTCACCAAAAGACGTCTGCGCCTGCAAGCAAGTCCCCTATATCTTGCGACTAATACTTCCAACTTCGCACTTTCAAATCCCGCCATGGTGGGAACGGCAACCGTCACTCAAACTTTTGGAGCTGGGACCTTAATGGCCCTTATGCGCAAAACCGGGCAAACCAAAGAAAAAGCTTTCAACCTTGCAAGTCCGATCGCTTTAGATACCCGGCAGATTTTTAATCCTCTTCTGAATTACAGCTTCTTTTTTGTCCCAGGACTTATTTACGCCATTCTTCAACAAATCATTCTTGTGGGACTTTGTTTTAGCCTGACTGAAGAAAAAGATCGTCGGGTCTGGCAACCGCCGCAATCTTTTGGCATGGTTGCGCCGTATATTGTGGGTCGCTGTCTGCCCTATGCGCTGATCAATCTTTTATTCTCGCTCGCCTATATCTATATTTTACTGCCGTGGATTCATTTAAATGTCTCGTATACGCAGTTGGGCCTTATCACGGTTTTTGGTTTTGCATTTGTGTTTGCAAGCTCTGCCATGGCATTTCTGTTTGGACTTTTATTTAAAGATTCCGTCACGGCGATTGTGGCTTTGATGTTTTACTCGATGCCGGCATTTTTAATTTCAGGAATGTCTTGGCCTTCATTTAATCTGAGCTTACCACTTAAGATTTTAAGCTGGTTCACTCCTATCACACATTTTGGTGAAGCCATTCGTCGTATTCTGCTAGAGCCTGAAGTTGGTTTTCAGCACGTGCTGACTTCATTTTTGAATACGCTGTTATTTGCGATTGTCGTTGTGGGAGTTTGTATTTGGATTTTAGTTCGGAACAAAGCAGATCAAACGAAATTAACGTAAGCGGCAACGAATACCAAAAGAACGATGAATGGAATGTGCAGTTTCATTGAACTCATAAAAACCCCTCTGATAAATGCTAATAAGAATACGGCTGTTTTCAAGATCACTATCAGCGGACTGCCAAAGGACAAGTTGGCTGCGATTCGTTCGAGCGTTAACCTAACTGGATAGGAGGCTGCATGGACAACAAATCACAACATAGCTCTGATCCCGAAATTCGAAAATTAGGTGAACTGATCAAAGACGTGAAAGTGGCAATGCTCACAACAAAGTGCGCGGATAATACGCTCCACTGCTCTCCATTGATGACTCAACAAGTGGATTTTGACGGCGACTTGTGGTTCATCATCGCGAAAGATTCGCACAAAGTGAAAGACATCAGCGGCGACGATCATGTGAATTTATCTTATTCAAATGCGCACGGCACTTATGTGTCCGTCACAGGCACCGCTGAGCTAGTTGATGATAAAGAAAAAGTTCATCAACTGTGGAGCAAGTTCTATCAAGCCTACTTCCCCCAAGGCGAACTTGACCCGAACATTCAATTATTGCGTATCAACGTCGACAAAGCAGAATATTGGGACTCACCTTCAAATCCGATCGCGAAAATTTTAGAGTTCACGCGTCTCGCAACAGGCAAGCCTACAAAAATGGGCGAACACGGTACGTTGAATTTAAATCATTAAAGAATGGCGTAGACGTAGAAATGGCCTTCGCGGATTTCGTATTTGACGTCGTTGCCTAGCATATCGAAGCCATAGCGTGTGCCCCATTGAGCTGGATCTGTTGATGGGGCTTGGCGTTTTTTGAAGGCTGGGCGTGGATCGAGTTCTAGCACTTCGATGATCAAGGCTTTGAGGTTTTGTTCGCCGTTGGGATCGCGTTTTGCGATCTCTGCTAAAGCTTCATCGCTGAACTGCACAGGAATGCGCGTGATCGCGTCTGATGCCCACCCTGGATTAGCATCGGGAATTGAATCAGCGTACGGGATATAAGGCTTTAAATCCAAAACCGGAGTGCCATCTAAAAGATCCACACCTGCGACGTGAATTTCAACACCACCTTTTGCTTCCCAATCGACCTTTTCCAAGATGACCGCAGACATTCCGATCGGATTCGGGCGGTGCGGTGAACGCGAAGCTAGAACTCCAACCTTGCGATTCCCACCCAATCTTGGAGGACGAATGCTCGGCTTCCAGTTCTTACCACCGTGTTCATGAAAAACAAAAACGATCCACAGATGGGAAAACTCCTCTAAAGATCTTAGGGCGGTTTTCAAATCGGGATCGTCTTGCATTTTGATGACACCCTTCGCTTGTGAAACAAGTCCCGGCTGTCTAGGAATTCCAAATTTATCTTTAAACGGAGTCTGCACATGACCGATAGCTGCAAATTCAAAAACTTCTCCATGCTTCTTCATTGCAGCCTCTGTCGAACTATCTAGGTAACGCCGTCACGCCGATTTTAAGCACCTTGCCGTCGATATCAGAAGTTTCAGTGTGTTTACCTGAAGGCTCTGTATTCATCGCCATGATGTTCAACGTGTGAGTCAACGTTTCGCTAGTAACCATGTCCTTGTGCGCTTCAAGAGCCTCGAGCAAAGCACCATCACACGCGATGTTCAAAGTGATCTTGTCGTCCAATTTAAAGTCAGCCGATTTACGTGCCGCTTGGATCTTACGCATGATCTCGCGAGCCAAACCTTCACGTTCTTGCTCTGGAGTCACTGTTGGATCGACTTCGATAGATACAACCTGATGAACTGACAAGTTCGCGTTGTCACCTTTTGGCGCGCGACGAATTTCTACGTCGGCCAATTGGATCTCTTCACCTTCAACAGTGATTGCTTCACCTTTTTCAAGTTTCAAGATCTCGTTCAATGAAAGTTTTTGGATGCCCGCACCCACCGCTTTCATTTTAGGTCCCAGACGTTTACCAAGAACCGGGAAGTTTGCTTTCGCAGTCACTTGTACGAACTGATCTTCGTTCGGATTGTATTCCACTTTGCGGAAGTTCAATTCATCGATGAACAAATGCTCGAACTTTTTCAAAGTCTCAAGAAGCTCTGCACTTCTGTGGATGATTTTGATTTCGTTCAACGGGATTTTCGCTTTCACGCCGATTTTTTCACGGTGATTACGTCCCAATGTTACAAGTGTATCCATGGCTTTCACAGCTTCTTCCAATTCAGGACGAAGCATAGACAAATCAGCTTCTGGGAAAGTTTCCAAGTGCACTGATTCTTTTTTGCCCGGCAATACTTGCGACAAGTTTTTATAAGTTACTTCAGACATGAACGGAGCAAAAGGTGCCATTAAACGTGACAACGTCACAAGCACTTCATGCAAAGTCTCGTAAGCGTAACGTTTTGTTTCAGGCATGCCTTCTTGCCAGAACAAGCTTCTGTTGAAACGGATGTACGTGTTCGTCAGGTCTTCAATAAATTGAAGCAAGTGCGGAACAACGTTGTACAAGCGATAAGCGTCCATCTCTTGACGAGTGTTTGCAATCAAACCATTCAAACGAGAAAGAACCCATTGGTCCAAGATGTTTGGAGATTTTTTCGCATCGCCTTTTGGAACAAAATTATCGATGTTCGCGTAATTCGCAAAGAACGAATACGAGTTCCACCATCTTAACAAGATCTTACGAACGATATCGTAAACGCCTTTTTCAGAGAATTTCAATTCCTGCGCTTTAACGACTGGAGAGTCGATCAAATACAGGCGCAAAGCATCGGCACCGTGTTGATTCAAAACTTCCATTGGATCTGGATAGTTTTTCAAAGACTTCGACATCTTGCGACCGTCTTCAGCAAGCACTAAACCATTCACAACCACGTTTTTGAACGGAGCTTGATTGAATAATGCCGTACCGATGATCGACAACGTGTAGAACCAACCGCGCGTTTGATCCAAACCTTCCGCGATGAAATCTGCTGGGAAAGCTTTTTTAAATTCTTCCACTGAAGTTTCAGGATAACCCCACTGTGCGTAAGGCATTGAGCCTGATTCAAACCAGCAGTCCAAAACGCCATCCACACGCTTCAATGGTGATTTACCAGTTGGCGATGGGATTGTGATTTTATCAACGAATTGAATATGCAAATCGTCGACTTTTTGACCCGACAATTTTTCAAGCTCTGCACGAGAGCCCACACAGATCACTTCGCCTTCAGCATTTCTCCAAAGTGGAAGCGGAGTCCCCCAGAAACGGTTACGAGAGATCGCCCAATCACGAGCGCCTTCCAACCAGTTACCGAAACGACCATCACGAAGATGATCTGGAACCCATGTCGTGTTTTTATTGTTGGCGATCAATTCTTCTTTGATTTTTTCAACCGCAACAAACCATGAAGACACCGCACGATAAATGAGCGGAGTATCTGAACGATAACAGAATGGGTAACTATGTTGAATTGTATCTTGTTTGAACAAGTTACCGCGTTTTTTCAAATCAGCGATGATGTCTTTATCGGCATCCTTCACACGCTTACCCGCGTAGTCAGGAACTTCTGAAGTGAACATACCATCGTCATCAACAGGGTTCACAAGTGGAATGCCCGCTTTTGAACACGCGTAGTAGTCTTCCTCACCGAATGCAGGCGCCATGTGAACAACACCTGTACCGCTGTCAGTCGTTACGTGATCAGAAGAAATAATTCTGAAGGCGCCTTTGTCGGCGCGATCTGCGAAGTACGAGAACAGCGGCTCATACGTCATGCCGACCAAGTCTTTACCCTTCATCATTTGCAAAACTTCAACTTCTTCATCTGGTTTCTTAAACACAGACGGAAGCAACGCTTGGCCCAAGATCAATTTGCGACCTGTCGCTTTTTCTTGAACTTTCACGTAGTCGATATCCAAACCAACAGCCAAAGCTAAGTTCGATGGCAATGTCCAAGGAGTCGTCGTCCAAGCCATCACCGCTGTATCAGGTTGGTTTACCAACTTGAACATCACAGTGATCGCAGGGTCTTGCACCATTTTATAGTTTTGATTCGCTTCGAAATTTGAAAGCGAAGTCGAAATCCCTACAGAGTACGGAACAACTTTATAACCTTCATAGATCAGGCCTTTTTCAAAAAGTTGTTGGAACACCCACCACACGCTTTGCATGAAAGAAACGTCCATTGTGAAGTATGGATTTTCCATATCCACCCAACGACCTACTCTGCGGACTGTTGTTTTCCACTCTTCGGAATAACGTTTCACGATAGACTTACAAGCGTCGTTGTAATTTTCGACACCCATTTTGAAAACGTCTTTGCGTGATTCGATTTTATGAGTCTTGTTGATTTCGTACTCAACCGGAAGACCGTGACAGTCCCAACCGAAACGACGAGGCACTGTGTAGCCCTTCATTGTCCAGTAACGAGGAACAACGTCTTTCAAAACACCCGCAAGCAAGTGACCATAGTGAGGCAAGCCCGTTGCGAACGGAGGGCCGTCGTAAAAGCTGTAAGTTTTTTTGCCAGCAGGATCGAGAGTCTGTTTAAAAATCTGCGCTTGATCCCAGAAGTTAAGAATTTGTTCTTCTTGTTTTGAAAGTTGAACATCTGGTTTTACTGCTGAATATGGAGTCGAACTTGTGCTGTTTGCGTTTGTCATAGGTCCTTAATAACTATCAGGTTTTCCCAACTCGTGCACCATTTAGATGAAAGCAAATTTGGAAAAATCCTGACAGTCCAGACCGAGCGCTGCGTTAATACGGCTTTTCCTCTGAAATTCCCGGCCCAAGAACCCCTTCAATATAGCGTTTGAGCTCTGAGAACTTGTACGGTCCCGTATATTTTACGCCGTTGATGTAAAAAGCAGGAGTTCCATCGACCCCACTTTTTTCACCGGACTGATAATCCTCTTTCACGTGGGCCAGCAACCCTTCGTTGCTGATGTCGCGTTGAAATTTGCGAACATCCAACTTCAAAGCGTTCGCATAAGCGATCAGGTCTTCGGGCTCTAAAGCTGATTGGTTTTCATAAAGCATGTCGTGCATTTCCCAAAACTTACCCTGAAGTCCAGCTGCCTCCGCAGCCAGTGCTGCCGTCACGGCATAGCGATGCGAATGCACGAGCGGAAAATTTCTGAACACGAAACGCAGTTTATCACCGAAATGATTCTGCAAAGTTTTAATCATCGGATATGCGGCTCCACAAAATGGACATTGATAATCGCCATACTCGACAAGTGTGATAGCGGCGTTCTTATTTCCTTGAATATGATCCGAGTCAGTCACCGCACGACTGAGATTTCTTGCACCCATATTTTTTCTCCTGCCACTGTTATGATAAGGGACGCGGCTTCAACTTGCCTATTTGCTTTATCGCATATTGAACATCCCCACAGCATCTCGGAAAATTTCGACAGAGGGATTTCATATGGCGAGTTCTAGTATTGTGATTGAATCGCGAGTCCAACTTTTCTCGACTTTGGCAGAAGCGGCCGAACTTGAGCACAACTTCATGTGCTTATACTTGTATGCCATGTTGGGATTAAAACGCTCAGAAGACGAAGGCCTGACCAAAGAAGAACTCGCCGCTGTCGATCGTTGGCGCCGGGTGATTTTGGGAATTGCCCTGGAAGAAATGACTCATCTTTCGCTGGTATCGAATCTTTTTGTGTCGATGGGCTCAACTCCCCATTTTTCGCGCCCTAACTTTCCCGCTTATCCCGGGATGTATCCCGCAAACATCGTGGTCGAGCTTGCACGCTTTGACATGAGTACACTGGATCATTTTATTTTTTTAGAACGCCCGCGATCACTAGAAGTGCACGATGGCGAAACCTTCGTTCCAAACAAACAGTATAGCCGCCAAGCTCCCCAACACACTTTGATGGCGCACACTGGAGATTACGATACTGTCGGTGATTTGTACGACACTTTACATGAATGCATTTCTCAGCTGTGCGAAAAACTAGGTGAGCAGCAATTGTTCTGTGGAAATCCTGCACAGCAAATCGGTCCATTGGATTCGCCGTTGCCAGGACTGCTCATCATTAAAGACAAAGCCACAGCCTTTCAAGCTTTAGACACAATCATCAGACAAGGCGAAGGAGCGACGGAAGAAGCGGGCTCTCACTTTGCGCGCTTTAATGCAATCAAAACTGAATATGCGGAATTACTGGCGAAGAATCCCAATTTTGAACCATCACGTCCCGTGGCTCGCAATCCGATCATGCGTAAACCGGTTGAGCTTGGCAATCGTGTGTTTGTTGATGAACCGTTGGCTGCGCAATTCATGGATGTCGCAAACGCGCTTTACATTTTCATGTTAAAAACTTTGATCCAAATTTATGCCATCGAAAATCGCAGCAACGTCGAGAAAAAAGAAATGCTGGGTATTGCCTATGCCCTTATGCACGCGATGGCGACTGTGGGGGAACTACTCACACACCTGCCGGCCTCACCAAACAACAACTGCAATGCCGGGATGAGTTTTGCTATGGCTAGATCCTTATCACCACTGTCACCCAGTGGCGAGATGGTGATTATGAACGAACGCATTGATCAAATTAAAGACGCCATCACACGACTGAGCGAAGAATTAAAACGCCAGAAAGCCAACAACCCGCACATTCAAGCATGCCTCGATCAGCTTGAAAGCACACAAGGTCAAATCAAAGAAATCTATCAACGCGCGCAAAAAATTTCTGGAACGAATGACGACAAAGCTCTTCAAAAAACTGGAACCAGCAATGCCACGTCTTTAGCTGCGGTCGCGGAGTCTAGCAAAGCAAATCCCATCGAGATCGCAGACTCGCCAGCAATTGCCGTTTCTTTTGAAGGCAAAAAATGTATGCACGCGCGCCATTGTGTCACACAATTACCCGGAGTCTTTTTAGCGAACACTCCCGGAAAATGGATTTTGCCTGAAAAAGCCAATGCCGACGAATTGGCTTCAGTCATTCGCCAATGTCCGTCAGGAGCTTTGAAATACAAAAGTAAATCAAAAGATCTGCATGATGAAACTGCACCTGCGGTCAATGTTTTGCGTTTACGTGAAAACGGACCTTACGCCGTTCTTGGTGATATGGAGATCGATGGCAAAAAAATCGGTTATCGCGCAACACTCTGTCGTTGTGGTCAATCACAAAACAAACCCTTCTGTGATGCCGCCCACGTTGCTTGTAACTTCAAAGCTAGCGGCGAGCCCGAAACAGTCGATGCCACTGAATTACAGAATCGTGGTGGTGTCTTAAAACTCGATCGTATCACCGATGGTCCCCTTTCTGTTTCGGGAAACCTTGAATTATGCACTGGCACCGGACGCGTGGTTCTGCGCACTGAAAGCGCCCGCCTGTGTCGTTGCGGAAATTCAAAGTCAAAACCCTTGTGCGACAGTTCTCACTTGGCCGCTGGCTTTAAAGACACGGTCCGTATCAATGAACCTCCCCCACCATTGCCACCTCATCCCGGAAGTGCGAGTTTGTGATGCATGATCCAGAACTGTTAGTCACAGTCGAAGATCTTCTGCGATTGCGCGAACTCGATGGCGGAGAGATGGAACTTATGAAATCCGTCAGCGACTATTTTTTCAAAACGATCTTTCAGGATTTTGAAAGAATACAAAAACTTAACGAACAAGAAAAACTTTTTGAGGCGCAAGAAGAAGCACATCGCTTGCGCGCCTCTTGTCTAAGCTTAGGGCTTCGTCCACTAGGGGAATTATTTGGAGCGATAGAAAAAAACTTCGTACTGTGGGATGAACACGGCCGGCGTGAACACCTGGTCCGCATTGAGTTTTGCTTGAATCAAAGCACCAAAGAATTAAGCAAAGTTTTAGAAAGTTTGCTTGGATAGCACGCCCAACACTCATGCCCGAGATTCTTAATTCCCGTCTAAGAATTAGATTTAAACGTGTTTAATTTTATTAAATAGCGCTCACACAATTTTGCGTTCCATGACTGCTTAGACACTCATCCACTTGTAAGGTCTTAGCATTTCGAACAATTGCACTACCGTTCCAGATTTCTTGATCTCATTCTGATACAAACGACACTTATGCCCTGTTGTTAAAATTCCGACAAGTATTCATAAGAGGACCATGATGCTTCGGAATTTACTGAACGTAATCGCACTATTTTCGAGTTTGTTTCTAACAGCTTGCGCGCTGGACGTGAGTTTATTCAGTTCAAGCGCCAAACTTCCTTCCTCAACGCAAGTTACTTCGGGACCCGCGACATATATTCCAACGGGGAACTACACTCTTTCTCTGGCTAAGACGCTTGGTAAAAACAAATGGGTCGGCGCTTGGGCGCAAGGTACTGGTAACGGAAAAGGTTTTGTTGATAATGCAAAGAACTTCACCATGATTGGCGATGGCGGCATCATCACTTTCGACGCCACCGGCGCAACTCTTAATACAATTCCGATCGACTTCAACACTTATCGTCGCTGGGTTGCGGGCCCTAATCCATTTTTTAAAACTCCGAGTGGTGATTATTATATCGGTAGTTCCATCGACTGGAGCCAACCCGTTCCAAATGGAATTCTGAAAGTAACTGCCGCTGGCGCGATTTCGCAATTGCCACTGACTGCGGGTCATCAACTTGAAAACGGCGTTTGGGATTTAAAGCCCGTTAAATTCGCTGATAACAGCGACGGCATGATGTCGGCCAATTTTAACACCGGGGCCACAGTCTATGGCTCCGTCGATCCGACAACGATTGACCTTTATGATCTGAATGGCAATTACATCCGATCTATTGGTGCAGCCCAAAACACAACACTCAAGATCTTTTCACAAAATCCAGTGACAAAAGATATCTGGGCTCTTTCCAATAATTATCCCAATTATATTTATCAATACCACATTGATGGCACACTCGTGCAAATTCACGACCTGACAGGTGGCGCCATCGAGTCCTTTATCGACGTGACCTTTGATGCTTCAGGAAAAATGTATGTCACTGGCTTGGGCGACCCGAATGACTATACCAATGGTGGCACCACTCGCGGCATTGCCATTTACGACGTTTCAAGTGGTACGCCGTCTTTGTTAAGTGCAATTCACTCGAACAGTTCACGCACTCTGCGCGTGACATATCTTGCGATATCACCCGACGGCCAAACATTTGTTGTCATGAACAATGCCTATCGTGCCACGGGTTTAGCCGAACGCTGGGAATATTCATCCGGAGCCTTTCAATATGTTACGAGTCTAGATTCTTCAGGCAGTGGCGTAAATGATTTTAACTCGAG
Organism: Bdellovibrio sp. NC01; assembly: GCF_006874625.1. Classification (NCBI taxonomy): domain Bacteria; kingdom Pseudomonadati; phylum Bdellovibrionota; class Bdellovibrionia; order Bdellovibrionales; family Pseudobdellovibrionaceae; genus Bdellovibrio; species Bdellovibrio sp. NC01. The sequence goes on from NZ_CP030034.1 coordinate 2,320,513, forward strand.
CTCTGGTGTCGGTGTGATGGCCTTAGACAGCTCTGAAAATGTTTATATCGATGACAATGGCAATAAGCGTGTCAAAGTCTACACCAAAGATGGCACATACTTGCGCAGCTTTTCAGTCGACGATACAAACATCAACTATTGGGCCATCCATTCGCTGGCAGCCACTTCAACTGGTAAAATCGTTGCTAGCGGTTACAACTACGATCTTGGCAATACAACCCAAGTCACTATTATATTGAAAAAATATTCCACGACTGGCGTCTTAGAAGATACCAAATCGTTATTCATGCCTTCTGTTGCGATGATTCCGCAATTTATGGGTATCGATTCACAAGATCGCATCTGGTATGACGACGGCACCACTCTTTATGCAGTCACACTCGATGGCACACTTGATACGACGTTAAGTCGCAGCGATGCTTCATTCAATGTCACAGGTGGGGTCTTTGGCCCGCAGATCATTGGTACGAAAATTTATTATCTCGACATTGCTGATTATTCTCTGCACGTGCGCGATCTTGACGGAACTCACCAGGTTATTTCGTCGGCTGCACAAAATACCGCGGCAGGATTGATTCTTATTTACCCAGCTGGCGGTATTCAGCCGTTGCGCGATGGGAAATTGGCTTGTTTAGCTGTGACGACTTCAATGACGGGTCAGTATCTGGTGCTCGAACCAGATAACAATTATTCAATCGCTTCTAAAATCACGATCAATGATATCAATGCCTTTGGTTTGATGATTTGGACGTCGGCAGGATTATTCGTTCGCGCCACTTACGATCGTTTCTTGCTGTACTCTCTGCAGTAGAGGGTCCAGGATCTCTTGAGTATTAACACTAATAGGCGTTGCACTCGGTATTGTGATGAGTTTAAGATTTTATAGTTATCCATTGGAGGGACAACATGAAATTCTTAATCATCACGAGTGCATCTTTGTTAATTGGTAGCATGTCACAGGCCGCGAAACTTCACTGCGAAGGAACTTATTTCTTCTATAAGATCACAGCTGACACGACAACTTCTGGAAATCAGATCGCGAGCGATATCATCGTTAAGGTGAATGGCGGATCTAAATACACGGGCACAATGCAAGCGACTTCAAGTGACATCCAAGAAGGACGTTACATTCGCGCGATTGGCGAAGGTGCCGACGGCTCTGGCAAATTGAATGCGAACTTCAATGCGCGCACAAAAACTTATGATGGAACTTTAGATGCGGCGACGTCTGTTGGTAACGCCAATGTCGACGTGACTTGCACAATGACGAACAGTGCAAACCCTGCATTCGACATCACTCCTGAAGAGGCACGTGCTCAAGGACTTTACCCTGTTCAAAACAACGTAGAACTTTACTAGTTTTTCGTTTTCTGTATTTATCAAAAAAAATGGGGGAGCTCATCGCTCCCCCGGACTGTAGAGGGGAACCACCAAACCCTCTATCAATCACCAAACTAAATTATCTAAATTAAAATTCTAACGTTTATTGCGTGCTACAGCTTTTGCGGGTCTTCTCCCAATGGTGAGCCACAACGAGTACATCACAACACCAGAGTAGAAGAGGCAGAACATCGCTACGTCATGTAATTCAGTCATCGCTCACTCCCTTCCCTATCGTTAGCACTCCGACTTCGTCGGAGTAATCTAGTTAAAAAAACTTCTCCTTGAATCGGCCTTCCTTGGCCTCGGTTGCTTGAAGCGCCATCCTAGCTCTTCTTGCTTCCGTTGTAAGAGCGTCCGTGCTCTTGTTGTATTGACCAAAGAGTTGTCAGTTGGGGTTAAAAACTTTTGCTAAAAATGTGGGCAAAAGAAGGTCTAGTTCGGTGAAAAGCCGCGGCAATGCGTTTATTTGACTCTGAGGGGTCAAAATGCTTAAGTATTTATTCCCTCTATCAGATTTATTTATCTGGTTTCTTTGCGGTGCGCGCCGGTGGTGGAATTGGTAGACACGTACGTTTGAGGGGCGTATGCGCAAGCGTGGGGGTTCAAGTCCCCCCCGGCGCACCACTTTCCAAATCGCAACTCTCCGCCCTAGTTCACCTTGTATCGAGAATAAAAGATATTCACCGGCAATTCGAATTCGCTTCCCTGAGACTTTAAGTAGCTGACAAGCTTATCAAAAGGATCGTGATCTTTAAATTGCATCGCCAACTCGTCAGTCCAAGTGGAATGAGCCAAAATAAAATGAGCCAACTCCTTTGCAGAAGGCGACAGAATAATTTGCTCCTTACGAACGATTTCTTCTTTGAACTCTGGCCAGTCAGATATGTTCACTTCATGATCGTAGCCTGACGACTCGATTTTACTGAGGTTCAATCCAATGGCGGATAAAAATTCGCTCGCCCTTACTTCAAAATCATAAATAACAATCAATCCGTTATCGCGACTGATTCTTTTAAGTTCAGATCGTAGCTTTTCATTTTTACAGTAAAAGAGCGAACCTGCAAAAGTGACGATCGCAAATTGTTGATTTTTAAACTGCGCGAGACTTTCTTCGTTCCCACAAATGTAAGTCACCGAAGGAAGTTTTTCCGCGTTGTCGATCATGGTTTGACTGGGATCTATTCCAATCACTTCTTTGCAAAATAACTTCAAGGCCTTTGATGATTTTCCGGTTCCACACCCTATATCAAGGCCAAGATCAAAATGTCCATTTTGCTCTATCGCTTTGGATAAAATCATCGCATGTAAAGGTGGGCGATATTGCGAATAATGAAATGCTACTGATTCGTTATAATCTTTGCTCATCAAAGCTCCTAGGCAACACGCAGACAATCGCTCAACAAATTTAATCCGCAAGCACTCACGTCAAAATTCAAGCGATTCTCCCGGCTGAACATTACAGATGAGATCTCGTTTCGTTTTTATATTGGCAAGCTCACTAGAGTATAAATACTGTTTTTTCTTTTTCAAAAAAAATTAACAGAGGATCTATGAGCGTTAAAATTCCAGTCAGCCCCATTCCTTGTTTGAATTTTGTGTCAGGAAAATTTGCTCCTGCGCATGGTTCCAAGCGCCAAGTGACGAGCCCTTATAACGGCAACGTCATCGGTGAATTTCATGAATCCACAGCGGAAGATGTTGACCAAGCCGTGCGTGAAGCTTCAATCGCACAAAAACTGTGGGCTGAAGTTCCTTTGAAAGAACGCACTAAAATTCTATTTAACTTCCGCGAAATTTTAGTTCGCGATCTTGATGAAATTGCACACTTAAAATCTTCTGAATCAGGAAAAACTTTCGCTGAAGGAAAAGCAGGCCTTCTAAAAGGTATCGAAGTTTTAGAATTCGCGACCGCTCTGCAAAATATGGACATGGGTGGCAAGATGGAAGTATCCCGCGGAGTCAGCTGCGAGTATCGCCGCGAACCACTGGGCGTCGTCACAAGCATCACTCCTTTTAACTTCCCAGCTATGGTTCCTATGTGGACCATCCCTATAGCTTTGGCATTGGGGAACGCTTATATTTGGAAACCGTCAGATAAAACTCCCCTGACTTCAATGCGTATCGCGGCCGCTTTAAAAGAGGCCGGTCTTCCTGACGGACTTTTCCAAGTTCTGCAAGGTGGGCAAGGAACGGTTGAAGCTTTGATTGACCATAAGGATGTTAAAGCCGTCGCCTTTGTCGGATCAACAAAAGTGGCCCGCGCGGTTTTTGATCGCGGAACAAAATTAGGAAAACGCGTTCTGGCATTAGGTGGCGCAAAAAATCATATCGTCTTATTGCCTGATGCCAACCCAGAATTAGCAGGTCCTGGAATCAGTGATTCCTTTACAGGGTGTGCCGGTCAACGTTGTATGGCAGCCGCCGTGCTTTTAGCTGTTGGTGACGTCGACAAACATATTCAAAAAATTATCGAGCGCGCAAAGTCGTTGGAACTTGGTAAAGATATGGGTGCGATTATCTCGAAAGCCCAAGTTGAATTTTTACACAATGCTATCACGAAGGCCGAACAACAAGGAGCCAAAATCCTTGTTGATGGGCGCAAGGCCACCGTTCCCGTGGGACATGAAAAGGGTTTCTGGATGGGGCCGACAATCTTAGACAATGTCGCAGCCAACAGCGAAGTGGCACAACTCGAACTCTTTGGTCCGGTGTTAAGTATTATTCGCTGCAAAGATATTTCTGAAGCGATGAAAATCGAAAACAGCAATCCTTATGGCAATGCCTGTTCGGTCTTCACTTCCAACGGGGCACTTGCTGAAAAAGTTATTCAGAACGCCTCGGCAGGCATGGTCGGAGTCAACGTCGGCGTTCCAGTACCACGAGAACCGTTTGGTTTTGGTGGCATTCGTGAATCCAAATTCGGTCAAGGCGACATCACAGGTCACCACTCTTTGGATTTCTGGTCGAACATGAAAAAAGTAACGATGAAGTGGGAAAAGCAACAAGACAGTAACTGGATGTCATAATTCACAAGGATATATTATGAGTGAACACAAAAGATCCGCACATGTCATTTTGACTTCGCATTCAAGTCAGATATTTCAAGACAGCCTTCCAATTCAATGGGGCGAAAAAGATCCCTTGAAGCGTGGACCCATTGTGGGTTCGTTGACCGATACGAAAAAACGCAATGCCATTGGAACACACAGTGGTAGCTATGCCGTGTATCGTGCGCTTTCAATTGCACAAGGAAGATATTCAACTTCACACAAACCGGATTTACATAACACGGAAAGTCCGGTTGAAATCGGTCCGTTCCCGTCTTGGTATGATCAAGACAAAATTGTTTCTTTAGATCCATGGGGCTTCGACGTTCCGATTCACTTTAAGAAATATTATGATGCAGGCTATGACGTGCGCCCGACGATTGCGGTGACTCAAGCGCGTCTGCAAATTCCAGAAATTCAAAGTGCTATCGATGCCGGCCGCCTGAAAGTGGACGGAAAAATCGTCACTGAAAATCACGACATCAAAGTGACAAAGATCGCAATTGAACCCGTGTGGTATTTGCCTGGCATCGCCAAACGCTTGCGTGTCGACGAAGGTGATCTTCGTAAAATTCTATTTCAAGAAACTGGTGGCATGTTCCCAGAGCTTGTCACAAGACCCGATCTGAAAGTGATGCTGCCGCCTATTGGTAGTACGACGGTCTATGTTTTCGGTGACGTCAAAGATTTATCGAACCCTGATGTGGAACTGACTTGTCGTGTGCATGACGAATGCAACGGTTCCGATGTTTTTGGTTCTGATATTTGTACATGCCGTCCTTATTTGATTTACGGTATCGAAGATGCGGCTCGCACCGCACAACGCGGTGGCGTCGGTCTGATTGCTTATTACCGCAAAGAAGGTCGCGCTTTAGGCGAAGTCACCAAATTTTTGGTTTACAATGCTCGTAAACGCCAAGAAGGCGGCGATTCGGCAGCGACTTACTTCCACCGCACAGAATGTGTTGCTGGTGTTGAAGATGCTCGCTTCCAAGAATTAATGCCCGACATCTTACAATTCTTTGGCATCACAAAAATTCACAATCTGCATTCAATGAGCAACATGAAATACGATGCCATCGTAAAAAGCGGCATTGAAGTGGTGAATCGCATTTCAATTCCTGCCGATCTTATTCCGCCGGATGCTCAGGTCGAAATCGAAGCTAAAAAAGCGGCTGGTTATTTCAACCCAGGCGACAAAAAATCCAAAGAAGAATTGGCCCTTGTAACAGGAAGACCTATCGATGAATAACTATTCTGCACAAGACATAGATTTTTTATTATCACCGGAAGCCATTCGCCATAGTGCCGGGCATATTTTAAAGCTGACTGAACAAGGCGAAACTCACTTCAACTATCATCCAGAAAAATTCGATCATCTGGTGAATTATGTTGTTGAGGTGATTCGCGAAAATTACCCAACTTTAGAAATTCCGTTTCACTCACGTTGGGGTCACTTCCGTGCGGGCGGCCTGGATCGCACCGCCATCCTGGAAGATAAAATCAAAGACCTAGAACCCATGGAGCGTGCACGTATCAAGCTTGATCTGGTCATCACTTCGGTGTTGCTGGATGCAGGTGCTGGAACTGTGTGGGCTTATAAAGAGGAAAGCACTGGGCAAAGCATTCAACGCTCTGAAGGCTTGGGTGTTGCAAGCTTTTATCTTTTCATGAATGGTCAGTTATCGCATAAAGAAGAAAAACCACTGCGTGCGACGGCTCAAGGTTTAAAAAATCTGAAACTTGAAACATTGGCCCAAGCGTTTCAAGTGACTCCACAAAATCCCCTTATCGGTCTTGAAGGTCGTTTAAGTCTTCTGCGCAATCTGGGTGAAACCGTTGCCAATAAGCCAGAGCTGTTCCCGTTAGGTCGCCCTGGAAGCATCGCCGATTATTTAAAAACTCGCTATGGTATGACCGTCACAGGTCCACAACTTTTGCGTGCAGTTCTAGATGGCCTTGGAGATATCTGGCCAGGTCGTTTACAGGTGGATGGCGTGAACTTAGGTGACATTTGGAAATACTCGAAGGTTCCAGGTGGTCTTGCAGCCTTTCATAAACTTTCACAGTGGATGACTTATTCGTTGATGGAGCCTTTGATGGAAGCGGGCTTCACGTTGACTCACGTTGAACAACTGACGGGACTTGCGGAATATCGCAATGGTGGATTGTTGTTAGACTGTGGTTTGATCTCTTTAAAAGATCCAAAAATGGCAGAGCAAGCACATCATCCCGAATCTGAACTTGTTATTGAATGGCGTGGACTGACGGTCAGTTTGTTGGATCGAATCGGTCAACAAGTGCAAAAACACTTAAACAAAACCGCAGCTGACTTCCCGTTGGCAAAAGTTTTAGAAGGTGGCACTTGGTGGGCTGGAAGAAAAGCCGCAAAAAGCTTACGTCCCGATGGTTCGCCTCCGTTAAAAATTCAAAGTGACGGCACTGTCTTCTAATTTCACTGGAGAATTATTTTATGAATAAAAATACTTTCGTCATTAATCATCCTCTTTTGAAACACAAATTAGGATACCTACGTGATCGTACAACTTATTCCCACGAATTCCGCGAACTTGTAAAAGAAGTTTCAAAAATTCTTGTTTATGAAGCCATGAAAGACTGGGTTCACCTTGAAGAAGTTCAGATTGAAACTCCGATCACTTCTGCAAAGGCTGAACGCATCGTAAATCCGCCGGTGGTGGTTTCGATCATGCGTGCCGGTAACGGGATGCTCGATGCCGCTCTTTCGATGCTCCCTTTCGCCAGCACGGGCTTTATTGGCATTTACCGAGATAAATTCATACACAACACCGTTGAGTACTATTTCAAAATGCCCCATGACGTAAAAGGCAAAGAGATCTTGCTTTGTGACCCTTTAATTGCGACGGCAGATACGATTTTAGCGGCCATTGACCGTTTAAAAGCATATGGCGTAGGCCGAATCAAAGTGATCAGCATCCTGGTCAGTGCCTCAGGTTTGGAAAAAATTTATCACTATCATCCTGATGTTGAGCTTTACACGATCAACGTAGAAAATGAGATGAATGAAATGGGTTATCTAGTGCCGGGTCTAGGAGACGCTGGCGATCGCTTGTTCCAAACGAGGTAGGCTTGATGCAAAGACCACATATCATCGGTGTCGCTGGCGGCAGTGGTTCCGGTAAAACATACTTCGCGAAAGCACTCCAAAAACAACTTGGAGAAGAAAACTGCTCGATCATTTATCAAGATAATTACTATATCGATCAATCTGCAAAGTTTGATGGCGATGGTGGTTCGGTGAATTTTGATCATCCGAGCAGTTTAGACTTTTCATTGCTTGCGCAAGGCTTGAATTTACTGAAATCCGGCGTGCCTTTAGCGATCCCGATATATGACTTTGTCACCCACTCGCGCAAAAAAGAAACTTTGCTGGGCAAACCAACCAAAGTCATTATCGTCGACGGCATCTTGATTCTTCATTCTCACGAAGTCCGTGCCGAACTTGATGAAGCGATCTTCTTTGATACTTCAGAAAGCTTACGTTTTGAGCGTCGCCTGAATCGCGATGTCAAAGAACGCGGCAGAACTCCTGAAGGTGTGCGCAAACAATTTGAACTGCAGGTTCGCCCCATGCACAACGAATTCGTCGAACCTTCTAAAGAACACGCCCACATGGTTATCAAAGATCATGGCGATTACGACGAAATTCTAAACCAAATGCAAAGCCGCTTAAGACAACGCTTTTCCATCTAGCGTCTTAATCTGTATTCTTCAGAGATATTTAATTTTTCTTTGCTAAAATATCGTTGAATAATAAATCCTTCAGATAACGCCAGTCATGGAGGATTCATGCGCAAACTTATTGTGATTTCGTTTCTGACTCTTGATGGAGTTATGCAAGCCCCCGGCGCCAAAGAAGAAGATCCCGAAAACGGCTTTCCCTATGGCGGTTGGCAGTTGCCGTTCTTTGGTGATGACGATGACCGTGTTGCTGAAGAAATGCAACAAGCCGGAGCCCTGTTAATCGGGCGGAAGACCTATGACATCTTTGCTGGCTACTGGCCCACTGTCGGTCGTGATATTCCCGTCTTTGGCGAGTTCATGAATAAGATTCCCAAATATGTCGCTTCAAAAACTTTGCCCGCGGTTGAATGGGAGAATTCAACACTGCTAGAAGGTGATACTGCTAAAGCAATTGCAAAACTCAAGACCGAGCCCGGCAAAGATATCTACATGTTTGGCAGTGGTGATCTGATTCAAACGTTGATGCGTGAAAAACTGATCGATCAATATATTTTGATGCTCTACCCGCTTGTTTTGGGTACGGGTAAAAAACTATTCCGCGAAAACAGTGCGAAACAAGATTTGGAACTGATCAAATCTAAAACGACGCCCAAAGGGGTCTTAATTCTCGATTACAATTTAAAGAAATAAATTCCCCACTCTTCAAGGAGTTCCACTATGACTGAATTAGTAACATGTGTGTGGTTCGACCACGGCGAAGCAAGCAAAGCCGCAAAATTTTACGCCAATACTTTTCCCAACAGCAGCGTGGGCCAAGTCAATCTTGCTCCTGGTGATTTTCCCGACGGTAAAGAAGGTGTCGAGCTGACAGTTGAATTCACGGTGCTAGGTCGCAAATTCGTAGGACTGAATGGCGGGCCTATTTTCAAACCGAACGAATCCGTCAGCTTTATGATCATCACTGAAAACCAAGAAGAAACGGATCGCTACTGGAATGCGATCGTCAATAATGGCGGTCAAGAAAGTGAATGTGGCTGGTGCAAAGATCGCTGGGGCTTTTCGTGGCAGATCACGCCAAGAATTTTGTTGGACCTAACAACAAGTTCAGATCGCGCACTGGCCAAGCGCGCTTTCGATGTGATGATGACAATGAAAAAGATCAACATCGCAGCTCTTGAAGCTGTTAAGTAATACTTTTAAATTTTCGTGATTGTGCCGAGCCACTGCAAAATCTGCGCAGTGATCGGCACAAAATAAGTTGCAGCGGTTCCACACGGATGATTTGAAATCGCGTTTTCCACTCCGATAAATTTCAGCACACCGTCTTGATCAATCAAATAAGCACTGCCACCCGAATCACCGTGACAGGCACTGGGACCAGAGCGCTGATATTCCCCGACTTGCAAACCATCGTATCCGTTCAAACTGCGCAGTGGTAATGACATCAAGGACTTTGTTCCTTTAGGCCCTTGGTTATCAGTCATACCATAACCCACGTGAATCAATTCACGACCGATCATTGATTTATCCGCCACCGCAAGCGGCGCTATTTGAATCTGATAATGTTGCAAATCAACAGCTTCATTTAATTCCAGCACTGCCAGGTCACTAAAAATAGAATCGTTCTGTGGAGGCATAAAGAAACGCACCGTTTGAAATTGCGCCGGCAACAAAGGTCGAGTGGACTCCACCTGCGAATCACCCACATAAATCCACGTGCGCTTTTGAAATTCGTCTGTCGTGAGTTTGAATTGTTTTGCACCCAGCACCAGACAGTGAGCCGCCGTGATCACATATTTTGCATTCAACAAGGTGCCGCTACAATAAGCTTCGCCTTGCGACTCTGAAGCGGAGTTCTTAAAAACCAGTGCAACACTTTGGCGAAACGATCCGTCAGTAACGGGGCGACCACCAACGATGGCATGGGCCGAACTCAGACTCAAAAATGTTAAGATACTCACCAGCGTTTTCATGGGGCCGTTGTAATTAGAAATACATGGCCTGCCAATAAAAAATACCCAAGAGCGGCGCACAAAAGTCAGCTTGGTTTCAACCGATTTTCATTTATCTGTCTTCCGCGAAAAAATCGCGGATTTCTTTGCCATCTTAAGTGCACTCAAGGAATCTTCTGCGCACACATTGGAGGATTCATGAAATCAGTATTCGCATTGGCAATTCTTTTTGCTTCATCTGTTTCTTTCGCTCACGTACAAGCCGGCACTTTCACTGGTAAAGACCAAAACGGTAAAGCTTGCTCTTTCACAGTTGGTGAAGAGTACTTTGAAAACAATCAACCTCACCCGTTGAACGAACGTCTTCCAGTTTCAGGAATTCAATTTGATGGCCAAACTGTTGCCGCCAAAGAGTGGAAAGTTGGTCACCCACCTGTCGTGAATATCGAAAAAGGCTTGGTGCGTTTTAATCACGACTATTTCCAAGGTCTCGTCACGACTAAAACAGGTGCGGCTTCTTTGATTCTTTTAAAAACAGAGGAAGAAGTGCCTGAAGGTCACGCGCCTATTGGCATCAAATATATCGAAGACAACTATCGCAACCGCCAAGAGTCTAAAATTTTGACTTGCACGCTTTAACTCCCGAGTTTTGACTCTAACGGTCGAACCTTGTCCGCACACTTTAGGGTCAGAAACTGGCCCCTAGTAAAATTTAAATTTCAAACAACAGCCTCTTTAGTCTAAGATTTTATCTGCGACTTTAGGAGGCTGCATGAAAATCAATATCGGTATCAGCGACAAAGATAGAAAAGACATTGCTCACGGTTTATCAAAACTTTTGGCAGACACGTATTCTCTTTACCTTCAAACTCATAACTTCCACTGGAACGTGGAAGGTCCCATGTTCCAAACTCTGCACTTGATGTTTGAAACTCAATACAACGAATTGGCTTTAGCAGTCGATTTGATTGCCGAGCGTATTCGTGCTTTGGGGCACTATGCTCCAGGCACTTATTCAGAGTTCGCAAAACTTTCTTCGATCAAAGATGTTCCAGGTGGCAAAATCAACGCGACAAAAATGATTGAAACACTTGTTGTGGGCCAAGAAACTGTAGCACGCACAGCTCGTGAGTTGTTCGACGTTGTTGAAAAAGCCAGCGACGAACCAACAGCCGATTTATTAACGCAAAGACTTCAAGTTCACGAAAAAACAGCGTGGATGTTAAGAAGTTTGCTTGAGAAAAAATAGACCCTATCGAAAGGGCCTTCACAAAGGCCCTTTTACTTTTGCTCTTCAGTAAAACGAATCATTGGGTTTAACAGAGTTTCCTTCCCGTTCTTCACGGCCTTCATGAACTCATCACCCTTATTCAATCCCAAACTCACAGTCGCTACTTGATAAAGCTGTCCTGTCGGATCGCGCATCACCACATAATAAATAGGACCGGAACCGGAATCCATCGTCGTAATGCCATGCTTAGTGACGGCTACAACTTCCATGGGATAAAGATTCAGTCCTGACTTCACATCGATGTATTCGATTTTTCCATTTACGACCGAGGTGCGATAATGATCAGCATATTGAGCCTCAACCAACATGTTGCGAATCTGCCCCATGTGCGGCAAACACTTATAATCGGCACTCTCGCCGCGGACAACGGCGACGGATTTTGTAAGAATAAAAACGGAATCGGTAAATTCCGCAGTTAACGGCAATTCTTTTTCAGAATAGATACACGAACTAAAAACCGCGCCGTAATAACAATAGCGCAGGCCCACTAAAACAAAAATCACAATGAAGATCGCAAGCAAGTAGCGTTGATTCTTTAGCGTTGGCATCTCTGAAAACTCCTAAGACTATCTTCAGAACTCGCGGCTAAAGAATCAACAACTATATTGTTAAGTGCCGGTATCCCCCTGCATTTCTACGAGCTTATTCATTTCAATAAAGTACATGTCTTGTACCGAATCGAACGTCAGATCGTAGTGCGTTGGGTATTGTCCACTTTTATGCACTTTCGTAGGTGTTGGAAAGTCAGTTCCAGCTGGCATTTTTGAGAGCATAAAATCGCGTGTGATCATGGGCTCAACAAAAGCCATTTTGCCATCATAAAAACCGTAAATCATCGTCGCTGTGAACGGCTGACCATGAAACTCACCAGAGCGAGTATCAATCCAATGCCAACCCATTTGCGGAACACCGGCTGGAGTTGGTGCAAAATATTGAGGCGTATAATCAGCACCTGGATCTTTCACGCAGACGGCCGCATCATCACCCATACAAGTGATCTTCATACGGTCTTCGTTGCTCATCATATAAAAGTGGAAATCGAAATGAGGCGCGCCATAGATTTCGATAGGGTCATGACCATGAGGATTCCAATTTAGCATCACATGTTCAAACGGAGGCAAATTGTAGAATTCAGGCATTGGCAAAATATAATCGTACATATGCATTTGCGAAGGCAGTCCATCTAACGTTGCGCCTTGCATACCAATGCCAATGGCTGTGGGTTTACCATCGCAATCAAGATTAATGTAGGTACGCGCGAGGCCGTTACCAACGGGCAAACCAGCTCCCCACACTTTGACGTCAGCTTGCGCATGAACGCTTAATAGAATTCCTATTCCAAGTAAGAATGCTTTCATAAATATTCCCTTTCCACTCCGACTGCACCGGAGCATACGCCTCAAGGATGGCGCCAACGGGAATAGAAAGAAAAAGCAATCAAGCATTCATTGGAAATGACATGCTCACCTAATTAGTTTTGGCAATGGTTATGAATTTTGTAATTGAGTAGCGACAAGAACTGGTCTTAACGACAGAACTCCGTTTTACCGAGCTCACAAAGCGCTTTCTTCATCGCTTCCATTTGCGCAGCTTGATCTTTCATCTGCTGGTCTTTTAATTCCATTTGCTTTTGCAAATTTTGAATTTGCTGATCGTTTTGCACAAATAAATGTTTAAGCTCTTTAATCGCATTGATCATCGGAGCGATCAGCCCCGTATAATTTACCGACTTAAAACCTTCTTTATCAGTTTTAACTAGATCAGGAAAAATGGCTTCAACCTCTTGAGCGATGACACCATACTGCTTATTCGATTCTTTTTGTGGATCGATCCAATTGTAAGTGACACCACGAAGACCTTCGAGTTTACGTAAAGAATCCGGAATGGTTGCGACATCTCTTTTCAATCGCATGTCCGATGCTTGCGTCAAGGCACCAGTTAGTTTCGCGCTACCATCACTATTCAAAGTGAACAAACAAGTACCAATACCAAAACACATCGCATTGGCTCCAAGAGGTGCACCTGTCGATGATGAATACCAACGCCATTGATTTCCGCCGGCACCTGCGTTGTCATTCGAAATAATCGTGTAACCACCAGGATTGTTAGAATACGCATGCAGGTTCACCGCAGGGTTCGATGTACCAACGCCCACGTAACCAGCGCTACTAATATGAAGCGCTTCCGACAACGTTGTAGAGTTATCGCGCTTCACGGAAAATGCCATCTCCGTTCCAAATCCAGCGGCACCGCCTGCACCATCAAGAAATACTTGAATCGCAGCGTCCCCGTAAATACTTGTAGAAGCCGGATTGTTTTTTGAAACAAACTCGACTCCACCTAAAAGATTTCCTGCGGCAGGCGTTGTTGTATCGCCACCCAATCTTAAAATACCAGCAGAATTTGAAGCGCCCGATCCAGATCCCGTCACACTGAAATATCTCATATTGCCGTTGGTTCCATGACCAAGACCTGGCGATGCTCCCACACCAATTCCCAATGGAGCAGAAGTACTTATATAAAACTCAGAGTTTGCTAGGGTGTTTGCCGCTGTATAATAAGGAATTCGACCACTGGTACCTGCACCCGTCAGAACATTCGATGGTAAATCTGTCGTCGTCAACGCGCGGAAACTAGGTACGCCAGCACTGCCCGATGGCGCTGCAAAAATAGTATTCGCAGTTTGCGATCCAAAACTGACTTGCGAACTTGTGACTGCGATATTCGTGCACGACAAATTGTCTGTCGCCGCAGTCCAAGTCAAAGTCTGACCTGCGGTACAACCCACACCACCAAAGGCACTTGTGCCAGTGACCGTCGAGCGTAAATCAAACATACTAACAAAATTCGGGGTCCACTTTGTACCATCATAACGAAGTACTTGGCCTGCGGTACTTGGAGCCGTACTATTCACTGCGACACCTTGAAGTTTTACGACTGAGTACGCACCCGCATTCGTCATTGTAACATCGCCGCCTGGTGTGACGGCAGTTGGCGTGCCGGTTTGGCCAACCCAAATTTTTCCATCTGCTAATGAACTTGCCAGCAAGCCTGTCGTCGCAATAGTAATCGCCCCGGCCGCTGGGGTGATCGTAATACCCGTACCCGCTGTTAATGAAGCTGCCACTGGTGCAGCGCCAGTAGAGCCCACAAGTAATTGTCCATTTGTCAGCGCAGGACCTTCAACAATCGCAGTGCCGTTTGAGACCATCACTTTATTGCCAGTTAATGCCGTTGAACTATTCGTACCGCCATTCGCAACTGGCAACACACCGGAATAACTTGTTGCTGTTGTCGAAGGTGTTGTCCACGAAAGATTTCCTGAAGTATCAGACGTCAACATCTGCCCGCCGACACTAGCCACTGCAGCCGGTAAACGCAAAACATAACTTGTCGTCACAGTTGTCGGCGCTTGCACCGTCACCGTCTTTGTGCCCGAATCTTTTAACACAACACTTGTCAAAGTCGCAGAAGAACCATTTTGCACAGAATTCGTGATACGCGAATCATTACCTGCCGCAACTGTATTAACTCCAGTCCCCACATTTAACGTCAAAGCCGGAGTCGTCGTATTATTAGCAACAACAAGGTAACTGCTTGTTGATGTGACGGTCGTGACTGTTCCCGCATTTCCCGCAGGCAACGTCGACGGCGACCACGTTGTCCCATCCCATTGCAATACTTGATTTGATGTCGGCGCCGTCGTTGATACCGCTCTGCCTTGAAGAGCTGTGACTTTCGTCGTTGCGATTCCACCGCTGACATCACCAGCAAATGCCAACGTGATGTTTTGACACATGAACTTGCTTGAAACCGAATTCCAATACAGGGTTTCATCCGCATTGCATGTGCCACTTGCAACCGCGGTGTTAAAAGCGGCTTGAGTTAAATAACCACTCAACGTCGTACTTAAATTCGTAACGTCAGAAATTGCAATCGCAGCAGGAGTCCAATTCGTTCCTGAATATTTAAAGAACTGCCCCGAAGTCGGCGCTGTCGCACTGACTGCAACACCACGAATTTGTGCAACCGTTGGACTTGGATATGTTCCTGTTAAATCACCCGACGCCGTCGCGCCTGACTGAATAGCGTTAACGATACGCGAGTCATTCCCCGCAGCCACCGTATTCGCCACAGTTCCCACATTGACTGTCAATTGCGGAGTCGCCGCCCCATTCACCACGGAAAGATAAGCATTGCTTGAAGTAACATTCGTCACCGTTCCGCCCGAAGCACCGCTGACACCAGAACATCCAAACGTTTGCGTCGTCGCATCCCACGTTAGGAAATTACCACTGCTACACGAAACATTGCCATTCACTTCTGCTTTCAAAACAAAGTCACTTGCGGCTTTGGTTCCAAGCTTTTGCGCTGACATCGCATAACCAGCAAAAGGTACCGAGCGAATCACTGCATCGGGAGAAATCGTCTTCCAACCACTGCCATCATAAAACGCCACGCGCAGTTTTCTGGTATCTGCGATCGCTGCCGTATAAACGGAACCACTGTTTGAACAAGAATAACTGCTACCACTTGCGACACAGCTGCCACATTGAAATGTCGATGAATTATTGAAGGCATCAAGAATTGTAAAAAGACCTGACGAAGGAAACTGCACGGCACCGTTACCAATCGCGATGTCGAACACGCCACCCGAGTTCACCATGTTGTAACCATTAACTTGCTCTTGATAGATAACGCAGGAACCAGAAAAATCAGTGACTTGAAACAAGAATGAAACGGAACTGTACTCAAGCGCAGAACCATCCGCCTTCAATATACGGCCTTGATATGTCAATGCACTTGGTGCGGCTTGCACCACACTAAATGCGAACATAATAAGAAAAAAACCAGCAAACGTACATGTTCTCATGAACATCTTATCGGTTTGTTTGCTTATATTTTTAATTATTATGAAGAATAATCATCACTTAAGCGTTCCAGTCTCATCCTGAGACACGAAACATCCTAAATTACCAGACGCCGCATGTTTATTTGCAAAAAACGTCGAGGTCTTAAAAGGCTGTAACTCAACTTTATGAGAGTGAACTTCAACAGAACAAAAGATAGAAAAAAGAACTTCACAAAGGAGTTCACATGAAAAAAATATTCTTTGTTTCCTTCGCGGCAGTCGCCTTAATGATGTCGTCCGCATTCGCCCAAGAATTGGGTTCGTCTGCTTCTTTAAAACAAAACATGAAGCAACTAGGGACGCTCTTCAAAGCGATCGGCAGCAGTGTTGCTGACTCTTCTCAAAATTCAAAAAATCTAGAAAAAAGTCAGCAGATGACGGTGCTTTTTAAAATCGTGGCTCAACAAGTCCCGGAAACAATCGCTGATCTTCCAGATGGAGAAAAAGAAGCCGCTCTTAAAGATTATCAAGACTTGATGTCGCAGGAAGTAGCGTTGTCTGAACAATTGCAACAAGCGTTCGCAAACAATGACAATGCAATGGCCGCTAAAATCTTGCAGCACATGGGCGACATTCGCAAAAACGGTCACGGTAAATACAAAGAATAATTGCCAAGACAGGTTGTCTCGGTTCAGACAACCTGTTTAGAAGTTCTTTAAGAAATTAAAAATCTCGGTCTTCAGATCCAGGCCGGTGTCGCCGGCAAGATTCGTTAAACATGGCAAGCTGACGTCACTTGCTGATCCCAGACAATGATCGCCTCCTGTTGGGTTCAAAGCCGTTCCCGTTGAAGCAATAATCATTAGCTTTAACGAACCAGAACAATCACCATAAGTCGTAACTTGTCCTGATACCGTTGGCGTTGCAGGCGTCGTGGCACATTTTAAATTCGTTCGAACAGAATAATACAATTTATCGTTCAACACCGTTGGGCTTGCGTCATACCAAGCGCTTGGCTCTGTAACCAAATTAGAATTGATAGTCCAAGTTGCTGCAGCCATATTATTGGTCGTGGCCAAAACACGATCGCGATCCCCGACAATGCTTATGAATGGTTTTACGGTACTAGGTGCGCAGGGATGATCACTACTTGCATCCAAATGAACGGATGGAGGTCCCGCCAAAGCAGCATAACCATCAAATGTCGATGGAGATTCGCACCACATACGATTCGCCATCATTCCGCCATTAGAATGTCCTGCCAAATACACTTTAGTCACAGATGGATAATTTGCTTTAATCGAAGTCACCAATGCTTGAAGAAATGCCACATCGTCTGCGCCAGAAATCATGACGTAATTTGACCAAGTCCAATTATTACCCGTTACGTTTTGTCCTTGGGGAAAAACCGCCATCACATGATTATTAGCCAGCCACGTCTGTGCGCTTGAGGTCAGTACATAAGACGTTGTGGTATTTGTAGTTTTAAAGCCCAAGGAATATTCGATGCCTTCCTTTTTACCACCACCACCGTGAAGAAAGACGATCGCCGATGTCGCTCCACTTGGAATGTAGAAATCAATCTTATGGGGATAAATGCCAACCGTCTGATTGGTAGAACTCGTGATACCTGAAGACGGATCTTGAGTCGTCGTCGAGTCGTTTGAAGAAAACTTGTTACAAGATGACAAAACCAAAAACAGAACTACGCATAATTTCTGAGCTGCCGACATGAAAACTCCGCTACTAAAATGCTAACGGTTTCCCTGTTCTGGACGCAAACAAATTCCCCGGCGCTTTAGACTTTGTGTTCGCCCAATAAGATTTTCTCAATACGACGGTCTGGAACTAACCACATCGCGGCGACAGAAATGTAAACCGCATAAGAAATCCACGAATGATAGAAAGCCGCTGCAATCGCAATCGCGTATGCCACAACTGAAATCTTGCCTTTATAGTCACACTTCACCGCTTGCGCTAAATTAGAATCTGCACCTTCAGAGCGCAACAACACATAAGTTAAAATCGTATAAGCGATCCCACACATCATCAGGTTCACGCCATAAATCACAACGGGAACTGTGGGGAAATGATTTTCGCCCATCCACGATGTTGTAAACGGCACCAAAGATAACCAAAACAGCAGATGCAAGTTCGCCCACAGAATTCCACCATTCACTTTATGAATTGAATGCATTAAGTGATGGTGATTGTTCCAATAAATACCCACATAAATGAAACTTAGAATATAGCTGATGAACACCGGAATAAGTTCTGACAACGCTGAAAGATCCGGAGAGTGCGGAACTTTTAGTTCCAACACCATGATCGTAATGATAATTGCAATCACACCATCACTAAATGCTTCCAGACGTCCCTTATTCATTTGCACTACCTTGCTGAAAATTTAAATTATCTTACGACGGCAAAGCCGGTGTGTAAACCGGCTTATACCATTGTTGAAGTGATTGTGATGTGGCTTTCCAAAAGATTGTGGATAGGACATTTTTCTGCGATTTCAAACAAACGCTGTTTTTGTTCGGCATCCAATTCGCCTTTAAACGTCAACTCGCGCGAGATTTTTGATTCCGTTTTACTTTCCGAATCGATCGTGATTTTGACATCGGTCGATTCCAGCTTCCAACCTTTACGGTTCGCATACATCTGCACTGTGATGATCGTGCAAGCAGCAAGGGCCGCTTCCAGAATTTCATGAGGACTTGGGCCTTCGTCACCGCCGCCTTTTTCTTGCGTGACACCAGCCGTGATCTCGAAATGTCCTGCTACGATCTTTGCTGCTAAATCATTATAACGTTTGCCCTGAACCATTTAACTGTCCTCTTTCTAACTTTTTCTTACCTGAATCTAACTTAATCAGCGCTTGGCGCAAACTAGAATGTAATAACACGAACTCTGGATCTTCACTTAAATGATGCTGATAGCGATGATAGATCGCTGCCTGCGGATTTTCTTTATGCAACACGAAATCAATTTGTTCCCTGATGCAGTCCAAATCCGCTTGCGTCACTTCTTCGCTTTCATCAGCGAAGGCATCGATCTCTGCAATCAGAGCCGAAAACGGTTGCAACCACTTAAAGCTCTGCTCGTGAGTCAACATCTGTAAAAAATCGAAAGGAGAAATTCTGCGCTCAAAGTATTTCTCGGCCTGTTGTCTTTCTCTTTCAAGAAAGCGGCGATGAAGATCTTTAAGGCGTTTGCTGACCTCGACGATTTGCTCTTTCATAATGGCATCCTTTCTGCTTCTCTGTCTGCGGCCCGACTTACGGAAGATCGAAAACGATAAATTCCGCGTCTTTGCTCCATTGAAGTTTTACGGATTCAACTTCTTGGATTGCGGCGCCATCGCCCGCTTGCAAAGCAGTTCCGTCGGCTGTTACGTCACCTTTAATCACTTGCACCCAAATGTGACGATGTGGGTACGTTTTCAATTTTTTCTCACCAATGTCTTGCGCTTTCACTGCATACATATCGACGTCTTGGTTGATTGTAATCGAACCATTGCGACCGTCGCGTGATGCCACCAGAATCATATCGCTGCATGAAAAATCATTTGCGAAAGATTTCTGACCATAGCTTGGAGTGATTCCTGTTTTTTCTGGAGTGATCCAAATTTGCAGGAAGTGCGTCTCTTTATCGCTCAAGTTATTATACTCTGAGTGACGAACACCTGTGCCAGCACTCATTCTTTGTACTTCGCCAGGTTTGATCACTGTGTTAGTACCCATTGAGTCTTGATGCTTTAACTCGCCCTCGATAACGTAAGAAATAATCTCCATATCGCGATGGCCGTGGGTATCGAAGCCCGTCGCACCCGCGATGCGGTCTTCGTTAATCACGCGCAAGTTACTAAAGCCCATAAAACGTGGATCGTAATAATCCGCGAAAGAGAATGTGTGGCGGGATTTCAACCAACCGTGTTCTGCGTTGCCTCTGTCTGCTGATTTTCTAACTGTGATCATATAAACCTCTCTTAAAGTTTGTTTCGTTGATGAATTAAGATTAGGCCTTTTTGCCGTTAAAGGAAATTACTAGTTTTTTATCTTCTTTATAGTTTTCATTTATATAGTTTGAACTGAGATGCGCCCTATTGCAGCTCGCCGCATTATGAATGTCGTTTCACAAGTTCTGGACCTCTCAAAAGCGCTCTGATTTGAGACACTTTATAACGTTATGAAACGCCTCAATTTTCCGATAAGTCAGTAAGATATGTCTTCAGCAAGCGCTCCGCAGAATTTGCGTCTTTACGAGTGGAACTCTGGGCACACCCTGGCTCCAATGGTCATCCCTGTTCGAGTTGATGAGACTCCCGAACAAGCTGCGCGTCGCTACTTAAGCGAGATGGCTAAAAACTCCTGCCTGATGAATCTTTTTGAAAATCACATTCCGCAACTCCCTTTGGATGGTTTTTCTTTGCTTGAAGAAAACCGCTGGGAGCCACGGGTATTGATGATCGCAAACTTGCCGTTCGATTATTCAATGCATTCGCCACGCATTCTTGGTTTTCAAAAGGTCTTTCATCGTATGAAAGAACGCTGCTTCATTCTGCCGATCAATGCCAACCTGGGATTGACGTACGAAGAAACCACAGAGTTCTTCCAGTTAATTTCAAACCACTTCCCGTTCATGGTTGCCATGGGTGGTGATGACGTTGATCCAACCTTGTATCGCCAAATCAACTCTCATTGCCGCAAGGTCACTCCTTCGCGCGATCAGTTCGAAGCTGCGTTGATTAAGTCTTACGTGGAAAAAGATCAGGGCTTCTTACTTGGCGTTTGCCGCGGTTCACAGATCGCTTCAGTGGCGCTGGGTTATCAGTTGATTCAAGACGTGCCTGAACAAATCGGTCACAAAGTTGCACACGCCAATGACTGGCACACGATTGAAATCCAAGGCACAAGTAATAATATTTTGCGCTCTTTGAGTTCAAACAGTTCACAAATCTTGGTGAACTCTATTCACCATCAATCTGTCGTTTATCGTGAAGGCGGCTTGCTTGAAATTGCTGCGGTTGCATCAGATGGTGTCACTGAAGCGACGGAATTTAAGAACGGCAAAGGCTTGCTTTTGCAGTTCCATCCAGAACTTATGAATAACGATTTAGGCGAAGAGATCTTGATGCTCGCTTTGAATCAAAGAAAGAAATAGTGCGGTCGCCAAAAGACCGCAGTATGACATCAAAATACTCATTGCCTCAGTCTTCTTAAGATCTAAAATAGAGTTATGTTTGAACAACTCTATCTCCATCAAAAACAGTACAGCCTGCAACTGCGTAAAGAAGCGATTGATTTGCGTCTTGAGCATTTAAAGACCTTAGAAAATCTGATCGATTCAAATCAAAAAGAATTTGTTCAAGCACTCAAAGAAGACTTCAACAAACCAGAAATGGAAACGCTGACGACAGAGATTTACCCGCTTCTTATGGAGCTTCGTCACGCTCAAAAACAGTTACGCAATTGGGTGAAACCGGAACGTGTTCCTGCTCCATTATTTTTAAAAGGTTCGCAAAGTTACATTCACTATGAACCGCGCGGCGTATGCTTAGTGATCTCGCCGTGGAATTACCCGGTGCTCTTGACTTTGGGACCTGTGATTTCTGCCATCGCTGCCGGTAACACGTGTGTGGTTAAACCTTCGGAATACACGCAGGCGACGACAACCTTGATCGCGCGATTATTAAATGGCGCTTTCGCCGAAGAATTCATTCGTGTCGTCGAAGGCGGTCCCGAAACGACGCAAAATCTTTTGAAACAACCTTTCGATCACATCTTCTTCACCGGGAGCACACAGATCGGCAAACTTGTGATGGAAGCAGCAGCTAAAAATCTAAGCAGCGTCACTTTAGAGTTAGGTGGCAAGTCCCCGACAATCATCGACAACACTGCAGATTTAGATTTAGCGGCAGAAAAATTACTGTGGTCGAAATTTATGAATGCCGGGCAAACATGTGTGGCCCCCGACTACCTCTTCATTCAAGAAACCGTCTATCCATCTTTTGTGCGTTTATTTACGCAAAAACTTGCAAACATTTTCGGAAAAGAACCCGCACAACGAAAAGCTTATGCCGATTATGCTCGCATCATTTCGCACAAACACTGCCTGCGTTTAAAAGAAATGCAGGCCGAAGCCCTTGCACAAGGGGCCGGGATTTTATTCGGTGGAGAGAGCGATGAAAACACGCGCTACTATTCGCCAACAGTTATAGAAAATGTGGACGTTCATTCACGCCTGATGCAAGAGGAGATCTTTGGACCCATCTTGCCACTTATGAAATACAAAGACATCACCGAAGTGATTCACTTTATCAACGAAAGACCAAAGCCTTTAGCACTTTACGTTTATTCTCACAGCGAAATGACAATTGAAGCCGTACAAAGCCAAACGTCATCCGGTGGCTTGGTGATTAACGATTCCGTGATTCATCTTGGCAATGATAACCTGCCATTTGGCGGCGTTGGCGAAAGCGGCATGGGCACAAGTCATGGCATTCATGGCTTTAAGACGTTTTCTCACGGCAAATCGGTATTACGTCAAGGCTGGGGCGGAAAACTTTTAGGCTTGATGTATCCGCCTTACACGAAACAAAAAATGGAAGTAATCAAAAATATGATTCGCTGGCGAGTTTAATTACGCCAGCTCTAAAATACTATCGCGATCTCCGACGATCCATAATAGATCCCCGACTTGCAAAACCTCTAACGAATCGGGATTTAAAATACGCTGACCATCACGCTCCAAACCCACAACCAAACCGTGAGTTTTCTCGCGCAAGCCACATTCACGAATCGTCTTATCAACGCAATCTGAATCGGCTGTGACTAAATACTGCTCAAGACTGTAATCAGGAGTTTCTTCAAGTGATAAGCCACTGATAACTTCTTCGGATTCGATAAAAGTTTTAAACTTCATTAGCTGCTCATCCGTGCCGATCACAAATACTTTATCGGCAGGCATAAACGAATCATCACCGCGTGGAGCCGCAATTCGACGTTTACCGCGTTCAATTAAGGCCACTGTAATACCAAAATGTTCGCGAATTTTTAAATGTTGCAACTCGGTCCCCACATAAGGCGCTTCGGCAGGCACGACGAACTCGGTCAAATGGGCATCCCATGGGGCCAATGTATGACTGTGTTTCTTCGCATGAACCTTGTGACTTTCGTCTTCCAAATTCGACAAGAAACGACTTTCAAACCACGAATAGATTTCGCGAAGCTTGGTCGCAAACACATACCCTACAACCACGACCATCCACACCGTGATACCTACAGCCCACCAAATCGGTACAAACTGTGCCACCATCGCACCAATAAGGCCGACAGCAACCATCACACGAGACACCATGAACACATAGTTATGCGTATTCTTGCCATCAGTTTCCATCATCGCATCAAAGTGACGAGTCCTTCCGAAAGCAAGCGCCCACAAGAAGGGCGCTGTCCCGATCAACGTGACCGATAACGTCAGAAACTTCGCAGAACGTTCATCCATTTGGCGTTCCAACAAGAACGGCAAGAACACTCGTGCCATTAATAGAAACACCCCAATGATAATGACTGAATTCAGGAAGATTTTTAAAACATATGCACGGACTTGCTCGCGCCATTCTTTATTCGACGCCAGTGAAAATGAAATCATGCTATAACGATCAAGTGCCACGACAAAACGCTCGGGCAAAATCTTTTCAAGGAAGCGATACACGGCGCCTGAAGATTTCATCATGTACGGAGTTGTAAACGCCGTCACCACACACACAGCCACCGCCAATGGATAAAGCTGGGCGCTGACGACTTTTAAACTTAAACCCACCGTCGCGATGATGAAAGAAAACTCCCCGATTTGCGCGATACTCATGCCCGTTTGCAAAGAGGACTTAAAAGTCTGTCCTGAAAGAATGGATCCGACAGTGACGGCAATTGTTTTTCCGAAAATCACAACCGCTGATAAAATCAAAACCACACGCCAATGTTCTGTTAACACTGCAGGGTCAATCAACATGCCCACGGAAATAAAGAACACGGCAGAAAATAAATTTTTAAGCGGCGTAATCAAATGATGAATACGCTCCCCTTCGATAGTTTCTGCCAGAACCGAGCCGGTAATGAAAGCCCCCAAAGCTGACGAGAATCCGACTTTGTTGGCAAAGACCACCATCAATAGACACAAGCCCACTGCCACGACCAAGATCGTTTCTTCATTCAGAATTTTTTGTGAGCGCTTCAAGAACGTTGGCAACAAGAAGATCCCCGTCACGAACCACAAACATAAGAAGAATGCGAGTTTCAAACTAGAAAACAACATCTCCATGCCGGCGAAGTCACGAGTCACGGCGACGGTTGTTAACAAAACCAACAATAAAACCGCAACTAAGTCTTCGATCACTAAGATACCCAGCAAGACACCCACGAAGCGGCGATTTTTAAATCCTAATTCGTCTAATGTGCGCACCACGATAGACGTTGAAGAAATTGAAAGGATACCGCCTAAAAACAGGCTGTCCATAAAGTTCCAGCCCAACAGATGACCTGTTGTAAATCCAAACAAGATCATACAGCTGACTTCAAATAAGGCTGCGACACTGGAAGCACCGCCGACGCGCAATAATTTTTTAAAACTGAATTCAAGACCTAATGCGAACAGAAGAAAGATCACACCGATATCGGCCCACAATTGCACACCTTCAGAACCAGAAATCGAAGGCAGCATAGTCGTCTTTGGACCCACAATAAAACCTGCAACCAGATATCCCAACACGATCGGTTGATTTAACTTTTTAAAAAGCAAAGTAACAAAACCTGCTGTTGCCAAGATGAGAGCTAAATCAGTAATCGCGGTAGGTAAATGCTGCATATAAAAATTATGTAAAGAACCACGCACTTGCGCAAATAAAAACGGCTCCTCTTACACAGAGAAGCCGTTTTAAATGAAAAACAAACAGAGATCTTAGTGAATCACCGTCATCTCTACCGGTTGAGCCTGAACTTTGCGTGACTGCACCGCTGCGTTAACAGCAGCTTCTGCATTCACAAGACCCGCACCGTATTGATTTTGCTGATTTGGTCCCAAAGGTTGTGCTGTTCTTTTCAACAAATCTTTA
Source organism: Bdellovibrio sp. NC01 (assembly GCF_006874625.1). Taxonomy (NCBI): domain Bacteria; kingdom Pseudomonadati; phylum Bdellovibrionota; class Bdellovibrionia; order Bdellovibrionales; family Pseudobdellovibrionaceae; genus Bdellovibrio; species Bdellovibrio sp. NC01. The sequence continues at coordinate 2,345,876 of NZ_CP030034.1, forward strand.
ATTTGTGAAGGAGTCAGCGCCTTGTTCGTTGCGCGCACTAACGCAACAACACCCGAAACATGTGGCGTCGCCATTGATGTCCCTGGGAATTCTGTGTAATCCGTCGCAATCGTTTTCAAACTCGCTTTCACTGTTTTACCAGCTTGAATGTCAGCGATGATTTTTTGACCAACAGCTTGCTCAACCATGAAGGCTGCAACTGGAAGTGTTGAACCATCAGCCGTCAATGCACCTTGAATCAGACCTGGAACGTTATTGTAGATAACAACACCCAAAGCTCCTGCTGCACCGGCATTTTTAGCTTTATCAGAAAACAAGATCTCACCACGAGATACCAACGCGTATTTACCTTTGACGTCGATTCCCTTGAAGTCTTCAGGTTTACCAAGTCCTGCAGGCACCAACACATTTGTTTCGCCTTGGAAGACTTCGCGAGCCCCTTGGAATGACGTCGATTTAACTTTTTCATTCGACTGACCGTTATCAATCGAAACTTCAGCGTCACGACCTGTGCCGCGCGGAACACATGAAAGAACGTCTACGCCCGGAGCAACAAGCGCTAATTCAGGTCCGTATTGCGAGAAGTCTGCTTTGACAAGGTTTTCAGCCACTGCACCCACAGCGATCACTGTAGGCAATGCTGCTGGATAAGAAACTTTGCTTGAGCCGTCATTACCTGAAGCCGCAACAACAACCACACCCGCTTTATCAGCTTTTGCGACAGCATCACGTTCAGCAGGAGTCGACCATGCGCCACCCAATGACATTGAAACCACATCTACTTTTTGTGAAATACCCCAGTTGATCCCTTGAACGATCGCAGAGCTTGAACAACCCAAAGTCGAACACACGCGACCCATTAAAAGTTTTGCTTTAGGAGCAACACCCGTGAAGCCCGTTTGATCAAGAACCGCAGCTACAGTTCCCGATACGTGAGTTCCGTGCCCAACAAGATCCGCAAAATCATCACCCGAACTTCTGCCCGTGAAATCTTGACCACGTTCAAAGTTGGATTTGATCGCAGGATGATCTTTATCGATACCGGTATCAAGCACCAGAACTCGAGCGCCTTCGCCTGATTTCGATTTATCCCAAGCCTGTGGCGCTTTCACAGCCATGATTCCCCATGGAGTACGTGCTCCTGGCAAATCTTTTACGCTAACGGGTTTACCCAAGTACCCACGAATAGGTGCCGGCGCTGGATGAAAAGTTTCTTTTTCTACCAACATCACGCCAGGTTGTTGTTTCATATTTTCAATATCGGCATCTGAACGAACAGTTCCAACGAAGGTATTTAAATAATCCAAGTTGTGTTCAACATGGAAATCACCTGCCGATTTTAAAACGAAAGCAGAGCGCGCTTGCAAATAAGACTGAGCATCTTTCATCACAACGATCACTCTTTGATCCGCGTTGGCCACCGACGCCAACCCTACTGACAGAAGCACTGAACATAGACGTAACTTCATTTGTTCTCCCAATTCCGTGGTAGTTTTTTTTTCGAGACCCTCACCTTGACGGCCTTACAGATGAAAAGTTCATTATTCCTAGTCACGAAAAACAACTTACAAGAACGAAATTAACTATGTCCAAAACGACAAAAGGCCCTGGTTTCCCAGAGCCTTTCGTGAATTTGATTTTTAAATCAGATTAGTTTGCTGCTTTTGCTGCGTTTACAGCTGCTTCAGCATTAACAACACCAGAACCGTACTCATTGTTAGAGTTTGGACCCAATGCAGTCGCAGTTTGTTTCAAAATTGCTTTAACTTGCGCGCCAGTCAATTTTTTGTTTGTCGCTTTGATCAAAGCTACAACACCAGCAACGTGTGGAGTCGCCATTGAAGTACCTTGGAAAGAAGCGTAGTCAGTTGCAACAGTTTGAACAGTTGCTTTTACAGCTGTGTTAGCTTTCAAAGCCGCTACCAATTGTTGACCAACAGTTTGTTCGATCATGAATACTGCTGCTGGCAATGTTGAACCATCAGAAGTCAAAGAACCTTGCAACAAGCCTGGAGCGTTGTTGTAGATGATCGCGCCAGTAGCACCTGCAGCGATAGCATTTTTGATTTTATCGCCGAAAGAGATTTCACCGCGAGAGATCAAAGCGTATTTACCTTTAAGGTCTTTACCTTTGAAATCTTCAGGTTTACCCAAACCAGCATCAACCAATACGTTCGTTTCGCCGTTCAAAACTTCGCGAGCGCCTTGGAATGTAGCAGAGTTAACTTTCGCAGATTTTTGACCAACGATCAAAGTTACAGAAGACTCACGGCCAGTACCTTGTGGAACTGTAGACACAACGTCAACGCCAGGAGCAACAACTGCCAACTCAGGACCGTATTGAGAGAAATCAGCTTTCTTAAGAGTGTTATCAACTGCACCAACTGCGATTACAGAAGGAAGAGCCGCTGGGTAAGAAACTTTGTTTGAACCGTCGTTACCAGAAGCTGCTACAACAGTAAGACCTGCTTTATCAGCTTTAGCAACTGCATCTCTTTCAGCAGGAGTCGACCAAGCGCCACCCAAAGACATAGAGATTACATCAACTTTTTGTTGGATACCCCAGTTGATACCAGCAGCGATTGCAACGTTTGAGCAACCATCGTCAGAGCATACACGGCCCATCAAGATTTTTGCTTTAGGAGCAACACCTGTGAAACCAGAAGAATCCATCACGCCTGCGATTGTACCAGAGCAGTGAGAACCGTGACCAACGTGGTCTGTGAAATCAGAACCATCGCTAGCACCAGTAAAGTCTTTACCTTGTTCGAAGTTAGCTTTCAAAGAAGGATGGTTTGCATCGATACCTGTATCAAGAACAAGAACGCGAGCGCCTTGACCTTGTTTTGAAGTAGCCCAAGCTTGTGGAGCTTTAACAGCTACGATACCCCAAGGAGTATTTTTGCCAGGGATTTGAGTTTGTTGAGAAGACTTAGCAGCTGGAGTAGACAACCAACCTGCAACCGGACGTGGTGCTTCGTGGAAAACTTCTTTCTCTACGTATGCAACTGAAGGATCAGCTTGCAACTTAGAAACTTCAACGTCGTCTTTCGCGTTAACGATCAACGTGTTCAAATTTTCTAGAGACTGCTCAACTTGTCCATCAACTTTAGACAAAGTGTTCATGCCTGAATTTTTCAAGCTGTAAGAGCCTTTAGCTTTATAAGCCATGTTTGCAGCTTTGAACGTTTGTTGATCTTTCATGATCACGATCACACGTTGGCTTGCTTGGGCCGACGTCGCTAGCATCACAGACAAAACTAGTGAAAATGCATTTAGTTTCATTATTAGGTCCCCCCTAATTCCTTGGACTTCACCCTTTTGAAGTCCTTATGGAGACGCAGTTCATTTCACGATGAAACATTTATCAAGTACTCTTTTGGAACCACCTAAAAATAATTTTTAAGCAGAAAAAGTGAAAAAATCTGTCATGAGTGACGTAGTTCCAAAGTGGAACCCCAGTTCAAAAATAGAACCAGTTCAGCCCTTATTATAAGATTTGGTTATAGTTGCCATGAGTTAAACGCATTTATGGTGCTTAAAATTAATTCATTGTAAATGACGCGATGCTTTCCGTAATTCAACAAAAAGGCAGGATAGTTCGTGTCACTGATAATGGCGTGAGCAGTCTTTGAGCAGCTTATTTTAGACGAAAACGCAGTTTCCAAACAGTAAAGAACATTTCCAAACTGTCTCTGAACATGCGCACACGAGAGGCTTCTTGATGCGCCCAACGAATCGGTACTTCCAGGATAGATTTTTTGTGCTTTTGCATCTGTAAAATCAGCTCTACGTCCCACGCAAAGCGATCGACATACAAAGCTGGTAAAATATTTTTTTTGAACGCTTCATCTTTGCGCACGAGTTTGAAACCACATTGCGTATCATGAAATGGCAAGGAGACAAGACTCTTTAATATCTTATTAAATGTCTTTCCCATGCTTTGACGAATCCAATGCTGACGAACTTCAATCTGACTTTGTGGCAAACCGCGCGAACCCATAACTAATTGATAGCTCTCGCTGGGAATAACAAATTTATTCACTTCATCCCAGGGTGTCGCCATATCCGCATCAGCAATCAGCACCCACTCACCGACCGCGGTTTTCAATCCCGCACGAACAGCGGCCCCTTTGCCTTGATTCACCGACAAATCGACAAGCTTTAACAACGGAAACGTTTTCGCCGTTTCAATGACAAGTTTCGCGGTGCCATCGGCTGAGCCGTCATTCACAACCAGCACCTCAATCACATTCCATTGCAATTCCTTGTGCGCGATCATCGCCTGCAAAACTTCAAGAGTGCGAGGAAGACGCGCTTCTTCGTTATAAGCTGGAATAACAATAGACAGATCTTTCATTAGTGCGAGCGCCCTTCTGCAGTCGATTTTGAAACCGCTGCACCAACTGGGAGTAAGAAAGTCAGAGGATGATGCACAAGGCGTTTTAAAACCGCATTGCGAAGCGCACGACGTTGTGTCGTATTGATCGCACGAGCACGAATGGCAACTAACAAGGCCAAACCAAAACTGACTGAAACGTTAAATGTACCAATAAAGAAGATGCCGATGATGGCGCGCCAGAATTCCCAGTTATGAAGGTACTCAGAACCCATCACAGGAATTGCCGCACCCAACGTGCCTGAAGACAGCGTCACGTGGCGCACGTCTAAAGGAATGCCCACGAATTTTAAAATCTCTGGCACCATACCCAACATCACACCCAGAACAATGTTACCCACAAGACCGGAAATGTTCTTTTCAAAGAACAAAGCAATTCGGCGTGCATTCACTTTACCAAAAACCACTTTCAAAGTCGGCGAACGCGCCAATGTCTTACGTAAAGAGTAAAGCGCATACCAGTTGTCTCCCCAACCCGCAGCGATACTGGATAGCCATAATAAGACACCCGTAAATGCGGCATATAAAACAGCCGGGCCCGCAATATCAACCGCTTCGAAGGAGTGGTGAGCCGTTTCGTGCGACATGATGTGATGACCAAATAAAAAGAAAAACGCCGTATCAATCAGTAAAGTCACTGGCACTACCAGAAGAACGTTTCCTGCAACCGACGCCACTTGCGAACGAATAATATGAGTCACTTCATCAACGAAGCTTTCCATTCCTTCCGGAGTATCAACGTCGCGCATTTTTTCTGCCAAAGCAGGTGCTGTCATTGCTGGTTGCTTAGTTCCCAGCGTAAAGCCCGCTAAATGAATCGTCACGAAACTGATCGCGTAATTCAAAGACGCAAAAAAACCGGTCATGAACCCCGAAAGTCCCAACGCCAGGATCGCCGTCTTAATATAGACAGTTCCTGCCGTGATCGCACCACCGCCGGCAGCAGCCGAAACCATACGACGATATTCTTCTTTCGTGCGTGTGATGTAGTGCTCACCCGTTTCCGCGGCACGCTCTACTACTTTTCGGGCTAGCAAAGTGGAGTTTTGTGAAATCAAAGAGCGAATACTGCGCAGATCGTGATTTTCTTCGACTAAAGTTGCAAGGAAATGCGTGACCTTCTTATAGTCGACTTTTTCAGTGATCAAAATCTCAACCAAATTATCGATGCGCTTTAGATACGCTTGTAAACGCGCCATCTGGAACACCAGATTAATACTGACACCGTATTCATCTAAATGTTTATGAACTTGCGCAAGCTCACGACGACATTCCCACAACACCAGGCGCAAGCGCGAGGCTCTTTCAATGAAACCTTCACGATTCTCTTGGCGATAGGAAATTTGGAATTCCTCGAGGGCTCGCATTAAAGCGAAAAAAGCGGAATCACGGAAATTAGGTTTATCCATGCGATGACGGAAAGCTGGCGACAAACCGATGGCGCGAGTTTGAATGACCAAATACGCCAGAGCATCTTCAAGATCATCAATAAAACGATTCCAGTCGCCTTCTTCACTTGAGACTTCATAGTTAAAAAGCTCAATCACCTTCTCAAAGGTATTGTGATCAATAGAGGCAATCCACACGGGATCTTTCTCGTCTGGGAACAATGCCCAAAACAAATAACCCAGCTCATAATCCAAGGGCGGAGTTGGCAACATCTTCATCGTCAAACGATCCCAGATCTCGCCCAAGACACCCACTTCACGCGGTAACCCAGTTTCCGTATAAAGTTCGATACCACTGACGTTTTTCACAACCGAACGCAAGATCACCGCAACGGATTTCTTCCATTCCAGGTTGCGATCCAAAACCATCGTCAAATAACGAAGACGTGCTGAAGGAATCTTGCCCGTCTCTGTTTCGATATGCGAATCGACGTGGCCTTCGTAGCGCACCCATTGTAAAAGCCGCACAAGCCATTGCAGCCTGTCTTCCAAAGTTCGTTGTTCAGAGGCAGATGACAATAAAACATCAAGATCACTGTGGATTTTACCACTGCGTTTGTACTGTCTAAATCGGATGAGGTAGTCTTTAAGCTGCTTAAACATATAAAAATTTTAGCGAATATGGTCCCTGCACACAATCGCTCCGTGTCATAACAAGGCAACCAAATGTGGCGTTGTTTTCAAAGAGCATTGTGATAGAAAAAATCTCTATGAAAACTGCCTTTCTTTTAGTCATTACTCTATTGCTCCAATTTCACGCACAAGCGGCAGAAAAATTAAGCCGTATTGAAGCGAATGACGTTATCACTGGGAACACTCTGACAGTTGAACTGAATGACAAAGAGAAAAAGGGCAGCGTGCTGGTGTTCTTGTCAGCAAAATGTCCATGCTCTGCAAGTCATGAAGCTTTGCTTAACGAGCTTTCGGCAAAATATCCTGACTTCCGTTTTGTCGGAGTTCACTCCAATGCAGATGAACGCCCCACTGAAACAAAAGAGCATTTCGAAAAAGCCAAACTTGCTTTCCCTGTGATTCAAGACAGTAAAAACAAATGGGCCAACGAATTGGGTGCCCTTAAGACACCTCACGCCTTTGTGTTTAATTCTTCAGGTGAATTGCTTTATCAAGGTGGCGTGACAGACAGTCACGTGGGGCCTTCTGCGAAAAAACAATTCCTTAAAGATGTTCTTGATGACATTGAAGCTGGAAAATCTCCTCGTATCAAAGAAGGCCGCGCACTAGGCTGCTTCATTCAAAGAGAGGACTAATGAAAGCTTTATTCTTCGCTGCTCTTTTAGGTTTGTCTGCCTGTGCTCGTCCCGATTATATCGATCCAAAACAAGTTGTTCAGGAAGACAACAATACTCACTCAGCTTCTTGCCCGGTTTTGTTTTTAACAAGCAATCAATGCGCAAGTATTGAATGGGTTCAAGGTCCGCGCAGCTCGAGCGAGTCTGAGTTCATTGTGAAGTTCTGGAACAAAGGACTTGCAAGCATGCAGGGCCCTTACACGGATCCGGTTCAGTCTTTATCGATTGTTTTATGGATGCCGTCCATGGGTCATGGTTCCTCACCTGTAAAAATTGAAAAACTTCAGGACGGTGTCTTTCGCGTGCGCAAAGTGTTTTTCATTATGCCTGGCGATTGGGAAATTCGTTTCATTTATAAAAATCAAAATCTTATCGTCGATCAAGACGCCATTGCCTTAGTTATATGATCCAGGTTCTTTTTGCTTTCGTTATTCTATTTTCTTCATTGCAAACATATGCTGCCAGCTGCTGCGGTGGTGGCTTTGCGTTTCCGGCTCTGATCTTGGGTGATGATAAAGCCCAAGTGACAGCCTCTTATAGTTATGGACAAGTCACTGACGACGTTCTTGCGAATGGCAAATGGCTTCATCGTGATGACGACAATCAAAGTCAGACTTATAAAATTGAAGCCGCGATGCTGTTATCCGATGCGTGGCAAGCGGGCCTGACGGTTCCTGTCGTGTATCGCAAGGTCGCAAATGAAAACAGCACAGGTCTTGGTGATGTTTCTGGCGGAGTTGGCTACGAATTTTTGCCGGAACTAAGTTATTCTGCGTGGAAACCTAAAGGCATTGCGTACTTGCAAATCACTTTACCTACGTCGCCGTCAGTTTATGATTCCGATAATATTTTTGCGACAGACTCGCGCGGGCGTGGGTTCTTTACAGTCGGCAGTGGCGCTGTCTTTACCAAAGTTTTTGGAAGATGGGATGCCAATGCCAGCGCTGAACTTCATAAATCCTTTGAGCGCGAATTTGACAATGCGGGAGCCGGTGGAAAAATAACGGCGACTCCAGGTTGGGGTCACAGCTTCACAGTCGGTGGCGGCTGGAGTTACGGCGATCTTCGTTTGGGCTCGAGTCTTTCATCAATGTCTGAAGACGCCATTCGCATCAGTGGCGCGCAGAGCTCCAATGGTTCTATTCAAAAAAATATGACGTGGTCGATGATTGCGAATTATATGCTTGGTTTAGAGTCGGCACTGACTCTTTCGTATGCGGATCAAACACTCTTTGGTGCGCCGGAAAATTCCAGCTTATCTAAAACGGTCACTCTTAGTTACCAGCAGCGCTGGCAAAGGTAATCCACACTCCGGTCTTATTTACTGACCGGAGCATAGATTTTAAATCACTCGATTAAAGTGGTGTGATGCGAAGATGCTCGATACCAACTTGAGCACCCAAGCCTTTAACCAATTTCAAACCGATGTTCACAGCGATTTCTGGTGGTTTTACACGAACTGCTGCGAATGTGCCTGCACCACCGATGATTGCGCCTTGACCGTGAGCTACTACGTAGCTACCGAACAAAACTTCTGGGCTGCAGTTAAATAAGCTGATCTCTGAAGAAAGACCTGCGAATTTAAAATAGCCAAGCCCTACAACAGGACCGATGAAGTGTGAACCCATAGAGATTTGCACACGACGTGACCAGTGATTGCCTTCCAAATCAACGCAACCAAGAGTTCCTGTTGCTTCAGTTGTGAAGTGACCAAGAACCACTTTCACGCCGTAAGATGAACCTGTGAATTTCAATCCACATGTCCAGCTAAGTTTACCTTTTGCAACCATCTCATCATTGTTCACATCGTTTGCGTGAGCAAACATACCAGTCATTGTCAGAGCAAGAGCAACTAAAATCCCTTTCATAGATCTTCTCCTTATCAAGAATCGTTAAAAAAGTTTTCGTTATCCCTAGTGGTACTTTTATTAAAGGTCGTTGGTAAGTAGCCCCGATGAAAGACATATCGGGTGTGTTCCACTTACCACGGCGAACTGGTAAGATGAGTTGTATCAGTGGAAAAAATCAAAGAAGCCTTTTCGTTTTCTGTGTAGTTTATCGGGTTTTTCTACGGCATCTGCTTTCTCCGGAAACTCCGATTTCAAATTTTCTTTCGCGTTTCTTTTTCGATTTATATGCGAAGGTTTCGTTTCACTACTTAAGTCTTCGTCCTCGATCTCAGTTGAATGTGCTTCGTTATCGAAATCATCGATATACATTTGCGCATCTTTTGCTTGCCCTGGCTTCGCAGCACCAGCAAAAGCCCCAGCACCCGACTTCATCATCGCAGATAAATCTGCTTCCGCTGGTTTCCCATCGGCATTTAATAGCGGCGCACTACCCGATACACCTTCGCCACTCTCATTTTGGTCAAATGGCATTGAAGTCGCATCACCGACATTTTCAAACGCTTCAGCGACTTCTTGTTTTCTGACGTCACGCTTTCTAAAACGATCGACTAACGAATATGTCACCGGGACCACATATAACGTCAGCAACGTTGAAACAAACACGCCACCGATCAACGTGATCGCCATCGGTCTAAATGTTTCAGAACCCGCACCGGTTGCTAAGGCTGATGGGACCGCCGCAGAAATGGTTGCAACTGACGTCATGATGATCGGACGTAAGCGCACAGGACATGCTTCTTTTAATGCTTCATTCGCGTGTGCATTCGGATTGCGATCGCGAACAGAGTTGGTAAAGTCAATTAACAGGATGGAATTCTTTTTCACGATCCCCATCAATAGCAAAATCCCGATCATCGAATACATATTGATCGTTTGTCCCGTAATCAGCAGCGCAAAGAAGGCTCCGCTAAAACTAAACGGCAACGCCATCAAGACAGTCATGGGATCTAAGAACGAGTTAAACTGCGTTGCTAGCACCATGTAGGCAACAATGATCCCCAAAGCCAACGCAAAGATCAGACTGTAAAACGATTCCGAGAACGTTTTAGCGGCACCCGATTGTTCTACGAAGTACGTCGGCGGAAGTTCTTTCGCTTTATGTGCAATAAAATCTAAGGCCGCTTGCTGTGAAGCCCCCGGTGCTAAGTTTGCAAACAAGGTCACAGCACGCTGCCGATTCACACGGGAAATTTGTTGCAGCGAAGGTTTGGTATTTAACTCTGCCACTTTTGATAGCGGAATCAGATTGTTTTTATCGTTAGAAATTAACAACTCACTGAACTCTTCCCTCGGATCGGCTTTTTTCTCGAGCTGCACATAGATGTCGTAGCGATGCCCATTCTTCGTGTACTGACCGTTCTTCACGCCACCGATCAGCGCTTGAACGGTGTTACCGATGGCATCAACACTGACACCACGTAAGGCCGCCTGATCACGTCTGGGCACGACCTGAACCTCTGGCATGCCTTCTAAATAATCTGAATCGACGTCGGCCATCAGGCCAGATGCCTTCATGTCATTGATCATTTTTGTATTCAGCTCTGATAACTTGGCCCAATCAGGACCTTGCAACGAAAATTCAATCGGATAACCACGACCAGTTGAAAAACCTCGTGACGACAGATCCATCATAAAAATCAATGTATCAGATACTTGTTTCGACAACTCACTGCGCGCCAGTCCCATGAATTGTTGTTGTGTCAGTTCCTTCCCGGTTTTTGGATCTTTACCGCGTTGACCTTTATCCTTCATGGTTACGAACATCATCCCCGTATTTGAGTCACTGCCCCCACCCGAACCAGTACCACCGACAGCGGTATACATGTGCGCCACTTCACTGCGACCTTTCAACCACTTTTCAATTTGCTTTGATTTTGCATCAGTAAAATCCAACGACGCCCCGACCGGAGTACGATAGCGCAAAATGAATAAGCTCTGGTCTTGAACCGGAGTCATTTCTTTATTTAAAAAAGTAATTGCATAAAACGAAACTCCAACAAAGACGACGGATGCTAGCAACACCATCACCCGATGCCCCAAAGTCCACTCAAGAGTTTTAGAATAAAAATCGCGCCATTTATCCATGCCCGCATCGAAGGCTTTACCGATACGAGTAGTGCGATGTCCCGAATGCACGAAACTAGAACAACGCATAGGCGTAATCGTTAACGATTCAATCAACGACAACAACACCGCCAGCGAAATCGTAATCCCGTATTGCAAGAAAAACTTTCCGATCACCCCTTGCATGAAAGCGACAGGCAAAAAGATCGCGATGATGGCGACGGATGCCGCTAACGCTGCAAATGTAATTTCGCGCGCACCAATGATCGCGGATTCGATGGGTCGTAGTCCCTTTTCGTTATATCTAAAGATGTTTTCCAGAACCATGATGGCATCGTCGACGACGATACCGATGGCCAGGGTGAGCCCCAATAACGTGAACGTATTCAACGTAAAACCCGCAAAGTACAACCCGATGAATGCACCCATGATTGAAGTCGGAATTGCCAGCAAGACGTTTAAGGTCGCAGTCCAACTGCCCAAGAAAACCCAGCACACAATCGAAGTTAACAACACTGCTAAGATCAAGTGCTTGATCATCTCGTGCACAGATTGTTCGATAAATCGAGTCGAGTCAAAATTCACGCCGACTTTCATTCCTGGCGGCAGCGTTTTTTGCACCTCATCGATTTTTGCTTTCACTCCTTGCGCCACTGCGACAGCATTTGAGCCCAACTGCTTTTTAATCCCAAGACCTAACGCTTGAATGCCATCAAAGCGCGAAATGCGATAAACTTCAGCAAGGCCTTCTTTCGAATAACCAAGATCTTTTACTTTGATAACGTTGAATGGATCTTGAATGACCTGGCCCGCACGGCGATTGATGATCAGCTGATCGAAACCTTTACTGTCTGTGAACTCTCCCAAAGTGCGAACGTTAAATGCTTTTTCAGAATTTTGAATGAAGCCGCCAGGAATCTCTGCATGTTGTGAGGTGATTGAACTCATCACATCGGTCACAGAAATATTATTTTTCAAAAGTTTATCGGACTTAAGCCACACGCGCATCGCGGGATCCGTGTAGCCACCTAAGATGATGTCACCGACCCCGGGAACCGTTGTGAAACGATCCTTCAGATAATCTTTTGCATACGACATTAAAAAAAACGGATCATTTTTGTCGTAGGTCAAAGCAAGCCAGATAATCGGCTGATCATCAGGATTGGTTTTGGTGATAACGGGCGGATCAACATTGGTTGGCAACAAACGCTGCGCTTGCGCGACTTTGGTTTGCACCTCTTGCAAAGCAACGTCGATATTACGATCCAAAGTAAATTCGATGGTGATGTTCGCAATGCCGGTTTTACTGACAGAAGTGATACGCTCGACACCTTCGACGGAAGACACCGCATCTTCCACGGGATCGACAACAGATGTCTCCATAATTTCAGGCGCAGCACCTAATAAAGTGATACTGACATTTACTACCGGAAAATCGACGTCAGGAAGTTGGCTGACCCCTAAGCGCATAAACGAGATCGCGCCAAAGATGATGAATGCCGCAAACAGCATCCACGCAAAAACTGAATTTTTGATCGAGACGTCTGAGATACGCATAAGGGCCATTCTAATAGAAGAACGGCCCTCAAGGAATGGACGCGATACAAGCTGCTAGAACACAGCAAATTGTTTGCGCCCTAGCAGGATTAGGAAAGCTAATTATTTATTTAACTCTGCGGCTGCTTCAACGATAAACGTCTTGTAAGCATCGATACGCGTGTACACAGAAAAGATAAAGCAATCAGGAGTCAACGGAATCGGCAAAGAGTCGCCACGGCTTACAACACCCCATACGTACAACTGACCGTCGATATCCAAATAACCTGGACCACCAGAGTCGCCAGAGCAGATACCACGTTTTACTGATTGAGAAAGACTTAATTCAGTTTCAGACCAGTTTGGATCTTTCACTTGAAGTTCTGTCGTTCTTAATACGCCAGAACCTTTTTTGATAACCCATGACCAGTTCAAACCGTAACCCGCAACAACAACGGAAGTGCCTTTTTGTAGCAAGTTGAAATCAGGAAGAAGCTTCGCCGTTTTGTAACCAGCAGGCACTGGAACTGTGTTGTCGAATCTGATCACTGCGATGTCAGCCGTGTTCGTGCCACGTTTTGGATCGTAATCTTTGTGACGAACAGCACCTACAACAGGGCGCGTGTTGTCTTTGTTAAGATCGTTGAAATTCTCTTTAAAGATCACGATCATTTTTTCTGGCTTTTCACCAATACAGTGACCGGCAGTTAAAACAAGATTGGCGCTGATCAATGTGCCTGTGCAAAGGAACTTACCTTCTGTATCGTACAAGCCTACAGTTGAAGTCATTTCTCTGTCGCCAGGTTGAACTTCTTTGCCACCAACTATAGAACCGTTAGCGCTGACTTCCGTAGAATTTTGTGCCGATTTATCCGAGCACGCAGCAACCAACAATGACGAAACCAAAAGATATTTAAGAGACTTCAAAAGATACTCCTTGCAATAAAATCATTAAATCAAGAAGCGCTAAAGTAAGCGTTCACAGGAAAATCCGAAATAGGAAAAACTCTGTCAGGAGATTCTTTCATAGTGGTGCCACTAGAGTAACACTCTAGTTTGTGTACTTTTTAGACACCCTAGTAAATACACCAATAGATTAAAAACACCATAAGGCACTTCTTCACTTTCCGTGATAGACCCCTCACATATTTTAAACATTGAGGTGTCGAATGAAGTTTTCACACATTTTCGCTACAGGTCTTTTATTGTTCACGTTTAAAGCTAACGCCGGCGACGTGGTTGTTTATGATGCGGCTCTTTCCCCGATCGCGGGTATTGGCAATAACAAAGGCGTTAAAGTCCTTGTTAACGGCAACAAAGTGGGAGCGATTTGGAAACGCGTTTTCATTACTGATGAAGCACGCCGTGCCAGCGCGAACATCACTCTGGTTCGTGACTTCTATAAAAACAATTTCGGCAGAGACTCTTTCGACAATCGTGGTAGCGATATCGAAGCGACAGTTCGTGTCGGTCGTGGCTTCATTGATCTTTTCGGTATGAGACAAAATGCGGCGTGGGACGGTAACAAGTTCCTATTCGGCGGTGGCGAAAGCAACGGTTTGAAATGGTTTACAGGTGCGGTTGATGTGATCGGTCATGAATACACTCACGCGGTTGTGCAATACACTTCTAAATTGAAATACCAAGGTCAAAGTGGTGCTTTGAATGAACACGTTGCAGACTTGTTCGGGCAAATGATCCAAGTTAAATCAGGCCAAGGTGCCAATGACTTCTTGATCGGCGAATCGGTTCTAGCTGACGACTTGAAAGAATATGCGAGCAAAAAATACGGCTTCCAGGTTCAAGCTCTTCGCGACATGCTTCACCCTGAAAAAGGCTTGGACCCACAACCAGGTCACATGTCACAAATTCCTGCAGAATTGGGCCAAGATTGCAAACCGACAGCGCAAAATGACAACTGCGGCGTGCATAAGCTTTCCGGCATTCCAAATCGCGCAACAGCGTTGATGGTGCAAGCTTTGGGTTGGGATAAGTTAGCTCCGGTATTCTATGCCGTTATGACAGAGCGTTTGAGCGAAAACTCTCAATTCTCTGATTATGCTCGTGAAACGATTGGCGAGTGCCAACGTCGTTTGACTTCGGATGAGTGTTTGACAGTAAGCAACGCATTCCGCGCTGTTGGTCTATAATTTGTTGATACGGGCGCTGAGTCTTTGCTACCGTTTGGAGTATGACTCACGCCCATCTGATCCCCGTCATTGTTTTTCTTAGCTCTTCCGTTCTTCTTGTTTCCCTATTTCAAAAATTAGGACTGGGAAGTATTCTTGGTTACTTAGCCGCGGGATTGCTTGTTGGCCCACAAATGTTGGGCCTGATCACAGATCTTAACTACACCCAAAGCCTTTCTGAATTCGGTGTTGTCTTTCTTCTGTTTCTGATCGGTCTTGAGCTTCAGCCTAAAAAATTATGGTCGCTGCGCAAAACCTTGATCGGTTATGGCGGCATTCAAATGGGGCTTACCACTTTGGTGTTCGGTGGCATTGCGCACGGCTTTGGTTTATCGTGGCCCGCAAGTTTTGTGGTTGGCTTTTCACTTTCTCTTTCTTCAACGGCCTTTGCTTTACAATCGCTACAAGAAAAGAAAGTTTTAAACACAGAATTCGGCAGAGCTTCTTTTGCGATCTTGTTGATGCAAGACGTGTTTGCGATCCCTGCCCTTGCGATCATTCCAAGCTTGGGACTTGATACGGCAAATGTTGCTGAAGTGAACTGGGGGGCTTTCTTATTTACGATCCTGGGCATTTCGATCTTCAGCCGCACATTGATGGGTCCCTTCTTACGCCAAGTCGCAGCCTTGCGCAGCCGTGAGCTATTTACGGGCGTGACGTTACTGATCGTAATCGGTGTCGCCTTCCTGATGGAGCACGCAGGCCTGTCGATGGCCTTAGGCGCCTTCATTGCCGGTGTCTTTTTATCAGAATCTGAATATCGTCATGAATTAGAAGCCGATCTAGAACCCTTCAAAGGGATCTTGATGGGTCTATTCTTCGTCTCTGTTGGGATGTCGGTGAATGCGGCTTTAATCATTCAAAAACCATTTACGATCATTGGTCTGACGGTTTTGTACATGATTGTGAAAGGTGCGGCGACTTATCTTACGGGTCGTATCATGCACTTAAAACGTCTGCCTTCTAGCAACCTTGCCGTCTACCTAGTGCAAGGTGGTGAGTTCGCCTTCGTAATCTTCGGCGTTGGTAAGAATGCTAATATTCTTTCTTTAGAGTGGACACAAACACTGACTTTGATTGTGACACTTTCGATGATCTTAAGTCCGTTTATTATTTTAGTGAACGATCGCATACAGGAAAGAGCCATCGATACGTTACCGAAAAAAGACTACGACAAATTTGAAAATGTCGAAAACCCCGTGATCATTGCGGGCTTCGGTCGCTTTGGTCAGATCTTTGGCCGTATCTTAAGAACACAGGATATCGGTTTCACCGCTATTGATCACGACACAGAACAAATCGAACTGCTGCGCAGATTCAGCAATACGGTTTATTACGGAGACGCTTCCCGCAAAGACATTCTGATTGCGGCAGGTGCCGCGAAAGCACGATATTTTATTATTGCCGTAGATGACATGGCGGTCGCAACGCAAATCGCAGAACTCGTGCGCACGGAGTTCCCGCATTTAATCGTCTACGCGCGAGCGCGCAATCGTCAGCACGTGTTTGACTTGATGGCCTTAAAAGTTCATCACATCAAACGTGAAACTTTGGATTCAAGCTTAAATCTGACACGCGAACTTTTAGAAGATCTTGGCATTCCGAAAGAGCGCACTTACCGCATGATCGAACGCTTCCGCTTGCATGACGAATTGATGGTCAAAGAACAATTCAAAGTTCGTCACGATCAAAAAGTTTTCTTGGATCTTTCACGCCAGGGCATGGAACAATTGGCGCAAGTTCTTAAAGAGGACGCAGAAAAAACATACATCGAGCCTCGTCCAGAAACAGAAAAGACAATAACCCATGAGCGAATCTAAAGTCCCCGTCACTCTTGCTATTCGCATGTTGAACGATAACGGCGTGCAATTCGTGCCACATCTTTTTAAGTATGAAGAAAAAGGTGGCACATCGGTTTCATCCCGCGAACTGGGCGTCCCCGAACATGCGGTGATTAAAACCTTGATCATGGAAAACGACAGCAAAGAGCCGCTTGTTATTCTTATGCACGGAGACATGCAAGTTTCAACCAAACAGCTGGCTCGTGATCTGGGTGTTAAATCCATCAACCCCTGCAAACCGGAAGTGGCTGATCGCCACTCGGGTTATCAAGTGGGCGGCACCTCACCTTTTGGTACAAAACGCCAGATGCCGGTGTATATGGAAAAAACGATTTTAGATTTGCCAAAGATTTATATCAACGGCGGCAAACGCGGTTTCTTGGTCGAGATTCTACCCCAAGAAGTGATGCGCTTGTTATCGCCCACTTTGGTGAATGTCGGAATTAAAGGCTAAAAATTATTTTTTATAAACTTCCAGGAACTTGAAGTACTGACCTTTGATGTCATCAAGTTCCATGGGGTTGCCGTAAGCATCTTTAGCCAAAGCACCTGGCTTAAGCACCATCTGCCCATGTTCGATATCGTAATCAATTCCACGCACGAAAAGTTTTTCCACTTCCGCACCCGTCGCTTCTGAATAAAACGTGACATAGAAGCTGCGAATTTCACTGCGTTCTGGAATGAAGCCATGAACCAAATTCAGTTGATGAACAAAGTTCCGAGGACAACGCAAAAAGATAATACGTGGCGATTCAACTTTAGAAATCCAATTTTGAAAATTACGAATGCCGATGGAATTGATCGCTGTCAAATAACGAAGATCCAAGCTCAGATCATAAGAAGGATGGACTGCAACTTGATTCAGCTCTGACGAGTATTCGTTCAGACTGCCCTGCAAAGTCAGCACAAGGGTATTATCAATAAGATCTGTGGAAATTTTAAGAGACATGTAAGAAAAACTCTATCACGTTTGCGATAATCTTTGCAACTTTTGCCACTCGGCTTTGGTCATCAAAGTGACTGATTCGGATGCAAAATCAAACACGATCTTGATGTCTTTGCGTGCAAGTTGTTTGCGAATTTGTTCTTTCTTCGCAGACAAACTGACCTCAACGCTCCCGTAATCTGTACCTTCGCGAAGAATGAACGCTTCAATAATGCCTTCGATCGCGTCAGCGCTCAGATCTTCTTGTGGAATTTCAACGGGTGGTTTTACTTCTTCATTCATGGGCTCAGCATAGAAAGCCCGCGCGCGAGTCGCAAGACTTTTATCTGACACATCTTAAAAGAAACAGAAGGTCAAACCGGAAAGCCTTCGGTAAAGTTGGTTTGTCGTTAACTCTTCTCAATAAGGAGCTTTCTATGATTTTAACTAGCGTGGGTTCTTCGGTTTTACTGAGCTTCGCCCTGACTGTTCCAGCACTGGCGGCAGAAAAGATCGCAACGACTGAATCAGCACCAACTTCCACGGAAGACGTGCATGAAACGGGAATGCAAGAAATGAAAAACGATCCGGGCCCAGCCCCTTCTTCGCGTGTAGATAAAGGTACGGCAGAACCAATGCGCCAAGCAGACTCGTCTGACAAAAAAGCTCCAGGCACTCGCACTTCAAAGTCGAACTTAAAACAAAAGAAGCAGCAAGGTGCTAAGACCGGCGTTGGCGGCGGAGCCAGTGAAAGCAACAGCAATGCTGAAAGCAATAAAAAGAGCGAATAAAAAAAGGACTGCGTTAAAAGCGCAGTCCCTTTTTTAAAACTTTTGGTTGGGTCAATTATTTTTGGCTTTGGCCTTTATCGAAGTTTTGAGAGCCAGTGTCTGATTGCCAGCTTTGCTGACCAGATTTTTGGCCTTGGTTTGAGTTTGGAGTTTGAGATTGTTGGTTACGACCCATATTGCCTTGTTGACCAGTCGATGATTGTTGTTGATTCATGCCTGGTTTTTGAGCTTGGTTTTCTTGAGCCATATTAGCCTCCTTGTTAAACGACGTATGTCGCATAGATTTAAACTTCAAAAGACGTGCCTCTGACGAAATCTTTTATAAAAGAGATTATGCTTTCTTATGGGACGATCTTCCGCAAAACAGGGGCAATATTTCGCCCATAGCTCAGGCGCGACTCGACAGCAGTCGGTCTCTTGCGGTTTAGCAACTCTCACAAAATAAACTGGGAGTGCAAAAAATAATTTCGATAATAGAAGATACGCCCCACCCAACTCATCTGATCAGGAGGATCTTATGGCAGAGAACTATTCACAAAGCTCTTTAAATGGCCAACACGAGCATGAAACGTCAGCGATGCAACAATGTATCGACAACTGCACGGAGTGCTCGCACTTGTGTTTGCAGTTAGTGCCTCACTGTTTAGATATGGGTGGCGAGCACGCTAGCTCTGAACACATCAGTATTTTGCAAATCTGTTCATTGATATGTGAAACGAGCGCAAAATTGATGACACTAGATTCTGAATTCCACCATGACTTGTGCCGCTTGTGTGCAGAAGTCTGTAAAGCCTGTGCAACGGACTGCGAACGCCTGGCTCAGGGCGACGAAATGATGATCGATTGCGTAGAGGTATGCCGTCGCTGCGCGGAAAGCTGCGAGCGCATGTCAGCCCACTAGATTCCCCTTCAAATCCAGTAATTTGGCCCCCTCACTCCTAGGAACGAGAGGTTTTTAGACACTCTGGAAGCTTTTTCAAAAAACTCATTCCTAACAAATGAAAAGGCCTTTTTTAGGTATAGTGCCTCCATTCAAAAAACGAATGGAGATTCCCCCTCATGAAAGCATTTGCTGCACTTAACGTATTGGCTCTTCTATTGGTATCTAGCTTGTCACACGCCCAGGCGATCCGCCCTTGCGCTGACGAAAAATTGGTTTGCAAACTTGAAGACGCTACGAACTTTTATCAACGTACAACTCTTGATACTTCTGTCACTGCATGGTCGGGCTTAAACGATGACGAACCATCAATTGAACCTAATGAATGCAAAATCTTGACAGCTCTTGCTAACAAAGAAGCTGCTGTTTATTACACGATTATCTTGGGTGATTCTGACAATGTCGTTACGATCTTGCCTCGTACAATGTCAAACCCCGTTCAGTCTTTGAAAGGTGAAGCGACATTCCCAGTGGTTGCTAACAAATCTTTCTATTACCGTTACGGCAACGATCTTTTGACTTGCACATTGACGAAGTAGTTTGATTTTTTAAAGTCGAAATAATTGAAATAAAAAACGCAGTCCCAGGACTGCGTTTTTTATTTAAGCCTTAGCTTGTTTGAATTTTCTTTGCAGATTAACAGTCGTCTGTCTGATCTCTTCTTCCAGAACCACTTCAAAAAGTTTGTCTGGAGAAATTCCGTAAAAATCCGCTAGTTTTTTTAGAATCGTAATCGGTGGCGATGAAAGACCACGCTCCCAGTTTGAGATAAACTGAGCGCTTTCGTATTTCAAAAAATCCGCCACGTCTTTTTGCGAAAGATTGGCTTCAATACGCTTGTCTTTTAAAAAACTAGCGAGTCCGCTTTTATTGCCCATGACCTCTCCTTATCGCATCCTATAAACAATATGTTAGCGATAAGGACTGACAACAGTCAATGCTCAATAGTGATTCAGATGATCCGTGTGTCCTTCTGAATCTATAACTTCTGTGAGATCCTCGTGATCAGTCTCAGAGTCATAAACCGCTTCATCCTCTGCTGGCTGAGCCGTATAAGGATTTTCCTTACTCACCACCCCCTGTTTTCTTGCGTTTTGAGGCAGACTTGCGGGATTCATCGTTGGACCTTTATTTGTGTCTAATGCTTCTTTAGGCATAAAAACCTCCATGTTGATGACTTCATTATAAGCGCCCCCACTGCTTTTGCCGACAGACCGAAGGCCCCACTTTGACTTCAAGTTCGCAATACTTAGCCACCTTGGTCTATGACAAGTGTTTGGATTTTAACAATGAGGACATCTTCATAATGCTCCCTGTGGAAAAGCTCTTCACACTGAAGTTCTCAAGGAGGGGTTATGAAAAAATTAATATTTCTATTTGTTATTAGTTGGAGTTTGCTTAGCTTTGCAGCCGCGAATTCAGAATCACTCGATCATGATTCCCCTTCCTACAAAAGCAAGCCTGATCAATCATCCTCTATGGACCGCCCTCAAAAAACCGAGACTCTTAATAAGCAACCTGCTGAGCGAAGAAGCCACAAATCAAAAGCAGGAGTCCAATTGGAAAAAGAGAAAAAAGACAAACAACCCAGCGAAAGCGAAATACGCTGAAGAACTGTAAATTGGCAAAGTCATTTGAAAAGTGCGTTCGTAATTTGGAGTAAGAAGATCTGATGCGGATACTTAAATCTTCTTGCTCGACACAACAAGAAATCAAGGGATGCAACACTATGAATACGGGCTCAGTCAGTTTAGATATGATCGTTTTTTCTCATGTGCGCTGGAGTGACGTGTATCAACGTCTGCACCACTTAATGGTCCGCTATGCGCGCAACCGTCGTATTTTCTTTTTTGAAAAACCGCAGATCGGAGATCAGAAAGAAAGTTCCTTTGAGCATCAATATCGCAGCGGAGTTCACGTCGTGACTCCCCATATTCCCTATAATTTTACCTCGACCGAACGTCACGACGATTGCCGCAGTTACATCGATACCTTGATGGATGAAGAAGGTGTCGCAAAATTTCATCTATGGTATAGCGATGCTTCGGCTCTAAAATATTCAGAGCATTTAATTCCCGTTCTGACGATCTATGACGGCTTCAGTAATTCGCTGGTGACGGATCACGAGTCCGAGCAAATCTTAATAAATAAAGCGGATTTGATTTTAAATCAGCATCCCCAACAAAAGCCGCAACTGGCAGTGGGATCCGATGTGACTTCCGATTATCTTCTAAAAACTTTTGATGAGCGCAATCAACATCTTGCGTGGGACCAATCCTGGAGATGTGTCGCCGATTTAGAAGAAGAAGCGATGAGACGTAAAATTCGCAAAGCCACTGAACTTTTGACTCGCAGTCTTTAGACAATGCATTCACACATACACGAATTGGCCTTTGGATGGATGGGCCTCTTTCCTCGCTCGAGTAAAATGAAAGTGATGAAGGGGGTCTTATGAAAAGTAAAACCAACCGTGGCCATATTAAAGATAACGACAATAAAAAAGTTCCAAGTTATCAGCAAAAACAGCAGGACATGCGACAAGGCCCTGATCGCGATAAAGCGACTCATTCTCGTTCAGAGCTGGGATTTGAAAATCGCGATACCACTGGTTATGACCGCGAACACAAAGGAAACTATTAATCACAAAGGGAAGTCACAACACTTCCCTTCTTTTCTTTGGAGGAAGTATGAAATCTTCAATTCGTAAAGCCGAAGAAAACACACAGTCTTCGGATAAAAAGAATTCTTCGCCGCCTACTCATCGTAAACCGCCACAAGATCAAGAATTCGCTCGCGATGTGAAACACGAACAGAAGCTTCATCACAAAGATCGTTCGTGGGATAAGCCTGAAGAGGACATTCTTTAGTTTTGACACGCCGTTTCGATGCAAGGCCACATGCATTGACGCATTTTCGTTTCAGTATCAGTTTCCTTGCGAGCCCAAACTTTTACTTCGCAAAGTCGAAGTAAGCAGAGGATGAAAAATGTCTGAACTCGAGCTTTCCAAGAAACGTCGTCTTATTTTTATTTGCTTACTAAGCTGCCTTGTTGCGATTGCCAGTATGTTCGTCGCAAAACTTTTGTTGATGGGTATTGGTCTTTTCACAAACATCTTTTACTTCCAATCGTTTTCTCTGACCGAACGTGCCCCGAGTGAAAATACGATGGGTTGGTTTGCCGTTCTCGTGCCCGTGTTGGGTGGTGTGATTGTTGGTTTGATGGCGCGTTTTGGTTCCGCAAGTATTCGTGGCCACGGTATACCCGAAGCAATGGAAAATATTTTGGAACGTGAAAGTCGCATTCCTCGTCGAATTACTTTCCTAAAACCACTCTCGTCTGCCATAGCGATTGGATCTGGCGGCCCGTTTGGAGCCGAAGGACCTATCATTGCCACAGGTGGTGCTTTAGGTTCATGGCTTGGGCAAATCATTCCCACGACTCCTTACGAGCGAAAGGTGATTTTGGCTTCTGGTGCTGCGGCGGGCATGACAGCCATCTTTGGAACGCCCCTGGCTGCGGTTCTGCTTGCGATTGAATTGTTGTTGTTTGAATTTCGTGCGAAATCTTTTATTCCCGTAGCGCTTGCAACTGTTGTCGCTGCGACTTTGCGTACGGTGTTCTTTAGTTCCGGCGCCTTCTTTACGATGCCCGATCTTGCAATCACCACTATTCCGAATCTTGCGACCTATTTTGTTTTTGGCGCGATGATGGGTGTCCTGTGTGTGCTTGTAACAAAATCGATTTATTGGGTTGAAGATCAATTCGAAAAATTGCCATTGCACTGGATGTGGTGGCCAGCTCTGGGTGGAATCGCTGTGGGAATTATTGGTTTGATCGAGCCGCGCAGTCTTGGTGTTGGGTATGATAACATTACCTTCAGCCTCAGTGGTCAGTTAACGATTGGCGTGGCCTTAAGTATCTTTATTTGGAAGTTTCTATCTTGGGCGATTGCTTTAGGTAGTGGGACTTCGGGTGGGACACTGGCGCCATTGCTTACTTTGGGTGCAACCTTTGGCTTCGTTACTGGAACAGTTCTAAACACCGCGTTCCCCTCTTTGGGAGTTGATCCCCATGCGATGGCTTTGGTTGGCATGGCAGCTTTATTTGCCGGTTCATCGCGTGCGCTTTTGACATCGGTGGTCTTTGCGCTTGAAGGCACAAAACAACCTCTGGGCCTTGTGCCGTTATTGGGTTGTTGCTCGATTGCATATTTGATTTCCACATTATTAATGAAAAACTCAATTATGACGGAAAAAATCGTTCGCCGTGGTTTGAAAGTCCCAAGCGATTACTATCCCGCGTTGTCGGATCTTGAAGAGGGTCCTGCTAAGGATCACTCAGCGAAAGCCCATTAATCTGCGTTTTATAGCCCTTTACCATAGCTCCCCCCGGTGCTATGGTAATCGGCATGCAAAATAAGATCGTAAAAATCGGAAATATCGAAGTTGCCAACGACAAACCCTTTGTTTTGTTTGCTGGTATGAACGTTTTGGAATCTCGTGATTTAGCTATGCAAGTGTGCGAACACTTCGTGAAAGTCACAGATAAGTTGAAAATTCCTTACGTATTTAAATCTTCTTTCGATAAAGCCAATCGTTCCTCGATTCATTCCTACCGCGGTCCGGGAATGGAAGCCGGTTTGAAAATCTTTGAAGAGTTGAAAAAAACTTTCGGCGTGAAAGTCATCACTGACATTCACGAAATTCACCAAGCAAAACCGGTATCAGAAATTGCCGACGTGATTCAGTTGCCAGCTTTCCTAGCTCGTCAAACGGATCTTGTAGAAGCCATGGCGCGCACAGGTGCCGTGATCAACGTTAAGAAGCCTCAATTCTTGGCACCAAGCCAAATGGGCAACATCGTCGAAAAAATTCAAGAGTGCGGTAACGACAAAGTTATTTTGTGCGAACGTGGTTCTTGTTTTGGTTACGACAACTTGGTTGTGGATATGTTGGGCTTCACAGTGATGAAGAAAGTTTCTAAAGGCGCGCCAGTAATTCTGGATGCGACTCATGCTTTGCAATTCCGTGATCCAGGTGGTGCGGCTTCTTCAGGTCGTCGTGCGCAGGTGGCAGAGCTGTCTCGTGCAGGTCTTGCTGTTGGTTTGGCTGGTCTATTTATCGAAAGCCATCCAGATCCAGAAAAAGCAAAATGCGACGGCCCTTCCGCGTTGCCATTATCGAAAGTTGAACCTTTCTTACAACAAATGAAAGCCATCGACGACATCGTCAAAGCTTTCCCCGTGTTGAATACAGAGAACTAATTCCAAAAGCGAATGATTTACGTAAAACTAGCACTGGCTATTATTTTTGAAGTCATCGCCACTTCTTTGTTGAAGAAAACAGAGGGCTTCACGCACATCCCGTTTACTGTGACGATGCTTGCTGGGTATTTGTTGTCGTTTTATTTCTTAAGTCAGGTCGTTAAAGTTCTGCCTGTCGGTATTGTCTATGCGACATGGTCAGGACTCGGAATCGTTTTGATTTCCACGGCAGGTTACTTTCTATACAAGCAAGCTTTGGATTTACCTGCGGTGCTCGGCATGGGCTTCATTATTGTGGGTGTCGTGCTTATGAATGTGTTTTCGAAAATGTCAGTTCATTAAGAAGGCTGCGCTATTACGCGCGGCCTTTTTTGTTTTTCAATGCTTCCGGACGCTCTTCATTTTTTCGAACAGACTCTTTTGGTTTTCTGCCACTGATCTTGCCTTCAAGTTGTGATGCTTTTTTCGTTTCTAAAGTTTTATAAATTCTTTCGTTCTTATGCTGCATAGAAGCCTCCCTTTGTTTCAGATTAGAAAGTTTTTCTGGCAGCGCAAAGGCTAGCTGACAACTTACACCGAGATCCGTCCATCACCTCATTTGGTTGATTGATGTTTTCAAATTTTATGTGCGACCACAGCTTGCACATAAAACTTCGCATGAAAATTCAGTCTTTAATTCGTGAACACGATCGCTTAGTCCCTGTTGAAGTTGAAATCAACTTCATCGCAGGTCTTCCTCAAATTCAATTCTTGGGTCTTCCCGACCAAGGCATTAAAGAAAGTATTCACCGAATTAAAAGCGCCATTCGCGCGCAAGGTTTTGAATTTCCCAAAGCACAACAAGTGTTGGTGAATCTTCGTCCCAATCATCTTAAAAAATCCTCTCGCGGTCTTGAGCTCGCCGTGGCCTTAGGAATTCTGTGGGAATCGCAGCAAGCTGTTGTGCCTGAAGTTGAATCCGTCACCATTTATGGCGAACTCGGTTTGCTTGGTGAAGTGTTCGAGCCCGATGATCTGACAAAAGATTTCGAACCCAGCGAAGAAACACTCGTATGGACCGGGCAAAATAATGGCGGCACGGCAACTTTTGGTCGCGCGCTGCTTTCATCTCTTCAAGATATTAATGAACCCACATTCGTTGAAGCTTTACCACGCAAGTACGAGATTGAAAGACCTCGCACTGGATTGGATTTAGAATTCCCCGAGCGGCAAGCGGAACTTCTAAGTCTTGTGGCTTTAGGAGAGCACTCAGTTTTGTTGGCAGGGCCTGCAGGTTCAGGCAAAAGCACTATTGCGAGAACACTGTCGTCACTCCTGCGTGCGCCTTCGCAAGATGAAATGCATGTGATTGTTCGAAACAACAGGGAGTCATCGGAAACCCCACTCAGATGGCGACCTGTGGTGCATCCCCATCATTCAACTTCACCTTTGGGTTTGATTGGTGGGGGTGTTCCCCCCTTTAAAGGCGAAATCACTCGCGCGCATAAAGGTGTGCTGGTGCTTGATGAACTTTTAGAATTTCAAGCGCGCGCACAAGAATCCCTGCGTGAACCGATGGAAGAAAACTGCATTCGTATTCGTCGCGGCAGGTATTTTGAACAATACCCTGCTGAAACACTTGTGATCGCCACCACAAATCTGTGTCCGTGTGGAGATTGGGTTCCCGGTGCCAGAATCTTGTGTGGGCGTTCTTTGAAAAAATGTCAGTCTTATGGCGAGCGTTTATCGGGTCCGTTAGTAGATCGCTTTCAAACAACTTTCTTCACCAGCAAGAAAGAGGACGGCACAAAAATGAAAGGCCAATCTATATTAGAAAAGATTGAAGAAGCCCGAGCATTTCGTCAGCATTTAGCGGAAAAGGATCTGCGTTTCAAAAAGGTCGCAGGCTTTTGGCGTTTTGAAGAGCTGATTGCTGATTTACCAAGCTTCTATATGCGAGAAATCTTTCCGCAGGAGCTTTCAAGTCGCCGCCGCGAGCTCGCGACGCTTCGAGTCGCAAGAACGTTTGCCGACCTTGATCACAAGGAAAAGCTACAGCCGGAACACATTGAACGAGCCTTGAAGCTTACTTATCACCCGTTTGAATCCCTAAAACGCCTCGGCTGTTAATCAAAAAACTTGTTAAAAGTTGACTTCAGAACCCCTAAGCCTTAGTTTGAACCTTCCTTTAGGGGTGATGTGGCCGAGGGGTTAGGCTCAGCTCTGCAAAAGCTGCTACAGCGGTTCAAATCCGCTCGTCACCTCCAATTTTTCTCTCTCTAGTACTAATCAAAATCTTATGTTTGAATATCGGGTATGAACTCATCTCATCCTATTGTTCTTATTCCGGGGCTTGCGTGTTCGGCGCGACTTTTTGAAGCGCAGATTCCTTCGCTTTGGCAATTTGGGTCAGTCCAAATCGCAGATCATCGTCAACACGATACAATGTCTGAAATTGCAAAAGAGATTCTTGCGACAGCTCCGCCGAAATTTACGCTAATGGGGCTGTCGATGGGTGGCTACATTTCTTTTGAGATTCTTCGTCAAGCGCCCGAGCGTGTAATGAAACTCGCGCTTCTAGATACGTCAGCACGCCCCGATACAGCGGAACAAACGGCCGCCCGCAAAGTGGCGATGGACCAAGCCACTTCAGGAAAATATGAAGAAGCAATGAAAGCTTCTTTACCATTTGTATTTCATGATTTTGATAATCCGCGCTTGCAGAAAATATTTTTGCAGATGACAGAGGACACTGGCATTGATGCGTTTCTGCGCCAGCAAAATGCCATCATGTCACGACCTGATTCGCGACCTGATCTTAAAAACATTCTGTGTCCCACACTTGTTCTGGGTGGTCGCGAAGACAAGCTCACGCCACCGGAAGTGATGTCTGAAATTGCAAATGGCCTTCCCAGATCTGAATACGTGACCATTCCCAACTGTGGACATGCTTCAACATTAGAACAACCTGAACTTGTAACGAACGCACTGGTGAAGTGGTTAAAGAAATAGGAAATCCAAATGATCGTAAGATGGCTCAGAGCAATTGCAGAACGAACTCCGACTTGGGTGATGCGGTTATTTTTTAACATCTATCCACCGTACTTCGGGGCCGGTGTCGAGGTTGAAGAGATTTCTAAAGATCGCAGATATCTGCGGGTGGCTTTAAAACTTCGTTTCTACAATCGCAATTACGTGGGCACGCAGTTTGGTGGATCGATCTATTCCATGACTGATCCGCATTTCATGTATTTGCTTATCAATAATCTTGGTCCCGGTTATGTGGTTTGGGATAAGGCTGCGAAGATTGATTTTATAAAGCCTGGCAAAACCAAACTGCTCGCGGAATTTCGCATCGACGATGCTCTGTTAAACGAAGTGAAAGCGCGCACCGCGAATAACGAGAAATATATTTTTGATCTGTCCGTCACAATCAAAGACATCCACGGCGAAACCATCGCCGAGGTGATTAAAACTCTTTATGTCAGAAAGAAAAAACCAGCTTAACCCGCATCATTTAGCGGAGCCGGTTTTTTAGACGAAGACATTTGTTCCTGATGTACTTCTTGATCGATGCGCACACGCAAGTGATGTGCGACGATGCGGATGTGGCTGATCAGTGTCTTCATCAAGGCTTCTGCCCAAGGCGGAAGCTGGGCCATACTATGCAAAAGAGTCGCATATTCGATCATGATGACTTCAGTGTCTTGCGTGGCCTTGACGTTGTGATCGCGATGCTTGCCATCGAATAAAGACAACTCCCCGACGATATCATCAGCGAAGATATGATTCCGATGGGCAACCTCATGATGCAAAAAGAAGCGGGTTATCACAAGCGATCCTGATTTTACCAAATACATGGCGGTCGCCGGATCACCTTGCCGATATAGATATTCACCTTTTGGAATTGTTATTAACTTCGCCATGTCCAGATAGTTATCAAATTTTCTTGATTAAAAAAGACCAGTCTTGCAAATGCGAACACGGGGCTAGTGAACACAAAGTGGTTGATTCACATTCGACGGACACTGCTAGTGCGCACGAGTTTTCGCTTTTTAACGCCAGAAATTTTAGAAAGTTTAAACTAGAGATGAAGACATTCCATTCACATTAGAACAAGGTCTGGTCACAGAAAAGGGCTCTCTGCCCTTTTCTTATTTCGCTCTAATGATAAATAAACCGTCTAAATCAAAACGTTCGGTTGATTTCAACAATGTCTCTTTAATTTCAGCGCTGATTTTATTGCGCTCTCCGGCCATTGGAATGAAAGAACCATCGGCATGAGTCAGACTGAATTCAATTTTATTGTGACTCACAAGATCGCTTAATGCAGAGATAACGTAAGAACGGACTGCGTGAAAATCATTATGCTTCAGATATGTTTCAGCAAGAATGCTCACGTGATGAGCTTTCATCGGACCGTGTTCTAAACCAGATTCAAGTGCTTCGAGAAATTCTTCGTAAGATGCCAAGCCAATATCCTCAATAAAGTACCAATAAACATACCTAACTTTATAGGGGGTTAACAACCTTCAATTTACTCTCTAGACTCGCTGTTTAAATGGTTATGTTACCTAAAAACCAGGAATTGTCGCTCACGTAAGTGATTCCGCCACCACATGCGAGAGCACTACCTGGATACAGGACGGCCTTTAGTAAAGAACACTCAAGCAGATTTGCACGAAGCGATTGTGTATATTGTATCGGCCTCTTGCGAGTTCACGAGTTTGCATCAATTCTCAAAGTGTTATTGTTGAAATAAGATATTCGTGGAAAACGCATAACAAGGAGGCCACTATGAAAGCAAGTCTACTGCTAGTAAGTGCACTTCTGCTGGGGACTCTGGCAGAAGCTTACGATGATGACTATCATCGCAACACAATGAATCCGACAACAAGTGATCAATACCGTACACCAGAACAAAGAGAATTCAGCTCTCGCGCGGCTGAAAACACATACGAGTCCACAGGCCGAAGCATGAGAGATAAATATATACGTGCTTCAAATACAAGCCACGATACTTATCAAGATCAATACAAAGCCAACCAATACGATCGCACTCGTGAATAGATTGATCTCTCATAAAAAAAGCGGCAGAATATACAAAAACAATAAGAAAATAAAAAGCCAGGGCCGTACAACCCAATGCCAACCAATGTAGCGAGGATCAAAAAATCAGAATTTCAACGCTTAATTTGAGATTCATCAAAAAGAGGTGACCCACGGATCTCTACCCGATTGTGTCTTGGCTTCATCGTCTTCGTCCTTTTGAAGAGCAGTCCACTTATATATAGCAATAAGCACAGCCTGTTCTTTTTCTCCGTCGATATAGGCATTTAACATATCACTATATTCGACATCATAGATCTCACAAAGCTGCTTCAGTACAGCGATTGATGGTTTTGCGGAGCCTCGTTCGATGTTTGAAATGAATTGGTGATTTGATTTGCCGATCAACTCGGCCGCTTCCCTCTGAGTCAGCGCTTTATTCATCCGCTTCTGTCTCAAAAATTCATACAAACTCATGTGCATCCCTCGTTGCTGTGTTGTGGAATAGTTATTCTCCGAATAAATCTTATCGAGTAGTTATAGACTATAAATATTTATAACCGGAAATAGCGGAGTCATGAAAAAAGGCGAACCGACTCACGTGAATCCGAAGGTTCAACGATGATATTTTTTAAATTAACATTGGGCCCGAAAACTTCTAATGCCCACTTGGAGATGAAGCGCAACGTTCCCATTCAGACTTAATTTTTTTGCTCACTTTGCGATGACAAAGATTCATATATTCTTGGGTCATTTCTGATTCTTGGACGCTGTAGATTTCGCAAAGTTTTTTTAGAACTTCAATCGATGGCACGGACTGGCCACGCTCGATGTTAGAAATGTATTGCCCTTGTTGATCCTTACCCAGCAATTGCGCTGCCTCCGACTGGGTAAGGCGTTTATTGATGCGCAACTGTTTGATGTAAAGACCAAAGGTGTTCATAAATAACTTTCAAGTTAGCAGAATCTTTGTCGCACCTTCGCACGGAAACTTCGCAATACAAAGTTACGTATTTGAAACCAAACTCAAGCAAACGCCTGCGTTAAGGATTCCACCGTCCCTTACGCGTAAACTGTTTTTTAAAATCTTCAGTAATAACCCTGATTTCTTCTTGTAAGAATTTTTCAAACAAAAGTTCGTCATCATATTTAAAGATCTTGGCCAATGTCTTCAAATGCGCCACGGGTGGCGTAGAAATACCACGCTCCCAGTTGGACACATACTGAGGAGTTGCATACTGCAACTTTTCTGCGACTTCAAATTGTGTCAGATGTGACTGAACACGGAGTTCGCGCAGAAGCTCAGCGAATTCATTTCTTCCCATCATAAACTAGTTCCCATTTGCGGCACGCACTAATCTATCGGTGTGGAGTTTCCATTTTCGCAAAGCCTTTTCAGCCGCAATCGTTTGAACTTCAGTTAAGTATTTCGGCCACACCTCATCGGGATGAACTTTGTAGACTTCACACATTTTGCTCAACAGACTCATAGGTGGAAGTCTTCGGCCCATTTCAATGTTTGATAAAAATTGACTGTGGCGTATTCCAAAAAGTTCAACCGCCTTTTTTTGTGAAAGACCGACACCTCTTCGTAACTCTTTAATATGTTTTCCTAGTTCCGACATAATTCTCAATCCTTTGATGACTCACGCGTGATATAAAAAACTAAATCCGTTCGTTACCAATGAACAGTTATTAGTCTTTCAGATAACTCGCGTACTTTAAGCCGATTATTGTCGAAAATGCAGACACAAGATTCTCAATTTTTTGTTGATATTTGTTTTTAGAAATTTACCAAGTAAATTACAGAAAATTCTCATTCAGGCTGCGCGGAATTCACCGCAAAAACGTTCAGTTTAATTAACAAGATTCAACCTTCCTCGTGCAGCAGTAGATTCATCGCAAAGAACATAACGACACTCTTGGAAATAGAACCTAGTTTAACAATAGGAATTCAATTCAACCAACCCTCTATCTAACAAGGAGAAAAGTAATGGCAACACGTTCAAGTTCTTCCCGCCGTCATTCTTCGGGCTCTTCACGCAGAGGATTCGCTTCGATGGATCCAGAAGAACATCGTAGAATTTCAGCAATGGGTGGTCACGCAAGTCATGGTGGCAAAGATGGTCAGGTTCGTCGTTCTCGTGACGAAGACTATGACGAAGATAATTATAAAGATGATGAAGATTATCGGGAGAATGAATCTAGGTATTAGATCATAGCGGAAGCCTCACCCGGGTCGAATCTCCCTCGACCTGGGAATTACCCCACTACCACTTCAAAAGTTTGACGTCAGCTAAAGAGCCCTTTGAACAGCCATGATGGCCCGTCTTATTCACTTCATACTTCCCCATGACAGTGACCTTGCTACGATTAATGGCGCCGTAACTATGCAAACCATCTTTGGGAATGTCGAGCCAAATATTTTCGTCACACTTCACTCGGCCACTATTATCAGAAAGAGTTGTATTATCGGGTTCAAAGCTTGCGTAGCCTTCAACTTTTAAGAACGTGCCGTTGAAATTGCGGGAGTTCTCCAAAACCGTGGCAACACTGACCGCCGGAAAAAGTTTCCCAAAAGTTTGGGCGTCGTCGCGAGTGATTCCATACCAATAATCTTTGCCGTTAGAAAAACCGCGCATCTGTAAACATTCATAACAAATCAAGAAGTCTGCTTTTTGCCCGGCTTTCTCAACATGAATGCGATGACGTGAATTAAAGCACGCCCTTGTGGGCGCTTTCGGATCAAATGATTTCGTCGCTCTTTCAATTTCGTTCTTAACGATTCCAATACCGTCGCGATCAAGCTCAGTTTGATTCAGAACTTTGTAATTTTCTGGTTTTAGTTCGCCCGCGGGTTCTGGATTCACAGAATACAAAGTCATCGAATCGGGATTATCGAAGATCTTCAGAAGTTCTTCGGACTCTTTTTCAATTTGCGCATTAACGAGTGCTTCGCGCGCAGCCCTTTCTTCGCCGGGCGTGCGAATGATCTTGGCTGCTACGGTCACAACCAGCGCACTCAAGAAGGCCACCATAATTCGAACCAACATCGACGATCTCATGGCCCCCATAAATAGGGCCATCTTTTCATTCTGTCTAGAGGGAAACGACGGCGAACCCATAACGTAATGCAAGCCTATAAATATTCTTTGTTTAGTAAAGATAATTTGACTGGCTGATGCCCCCGTTTTGCCGAACGACGTCACCAAAAGCCAACCCAGAGCTTGATGAAAAAGCGAGTCTTTTGAAACCCATCCCTAGAGTTGCGCATCTTTACATTTACCGAAATGAGTCGATGGGGTTTGCCGTGAAGATGAGCGTAAAAAACTATTACGTTTGGCAGGAAGTTAAAATGGGTATCCTATGGGCCCGAACGAAGCTTCACAAAGTAGACGAAGCTGAAGGCCAAGCTGGCGTGCGCCAATGCTCACTGGTTGACCACGTGCCGCTTGCAACCGAAGCGAGCCGATAATATTGACATCCCTTAAGAACGGAGCACAATCAAAGTTCTTGAGGACCGGTATGATTGAGATCGTCTTAGGTGTGTGGTTTGCGTGTTTAAGTTTATCGGCGATTGTCGTCAGCATTAATTTTTACCTGACACGCAAACAGCTGCAATCCCGCAGCCTTCAGATTTTAAATCAGAATCTTGTTAAGATCGACCTTTTCTGGTCAAACTCAAACGCCGATTTTAATACGCTAACGGAAAATGCCATTCAACTTGATGCTAGAAAAACTCTGCGCAACACGTTGCTAGTGGGCTTTCTGGGAATTGCCAGTGTGCCTGGTTTTTTATTACTAACAGCAGTTGTATTGTCAGTCAGATTTTTAGCGCGTTCACGCAAAGAAGTCGCAACGTTTCGCAGTGAATTGGCTGAAAGAGATTTAAGTAAAGACGAAGTTGAAAGACTCGTTTCAGAACTTCGCCATATTCATTAGAAAAAATTATTTAACACCTGGATTGGAAATTCCCATCATACCACCACCCGGGAAGCCCATGTATCCACCCTGCCCCGGATTATAGGGATTGTAGCCATTATATCCAGCCGTGATTTCGCACGCCTTATCTGCAAATGGATTCTTTTTATTTTTGGCGTTCGCACAGAGTTTTGCACCGAATGCACTGCCCGCTTCATGCTGAGCGACCGTCCATTCAAAGTCGACATCATAGGTCGCAACTTTTTGTGAAGCTTTTTTGTAGCGTTCATCACTCCAGCCTGAAGGTTTGAACAACTTGCCTAAAATACCTTCATTAGGATTCATTAAATCCTTGGGGCCCTTATAGCGAACATCTGAACATGGCAAATTCTTGCCCGCGATACTGCCGCCGCCGAAATACCAATCAGAATACAATTGTGCCGCATCACCTTGACCGACATATCCTTCGATCTTTTGCAGAACGATCTCTTTTTCGTCTTTCTTCAGACCCTTGATATTGAACTGATATAGCAGGTTGCATTTCTGCATCGTTTCTTTATCGAATTTCGAACAGTCAACTTTACCGTCTAACTCGTCAGTCCAAACTTTCAAAACCTTGTCTTGAATCGTTTTGGTATCGTTCAAATCCGACACGCCTAAGCTCTTCGCAATCTGTTCAGAGTCTTTGATCTTTCGGTTATTGGCTTCGCACATACGGATGCCACGATATAAACGAGCCGCTTGCTTTTGCACGGTAACGGCCGTCTCTGGCGACATGCCTTTTTCAACCATTTTACAGCCCAGGAATGCGGAACCATAGACGTGATAGTACTTACCGGGAATATGTTTTTCTTTTTCTGGATCTTGAACAGACATGATTTTGTCTTTCAATGCTTTTGGAATATCCGCTGATGCTGACAACGAACCTGGCAAATAGAAATCAGAACTTTGCGCGGGACACTCCAGTACCGACACCATGCCTTTTTGACTCTGCAGGGCTTGTATTTGTGAATTCAGATACGACGCCTGTTGTCCTAAAATATATGTCTTCTGTTTTTCTTCATCAGAAGCGTCAAATTTTGCAAAGGATGCTTTAAGCTTCGCATCCATTTTCTTTTTCATTGCTTTGACTTGTTCAACTTGATTTTTGACTTTGTCTTTTGCGGCATCTGATGAGTCCCAATACGAATAAGCGCCTTGAGCGACATCATCATGACCGCACATTCCGATAAGCTGTAAAGCCGCTTCCGGATTGCCATTGGCATGCTTCATCGCCAGATCCAAAACCCAGCCTTCTTTGTAGTCTTTTTTATCCCCAACGCCGGCTTGATCCGTCAATTTCGCGCGGTTGTCTTTGCACGAATCCATCAAACCGTTTTTCATAAGCTCAAGCCAATTGACTGAAGCTTCTTTGGTTTTATCAAGTTCACGATCACATTGATTGTTCTTCTTAAGTGTGGCTCTGATGTCGTCGTAAAAACCTTTGGCCGCGTCTTGAAAGCATTTATTTTTTTGGTATTCCCGAGTGAAATAAGCAGAGATGCCGCGATTTGATCCGCCGACAGAAGAATCACCCTGATAAGCTTCAGGATTCACAATTTTCATGTACTCTTGCAAACCACTTTTTAAGTTTGAATCCGGAATATAATCAATCGCTTTATTAACAAGACTGCCCGTTGAACTAACGGCCGACTTTTCTTGTGCATCTTTACCCAGTGTTGGATAAAAACCCTGCGGCATCGGTCCTACCATGCCACCTTGCCCCATCCCCATGCCCATACCCAAGGTACCAACGCCGTTAACCATTTCTTGGTCGCCGACAGTGATCTTTGCCGAGGCGGAATTCACGATAAGTGCAATGATAAGAAAGGCATAAAGTTTCATGCTTTCTACATCGGCACTTGGAATATCAAAATGAACTAGCCTTCGGTCTTAAATAGTTTCGCTGCTATAAAACCGATAAAGTGCTTATGAAAAAGAATTTACTGATTCTAACCCTTTCAATGATGGCATCCCTACAAGCGCAAGCTTTTGATCGTTTGTACTGCCAATCAAGCCTGAAAGGTTGGATCATCTCTTCTTCCAATCAAACTCGCGATGCCATTTTAACGCCACAGAAATCAAGTGGAACATTCACACAAAAACAGGCTTCTGAATTGGTGCTGATTGGCGACGAAGCAGAAACCTTGCTGACGGTTTTCCCGTGGAATTCGTTATACGTTCGCACTCATGCGACGACAAAAACGAAGTACAACGTGTTCACACAAGAATCGAAATCGGGCTTCGTCATCGAGCTGCAAAACAAGATTAATAAATCGACTCGCTCTTTCGCCTGCCGCTATACGTTCTAGCCCCTAAAGTGTGACTTTCTGGCCTCTGTCTGAGTGTGTTTTTGCGCACTCAACAAGATGCACCACGAACTAGAATACAACTCATAGAGAACTTCATTGCCAAAATGGCCGTAAAATCCTATTTTTTCCATAGAAGGGCCCCCTGAAAATTAGGGCTTTGGAGACTTCAATGGAAAGCACATATAAAAGCAAACGTCCGGTGAAAATTCCTTACTCGGGAACAGTTTTGCTTGAGATGTCACTTCTTAATAAAGGCACGGCCTTTTCAGAATCAGAGCGCAGAGAATTAAAACTTCATGGACTTGTTCCACACACGATTGAAACAATCGAAGAACAAACGACTCGCGCCTACACTCAATTTCATCAATTCAAAGCGGATCTAGATAAACACGTTTACTTGCGCAACCTGCAAGACACGAACGAAACGCTTTACTACCACATGATCAATAAACATCTGACCGAGATGATGCCGATCATTTACACGCCGGTTGTGGGCGAAGCGTGCCAACACTTCTCTGAAATCTACCGTGCGAACCGTGGTCTTTTTATTTCTTACCCAAATCGCGATCACATTGATGACATGCTTGCCAACGTCACAAAAAGAAATGTGAAAGTTATCGTCGTCACTGATGGCGAACGTATCTTGGGGCTTGGTGACCAAGGTATCGGCGGCATGGGCATTCCGATCGGTAAACTATCGCTATACACAGCGTGCGGCGGCATCAGTCCCGCTTACACATTGCCGATTGTGTTGGATGTTGGAACGAACAACGAACAATTGATTAACGATCCACTGTACATGGGTTGGAAACATCCACGTATCACGGGCGAAGAGTATGAAAACTTCGTTGATGCTTTCGTCAAAGCCGTGAAACGCCGTTGGCACGATGTTCTTTTGCAATTCGAAGACTTCGCGCAAAAGAACGCTTCCCCTATTTTAAAAAAATATCGTGAACAAATCTGCTGCTTCAATGACGACATTCAGGGAACTGCCGCAGTGGTACTTGGTTGCTTGATTGCAGCAAGTCGCGCTAACGGTGGAAAGCTTCGCGATCAACGTGTGGCTTTCTTGGGTGCGGGATCTGCTGGTTGCGGTATTGCAGAACAAATCATTTTGCAGATGAAGCGCGAAGGTTTAAGCGACGCCGAAGCTCGCGCACGCATTTACATGGTCGATCGTTTTGGTCTATTGACTGATAAAATGCCAAACCTTTTGGATTTCCAAAGCGCCTTGGTACAAAAAACCGATGCCCTGACTTCGTGGAATACGGAAGGTGAAGAAATCTCTTTGCTAGAAACTGTGCAAAACGCGAAGCCAACAATTTTGATTGGTGTGTCTGCTCAACCGGGTCTTTTCACTGAAGAGATCATTCGTACTATGCACAAAAATTGTTCTCACCCGATTGTGATGCCGCTATCGAATCCGACTTCGCGTGTGGAAGCTCTGCCAGAAAATATTATTCGTTGGACAGACGGTGCTGCACTTGTTGCGACAGGGAGTCCGTTTGCGCCAGTGACATATAACGACAAAGTTTATCCCATTGCCCAATGTAATAACTCGTACATCTTCCCTGGTATTGGCCTTGGTGTTTTGACTTCAAAAGCTCGTCAAGTCACAGACGGTATGATGATGGCAGCAAGCAATGCGCTGGCTGATTGCTCACCTATGGCGAAAGATCACAAAGGGGCATTGCTACCAAATCTTGCCGACATTCGTGAAGTGTCCCGTACAATCGCTTTACGAGTGGCAAAAGCGGCCATGGAAGATGGCGTTGCTAAGAAAGTATCTGACGAAGAATTACAAAAATCTTTGGACGAGAATTTCTGGTATCCCGAATACCGCAGCTATACGAAGGCTGACTGGTAAATATTTTAGGCGAGACGTTGTTGGCGCAACTTCTCGCCCACTTTGATCACTGCCGCAATCACGGGCTTCAATTCCCGCCCCAACTCAGTCAGTGAATATTCCACAGATGGCGGCGATGTCTTCAGTTGAGTTCTATTTATCAATCCCGACTTTTCCATGCGCTTAAGTCTGGCACTTAAAACTTTCGCAGATACCTTTGGCATATCCGTGCGCAGTTCGCTAAAGCGACGAGGGTTGTGATAAAGGACCCACAAGATATTCGCCGTCCACGTCCCCGAGATAAAACGCATGCACGTCTCTAAAGGACAATCCGATGCGGTTGGGTCTATTTTGGTTTTACGGCGTTTCAACATGGCTCACCACTTTTCTAGTTTCCAAACGGTAACTGCTTTTACTCGTAAGGCAGTACAAATTTATTTACAGAACTAGCATGCAATCGTATTTTTGAAAAGCAATCTGACAAAAAGGAGATTCCTATGAAGTTATACTTTTCACCTGGCGCCTGCGCTTTGGGTCCACAAATCATTCTGCGCGAAGCGGGTCTTAACTTTGATCTAGTCAAAGTGGATTTAAAAACAAAACAATTCGAGGGTGGCAATTATTTCGAAGTAAATCCTAAAGGCTACGTTCCTGCTTTGAAGTTGCCGGATGAGTCTTTACTGACTGAAGGAAGCATTATTTTGCAATGGATCGCGGATCAAGTTCCGGAAAAAAATCTGATTCCTCGTTTGGGTACGCGCGAACGATATACAGCCATGGAATGGTTGAATTATATTTCTTCAGAGTTGCACAAAGGCTATTCGCCATTATTCTATGCTCATGTTCATAACGAAGAAGCTTTAAAGTGGAATCATGAAAAAGTCGCAAAACGCTTGAGCTTACTTGATAAACATCTTGCCGATAACGACTACATCTTAGGTTCTGAGTTTTCTGTTGTTGATGCGTATGCATACAACATTCTTCGCTGGTCCAACATCACAAAAGTAGATTTGACACCATTCACGAATCTTCAGTCATTCATGGCCAGAATGAATGAAAGACCGACAGTGAAAGCCGCTGTTGCTGCGGAAGGCATTCGTCTTTAAAAAAGTATGTTCAAGAATAAGCGCGTCGCCTGATCGGGCTTCGCGCTTATTCGAATTATTTCAATGTGCAAGTCACGTCTGTATAGATTGACTTCCAGATTTCAGAATAACTGCGACCTGACGATCTATCATCCAGAGCTTGAACGATTTGTTTTCCCGTCAATGTTTTGCCGTAAGCAGTTGGGAAATAGAAATAAACCGAACCGTTCG
Organism: Bdellovibrio sp. NC01; assembly: GCF_006874625.1. Classification (NCBI taxonomy): domain Bacteria; kingdom Pseudomonadati; phylum Bdellovibrionota; class Bdellovibrionia; order Bdellovibrionales; family Pseudobdellovibrionaceae; genus Bdellovibrio; species Bdellovibrio sp. NC01. Next base: position 2,384,955 of record NZ_CP030034.1, read on the forward strand.
CATTAGCACTTTTCGTTAAATCAATAGAAACCGTGCCGCCGCCAGCAGGGTCTGCTGTCACTGAAGTGAGCTGACCTTGCTCATCCAGAAACGCGTATTCATCATCAATACTGAAATTCACGCGACCCGCTGTAGTGACGTACTCACCACCGCCAGTAACATGAACCACGTTGATCGCGGGTTTACCCGTACACCAGGGACCTTCGCCATCGCTATCGAAATCACAAGGGTTATGTGCAACCGGTGCCGAGACTTGCACGTCATTTAATACCAACTGACAAGAGTTACCGTCTTGATCAACACCAGCCAAAACACGGGCTTGAGCTGTCATCGACATGGCCATCATCGCGCCAGCAATAATCATATTTTTCATGGGGGACTCCTTTAATGGGAATGCCGTCCTTATACGAAATACAAATGGGAAAGAATATGCATGTTTTCACATATATTATATGCAATAATGTATATATTATGACGAAGTATCCACGCCACCTGATCGAATCGTTCATGACTTTCGCGACTGAAAGAAATGTCGTTAAAACCGCGAACACTCTGGGAATTTCTCAACCCGCACTCAGTCGTCACTTGCAACAACTTGAAGAACTTGTCGGCGAAAAGCTGTTCCAAAAACAAGGTAGACAAAAGACTCTATCCCCTATTGGCCATGAACTATTTGCGCGCATTCAGCCCACTTGGCAAAATTACGATGCGATTGTCGATGGGGTCGTTTCAAAATTCTCTATCGAACCACAACAGCCCGTAAAGATCTATGGCCCCGCAGAGCTTCTGTCACGCACGGCTGCTAACTTAACGTTCCCACATCCGTTGATCTTCACGCCAACTCGTAGCGGGACTGTTTCTGAGAACGTTGCTAAAGATGAAATTGCAATTGGTATCACACGCGTTGTCCCTGACAATCTTCAGGTCAGCGCCCGTGTTCTTTTCAAAGAAGGATTTCAGATCATCTATCCGGCAAAATGGAAGATCGCCACACCCGCAACAGAACGTCAGCTTATGCAAAAGCTTAACTCCTACCCAATCCTTGCTTATGGCGAAGATTTTTCTTTTCCCGAAGAGGCTTGGAGCAAATACAAACTCGAAGGCCAACCCCAGATTCTGCGCGTTTTACAAAATTGGGAGGTACTGCAGACCTGGGTCGAAAATGGATTGGGTTGGGCTGTTGCGCCAGCGAATTTACTGCGTAAGAGCTCAAAGATCATGGCAACGCCTGCATCCAATGATCTCGCACCGCACGTGAGTTATCACCTATTATACAAAAAAGATCTCATTCGCATTCCGTGGTTTAAGGTCTTAGTGAATGAGATCTTAGAAACTTACAAATCTACCTGATCATATAGAGGCTGGCGTTCTTTTCGCTGGCTGCACTACTAAAAACTGAAATGCACACAGGGACAGCAATCCACAGAACAGAATGACTCCACTCATCGGGAAGGCTGTACCGTTATGAAAATAACTTACGAAGTACGAAGACACTGAAGCCATACTCCACTGCAAACACCCATAAAGAGCTGATGCCGTTCCCGCCTGATGGCCTTGTGAAGACAGGGCTCCGGCTAAAGAGTTCGGACTGATAAAATTCAAACTCGCGAGGAAAATAAAAATAGAACCCAAGAAGACATACTTCGAAGGACCACTCCACGCGAAAAGTAAAACACACGCAGAGGCAATCGCGGCAATCCGCACACTCCAACGTAAAATCGTATCTGGAGCCCAACGTGATAACAAACGACGATTCACTTGTGAAGCCAAGACTAAACCCAGCCCATTCAAACCAAAGATCAAGCCATATTTTTCTGAAGGTATTCCCAGAAGCTCAATAAATACGAACGGAGAACCCGCTATATACGCGAACATTCCCGCGCGCACGGCCGTGTCTGGAATCAGGTAACCAACGAAATTTCTATTGCCTAAGAGTTTGATATAGGAAGTAAAGACCGTACCGATTTTTAATTCAGTTTTTCGCACCTTGCTTGTTTCAGGCAAGAAAATAGCGATCGCAATCATGCACAGCAAATTGGCGCCTGCTAATACAAAGAAAATCGCTTTCCATCCGAAGTGTTCGTTAATCACCGCACCCACGGTTGGCGCGATAATGGGTGCAATCCCCATCACTAAAGCCATATTAGACAAAAAAGTCGCGACTTGTTTCGTATCAAACAGGTCACGAATTATCGCACGCGTAATCACCATACCTGCGCAACCACCCAGGGCTTGCAACAAGCGAAAACCGATGAAGGTTTCAATATTTGGGGCGAAAGCACAACCCAACGTCGCAAAGAAATAGACAAGCATTCCCAATTGCAACGGCAGCTTACGGCCAAAGCGATCCGCTAGCGGTCCATAAAAAAGTTGGCCGAAGGCCATACCAACGAAAAACGTCGATACCGAAAGCTCCACGTTTGACATTGTCGTCATAAAATCCTTTTGAATACTGCCAAAGGCTGGCAAGTACATATCAATAGTCAAAGGATCAAGCGCCGTTAGAGTTCCTAATAATAAAACCAAACCAATGCCGTTTAAGAGTTTACTATTTTCTTTATCCATGGTGATCATCCTTACTGGCATTCCAATAACCAGTTGCTTTCACCCACTGTTCATTCGCGCCACGAACAGTGACCAGTAAATCGCGCAACTGCATTGCTACGGATTTTTCTGTCGCAATCCACACGAAATAGTCGCCAACAGGAAAACCCGTTTTTAGAATTTCATTTTTAAACTGTTCTGCGGATCCAGGCTTACGCCCATGGCGATAAAGCCATTGCACTTGCACATTTTCAGACAGTGGCAATTGAACACGATGCGTTTCATCTTCAACTTCAACAATCACAATGGCCTTAGAGTGTGCAGGCAATTCGAAAAGACGGCGTCCAATAGATGGCAACGCTGTTTCGTCACCAATCATCAAGTACCAATCGAAGCTATACGGAACAACCCTAGATCCGCGAGGTCCACCGATTGTTAATTCGGCACCTACTTGTGCCTGTGACGCCCATGATGAACCTGGCCCTTCACCGTGAAGCACGAACTCAATATCCAACTCTAAAGCATTGTTGTCGTATCTGCGCGGTGTATAGTCACGCATGATAGGTTTATCTTCTCCAGAAGAAGGTAAAAAGACCTTGATATGATCATCGGGCGATAACGATACAAAATCTTTAAGCTCGGAACCGGTAAAAGTAATCCGGCGCATACGGGAATTTAATTCTTCAATCTTCTTTACCGTTAATGTGCGCTGTTTCAGTTGATGCATCACCGTTTTAATTTCACGATCTGGTGTTGACATAAATTTACCCTTTGAGCTTTCGAATCTCTTCAGTGGCGCGGTCAATAACTTCTGCCACCTTCAGTTTGGTTTCTTTGTTTGCATCAATGAATAAAAAAAGTTCGGCTTTAAATGCATGCATTGCACGACGAATCGGCGAAGTTTCACGACTCGCAACGTCCATCATATCTTCTCGCCCCATCTCTTGACGCAGTCGAGAGACCCGCTGCCCCGCCATTGCAAAACGCGACAAAATCTCTTTCACGAAGGCGATGTTTTCTTTTACTAAAGTTTTTCCCTCAGAAGTGATTTTATAAAGCTTTTTATTATCTTCTGTCGTTGCTGTGGCAAATCCACCCTCTTCCAAAAACGTCAGAGTGGGATAAATAACACCGGGGCTTGGCGTGTAAACTCCAGATGAAAGATCTTCCAATGCCTTGATAAGCTCATAACCATGACGAGGTTTTTCTTCTAGCAAAAATAGAATGACATAACGAAGATCGCCGTGACGTAAAAGACGTGACAGCTTTTCTTCAACACCGCGCCCACCTCTATGATGCCCACGCATAAATATCTCCTTTGCTTCAGATATATCTTTTTTAAATGTTTTCGATATATCTAAATAGACACTACTTCCGATATATCGAAAACACAAGAGGCCGAGCTTAAATGCGAATTAGTTGAGAATTTGCAACTCAGATCGATTTAAATAACAAAAGATCTCTTCCTCAGAGATCTTTTAGATCGTGAAGTAAAATAATTTGTATCGCGAAATTTATTGAATATTAGAATCGGCAAAACTCACCGAAAGCGGAATAGTCTTTTGCCCTTTGGTGATGTGCCCTTTCAGATTGAATCCTTTTGTGACGTCGGCCTTTTCTTGCGGGACTTCAAATGTATAAACTAAGCGCGTGGTCTCCCCGGCTTTGACATTCACCTTTTCTTTGACTTGCATAAGGGCAGCATAGTCGCCGTTGTTCGAATAGTGCCCCGCCTTCGACAAAATCAGAAGTTTCTTATCATCATCGGTCAGCACGATATCCTGCATCGACATCGTCGCTGTTTCGTCGCCGAAGTTTTCCATTTTTAAATCCAACAAAAGTTTCGTATCCAATCTGCGCAAAGAAAATCTCATTGTGACATCATCAAAGATGACTTTGTGATTATCTTGAACCTGCACGGAAGCAGGCGCTTTGACTTTTGCTGGTTGATAACGAGCCACCGACTCACACCCAGTGGATAAAAACAATAAAGCAAAACCGATAGGAGTTTTAAAAGATTTCATTTTGAAATTCTATGACTGCTATTGTCTTTGGGTAAAATTCATTTAAACTAGATGTTGGATCACATGGAGGAGCTGTATGTCTGACAACAAACCTGCGCAAACAGATAATCAGTCCGGCTACGACACGTGGTCAGAGTTTTACGATCAATATCCAAACCCTACGGTTGCCGCCGATGAGTTGTCATTTTCAAGCTATTGGAATGATCTGCAAAATAAAACTGTTTTAGAGATTGGTCCCGGCACAGGTCGCAACACTATCAAACTGCTTCAACAACACAATCATGTCGTGGGCATCGACGTATCTGAGGGTATGCTGCAAAAAGCGAAAGAAAAGCTCCCTGAAGAGAATCTGGAGCTGATTCACGCAGACATCATGACTTATGATGGTTTCACTGCGGATCAGTTTGATGCTGTCGTTGCAAGCTTAGTCATCGAACACATCCATGACCTTACCATGTTCTTTAAAAAGCTTGCGGCTTGTTTAAAAATGGACGGCCCGGTTTATATCTCAGAAATTCATCCAGATCGCACGGTCGAAGGAATTCTTGCGCACTTCAAAGTGAACGAACAAGAAGAAGTGCATCTGACAAGTCATGCGCATACAGAAGAAGATTTCCAACAAGCTGCAAGTGCGGCTGGCTTTGAAGTGGTCCGCAAAGAAACCATCTATGGCACTGAAGAGCTTGCCCAGATTAATCCAAAATGGCGAAAGCATATTGCCAATCCACTTTTGCAAATCTGGGAATTCAAGAAATCGCGAGAACTGCAGACTTAAAACTTTTATCTAACAACGTTCCATCATTTTTCACTACAAAACTATCAACAAGAAAGTGATGTGGTCACTTTTTCATCTCATTTTTTATTCATGACTTTGTACAAGTTCAATGAATACAAGTTCGATTTTTTAAAAGCTCACGCAAGAATCTCGGCTACACGAAAGTCTAATGACCATCATCGCAGGAGAAATCATTATGGGTCTCGTTCGAATAGCCGTCGTTCTCGTCGCCGCTCAGTTCATATTGAGCACGCCTCAAGCATTTGCACAGTATGAAATCAGCCAACCCAGCTTCGGCCGAGGTGACTATACAAATGCTTTGAATCAGTTGGACATTTCAGATGTTCGCCAAGCGACTTTAGCGATTTGGCATCACGGTTTGAACCCACAATATTATTGGAGTCAGCGACTTGAAGATCTTTATCGAGCAGGCGGTAACTTAGAAAAAACCATGCGCCCTCAGGTCAATAATATGCTTTATAATTTGTTGCGCGATTTGAACATCGGCAATGTCGACCCGCAAAATGTAACAAGCGATGTTAAATTCATTCGTAAAGAATTTCTAACGCCCCAACAGGTTATGACTCTGGTTGTGACTTCGGGTCGCAATCCGGCAACGCTTTTTGATTTAGTAGCACCACAAAATCCTCCGTATTTCGCTGCAAAAGATGCTATGGAGAAAATTTATCCTAAATGCATGGACGGTTCATGGCAGGACATCGTTCCAGTCAACACTCCCCTGCGCCTTTATTCACGCAATAAAGTTATCAGCGACATCAAGAAACGCTTCAGTCAATTGGGCTACAACATCAATAACACCGATGAACTATTTGATGGTGAGCTTCTGGCGGCCCTTAGTGACGTGCAATGGAATTTGTGGATCAAACCTGACGGCATTATTTCTCCGAATGGGAAAGTTTGGAAGTTCTTGGGCGTGTCGTGCATGGATCGCGTACGTCAAATCCAAACCGACATGGAAAAGATGCGCTGGTTTCCGCAATATTTTGAAAATCGCTACATCTTTGTGAATCTTGCGATGTCGTTCTTTGTTCTTTATGACGGTTCGACAGAATGGACACGCACAATGACCTTCAGAACAGTCAACGGTCGCCCCGCTCGCAAGTCACCAACAATGAAAGATGAAGTTTTAAGAGTGATCATCAATCCATTCTGGGTTGTGCCACCAACCATTTTCAGTGAAGACAAGGTGAATGATCTTAAAGCTCTTACAAAGCCAGAAATTGCAGAGTACTTCAAATCGCATAACTACGAAGTATGGACCGGAGATTTCACGCGTAAAATCGATCCCACTTCCGTCGACTGGTTGGGAATCGCAGAAGGCCGCGTCGCACCTGACGTGCAAATCAGACAGCTGCCTCACTTAGGAAATGCGTTAGGAGTTCTGAAGTTTGATCTGACAAATTCGTTTGCGATTTATCTGCACGATACGAATCAGCGTGAATTGTTTGATACGCCCATGCGCCAATTAAGTTCAGGGTGCATTCGTTTACAACGTCCTTTGGATCTGGCCGAGTATCTTTTAGAGGACACTCCGTGGGATCGCAAAACCATCGAAGCGACAATGGCAAGACCTGGCGAAGTTCTGACGAAATCGACAGAGATACCAATTCCTAAATATAAGCATACGGCAGTCTATACCGCTTATCTGACTTCAATGGCGAGTGCAGACGGCGTTGTTAGATTTGTTGACGACATTTACGGACAAAATACAGCAATTAGAAGAAATATGATGGCTGCGTTCTAGCAGTCGCACAAAACAACCACAAGAAAGGGTTTATTCACATGTACGCGCAATCACTTCGCAGAATAGTATTCATGGCGACTTTAAGCGCCAGCATTGCAGCCTTTGCCGCACCGGCGGCACCACCAGCAGCAGCGCCTCCAAAACCTGCTCCTCCGGCAAAACCAGGAAATCCAAATCTTCCAAATCCACCCGCTCCACCGACTCAACCGGATCTTCCACCATCTCAAGGGCAATTTGAAGGCGTAGGCCGTATCGATCAAGTCACTCGCAATCAAGGTGGCGAGATTTATCGTCTTGATCTTTCTAAAGCACTACCTTTGGTACGTATCGAAGCGAAATCGAAATTAGGTCGCTCGAAAGTTTATTCAACAAATCTTGTGACAGATAAAAACGAAAGAATCCCAGTACGCCAATTGGCTGGTATTTATGTTGATGAAGCATCACAGGCAATCAGTTCTGAACTTTTAAATACGGACGCAACAATCACTGCGATCGAAATTCTTGCGGAAGCAATGGGTGGCGAATCTGCATTGGAAATCAAGGCGTTTTCGACAAAAGAAGCTCCGAAGTTAGCACTTGGATCTCGAGTTCCTGACTTCTCTTGCAAAAAGAGCATTGATTCATTGTTGAAAGATAAACTTGATCCAATCCAATTGTGGGTGTCACGCGCTGAAGCGGCTGCCCCTGGTTCGGTCCAAGAAAAATTCGCTGGCAATCAGCTGAAAGATCAAGTAGCTGACTTTATCGCAACAATGAAAACAGGTGGCTCTTACACAAGTTCAACTTACTTGCTAACGCTGCTTAATTTCTTTGCGGATCAATACAATGCGGTTCGTGCTGGCGGTGTTTCTGAACCGGCTTACAAAAACTTGCTGCAAGGAACTTTCGACGTCATTGTTCTTTCCGTGCAAACGGAACTTCCTTGCCGTAAATATCCAAGCGCTTCGCTAATTTCGATCGCATCAGACTTGAATAAAAAATATTCGGCAATGCCTGATTCAGCAAAAGCGAAACCGTTGTATGGAACGATCATGAATAAAATCCGTGATTTTGCACCAGCACAATATCGCAAAGAAATCGCTGCTGCGAATTATACGTTCCGCCAAGCTGATACAGAAGGAACGAATTACTATAAACTATTCGTCTCTTCACAAGAGGGCAGCTTCTTAAAGAATACTCACCGCGACATGAGTGCCTATGCCTTCGTGGTTGCAGAGCAAGCTTTAACTAAAGAAGTAAAATTGATGGACATCGAACAGCGCTATCAATTGATCGTCGAGTATCAAGCGAAGTACAACTCAAACACAGATTTCCCACAAGCGGTGGCCGGCAGATACCTTGCTATCTTGGCGGACCAAAGCTACTGGGCAAGAATTCTTAAATAGTTCGCCTTAAGGGCTCCTTCACGGGGCCCTTTCTTTTTGAAAATTGACAAACTTCCCTTCTCGCGTTCAACTTTTCCTAAGATGAACAATCGCTTGCGAGCTCTGCCTGCTAAATTTCAAATTCTTATCTTTCTTCTTCTGACGTTTTTATTTTCGTGGAGCATCGAATACGTCATGATTCGGGGCGCAGGCGTCAACGATATGGGGCTGACATTCTTATTGATGTGGACGCCGGGCATCTGTGGAATTCTGTGTGCCGCTCTTTTTAAAGACATCGGCAGCCTGGGCTTCAAATGGGGAAACCTCAAGTCCTACGCACTTGCTTACGGGATTCCAGCAGCGACTGCGATGCTGATCTTGGGCCTCTTAATCGCAACCAAAGAAGGCTCCTTCAACGGTGAAGTGTCATCCACGAAAGTCACGCGTTGGTTTATTGCGATCACTGTAGGCGTTCTTATAGGCTCTGTCAGCGCTTTAGGAGAAGAGATTGGCTGGCGAGGGTTTCTACAAACAAAATTTCAGCAAGCCGGCATTCGTGGCCGTTATTTATGGTTGGGAATTATCTGGGCGATTTGGCATTGGCCATTAATTTTATTTTCTAATTATGCGACGTCGTCACTGCCCGCTTTAAGTCTTCTACTTTTTACGATTTGCATTGTTTCGTTTGCGGTGATTATTGGTTGGCTGAAAGATATCTCAGGTTCGGTGTTCGTTGCAGCCTTAGCACATGGAGCCCATAATTTATGGATTCAGTTCGCGTATCCGGTATTCTTAATTAAAGGCCCGCGCGATGAGTTTTTTGGTGGCGAGTCAGGACTTTTCAACGCCGCCATTTACCTACTTCTTGCGATTTATATTTATCGCAAGAAGCTTCGTCAGTTGCCGACTAATCCTGTGTAAGTAAAGTTGCGCTTGCGAAAACGCAGTCACCGGCTGAGTAGTAATTTGGTTTTAGAGTGACTTCCAAAATGGACTCGCCGATACCGAATGAATAGATCAAGTGAAGTTGTGTAGATACATCGGCTTCATTAAAGAAAGAAGCGCTTCGTGTTGCAACTGGAAGTTCGGCGTAATGACTGCCATTCACAGAATCCAAAGCCGATGCTATTGCTTGCGCTTTCGGCAAACATTGCGCAACGGAATCAACCGCAAATGCTTGAGTCGAAGAAAACATAAATACTAGAATTGCAAAGTAAGATTTCATAGCTTTTCCTCTCGAAAAAATAGCTCTTACCACACCCTTCCGAATCCTTGCGTGAAATTGAAGACATTACCAACATTTATTGGCGATTTTCCAGCAACTCCCCAGACGCTTAGAGCGAAAGAACCAAACGGAGCATCGAGGGATGCTTGTCGGACTGTTCTTCAAGAAACTCTGAGACGACTTTAAATCCTGCATCCGCAACTTCTTTTAATAAAATTTCTTTGGGATAAACGCGACGTTGCGCACACCAATGCTGGCCATCAATTTCAACCAACCCCCTACGATCTAACATCGAAGTCTTGTGCCATAAGATATAATTCTCATCAAAACGAAGAGTATCAAAAGTTCCAGTAATATTCATATCCGGCGAGTGCGCCATCGTATCAAGAATAAAGATTCCCCCGGGACGCAAAATATTTTGAATCCCGTTAAATACGGCTTTGCGATCTTCTTCAAAAACAATGCAGTGAAGGCAGTGACTATCGTAAATAAGATCAAACTTTTTTTGAAGCTTCGATAAATCCAGAATGTCGGTCACCGCATACGAAATTTGCAAACCTTGTTGCGCAGTCAGCTCTTTCGCCATTTCAATGGCAGTCTCGGAAACATCGACACCTAAAACTTGAAAACCTAACTTCGCTAAAATGAAAGCTGTCGTGCCTGTTCCACAGCCAAGATCCAAGGCCGTATGTGCAGAAGGATTTGCGAAATGCTTCTGAACAGTTTCGGTCACATAGCGTTTAGTTAAGTCATCACCTAACTCATCCAAGGAACGCGCATTGCCCCAGCCGACAAGACCTTTTTGTTTGATTTGGCGATAGGCGTTTTCATGCTCGTGATAATAAGCTTTCATGGAACCATCCTTGATTTTAACTGCTGTTACTTTTATACCTGTTGCATGGATAAAAATGAATTGCAAATTACGGATACGGTTGTTGGCGCTGGCGTTCAAATCGTCAAAGGCGCGTTGGTCATTTGTCATTATGAAGGCCGCCTGGAAGATGGAACGATTTTCGATTCTTCGTACAAACACGGTCGCCCATTTCAATTTGTGATTGGTTCAGGCAAAGTGATCAAAGGCTGGGATCAAGGCCTTATGGGCGCACGAGAAGGCGGCAAAAGGCATCTGTTTGTGCCAGCGGCACTGGGTTACCAAGAAAGACAAAAGGGGCTTATTCCGCCCCATTCGAATTTGCTTTTTGATGTTGAGATTATTGAAGTTCGTCCGCGCGAATAATTATAGCAACAACGACAAGACGTTCGCCATTTCTGCCATACGTTGAGTCGTTTTGTTCTTCGCTCCCAAACAAGAAGCTTGAACTTGCGAACCACCCTTGGCAGAAATTTTCATGTGCGAAGTCGGACAAGATTTCGCACTCGTTTTAGGCAAGGCCACAATCTTCGCTGATTCCGCAGTCAAAAAGTTATAATTTTTCTCTGACAAATTGCCGGTATTAGATCTGCCATTCTGAGCGGCCGAAAAATACTTTCCTTGCTTATCTGACCACACATAAAACTCTGTCAGTTTATCCCCGTACTTTACTTCAAACTTAAAGCCCCCCACTGCGGGCACGCTTGTCGGCGCACGTAATGGCTTTTTAATCGGCTTTGCAAACACACTAGATGCTAACAATGAAAAGATCGCGATAGAGATTAATTTTTTCATTATTGAACTCCTCCGTTTGAAGTCGCAGGACTTGTTGTTGCCGGGTCACCGTGTGCTGGAAATGTCATTTGCACGCGACCTTTTGGAGCTGCCGTTTTCTGAGCCATCGCATCTGGATTAGTTGCATCACAGTAAACTCGAGTATTCGATGGTGAACAACCCATTTTCTGTCTGACAATTGGATTTTGCAATACACCCGCATTCACACGTGTCGGAACGCTTGGATGCTCATCCCACAGTGCTGCTGGTTGATTCGGTGCTGAACACGCCGTTCTAAATACGTTTGTGACACCGTTTTGCCATTGTGTCTTCGTCAGGTTCGGATGGTTCTTTGTGATATACGCAGCCATCACCTCCGTACCAAACCAATCAGCAACCGCTTCACCAATCTGATCGTTTTCACACATGCTTGCAGCCACGGATTCTTTCGAAGATTCCGCCGCTTTACTTGGCGGTAAATCTTTGTGAACCGCATTCATAGATTTTTCTGAACGCAAACAAGAAATCAAACCTGTGATTGGATATTCTTTTTCTTTTTCAGCCAAAGGCTTAAATGACGAATAAGTGATACCAACACCTTCTGGCGCCGTCGAAAGCCCACAGGGATCAATACTATGAGCCAACTCATGCGCGATAAACATCGACATTCCAAATTCAGAAAGATTGTCGCCTAAAAAACCTTTGCATACAGTAAAGCTTTGTTCTGTCGGGCTATAGAAAGCATTGGGCATAAACGTTTCGCTGACACCAGCAACACCCATGATTGAACAGTCCGTACCGCCGAAGCGAATGCCTTTAACTTTATCCATCATCAACTGTTTTTTATCTTCAGCAATTGGCAGCTCAGAAATTTTCTTAACTAAAAGAGATTTAACGTCAGGGAAGATTTTATCTTGAATCAATTTTGTTGAACGCGTGCTCACACTGTTATCATTAACCGCTTTCATGCCGTCCCCGATGATATCGCGGAAGCCCTTATCGCTCATCACGTACATCATATTTTGCATATCAGCTGTCATACCGTAATTAGTGCCATAAGGACTGGTTTGTTGACCCGTTCCCGGTTGCCCAGTTTGCGCGCCACCCGTCGTTGGTTGACCACCATCGCCCATCATGCCGCCATAACCACCGCCATATCCGCCACCTGCACCGTAAACACCGTAGATCATTTGCGGATTCATCGATTTTTTCGCAAGCTCCACGAGCCCCGTGACGATATTGTCTTCACAAGCTTTCTGATTGGCGGCTTCTTTCGCCTGACAATCCGGAGAAATATCTAAGCCCAATCCCGCGGAAGCAACACGCTTGAAGTAAGTATTATTTTTTAAGTAAGCTTGAATTTCTGACTGAAGTTTTGGTTCAACTTTTTTCAAACTCTCTGCGGCTTTGTCGGCTGCTTCTGTAAATGCATCCGACTTCAACGTCACGGTACCTGTGCCGTCGTTGTAACTGCCAGGAGTACAAGTTAATTTCGCAGCATCCTCACAAAGAGGACTGTCTGCCGCCCCTGCTTGAAGTCCTAACCCCAAGCCCATCGCCAAAACCAGAGATATGTGTTTCATATGATGAGGATATCGAGAAAGAATTGATCACTCACCAGATTTTCTGAAATCTGATGAAACAGGACCTAAGATAGATATAAAAAAAGAGCCTTCCGAAGAAAGCTCTCGTTTTTGTTTCAGTTTGCTTGGCTAAGAAAATGTCTAGCGAGGCGTTGGAATATAACCGTCGACATAGACAGCGTACACTTGCGACTCTGTATCGCCGTGGAATTCTTTAAAGCTAACAGCAATATTCCACTTGCCCGGTTGGGCGAAATGCATTGTCCCGCACACACGACCGGGAACAGTTGCTTGGCAACGATCTAAATAACCGTTCATTGGATTCATCGTCGTTTCGAATTTTGTTCCTGGCAGATAATAACTGACTTCAACCCACGTATTTTCACGTTCAACGAGTTCATGAGTTTGTGAGTCGCGAACTTCCACACGAATGGGCTGAGCAAAACGACTGCTTGTCGCAGGAATATCAATAGACAAAAGCAAAGCACCGTTACGAACGAAGAATTCATAGTGATCTGCAAAGGCGAGTTGTGCCGACATCAACGTAAGAAAAAAGACGATCATTTTCATGGCCCGAGTCATAGCCTACTTCCCCTATAGAAGAAAGTAATAAACTTCGGCATCGAACATTAAATCTAAGCAGGATTATCAATAAACTTTGACTGTACAGGGACGTTCCATTGAATAAAAACTATACTCCACGAGGTCACCCGCACGTTATGAAGACGATCTTATCTTATCTATTGCTTTTAAGCTTCACCGCGAGCCCGCCAGCCTTCGCAGAAACGCCGCCAAAGCCGACTAAAGAGCTGCATTTAATTACCGGCGAAAGCCCTCCTTACATGTCAGAGTCTATGAAAGATCAAGGGGCTGCTGTTTGGGCTCTTCGTAAAATTTTCGCGAAAATGGGTTATACGCTGGTGATTGATTTTGCTCCGTGGACCCGCGCAAAAATCACGGCCGCCAAATCTGATACCATCGATGGTTTCTTCCCCTATTCCGATCAGGACGTTCCAAATTTTATTTACTCCGACATCGTTTCTGAAACCCCATGGGTCATCATACAACGTAAAGACAAACCCATTCACTGGAGCAAATTCAGTGACCTGTCACCTTATACGGCAGGCAATGTCGTTGGCATTGAACTCCGTCCCGGGATTAAAGAGTTGTACGAGGCAAAGAAACTAAACATTGAAACAACAACGAGCGATGTTTCCAACTTGTTGAAGCTTGCAAACAAACGCGTTGATATGATCTTTATGGATGCCACCGTTTTTCAATACTCCATGGCCAAAGAAAAAGAGCTGCAACCGTATCGCGGTAAATTGGAAATCAATGCCAAACCGATTCTGGTTAACAAGTACGGCATTGCTTTAAAGAACACGCCTCGCAACGCCGCCATCATGAAAGAATTCAATCGCCACGTAAATCCCCAGGAATTTGCGAAAGACGTCGAGTCCTATTTGACTCACGGAAATCAACACCCCTAACATATGAAGGATGCACTTCAATAAAGCCCTTTTTTATTTTACGTTGGAAGCCTTGATCTTATTGGCTTTTATTTCTGTTGGGCTTTTTGTTTTGGGGTTCATTCTGAATTGGACTTCCAGCAAATTTCGTTCGAACATCTCTGCCGTCATTGGCCCGAAAGCTTTTGTGATTCTGTTCGGCCCCGGCATTATGATTCACGAACTCAGCCACTTGTTAGCGGCGTGGTTGTTTTTTTATAAAATCGAAGATGTGCGTTTTCTTGATATCAGCGGTAAAAACGGCTCGCACGGACATGTGACAGCAAGCCCGCGTCCAGCGCCGAATTTTTGGTTGTTGTATATTCCAAAACTTTGGCAAGCGATGGGCAATCTGTTCATTGGTATCGCGCCGTTAGTTATTGGGCCGGCATTGCTTCTGACGTATTTTTATTTTGTGATTCCAGGTGGCCGCGCGTTTTTGCACGATCCTTCATTCCACGGACTTCCATCATGGGGCTGGCACTTTGGAATTTGGTTGTATTTGTTATTTGCGACGATCTTCAACGTTGAACTTAGTTCCGCAGATTTAAAAGGCACATGGCATGGCTTTGCCTTCGTCGTTTTAGCCGTTGCCCTTGTTGCATTGGTGTCAGCACAAGTGAAACCACAATTGCTTACAAACGGAGTTCCTCGTCGTTATTGGGCGAGCGTCGGTCTTGGCAAAGTCGCCGACTTTAACGCCAAACTTCGTAATACGAAAAACTCAACAACACCATCACAACAACAATAAGCTTAATTTCCTCATTGTAACTGCTCGATCCAGAATCAAGATGCTAAAAACTTCTCTTCCCCATTCAAAGCAGGAGAAACTCATGAAGCATCTACTGGTGATTGCCTTGTTATCTTTTTCTAATTTCGCTTTCGCACTCCAAGAACAGGCGGATCGCAATTGTTTAATCGTATTGCGTGAGGCGGCCTTAAAAAACTGTGTGAATGGTCGTTGCACAATGCAGATCACGGTCGATGTGAAAGAAGACTGGGCTCGCTATACTCCTTACATGTTGTTTAAAACTCAAGGCGCGCCCGAAAATCATATTCTTTCTGATTTTGGCGCGGTGGGCGTTGTGAAGCCAGGCTATGTGCGCTTCGTAAGTCTGTCGCCAACTCGCTTTGTGACGGCTATGGCACCTACTGAAATCATTCCTTATCTGTATACGTCGTTCGGCAATTACTATGATCACAATGTGAATCAAGATTTATTTTCGAATTACGTGATCACACCAGATGTTCCATATCTGGCTTCACAAAGTGTTTGTAACTAGTCATTGACAGCACCAAGTGCGATTGAAACCATAAAGGAGGAGGCTCCTTTGAAAACATTCGCACTTGCAATTCTGGTTTCACTTCTAAATTCATCTGCCTTTGCGGCTCATACTTTTTCTCCAGACCCGACGCAGTTCTGCAACGGCAATAGCTGTTCTGAACCGATGCTTGCGATTATTGAAGACTATAAACAAGGCACAGCCCAGTTTGCGCAAGCGGATCTTTCTGCCTACAGCGGCAAATGCTTTCATTTGAATTCAATGTACAATCCTGATTATGCCCACTTTGGCGCTTTTGTATTTCAAAAGTCAGCACCACTTTACATCATGGGCATTTTTGGTTTCTTTTATGAATCCGATCCTTATGCGGGCTTAACTCCCGAAGAAACGAAAAGTGAGTTGATCTTGCGCGGCTCTAAAGGTGCCGAAGGTATTTTAGAACCAGATCATGCAGAACTTGCTTATGTGGGCGAGAAATCGGAATTGCGTTATTGGTTTAGAAATTCGGCCGACCAAAATTCAATGCTCGTCATTGGTCGTCAAGCAGACGGCAACGCTGGCATGTCATCGTTGCTATTCTGCCGCATGCTAAAACACTAGTAGCGAATATCGTAGCGCTTACAGATCTTTTTAATTGTGCCGCGCTTTTCGAGTCTTAGATAAGCGCTTTGCAATCGAGCGATCAAATCTTGGTCGCTTGTTTTCGAAAGACCAAACGTTCTTTCTCCCCCAGCGAACAATGGATATACCTTTTCTAGTTTCAAATCCCGAACAAATGGATCGGTGTCTTTCATCAACTGCAGTGTATATCTTAGAACTTCTTCATCCATCGCAATGTAATCCATGCGGTGACCTGCAAGTTTTCGCACCAACATACGATCATCCACAGTTTCATCAGGAATCGCAGAAATATCGCGCAAGTCTTTATCCCAAGAATAGCCGCGCACAATACCAACAAGCTTGCCCTTAAAATCCTGCTTTTTTAGAGCGTGTGTCTTGTCAGTCTTTAAAGAATAAATCCAAATAGAACGCGGAAAACGCGGTCCGACCCATGCAAACTGCTTGTTACGTTCCGGATTAATACCCATCGGGAAAAGCATAACATTCGTGCCTTCACTGGCCATGCGATAGGCACGCTTCCATGGCACAAAGTTAATTTGCACGTCACTTATCTTTGGCAACTTACCGTCGTTTTCAAGCTCTTTCAGAACTTCCTGAATGATGTCGACCATGACCCCTGACGGCTGTCCGTTTTTTAGATAGCTAAATGGAGGAAAATCCGAAGTGACAACTGAAAATGGAGGATCATATTTAACGACGGCAAAAGCGATTTCTTGTTTAGAAAAAACAGAAAACAAACCGAAAAATGCAGAAGTATACAGGATTTTTCTTAACAAGCTCATACGGGGGAACCTAGCGGATGAGAATGGAACACGCAACTTACAAACAATTATTGTAAATACTGTAAATCTTAGATAGGTTCGCCCCATGGAAGAAACATCAAGTTACCAGGAACGCAGAAAACAAGCCCTAGGACTTTTATTCATCCTAGGAGCCGTTCTTTTAGGAATCGTCGGAATCATCATCTGCACTTATTTATTTTTAGTGCGTGAAGTTTAGATTTCTACGAACTTTCTTTGTTCGTAGTTAAACTCAAGCATACGACCCTGTTCTAATTCAAAGAACCAACCGTAGATTTTCAAGCCATGATTTTGCATACGCTCTTGAATAAATGGGAAGCTCATCAAATTTTCCATTGAAATCAAGACTGCTTTTTTAGCGCAGGCATCCAACTGCACTTTCTCTGGCGCATTTGGCAGTTCACGCAAAACTTCAATCTTTGCTTCTTTCGCGATATCAACCCACGATGAAATAAAGCTATCAGTACGGCTTGTATTGCCTTTTAAAAGAGCGTTAATACCGCCACACTGCTCGTGACCGATCACAATGATGTTTTCAACCTTCAAGCCATTCACCGCGAACTCAATCGCCGAACTGACCCCGTGGAATCCACCGCCAACTTCGTAAGGAGGAACCAAGTTCGCCACGTTACGAATCACGAAGATATCACCAGGATTTGCTTGTGTTAAAAGAGCTGGATCGACACGCGAGTCACTGCAACCAATAATCAAAGTTTTTGGAGACTGACCTTCTGTGCTGAGTTGATGATACAACTCTGTATCTTTAAGGAAGTACTTCGTACGAAATTTATGAAAGCCGCTTACGAGCTTATTGACTTCATCAGACATAATTTTCCCTCACTTCTGTTATAACTCATGAGGAATTCACTGTTGATAAAATAGTGCGATTTTTGCCGGGGCGTGTTGTCGCCCCGACATTGTTTACTTAAGAGTCTATTTCTCAACCGGTTGAAGCTGAGATAGCGGATGATGCTCTTCAATTGTGCGAGTCATCGTATTTGTCGTCACGTTCGTGTAAATCTGAGTCGTCTGGATACTTGCGTGCCCCAACAACATTTGAATCGAACGCAAGTCAGCACCGCCTTCAAGCAACGCTGTCGCGCAACCATGACGGAATCTGTGCGGATTCACCGGCTCTGCGAAACCTGCGCGCAAAGACCACGCCGCCAACCATCTCCACACGTCAACACGTGATGGACGATGACCGCGATCGTTAATCAAAATACTTGGTGAGTTTTCTTTAAGCAAAGTGCCACGTGAATCCTTCAAGTATTTCGTTAACTCTTCTGCTAACTTTTCAGTCAAAGGCACCAAACGTTCTTTGCTGCCTTTACCTAATACTTTAATCCAACGGTCTGTCGCATTAAAATCAGTCACATTCAAAGCGATAAGCTCTGACACACGACAACCCAATCCGTACAAGAACAACAACGTCAATTGATTACGTGCTGTCTTTACAGGGTCATTCACTTCAGCTGCATCAAAAAGTTGCTGGAACTCTTGCGGAGTCAAAACTTTCGGAAGACCTACTTTTACTTTAGGTGGTTTTAGTTCACGAAGCTCTGGGCATTTCTGACCACGCGATTCGCAGAACTTAAAGTACGTGCGTAAAGAAGAAATCACGCGCGCTTGTGAACGCGTTGAAAGTTTATGTTTTTTCATAAACTCATAAAAGCCGCTCACTGATTTATTTGTTTTTGAGTATTCGATGTAAAGTTCCAAATCACGACGATAAGCCATCACCGTATTCTGGGAACGTCCTCGCACATTCTGAAGTTCATCAAAGAAGTCGATCCAAAGAGGTAATTCCATATAACCATTAGACCCAGACTTTCCTCTAAGCGCAACAGATATTATGGACTATAAAAGAAGAA
Source organism: Bdellovibrio sp. NC01 (assembly GCF_006874625.1). NCBI lineage: Bacteria > Pseudomonadati > Bdellovibrionota > Bdellovibrionia > Bdellovibrionales > Pseudobdellovibrionaceae > Bdellovibrio > Bdellovibrio sp. NC01. Next base: position 2,403,966 of record NZ_CP030034.1, read on the forward strand.
ACCCCGAGTTATGAACTCAGGGTTTCGGTGTTTTGTTTTTAGTTTTTCTTTAAGAATTAGTTCAAAGTATCAGAGAAAGCATTCGAGCAAGGAATACCATTTACACTTGTGATGTAAAGTGAACCGAACAAACGAGTTCTTTGCGTCATCGCATCTTTATAAAGAACGCCACCACGAAGAGACATTCTGATTTGCACACCATTTGTCGTGATCAAATCAGGAAGCTCGATTGAACCCAAAGACATTTGACCGATCGAAGCTGTTTGCACAGTGTAGCTGCCTGCTGGAATCGCACATTGACCTGTCGCTGGATCTGCTGCCATCTGAGACAATGTGAAAGTTCCTGATACTGCAACTGGGCCCGTATACAAATTGTAAGATGAACTTGCACCTGGAACGAACGTCGATCCATTTACAATAAGTTGCATATTAACAAGATTTGCGATGCGAGTTGCGTTGCTAGCGTTAAACACGTCAATCGCAGTGCCATTTCCTAAAGATGTTACGCAAGTTGCACAATTTGCACCCCAAAGGTAATTGCTATTGTTGCTATCGCCACCTTTATTTCCACAAGCAGCCATCGTGAAGATAAGTGCTAATGTTGCTACTGCTCTGCCGAAAAGTTTTGTAGAAAAACTTAAAGTCTTTTTGTTAAGCGTTTCCATAATTCTCTCCAAGTAACTCTTTTCTAGTGTTTTAGTTCGTTTTTAAAATTCTTTATCCGTTTATCTATCTATTATTGGAACACTGCTGATTTGCTCATGTAAGAGAATGTTCCCAATTTTCTGTAACCATCTGGTACCAAAGAAGTCTTGTTGATGATCGCTGAAGAGCGGCAGTTGTATGGACCATCATAAATGAACCAGCATTTTCTGTATGGCGATTGAGTCGCATAAGATTGTGCAAAGTTCTTGTAGTAGATTGAACCAGAGATCACATTAGCGCCACCTTGAGCGTCACCACCAGATACACTTACATATTTATCAACGATCACTACGATCGATCCGTAAGAATCTTGGAAGAAACCAGAGAACACCGGACCAGAAGAAGACGAATACCAGTAGTTGAATTGCGCTTCTGGAGTGTCGTTATCTTTCAAAGTCTTGATCGATACGTTGTTACCTGTGCCTGCAGTGAAAGTACCGTTGTATGTGTAGCCAGTATCTGTATAAGAGATCTGAACTGTACCACCGTAACGATTGCTTCCGTTGTTTTGCAAGTTCATCGTCACTTTAAAGTTAGTCGGCGCATTCAATGGATGTGTTGCTACGTAAGAGTTGAACTCTTGCAAAGACACTGGAGTGAATGCTGCTGAGTTTGTGTAACCAGAAGCTGATGAAGATGAATCAGTAGAGTCTGGTGCAAGTGGAGTTACGCCAGTTGCTGTATTCCCATCTACGACTGCCGTAGAGTCGCTAGCTTGCAATTGATTCTTGCTGCAACCAACTCCCATCAAGGAGATACCAGCTAGAAGGATCATAAGCTTAGTGTTGAGATTTTTCATAACAGCCTCTCTTCTTATTAAGTGGTGCACCGTTAGTGGTCACCTCTCGTATGGATACTATTGCTATGCGTATGCCAAGTCAGAAAAAACGGCGTAAGTTGTGGTTTTATATAGGAAATCCCAGGTATTCTCAGAGCGAAACAGAGGGGTGCTTATCGTCTAAACCTTGTGGAGGGTGCGCAAAAGGGGCACCACTGTCTCAAAAAGCTAGACCAAAACTTCGACAAAAAAAGAAATATTTAAGAATTTTCATCGTTTTACCGAAATGGGACTTGTATCAAAACTTTGACATTTTTTATAAGGATAAAGCCATGACAGTAACAGCAACGAACGTAATTATCTTGGGCGCAGTGTTCATGTTTGCAGCCCGAGTCTTTATGGGATTCTAAAAAAAGAATTTCAGACCTTGAATTAAAAAGGCGCTTGCACAGCGCCTTTTTTTATTTCTAGAATTTGCCGTGCAAGTAAACCATTCCTTGAACTTTCTTTTCGGGCCCGCCCATCACAGGTGTGACAGGACCGATAACTCCGAACGGCTGAATTTGCGTTCCTTTTGTGTAACTAACATTGAAGCCGACATCGAGCATCTTGTTTAATTGCTTATTCCAATCAATGCCCACTGAAGTTGTTGGAACCGTGTCATAGAACGGATCTTTGCTTTTATTTGAAACGATCTTGCCAAGGTCCGCAGCAATCGTAAACGTGCCTAACTTTTCTGTCGGCAAAACGGCTTTGATAGAATTCTTCACCGCCACTGCGGAATTAACGTTCACACCTTCTAAGAAATAAACGTCGGCGCCAACTACCAAGTAGGCTTCTTTTTTATCGGGCTTACTTGTATCGTAAACGATACCAACACGGTCATATGTCGTTTGCATTTTAGGACGGTGTTTTTGTTCGATTTCAACAGGGATGAAACCCCATGTACGATCAGCCGAAGCTTTAAGATTTAAATCTTTCCACTCATGCTCCACACCAGCTTTTACTTCTGTACGAGTTCCCGCTGTTGTTGTTTTTGTTTGATCGCCACCTTTGGGTTTGAAATCCAAATTCACAGAATTGATTTCAATCTTCCCTGTCGTATCATTCACACGCGCTGTTCCTTTGATGTTACCACCAAAGAAGAACGTATTGCGCTCGCCTTGTTTGTAAGTATCAGACCACGCATCAAAACCAGGAGCCGATAAGCGAAGTGCACCACCGTAAGCTTCCGAAGTCACTTTCACTTCATCAATCATACGATCTTTAAATTCTTTTTTATATTCACCACGAGTTGCAAGACCGGCAGCATCCAGTTGGTATGTGCCTTCATCGGTGTTCACACGGCTGCTTAGCATGAAGCCTTTTATATTTTCAGTGCCCATTTGCAGCGCCAACGTCTTTTCATGTTCGCCGATTTTTACAGTTGCAACCGAAGCGTCCGGTTTAAAACCAGCAACACCTTTGATTTGGTTTTCTACCCATTGCGCCGTTGCAGGTACGTATTCGTGCAACTTTCCAGGACGAGATTCAACATAAGTTTGACCGTGCAAGACACCTAAAACTTTTGTTGAAACATCGACTGCCGATTGCAAAGTTTTTTGGCGCGTGTTGTACACTTGCGAATAATTCTGCACATAGTATTCGCCCGTTTTGGGATCACGGAAATGCAAGATCGCATGACCGCCGGCATTGTCTTTATCTAAGTTCTGCTGCCATTGACCGGTATGGCGACCGACGGCCTCGAAGCCTAAGTTTTTTGCGACTTCACCAAGAAGTTTATGAATATCACCACACACGCCACCTTCACTGCCCGCTTTCACGGCGTTCATGTAAACCGAGTTGATGTCTTTATTTTCTTTTCCCGTAGAGCTATAGCCGCTGGATAAGCGACTGCCCACCATACTTAGAAGTAATAGCTTTTCTTCGTGCTGTAAGTTCTTGCCTTGACCATTGACGACTTTCAACGCGTCCGTCAGATTTTTCTGATTCAGAAAATCAGAATAGACTCCCCACACTTTTGTCATTTGGCTTTGTGATAAATTTAAATCGCTGGGATTTTTGAAAACGACATCTAGCTCTTTACCCACAGGCTTTGTATCGACGAAAAAGTTCGCATCAATCCAATGAGCGTCCTGTGGTTTAATCGCTTTTGCAATGGCATCGACCGCAGTATTTAATTTGGCTGCTGTACCGCCCCCGGCTTCGGAACAATTCAGACAGGCGCCATCGGCTTCTGTCGCAAAAGAATGAGTTGAGCTTGCAAATAGTGATGTTAGGACGATGATGCTTAAGTATTTCATTGGAATACTTATCGGGACACTTAGGGAAACGCACGATCTACTTAAGTCGAGCTAATGGATAATAATGGGTCAGAATTTCCTTAAACGTTGCTCCACGAGTTCCCAGAACTCGACTTCCCCACTGGCAAAGCCCGACCCCATGACCGAAGCCTTTGCCATTGAATAACAATTGCCCCGCTTCGACTTTCAAATCAAAAGCCGTACTACGCAATTCCTGAAAGCCCAAGATCTGACGGAATTCATTCGCAGAGAAAGACTTGGAAGTTCCGTCATTCAACGCCACACGCACTTCCTGCACGCGATTGTCGGCCTTAGACTTCACCAATACCATGCTGGTGAAGCTTGCAACATTCAGACGTTTCGCCATGTTCTCTTTACTGATTTTGAAATTCCAAATCGAGTGCGGTCCCGTTGGGCAGGAGCTATCCACTGCAACCCCCGCATCAACGCCACCTTGCCATACATTTTTGGCAGTCGTCGTGCGACCACCACAATCGGAATGATAGAACGCTTTTAGCACATGACGATCAGGGCCGATCAACTTCATGCCTTCTGTTTCTTTAACGGCTTGAATTGCTTTCTTAAGTTTCAACTCTGCTTCTTCATCACCTAAAACATGACGGAAGACTTGATCCATCACGCTGCTTTCAACGTGATAAGCGCGATCTTTACGTTCACTCATCACCGCCAAAGTATAAGATCGAATCGCAACCGCTTGTGCTTTCAAAGTTTCAAGTGGCCATGACGACGGCATTTCACTTGAAAGAACACCGATCACGTATTCATCCAAAGGCAAAACACCAACAACATCCACTTTTGATGAGCCGCTACTTGAAAGCAAAACTTTATCTGGCAATGTTTGCGTACCGATACGCATTGATTCGCCTTGAATAACGAAATACTTTTCCGCAAAAAGATGTTCGTAATCTTGGCTGTTGATTTTTAAACCCCAAAAGTTCTTACCATCTTTTTGTAACAGACGGATTTCAGCTTGATTGTTCATGGGGATGGAAACTTGTTGAATGGCTTGTGACAGACTTTGGAATTTAAGACCGACACCAGAAACTTTTATTTTCTTTCCAGCGGTCATTAAGCGAACACGAACAAGATCAGGATGCAGTTGCGCGGATTGAGCGTCCGATAACGACAAAATAAAAACGCTCAAAAAACCAATAAACGCCCACAAAATTCGCAAAATCGCTTCCCCATCCCTAGAGTTTTACCTTAGCTTGCGCTAACGAAAAAAAAGGCAGAGCGATCCGTGCTCTGCCTTTAGATATTTAACTAAGATTTTAGAAAGGATGAAAGTCTAGTTTTTGTTTTCCAATTGCATGAACGGTTTAACCAAATCCATTGGCAATGGGAACAAGATCGTATTCGACTTATCGCCTGCGATCTCTGTCAGAGTCTGCATGTAGGCCAATTGTAATGCAGATGGCGAGCTCGCCAAAGTTTGTGACGCTTCAGCCAATTTCTGCGCACGCTGCACTTCACCGTCGGCAGAGATCACTTTTGCACGACGCTCACGCTCTGCTTCCGCTTCACGAGCCATCGCTCTTTGCATTTCTTTTGGAAGATCGATTTGTTTAACTTCAACCATCGTGACCTTTACGCCCCACGCTTCCGTGTGCTTATCAAGAATCGCTTGCAAGGCTGTATTGATTTTATCACGGTGTTCAAGGACGTCATCCAAAGCATATTGCCCCATCACTGAACGCAATGTCGTTTGTGCCAACTGACTTGTCGCGAAGTAATAGTCTTCAATACGCGTGATCGCTTCAAGCGGTGACGTCACCTTGAAGTACACAACAGCATTCACTTGCATACTAACGTTATCACGAGTGATCACGTCTTGCGGTGGAACATCCATCGCCACTGTACGAGTGTCGATTTTAATCATACGTTCAATGAACGGAATCAATAAAATCAGACCCGGTCCACGCACGCCCACGGCACGGCCAAGGCGCAAAACCACGCCACGTTCCCAGTCGTTCAAGATTTTCACCATCGAACTAAATACAATTGCACCAATAATTACTATCGCTATTAGAAATTCCATTACGGACTCCTTTTATTTCTTTTCACATTTAAAGTTAGACCCTGACGAGCTGTGACCGACACATGATCACCCACTGTCAATGAATCTTCAGAGACATACTTCCAAGTCTCACCCATGATTTGAATCTGACCACGATGACCGTTGCTTTCGGTCGTCACTACGGTTCCTTCTGCACTTTGCAGATCAGTATCCAAATCACGGCGCTTCAACTTAAAAGTGCCAAACGCCAAATAACCTAAACCTAAAACAAAAACTCCAAGGATCAACACGACCGGCGTGATGATCGAATACGGCAAGTGATAACCCGTCGTCTGCGGATCATATAAAAACAAACTTCCCACAAACACCGCGATCAGACCACCGATACCCAAAGCGCCAAAACTTGGCAGGAACAATTCCGCAATCAGGAATGCGATTCCTAGAAGGATCAGCGCAAGTCCTCCCCACATCACATCAAGTTTGTGGAAAGCGACCATTGAAAGCACGATGCCCAAACCACCAATCACTCCCGGAGCAATCAACCCGGGATGAGTCAACTCGACATACAACAACGCCAAACTGCCCATAAAAAGAATGTAGGCAAATTCAGGATCCGCAACGAAACTTAAAACTTTATAGCGCAGATCTGGCTCGAACTCTTGCAGATCGCCCACTTCAACGGTGCTTTCTTTTTTCTCGCCTAAAAGAGTTTTACGGCCCTGCGCTTGTTTTAAAAATTCCGTTTCATTATTCGCAACAATATCAAGGGCACCTTGTTTCAAGGCTTCTTCACTGCTTAAGGCCTTCGCTTCCGTCACGATTTCTTTTGAAAACTTCAGATTGCGTTTACGAAGCGTGGTGATGCCATCAAGCCAACTGACAGTGTCATTGATCATTTTATTTCTAAGATCGTCAGGAATTTTTTCACCACTGCCCAAGATCGGAGTCGCCGCACCGATATTCGTTGCGACCAATCCGCCATTCACGTGACAGGCTTGCAGAATAATGGCCCCCGCACTGCCCGCGTGACCGCCACTGGGTGTGATCAAACACAAATACGGAATGGGTGACGCTAAAATGCGCGACACGATTAAACGTGTACTTTGCAAACTTCCACCCGGAGTATTCACACGCAACAAAATGGACTCGCACTTGTTTTCAAGTGCGCGCTTTTCTGCACGTTCTAAATAATCAGAGGTTGAAGCTGAAATCGCTTCGTTAACTGTCAGTGCTAATGTGCAAGTAGCTTTGGCCGTTCCTGCTAGTAACATGATTACTAGTGGAAGAACGAACTTCAAATACCCAGCTCGCGCATAACTTTTTGCAAATCGTTCCATACAACTTTTTTCGCTCCCGCATCCTCAAGCAAATACGCAGGACTGTAAGTTTCAATCCACTTACCAGGCCCTTTGAAAATCAACTCGCCGATATCTTTTGGGAAAGAACTAAACACAACAACAACTTTGCTTTCACAAATCTTTGCAAGCTCTGACGGCAATTGTGAACGATCATCGACCGTGCAATCGAGTTCCAAAACTTGCAGGTTACGCAGCTTCATTGCAGCCTTCATCTTGCCAAAAAGATCTTTCGTTTCTGGCAGGAACAAACTTTCTTTAGCTTGCGTAAGGATATTTAAAAAGATCAATTCGAAGTGTTGGATGTTTGAAGGACTGAACGAACCTTGCTCAGTAAAGAACTGAGTTTTAGCGGCTTCGTTTGTAACAACCGGTGCTCCGGCTCCGTCAGAGATCATGACTTTTTGTAAGCCTAAAACCTCTTCAAGATATTGAATGTAATCCTTCATGGGACGAAGAATACTCTCGTCCTAGACCATAGACTATTAAAACCGGTGTTTAGCGCCCTGCGCTGGAAGGTCTTACAAATGACTCTGTATATAAGGACGCAAAGAAATGCCTCAAGTTGAGACAAAAACATCCGATAAGCAATTCAAGCTAGAGGAGGCCACCATGGGAGTTTTCAAATTCAACATCATCCCGACTGAAGAATTTATCAAAAGAGAAAGCTTCAAACAGGCTGTCAACAATTGTGAGCTATGTGGTGCCCCTGTTGAATTCAGCTATCGCCAAGATTCAGAAATCTGCGTGCTTGCTGAAGAAGCAAAATGTCCTGTGTGCGCAAAAGAACGCGAAACAAGTCATCACCGCGTTCACTAATTTGTAGCTGTTATTTTATTCATGCGGGATTTTGCAAATTTATAAAATCCCGTAATCGATAAGCCTACTGCCGCCACAACGAGCGCCTTTGATGTGGAACTAAAGCGCGCGAACGCTCCCCAACTGACGGCCCCTAAAGCCATCCCTGCATAAAAGACTGCTAAGAAAACTCCCAGCATCGTTGCTTTCAAATGTGATTTTCCCGTGAGCTGTCGGGAACTCATGTTCATCAAGGTCGCAAGAATCAACCAACCGATCCCAGCAAAAAACATCGCTTCACACATAAACACATAACTCGGTGCTAGGCCCATCAAAAGCAGGCCCACGGCATAAACGATATAAGCACCCGATAATGATGAATCCGTTTTGTGTGGTTGCATGATTTTATCTGAATACACAGCGCTGAAACATGCGCCCAAACCTAAGAAGCCTAAAAGAGAACCATATTGCAAGCTGCTTAAACCCAACTCAACACGACCGCGTGTTGGATACAAAGCCCACAAGGCACTCGCAAAGAAAGTGACGATGAAAATCTCAACCCACAACTTCATGTTGTGCAAAGAGAATAAAAATCTCCACTCTGATTGGGACCAATGAATTTCTTTTTTCTGTTCAACGGCTTCTTTAACGGGCCAACGCACAAAAAATAAAATCAAACCTAAGAATGACAGAGCATTTAACAAGAACGCCCACTCAGGACCAAAACCGCTTAAGATACCGCCGCCCAAAGTAGGACCCAACACACGTGTGATGTTAATTCCCATATAATACACCAGCACCGCTTGGGCCTGCGATTCTGTCGGTACAAGATCCGTCAAAACAGATTGAAAGGCTGGATTCGTCAAAGCAAAACCCACGCCCATCACCAAGGAAAGAATAAGCAAAGATCCTTCGGTGATCTTTTCTTGCCACACCAAAAACGCAAGAATTCCCGCGGAAAAAAACATCATTGTCTGAGCAATTAAAAGAATGCGACGACGATGCCCCTGATCTGCGACAAAGCCTGCAGGGATGCTTAAAAAAACGACCGGCAGATTTGCCGTGAAAGACAAAAGTGAAATCACCAAAGGCGATGTCGACAGATGTGTCATCACCCAACTTGCCGCCACGTCTTGAACCCATGTTCCAAGATTTGACAAAAAAGCACAGATCCAAAACGAGCGATAGACTGAAATTTTAAGCGGAGACCAGACTGATTCTTTCATGACAAGAAAAGCATACAGTGGATTTACTTTGCGACCAACTTGTTCTTCTAGAAAAATAAATTCATCAGCCCACACAAGGAGAGGTCTATGAAAGCGTCTATAAAAGCTTGGATACTCACACTAGCCACTTTTTTGATTTCACTTTCAACATTTGCAAACGAAGCAAAGTTCGAACTCGTCTCCGCGGATGGAGTTTTAACTCCGCTGCAAATACAGGGTCTGCCGGAACCTCTTCCTGATGATGGCAACAGTCCTGAACCACAGAAACCTCATGACCCTCGACCACCACAATATCCAGGTAATCCAAATCCGGGGAATCAGTACTACAATTATAACTTCGGCCAAGTGCCCGTGAACTCTGTGCGTTCGGCAAATTTCTATTTACGAAGCACGGGATCAGGAAATTTGTATCTGAATAGAATTGATTTATACGGCCAAGGTTTTTACGGCAACGCCAACTGCCCACATGTTTTGCCTCCAGGCTATCAATGCAACGTTTGGGTGCAATTCCGCCCATGGTATCAAGGCAGCTATAGTGGCCAATTGATTTTCAGAACAAGTGCCGGAAACTTTATCGTGAACCTTTATGGTTGGGGCACACGTTGGTAGGTCGCTTTCGCGACCTATTTCAAACGACGTAGAATTTTTTGTAAGAAGCTATGAGCTTGCTCGACTTTCAAAGCATAACCCAAAGAGAAATAGAGCAAGCCATAGATCGCAACTGCAATCACCGCTTTGATAATCACATGCATATGCTCTGGCAAAATAAAATGCGCAATCGCCGCTGGAATTCCCGCACTAACTAAAGCAATCGCCCAAACTTTCAATTGGAAAGTAAATGGCAAGCCCGTCTGACCGATTTTCTTATTCAAAGCTTTTCTTAAGAAAAAGAACTCAATCCAACCAGCAAGACCTGCTGACGCCGTCAACCCCGGAGTCCCCCATGAAGCTTCAAGCCCCATGGCTTTCGGCAAATAAAAACCAAACAGAATTCCCAACGCAGTTGTTGCAACCACACGTACGATCGCAAACTTTAACGGCGTTCGTGTATCTTTCAAAGAATAAAAAGTCGACGAATACAACCGACCTAGTGTCGACGCCAATAAGCCCACCGTCGAACCGATCAATACCAACCACACAGTGCGCGTGCTATTTGCATCGAACTGGCCTGTTTGGAAAACAGCACCAACGATCAAATCACCCAACAATAAAAACGCAACTACCGAAGGAATGATAAAAAACGCGATTTGCTGAAGACCACGATTTAAGCGTTCGTTCAAATAACCACGGATTTCCTCTTCACTGCCCGTCGCTTGCGACATCGTTGGCAATTCTGCCGCGGACACACTCATCCCAAAAAGACTGACCGGTAAAAGATAAAGGGTCTGCGCATAGGCCAAAGACGAAACCGCACCCGTGGGTAATAGTGATGCCAACATATTATCGATGTAAGCACTGACTTGCACCACACCACGAGAAACCACCACCGGTACAAAGTTTCTGACAATCGTTCTAACGCTGGATAATTTCACATCCAGTGAAGGAATGATTTTTTTTCCTAAACGCAAAGCCGATGGCAATTGCACAAAGAATTGCAAGAAGCTTCCCGCAACCAAACCCCAAGAAACTGTTAACGCTAAATCAAATTGAACTTGTTTGCTTCCCCAAATCCATAACGTCACGATGATCGTCAAATTCCAGATTACCGGGGCCACGTAAGAAAGGAAAAACTTTTTATGAGAATTCAAAATCCCCAAACACCAAGCCGACATCACCAAGAAGCCCGTGCCTGGGAAAAGAATTTGTACGATCTTGATAGTTAGAAGACGTTTTTCACCAACGAAACCCGGTGCGATCAAATCAATCAATGCCGGCGTTGCGAAGACTCCGCCTAAAACCAAGAACGACGTCATCACGAATAACAAGCTACCAATAACAGAGGCCACCTTTGCGGCTTCCTCTTCATGTTTTTTTGCTAGAAGCTGGGCATAAACTGGGATGAAGCTTGCAGAAAGAACGCCTTCACCGAAAAGATTCTGTAAGAAGTTGGGAATTTTAAGAGCCGCTTTGAAAGCGTCCCCGGCATCAGAGTTACCAAAGTAGTGAGCAAATACGCGCTCTCGGACAAGGCCTGCAATACGACTAAAAAATATTCCCAATCCAACTAACAGCGCGTGGTTTCTCATTCTGCTTCTATCTCTTCTTCTTCAGAATCGTTCAATTGCAGGATGATACGTTCTGCAAGAACTCGATTGAATCCTTTCAGCTTGGCGATATCTCCTGGCTCGGCCATTCTGATTTCATCAATAGAGTTGTACTGAGTCAAAAGAGTTTTCTTTCTTTTTTCACCCAGGCCGACAACGTAATCCAATTCACTTTCAATCGACGTGTTTTCACGCAGCTTACGATGATAAGTGATCGCGAAACGATGGGCTTCGTCACGAATACCCGTCAGGATATAGAACGCCTCGGAGTTATTTTTAAACACCACAGGGTTTTGACGCCCCGGAAGGAAGAAGCGCTCTTCTGTCGACTCGACTTCCTGCTTTTGGAAATCGCTTTCAGTACGAGCTTTCGCTAAGCCGACAACTGGGATGTCTTTTCGCCCGATCTCTTCCAAAATTTTGATGGCTTGAGACAACTGCCCTTTACCACCGTCGATCACGATCAAATTTGGATCCTCGTATTCAGTATGTTTGAAGCGACGAGATAGAACTTCGTACATGGACGCGAAGTCATTGATACCTTCAACCGTTTTAATTTTATAACGGCGGTAGTGCTCCTTCGCAGGAACACCTTCTTCAAAGACAACTTGTGAAGCCACCGTTTCCGCACCTTGGAACGTCGAAATATCGTAACATTCGATACGGCGAGGCATATCTGGCAGACCTAATTTTTCTTTGATCTCTTCCAAACCACGAAGTTTTTCTTCCGATTTAGAAACATGTTTTAACAAATGAGCCTTGGCATTTTCGTTAGCCATATCAACTAAGTTACGACCACGCTCATCCGTTGCAAAGCGCACCGTTACTTTATGGTCAGAACGTTCTTTAAGAACTTCTTCCATCAACTTGCTTAAATCGGAACCAATATCCAAAGGCAAAAGCACTTCATCTGGAATGAAGTTATCGTCATAGTATTGATTCATGAAATCGACCAGCCACTCGCGGTGATCTTCAGCCGGGTCGTTGGGATCAAAGTGCGGTAAGAAATGCGGTCTTGTACCGATCACTCTTCCCGCGCGAACGTGAACAGTTTCAATCAGACAACCACGTTCATCACCATAGAAGCCGACAGCATCTTGGTCTTTTTCAGTCGTATCGTTAATCACCGACTGCTTTTGTAAAATAGCTTTGATAGATTCAATCGAATCACGTAGACGGGCCGCCACTTCGAATTTTTCTTCGTCAGCCGCCGCCATCATCTTTTCTTTCATCGTTTTGATGACTTTTTTGTTCTGCCCTTTAAGGAAGAGCTTCGCGCCTTCAACTTCCTGTTTGTACTCTTCTTGCCCGACATACTTCACACACGGTGCCGTACAACGACCAATTTGATAAGTCATACAAGGACGAGTACGCGTCTTAAACATGACATCAGTACAATCACGAATCTTAAAGGTACGATTTAAAAAACGAATCGTGCCTTGCACGGCAAAACCCGAAGTGTACGGACCGAAATACAACGAACCGTCTTTTTTCACCTTACGCGCCAAATACAAACGCGGAAATTCTTCCGACCAGCTAAAACGAATGTACGGATAAGCTTTATCATCACGCAGGCGAATGTTGTATTTGGGACGGTGTTTTTTAATCAACGAAGCTTCAAGCAGGAACGCTTCGACTTCGGTTTTCGTAAGAATATATTCAACTTCAAGAATATTCTGAACAAGCAGACGAGTTTTTGGCGAATGGTCTTTACTGTCAATAAAATAACTGCGCACGCGGTTACGAAGCGCTTTCGCTTTACCAACATAAATAATTTTATCGCCAGCGCCTTTCATCAAGTAGACGCCGGGTAAAAGAGGAAACTCTTTTACCTTATCGCGAATTTCCTCGAACCTACTTGAGGCCATCCTTGTTTACCTCTGCACTATCGGCTTCTACTTCGCCGTTACGAATATTCAGCTCAACAATTTGCAAACGTTTGATTTCGTCGCGCACTTTCGCCGCTTCTTCGAATTCAAGGTCTGCCGACAATTCTTTCATGCGTTTACGAAGTTTTGCAATTTCCTCTTGCAGCTTATCTGGAGCTTTCGAGAATTTATTAAAGACTGCGGTTTCTCTGTTTTCACCTTGCAATGGATTAGCCGCCAACGATCCGTCGAACGCCTCGCCCAAGCCATCTCTGATTTTTTTCTTAATAGATTGCGGAGTGATACCGTGGGCCTCATTGTATTCTTGCTGAATACGACGACGACGATCTGTTTCACCCATGGCTTTCGCAATACTTTCTGTCACGACATCGGCATACAAAATCACACGACCATTCAAGTTACGAGCGGCACGCCCGATCGTTTGAATCAGTGATCTTTCCGAACGCAAGAAGCCTTCTTTATCGGCGTCGGTGATCCCCACAAGGCTGACCTCTGGAATATCCAAACCTTCACGCAGCAAGTTGATACCTACCAGAACATCAAAAACACCAAGACGCAAATCACGCAGAATTTCTGTACGTTCCAATGTATCGATATCGCTATGCAGGTATTTGACTTTGATACCTAGATTTTCATAGTACTCAGTCAAATCTTCCGCTGATCGTTTCGTCAAAGTCGTAATCAAGACACGCTCTTTCAATTTGATGCGTTCGCGGATCTCTTTTAACAAATCGTCGACCTGATGTTTTACAGGACGAATTTCAACAATCGGATCAATCAAACCCGTTGGACGAATGATTTGTTCAACGATGATACCTTCTGATTTTTGCAATTCATAATTTCCCGGAGTCGCCGACACATAGACCACTTTGTCCATCATCTTTTCGAACTCTTGGAAATTAAGTGGTCGATTGTCCAATGCGGAAGGCAAACGGAACCCATGAGTGACCAAGTTCATTTTGCGCGCACGGTCTCCACGATACATACCGCCGATTTGTGGCACGGTCACATGCGACTCATCAATAAACGTGATGAAATCTTTAGGGAAGTATTCAAGCAATGTCGGAGGTGGCTCTCCAGGTCCACGTCCCGTCAAATGACGAGAGTAATTTTCAATCCCCTGACAGAATCCCATTTGCTCCATCATCTCGATGTCATAATAAGTTCTTTGTTCAAGACGCTGAGCCTCGAGAAATTTTAAATTTGTATTCAAATCTTTCAGCGTCACTTGCAATTCATCTTGAATTGATTTGATCGCACGCTTGATATTATCATCCCCGGTCGCATAGTGACTTCCAGGATAAATACCGACTTGATCAATCTCTTCCAAAACTTGTCCAGTTAATGGATCGATCCACGACAAGCGTTCGACGAAGTCCCCGAAGAATTCAACACGCACGGCGCGCTCTTCTTCATACGGTGGAAAAATTTCGACATTATCACCACGCACGCGAACAGTACCGCGTGAAAAATCAACGTTATTACGTTGATATTGAACACGGATAAGCTCACGCAACAAATGATCGCGCTTCATTTCCGTATTCGACACGATCTGAATCATCATGCCTTCGTAGGCTTCTGGTGAACCCAAACCGTAAATGCACGATACGGAACTGACGATAATAACATCACGACGATCAAACAATGAACGCGTCGCCGAGTGGCGCATGCGATCAATCTGTTCGTTAATCGCAGAGTCTTTTTCAATATAAGTATCCGTCGAAGGAATATAAGCTTCCGGCTGATAATAGTCGTAATAACTGACGAAATACTCTACTGCATTTTTTGGAAACAACTCTTTGAACTCTGCATACAGCTGCGCCGCCAAAGTTTTATTCGGCGCCAGAATCAACGCGGGTTGATTCATTTGCGCAATTGTATGCGCCATTGAAAATGTTTTTCCTGAACCAGTCACACCAAGAAGTGTTTGATGTTTTAATCCTGCTTCAAAGTTTTGCACCATCTGCTCGATCGCTTTTGGCTGATCGCCAGATGGTTTGAATTCAGACACCAGTTGGAAGTTCTTTTTGTAAGTATTGGCCATCCCTCCGATTGTAGCAAAAATGCGCATTTCTCTCTAGAAATTAAAGGTCTCGCTCTTCGTCATGATTATGCAGAGTGACATTCATATTACATCTTCATATTGCCACCTGGACCCCTGTTTGTGAGAGTAAAGTATGTCTGCAAACTTTAGAAAAATACTTGTACGCTTCCTGGCTCTTTTCATTCTGATTTGTTTGGGATGTTTTTACTTTTTTAGACGAACGGTGGCTCCCTTAGAGGGCACCGCGAAGCTGACACAGCTATCCGCGCCCGTTCAGGTTCTTCGTGATCAATATGGCGTTCCGCACATCTTCGCCCAGACGAAAAAGGATGCCATGCGTGCGCTGGGATACATTCAGGCCAGCGAACGACTTTTTCAAATGGAGATGTCGCGTCGCCTTGTCACAGGAACACTTTCCGAAGTTGTCGGCGAGGTTGCCCTTAAGAGCGATAAACTTTATCGCAGTCTTGCTTTACGTCATACGGTCGACAAACTTCTTACCGACAAAATGAAGGCCGGTGTTTCCAACGATAAAATGCAAGAAGAGATGGAAGCTTACTGCGATGGTATTAATCAATACATCGATACGCACCCAGCTCCGTATGGTTTTACATTTTTAAGAATGAAGCCTCGTCATTTTACGCCCCACGACGCTTATATGATGACAGGTCACATGGCCTATAGCTTTGGTGTGGCTTTGAAAAACGATGTGTTGATGTCAGCACTGGCAAAAAAACTAACACCAGAACTATTTAAAGATCTGCGCAACGACTGGCCAACGACTCCGGCTCAGATCACAGACTACAAAACATTTAAGCCGCTTTTTGTTGCGACTGAAAATTTATATGCGCCCTATTTTGATGGCAGCAATGCTTGGCTGATCGCCCCGCAAAGATCTGCTTCGGGAAAAAGTATTTTTGCCAACGACCCGCACATTGGTTTTTCACACCCAGGCGTTTGGTTTGAAGCCCACATTCACACCCCAGAATTTGAACTTTACGGCCATTATCTACCAATGGTGCCTTATGCTGTTTTAGGTCACAGCCGCCATCACGCCTGGGGCTTTACGATGTCACAAACTGATGACATGGATTTGTATCGTGAACGTTTAGACCGCGATAAAAAAATGGTCGCGTATAAAAACCGTTGGCAGCCTTATGACGAGTGGGATGAGGTTATCAACGTCAAAGACAAACCGAATATCACGATGCCTGTGATTATGACTCCGCATGGTCCTTTGATGGACGCCGTTCTTGATGAAAAGAATTTAGCATTGAAGTGGGCTTATAATGAGCCCGGCAACGACACCATCACAGCGCTTTATAAAATGGGCGAAGCTAAAAACATGAGCGAATTCGAAGAGGCCTTAAAACCCGGTCGCGCGCCCGGTTTAAACGTGATGTATGCCGACGAACGCAACATCGCATGGTGGACATTCGGCGATTTTGCAGTCAAAGCAAATCCCAATTCCGATATGATTCTTGATGGTGTTTCCGGTAAAGACGAATACGTCCGTCTGCTTTCATGGGCTGAAAAACCCCATGATGTAAATCCGCGCGATGGCATCATCGTCACAGCGAATTCTCGTCCAAAAGAAGCTCCTGCCTATATGCGTGGCGACTGGCAGGCCGATGATCGCTATCAAACGATTTTACAGACTCTACAGACTAAAAAAACTTGGAGCGCTGAAGAATTTAAGAACATTCAAACGCTCAACTATGATGCTTTCACACCTGGTATCATGAAGATTCTTTTGACGAAGTTGCAGTTGTCCCCTGCGGAACTCGCACAGAACAACGCGTTCTTAAATCAACTTCGCAAGTGGAACTTCCATTCAGAACTCAACTCTACAGAAGCCGCGTTCTTTCATGAATGGAACAGTCAGAATTTGAATTTACTGCTAGCTAATCTGAACGAAGAAGAGCGTTCTGGTTATTTGAATACGACACATGCGTGGGTCTTCTATAAACGTGTCTTAAATAACGAACAATCTGAATGGTGGAAAAAACAATCACAAAGCCAGCTGATCACGGAAGGCTTTAGAAAAACTTTGGCGAAACTTGCGAAGAAACCTACGTGGGGCGACATTCATACGATCGAATATCGTCATCCATTGGGTCGCAGCTTCCCACTGAGTTTATTATTTAACTTAGGTCCTTACCCAATTCCAGGCGCCTATAACGAAATCAACAACAATAAACAACGTGGTTTCACAGGGGAATTTCAAGTCGTGGCTGGTGCATCTACTCGTCGAATTATTGACTTCGCCCAGCCACAAAAAAGCTGGGGTATTTTACCGATTGGCAACTCGGAACATATCTTGTCGCCATTCTATAAAGACCAAGTGCAAATGTTTATTAAAGGCGAATACAGACCGCAAATAATGGATGAGTTTGAAATCACTGCTGGCAAACACTACCAACTGATGTTGCAGCAGTAAAAGGACGGAAGTAGCTTATTTAGCTACTTCCCAGAATGAACCTTCTGTCGTATCGCTGACCGCAATACCCATATCGTTTAATTTTGTACGAAGCTCATCAGACTTAGCGAAATCTTTATTCGCACGAGCCTGACCACGTTCCGCAACTAACGTATCCACAACAGAACGTTGTAAATTCATTTTCGCAAGCAACAAATCATCCAACTTCACAAGGAAATCATGAGCAGGTTCTTGGAACATGCTCATCATGCTACCAAAGCGGCGTACAAAGTTTGTAAACGCCACAGCCTTACCTTGAATCGCAGGATTTGTTTTCATACCACGACGAACTTGATTATTGAACTGACGAACGACTTCAAACAACGTCGCGAAAGCTTCAGGCGTACCAAAGTCATCATTCAATGCATTTTCAATTTTCACCCAAGCATCGTCCGTAATTTTTTGGAAGGCTTGATCAGCCATCTTCACTTCGCCTGTCAGATAACTTTCAGCCAAAGCCATCGCCGAATAAACACGACCCAAACCAGAAACCGCGCGATCAATCGCCGCTTCAGAGAAATCGCTCATCGTGCGATAGTGAACTGATAAAATCATCCACTTGTAAAGTTCGGCACTGTTTGTTTCAAGGAACTCGCGCATCGTAACGATGTTACCTAAGGACTTCGACATCTTCTGGCCACCGAAGTTCAACATATTGTTGTGCATCCAGTATTTTACAAAATGCTTTCCAGTGCAGCCTTCACTTTGTGCGATCTCATTTTCATGATGCGGGAAAATCAAATCCATCCCGCCACCGTGAATATCAATCTGCTCACCAAAGATTTTTTGAATCATCGCCGAGCACTCGATATGCCAACCAGGACGACCCGGTCCCCACGGAGACGGCCAAGAAATTTCCCCTGGCTTCGCAGCTTTCCACAATGCGAAATCCAATGGATTGCGTTTTTTATCGTCCACTTCAACACGGGCACCCGCTTGCAATTCGTCAGTGTGACGACCTGAAAGTTTGCCGTAGTCCTTAAACGATTCGATCGAATACATCACGTCACCTTTGGCTTCATAGGCTTTGCCTTTTGAAATCAAAGTTTCAACGATGCTTGTGATCTCGTTCATAGATTCAGTCACTTTCGGATTGAAATCATGAGGTCGCAATCCCAAAGAGTTAAAATCTTTTTTGTATTCAGCGATGTATTTTTCTGCAAGAGCCCCCGGCTCCATATTCAACTCATGGGCACGCGCGATGATTTTATCATCGACGTCCGTAAAGTTCAGAGCGTACTGAACTTCATAACCCAAATATTCAAGCCAGTTACGAACCAGATTAAAAAAGACGACGCCACGGAAGTTTCCAACGTGTAGGAAGTTGTAAACCGTTGGACCGCAGACGTACATTTTTACTTTCTTTGGTTCCAGCGATACAAATTCTTCAAGTTTTTTTGACTCAGAGTTGTGAATCTTCAGCGACATCCCTATCTCCGCGGCTCTCTAGATTTTTGCCAACGCTTGCTCTGCACGAGCTAGCAAAGACGATTTTTTAATCAATGGAACAAGAATCTTCAATTCAGCACCATGAGGTTTACCGATCACCGCCACACGAATTGGCATGAACAAGTTTTTACCTTTAGCACCTGTTTTGTTTTTCACTTCATCTTGAAGTTTCAAGAATTCGTCTTCAGTCATGAACTCGTTCGGCAATGCTGCTACAAGATCGCGCCACGCAGTTAGAACTGCTTTCGTTGGCTCCCACTTCATCGTCTCGTCAGCTTCTGGCAAGATCACATAAGATTTATCATTGAGTGGTTTGTACAACTCGATCGCATCCGCCAAAACTTCCATATACGGCTTAAATAATGAAATCGATTTATCCTGCCATACTGGATCTTGGGGAAGTTCCATTTTTTCACGCGCCAAAAATGGTTGAATCGCTTTCCACAAATCCGCATTTGGAAGAGCACGCAAGTGTTGCGCATTCATCCATTTGAATTTCACGCGGTCAAAGATCGCGCCTGAGTGATTCAAACGCGAAATATCGAAAGCTTGAATCATATCATCTACGGACATGATCTCTTTACCTTCTGGATGTGACCAACCAAGAAGTGCGATGAAATTCAAAACTGCTGACGGCAAGTAGCCTTCTTCTTTTAAAAGACCGCAAGCAACCGCACCTTTACGTTTCGAAAGCTTTTGACGGTCTTCATCCAAGATCAACGCCATATGACCGAACTCTGGCAATTGCCAGCCGAACGCTTCATAGATCATCATTTGGCGAAGAGTATTTGGCAGATGTTCTTCCGCACGGAACACATGAGTCATCTTCATCAAATGATCGTCGATCACGCAGCAGAAGTTATAAACTGGCATACCGCCAGATCTTAAAATCACAAAGTCGCCGACCATGTCCGAAGGAAAGCGCACTTCACCACGAACTTGGTCATTTAAAATATAATCTTTTTTCAGCTCGCGCGTTTTAAAACGCACAACCGCTTTCCCACCTTCAGCGATTTTCGCTTTCGCTTGATCCAGAGTCCAATCTTGATAAGGAGAGTTCACATGCGGAGAACGTCCCGCCTTCAATGCTTCTTCACGTTGCTTTTCGATTTCTTCATCCGTCAAAAAGCAGTAGTAAGCTTTGCCTGCGTTCAATAATTCATCAGCATATTTTTTGTAGATATCTTGACGTTCACTTTGACGGTAAGGACCTAGCGGACCCACGTCTTTCAACGTCACAGGGTCAACACCTTCCGCCCACAAAAGATTCAACCACACCATATCGTCAACCACGCCACGCAAAGATTCTTGCGTTGAACGTGCTTCATCCGTGTCTTCAATACGCAGAATGAATTCACCGCCATTTTTTTTCGCGTAAAGATAATTATAAAGCGCAGTTCTTGCGCCACCAACGTGCAGATAACCTGTTGGCGATGGGGCAAAACGAACACGAACATGAGGAGAAATTTGCGAAGCCATGGGACACTCCAAAATGAAAAAAGGCTTGGTGATTAACCAAGCCTTTACACTATTAGATTTTCTAATTGGAGACAAGTTGCTTCAGCTTTCGCGCCTGCCGGCGCTGCAGCTCTGCGGGCTCCCGCCCCCTAGGCTGTAACGCCGAAGATCGCTTTCACTTCTTCTTCCATGAAAAGCTCTTCTTGGCTTGTCGCCAAAGTCAGCTCTTTCAAAAGAAGACTGCGTGCAGAATCAAGCATCTTGCGTTCGCCGAAAGAAAGCTCTTTATCGGCTTTCAAAAGGAACAAGTCGCGCAAAACTTCAGCAATTTCGAAGACAGATCCAGTTTTGATCTTCTCCATATATTCACGATAACGACGATTCCAAGTTTGGTTGTCGATTTTGATGTCTTTTTCTTTAAGAATGCCTACTACACGAGCAGCTTCAGTTTTAGAAATGATGGGACGAAGACCAGCAGATTTAACATTTGTTGTCGGAATCATGATTTTAAGACCTGTATCTACCAATTGCATATTGTAGAAGGTCGTTTTCGTGCCTAACATTTCTTTAGTTTCAATAGCTACAACTTTAACTACGCCGTAGCCGGGATAAACTGCATTATCACCGATATTAAATGTCTGCATCCGAGAACCTCGCTTTTGGACAGAGATCGAACCTTCACTGTTCTATCAAATTTGACACGAGTTATCAAACCAGAGCACCGCTCCAGGAAATTATTTCAGAGGGAAATTCAGGTGAAAAATGCCCTTAACGCCAAGTGCTGATGATGCAATGATTTCAGGCATTTAAGGTATGTTACTAAAGTGGCCGAACTGAGTAGATTAAAGCAAAAGCTTGAGTATTTCTCGGGCCTTCGGGAACTCTATAGCCCCTAATTGTCAGTTGGTAAATTCCGGGCGTTAGGCCTGACAACTCCAGGCTTTCAACGTTATTCACGTGGTCTTCGGACTTCCAAATGTGACCATCAGGATACATTAGCTCCAAATCAAGGTCGTTCACCAAAGCCGCAGCAGCATTGGGAGAGCCCGGAGCATCCGTCCAAACCAAGTTCGCATACAAGCCTGATTCTTTCGTGACAGTGATCGTGTAAGTGACCGCTTGATCTTGCGCAACACCGTCGCGCGCATCAATCACGTGGGTCTCGGTATCGTGCGAACCCAGCGCCACCATGTTTTGCATATTCACGCGACCATACCCCTCGTCAACGTTCGGGCGAGTCACCAAAATCTCTTGGCCTTTTTCTGCGCCCACGGCACCGAACTGACCGGGAAATAAATCTTCCGCAGAGTGCAACAACATCGCCTTCACAAGCGCTGCCGAAGGATTTGCAATCCCCCATTTTTCAATCAACATCTGACGAGTCACACCCGCAGCACCCGCTGTCAGAGGTGCCGCCATCGATGTGCCCCCCGACCATGTGTAGTCTTTGCTAAAATAACCCCACAAACTGGAAGCGCCGTCTTGATGCGATTTCACGCCTAAGATGTTTGTTCCGGGGGCGACAACATCGGGTTTTAAACGACCATCTTTTGTAGGCCCACGCGAAGAAAATGGCGCAAGTCCACGTTCGTTGTCTGACATTTTTGAAGAGGCTAAAGGTTCCGCCGCCCACAAGGTGCGACCTTCATTGAGTTTACCAATTTGTGATTGCAGGCCACCATTCGCGACCCAATTTTTAGAAGCGCCCACTGTCAGACAGTTTTTTGCAGTGCCCGGAGAGCCCAAACTCATCTCATCGATGCGCCCATCTTTGTTCATGTCAGCACCGTTGTTACCGGCAGCAAAGACAACCAACATATCGGGATTGTTGTAAGTCCATTCATCGACCTGCACCGCCGAAGCATCGTAGGCACCCGGATCTTTATTTGATCCCCACGAGTTGGAATGAACTCGTGCACCGGATTTAAAAGCAGCATCGAACAATGTTGAAAGCTTTGATGGCACCGTCATGTTCTTCACCAGGGGCGACCACATACTGCCAGCAATCAAAGAGGCTTCGATGGCGCCACCATGAACCGCGCGATCAGATAAAATTCCGCGACCGACCATCAAGCCCGCCACATGAGTTCCATGCCCCATCGGATCAGCCCACGAAGTGGAACGCAAACCGAAAGCTTGTCCTTCGATCACGGCATCATGTAGGTCTGGCGTCAAAGTCTGCACATCACCCGAGTCCACGCCCGTATCAGCCATCGCTAAGATCTGCCCTCGACCGGTGAAAGCTTCCGCGTAAGCCGCATCAAAGTTCATCAACTTTGTTCCCGATTCATAACCAGTCAAAGTCGGTGGCGCATCGGCATCAGAAGTTTGGAAATCGTAAAGCTCTATTTTTGGTGGAGTCGAAATATGCTCAACCCCTGTTAACATTGCAATCTGCGGAATGAAGTGCTTACGCGTATAGATCGCAAACTGTTTTCCATGAAATGCATTCGCAAAGTTGTTCGCTTTATTGCCTTGAGAAGTTAAAGAACCACTTAAGGTTGCAGAGTCTTCAAGTTCAATAAGCGCTTGCGGATCGATCGCTTTGATTTTAGCAAAGATGTTTTGCGCCTCACTGGCGTTGAAGATCCTGATGATTAAAATCTGTGCTTCGTCCTTATTAAAGACACTTAAGCTTAATAATTCAGATTCTACTTTAAATTTCCAATCGTATTTTACGAAGCCACTGACGTTACTGTGAGTACTTTGAAACTCACGAAGTTGTAAAGCCGTCGCACGCACAACAAAGGCATCATCAGGGATGTAACCAAAAACTTGGAATGACTTATTCAATGATCTTTTTTGCAGAACATTTAACGGTCGCTTGAACTGCAAGATGAACTCAGTCGCTTCAACAGACATTAAATCGTCGGCTGAAAAGTCAGAAATTGCCGCAGATGAGTTTGTCGAAATTGTGGCGTAATTAAGTTTTAAAGAAGTGCCCGCATAGGCAGATGGCCAAACAAGGAACGAGGCAAAAAATAGAATGATGAAAGCCAGAGACTGTTGGCCCATGACGCCCCTCCCTTAAAAGGAGTTAGATCATGAGCCGCGAGGGGTATCAATAGAACTTAGAGTTGATGCGCCATGACAGCAAGCGACATATTGCCTGCCATACGGCCTTTGGCTCCTACGCCCACTTCCATCTCTTGATTTTCAGGAGCGAAGATTTGCGCGCGCTCAGACGCTTTTTTAACGCCGCGAACACGTTTCGTGACAGTGACATCCATGAAAATGCCTTCTTTGCGATTTACTTGGGATTTTTTCGCGAACACTTCAACCAATGTTTCGCTTTGACCGTCGTCAGAGAATTCGCTGATGAAAGTCTTTTTGCCCGATTTCGCAACAGTATTGATGGCAAGCGGAGCTTGGCCTTTCAAACCGACACGCATATTAACTTGATATGAAGGAACCGCTGCAAAACTTTGCGCGGAAAATAGGAATGCTGTAGCTACAACGCTGAAGAAACTCTTTTTCATTTTGTCACATCCTTGTGAACTTATATAAAGGATGGCTGAAAAATATTTCCGCTTCAACTACATTTGTTCTATTTCGTAAAAATATTTTTTAAGCGATTCCGGCCAATGCTGCAGGACCGTGCTCACGAAGTAGTTCTTCGCGCAGGCCTTTGTTATCTTGGAATGACAGTTTCGGATCTTTTTTCAGAACCTCGAAAGCCGCTTCACGCGCTTGTTGCAAGATCGCCATGTCGCGAACCAAGTTTGCAAGCTTGAATCCCGCTAAACCGGATTGACGCGTGCCCATGAATTCTCCGGGCCCACGCATTTCAAGATCGAATTCGGCAATCTTAAATCCATCCGAAGTTTTTTCCATCATTTCGGTGCGCTGCTTACCTTCTTCTGACACAGCATAACCCATGATCAGAATACAGAAGCTCTTGTGTTCACCCCGTCCGACACGGCCACGCAACTGATGAAGCTGCGAAAGCCCAAAGCGTTCGGCGTGTTCGATAATCATGATATTGGCGTTTGGCACGTCGACGCCGACTTCGATCACCGTTGTAGAAACCAAAACTTGGATTTCATGGCGACGGAATTGATTCATGACTTCGTCTTTTTCAGCAGGTTTCATTTTCCCGTGCAACAATCCGAACTTAACCTGTGGGAATTGCTGCTGGAGTTTTTCAAACTCGCTGACGGCATTCTTTAAATCGATCTTTTCGCTTTCTTCCACCAACGGATAAACGAAATAAGCCTGACGACCCTTTTGCAATTGTTCCAGCATAAACTGCAAAGCTTGAGGTCTTTTGCTATCGAAAATCGCGCGCGTTTGAATTGGACTTCTGCCAGGTGGCATTTCATCGATGATCGAAACATCCAAATCACCATAAACAGTCATCGCCAATGTTCGTGGAATCGGTGTTGCTGTCATAATCAAAAAATGCGGCGACTTGCCTTTGTTTTTTAAAACGCCACGTTGTTCAACACCGAAACGATGTTGTTCATCGATGATGGCTAAACCAAGATTTGAAAAAACCACTTCGTCTTCAATCAAAGCGTGAGTACCGATGATCAAATCGATTTCGCCTGATTGCAGTTCGAATAACAACTCTTTGCGTTCCGAAGCTTTGGTTTTACCGACCAACAAACCAAGTCGTACACCTAATGGCGCCAAAACTTTCTGCGCGTTTTTAAAATGCTGTTCCGCTAAAATTTCTGTCGGCGCCATCAAACACGATTGGAAACCGCTTTCCATCGCATAAAGTGCCGCCATGAAACTAACCAGCGTTTTACCACTTCCCACATCACCTTGAACCAGACGATGCATCGGATGACCTTTTTCAAGATCCGCTTTGATTTGGGCGAAAACTTTTTTCTGCGCGCCCGTTAACTGATAAGGCAAAGATTTTTCTAAGGCCGCTAATTTGTGACCGGCATTTTCAATTTTCGGGGCACCCTCTTTTTGAAAGCCCGCCTTACGAGATGCTAACCACAACTCAAGCCAGAAGAATTCTTCAAAAATAATACGACGTTGAGCAGCCGTTTTAAATTCCGCATATTCAGCGGCTTTAGCTGGGTCGGGAAAATGCATTTCCTTTAGAGCATCTTTGCGTGATTTTAATTCGTATTTTTGCAGCAACCATTTCGGCAGGGCTTCTTCAGGCCACTCTTCTATTTGGGCAAAAGCTGAACGGACAAGCTTTTGAATTTTCGCTGTCGCAAGTCCTTCGATCTCTGTGTACAGCGGAATCAAAGCATCTTGAGTTTCTTCATCGGGTTCAATGTCGCGAATATCAGGATGATGAAACTCGATGCGCCCACGATACTCTGTCACTTTGCCGACAACACGCACTTCCGTGAAGGGTTTGAAGCGCTCAAAATAACCTTTGTAAGGAACGCGGAAGTATTTGCAGTGAATTTGTCCGGAAGCATCTTTCACAACGACGTCGTACATTTTGCGTGTCGAACGTCCCATATTGATACTGTGAACTGCGACGACTGTCGCTTTGATGCTGACAATATCGTCCGGTTTGAGACTCGCAATGTTGCGAGCCGCCCTTTGATCTTCATAGGCACGCGGATAGAACTCAAAGAGATCTCTTAAGGTTTTTAAACCTTTGCGATTGAAGAGGTCGCCCAGTTTGGGACCGACTCCTTTTAGGTACATTATCTGCGTATCTAGACGAAGGGCCATACTTGGTCAGTATTGCGGATTTTATTTCTAAGTCAATGAATTCATGGCAGAATTCCTCTATGGAGTCCTCCAATTATTTCAGAATACGCCTGACGACGATCCGTCCCGACAAGGTGACGGCATTCGATATTTTTGTACTTGTTGATAACAGGTACGTCCTGTACTTGCGCGCAGGCGATAAGCTTTCCGATGGAAAGATTGAACGCTTGCACTCGCGTGACACGGGGGATTCTTTCTTTGTGCGCATTGAAGACAAACAAGCGTACCGTGACTGGGTCCGCGAAGAGATGAACTCTTCGTTGATCGATCCTTTTTCAAAGGCAAAAATCCTGCGCGAATCCTCTGTGGCTTTGATGGAAGATCTTTTTGAGAATCCTGACGTCAATACCGCTTTAGATGAGTCTCGCCCGATCATTAAAGACTTCATCGACCTGATGGAAGGGGCCCCGGAAGCGATGGGCTTCATGATTTCTTTATCGGGCCATGATTTTTACACTTACAATCACTCTTTAGACGTCTCTATCTACTCGTTAGGTCTAGGGAAAGCGCTGGGTTACGATGCTAAAACGTTGGAAGAATTGGGTGTCGGCGCCCTTTTCCATGACATCGGTAAACGCAACGTCAGCTTGGACATCCTTTGCAAAAAAGGCGGCCTGACAGATGCCGAGTGGGAGCAAATGAAAATGCACCCGCAATACGGCTTAATTATTTTGAATAATCATCCGAATATTAGTGACGCAATTAAGGCGGCTTGCTTCGAGCATCACGAGTCATGGGCCGGCAACGGTTACCCACAACAACTCGTCGCTGAAGAGATCCACCCTTTTGCACGTATCGTCGCTATCACTGATACTTACGATGCAATGACGACTCAGCGTTCTTACAACGTTCCATTGAAGCCATTGGATGCAGTGGAAATGATGAAAGAAAAATTAGCGGGCCGTTATGATCCCGATATGTTGAAAGCAATGTACTCTGTTTTGTTTAAGATAAAGGTCGCTTCATGAAGAACATTATTCACTCTGTCTTTTTAATCGCGCTTATTCCGTTGATCGCTATGGCGCTTGAACCAACAAATCCGCAGGGCTTCTGCGATCGTTTCGTTGGCGATAAAGATGTCTCTCAATGCAAAGAGAAGATTCAAAAAGATGATGTTGATTGGTATGCAGCCACTGTTTGCAATCTTCAACACGATGATAAAACGTTCTGGTCATGCTGGGACAGCATCAAAGGTCAAAGCTTCAACCCTGCTGCTTTAGATAAATGCGCAGAGAACCAAGAGCTTTCAGATGTACAACGACAAGAGTGCGTTGTCTCAGCTCGTGCTGGCCGCGAACCTGCTTCAACAAATGCGATCTACCAAGCATTAAAAGTTACTAAGTAATCGCACTTACTAATTAAATTTTTTGAAGGCCTCGAATAGGATCTATTTGAGGCTTTTTTATTTCCCCCGTCCTTGACTCTTCGTATCCAGGCTTCATCGTTTGTCACGGAGGCCCCACATGGATTCACACATTGCAAATGCGGAAGTTCCTGAATCACAGGACATGCTCAACGAGGCCTCTTCACAACCTTATATCTGGCATCGTGTAAGTGCCACATGGTTAAGTCGTAAACCTTCTGTCAATGCGGGGATCATCTCAGCGTTGGCGACTTTTATTCTCATCATTGGCAGTGTGATCTATCAGCAAAATTTCTTTCATGCGCAAGAGTGGATGGCAGCAAGTCCCCAACGAGTTTTCCAACACAAAGAATACTGGCGACTATGGACGACTTTGTTTGCTCATGCTGACGTTCATCACTTGCTTTCAAACACGCTCTTCTTTTTTATTCTGGGATATTTTATTAACGGCTATTTTGGTTTAGCCTTGTTCCCGTTTGCGGCTTTTGCCTTTGGTGGCATCACAAATATTTTCGTCCTGATGAACATGCCTGAAGATGTGAAATTGATTGGCGCTTCAGGTGTCGTGTATTGGCTTGCCGGTTTATGGCTGACACTTTATTTTGCGATTGATAAACGCCGTACAATTTCGGCGCGCGCCTTGCGTAGTGTGGGTGTTGCATTGGGTGTCTTCATGCCGACCACGGCTTTTGATCCTTCCGTCAGCTATAGTGCGCATTTGATTGGCTTTATCATTGGTGCTCTTTATGCGGGTTTATATTACTGGCGTCATCGTCGCAAATTTAATGCTGCCTTGGAATATCAAATATTCGTCGACTGATTCGTGCACTGAGGTTCGACATATTTTGTGAAACGCCTCATGCTATTCTGAGAAATCTTTTATTTGGCTATTGAAAATTCAGCGAAATTTGAGACGTCAGCAGATATTTTGTCTAGATGACTACGAAATTATCTTCGTGAAACAACTCAGAAGCCGCAGATCTGTTAGAATAAAAAAATTGAATTGAGGGAGAGACAATGGTTCTTAAAAAATCATGGCGCGGCTTTCTTCTTCTACCGTTTTTGTTTCTAATGGCCTGCGCACAGGGTGGTTCTGGATCTGCATCGGACGGATCTAATAATACGGCGACAAGCGCCGACCCCATTGCTGGCACGAATGGTTGTGGCGCTATGAATTCGCAAGAATGTGCCGTGATCGATTTAGTTAATACCGAAAGAGCAAAACAATCTTTAGCTTCTTTAAAACCCCTTCCCGCTTGTGTTGCGGAAGCGCAGTCGCATGCGGCTGACATGGTTACACGCAATTTCTTTTCTCACGACAGTCCTAGCGAAACCAGTACACAACGTTTTCAACGTTTCGGAGTCGCTTTTGGATATTATGGCGAAAATATTGCCTTAGGATATTCTTCACCGGAAGCCGTGATGAGTGGATGGATGAATTCGCCCGGTCACAAAGCAAATATTCTAGGCGCGAACTTTCATTCCATGGGCGTCGGCCTTGCAACTAATTCGAGTGGCGTAATGTATTGGGTTCAGTGTTTCTCGAGTCAAAACCCCTAGTCAGATCGAATTAAACCGCTAAAAAAAATGTAAGTTCTCTTTTGGCTTTCAAGTGGGGCTGTCAATTAACTCGACAGCTCTGTACTTTTTAATTTTCAAGAGGTTTTCCTGCCAAGATGAAATCTTTCTGGTAAAACCTTTTCCATGAAAAATCTTAAGCTTTTTCTGACAGCTTCGTTCGTCTCTCTGGCTTTGGCAGCTTGTAGCTACCCTATGGAAGAAATCGGTCTTTTCAAAACAGGAAAGAACGGTCTTCCAGATATCGGCAGTTTCTCGTACGACCAAACGATCAGTTTTGATGTTTTGAAAACAACATCACTGCGCAGCTGTCTGGAGTGTCACACCACTGGCCGTAACGCCATGGGCACCGCTGAACAAGCACTTGCGCTTAAAGGTAAAATCCTGGATGAGGTGAACAGCAATCAAATGCCACCGAAAGCCAGCGGTTATAAATCACTGACGGATTGTGAAAAACAAATCCTCGAATCTTGGTTTGATGATCAAGCAAGTGGCCGTCCAAGCGGTAAAATTAAAGATTTGCCAAAGTGTGCGGGTCAGTCAGCTCCTCCAGTAGAAACAAAACCTGATATCACTAAACTTCCGGTGACGTTCGAAAACCTACAGAAGTACATCATCGCGCCGAAATGCTTAAGCTGTCATGCGCACGATGTTGAAGACGTTGAAACAGTTTTGGATTCAGTCGCTGCAATGAAAGAACATGGCGTTCTTGCTGATACTGCAGAAGAAAGTAAGCTCTATAAAATCGTATTGCCGACGGCAAAACGTCAAATGCCACCGTTGAAATCGGGACTTCCGCGTTTGACAGCTGACGAAACCGCCTTCTTAAAAACGTGGATTGATAACGGCGCTCACGAATAGTTAGAACGGAGTTTTTCTAGATGAAATTTCTGATTCTGCTTTCCTTGTTGGTTTCAGTCACGGCTTTCGCCAACACAGATCTTCCGACTTGCAAAAACAAAATGGAAGATCTGCAAATTAATAATGAACAAGTTATCGAATGGCGTAGCACGCAAAAACCTAAGTTTTTGGGTCGTGCATTTATTCAGGGCGTGATTGTCTCTGAAATTGAAAATCGCCAAGGCCACGTGCACTTCGAAGTCGACTTAGATAAGGACCTTTCAACGACCAATGATCGCGTTGAAGTGATCTATAATATCGAATTCGGAAATTTGCCAGACTACAGAGCCGGCGATGAGCTAATTGCCTGCGGCGATTTTATCGTTGATTCGTGGTCACCAATGGGTGCCGTTGTGCACTGGTTGCATTACAATCCAAAAGTTAAAAACAAACACGAAGACGGCTTCATCGTGATCCACGGTGAATTGGCTGGACTCAACAAATAGCACTTTGTCCTTTCACACTTAACAGTAACTTTCTTAGCAGAGCCAGCGCTTCTTACCTAAACTGATCATATGGATAATAGCGCAAATAAACAGCCATGGTGGACGTGGATTCTTCCCATCGTGTTCTTTCAATTAGGAACGCAACTGAGTCTTGTCTACCAAATCGCGCCGGGCGTTTCGACGTTCTATTTTCCTATCGCCTTTGCATTTGTCATGATTCGCTGGTGGGGCTATCGCATTCTGCCCGCCTTATTTATCAATGCCACTTTATCAGCAGGGCTATTTGGTATTACCAAGTATTCCGTTTATCCCTTGATAGGTTTAGTTGACGTGGTCGAAGCGTGGGCTTCGTACGTGCTGGTGAAAGAGCGTTTTAAAGGAACGAAGTGGTCACCAACTCCAACAAATCTTGTGATCTATGCCGTGCATGGATTACTGATTCCTTCGATGGTGGCTGCGATCTTTCAGCAGGCCATGTTGTTTACGACAGGTTATGCGGATTCCAACACCATCGTTTGGCAAGGTTTCAGTGCCTTCATTGGTGACATCATGACTGGCGTTGGAATCTCGATCCCACTGATTATTATTTTAACTCCTTACCTTGATAAAAAAGGTCTTAATAAATTCCCGATCGAAAGCTTCGATTTAGATTGGCGTTGGAAGATGCCACTGAAAGAAAAGATCATTCTTGGCGGAGGCATCGCGACCGCTTTTGTCACGGGCATCACTGTCCCTATTTTTCGCTTTTGGTATTTCGTCGGCATTTTCATTTTATTACCAGCGATCTGGTATGGTCTTGAATGTGCAATGATTGTCAACACCATGATTGGCTTTCTGACACTCGCCTATCCTGCCATCGCCGGAGAACCTTGGCCACGCACCAATGAATCCTTGCAAATCGTCGCGACATTATTAACTTTAAGCTTTTCTGCCCTGGTTGCTGGTTCCGCAGTGACCTATCATCGCAAAAAAATCCAACTGGTTGTTGAAACCGAAAATGAATTAAAAATCGCCAAAGAACAGGCCGAAGAAGCTTCACGGGCGAAATCTGACTTCCTAGCTCGTATGAGCCATGAAATTCGCACGCCTTTAAATTCTGTCCTAGGGATGTTAGAGCTTTTACGTGAAACAAATTTGTCTAAAGATCAAGAACGTTACTTAACGTTATTCAGTCATGCCGGCGAAAATCTTAAAGCATTAATCAATGACCTTTTGGATTTTTCAAAGATCGAAGCGAAGGCCCTGTCGATAGAAAACATTTCCTACAACGTGCACTCAACCATTCGTAGCGTTTTTGAAATTCTGCAAATCAAAGCCGAAGAAAAAGGTCTGCATTTTGAGTTGGACATTGATAGCACCGTGCCGCTTTTTCAGATTGGTGATCCGACACGTTTGCGCCAAGTATTATTTAATCTTATTGGTAACGCTTTAAAGTTCACCGACGAAGGCGAAGTGCTGATTAAGGTTTACGTCGAAAAAGGTGAATCCGATAAACTCGTGATCGAGGTTCGCGATACGGGAATTGGAATTCCACGCGATAAACAACAAAATTTATTCTCCCCTTTTACTCAAGGCGAATCAGCCATTACACGAAAATATGGTGGGACAGGTTTAGGCCTCGTTATCTCTAAAAATCTCGTGGAAATCATGGGTGGTGACATTGAACTGCGCAGTCTTGCTGGTCGCGGCACGACGTTCAGAATCACTTTGCCTCACCGTCCTGACGTCTCGGGTCCGCAAGAAAAAATCCAAGCGACACCGACGAAGTGGCCAGAATATTTTGGCAACAAGCGCTTTAAGTTATTGTTAGTGGACGATTCTGAAGACAATCGTTTGTTGATCACTCATTATCTGAAAAATCTTCCGTTCGATATTACTGATGCAACCAACGGCAAAGAAGCGGTTGAGGCCTTTAAAAAAGAAAGATTCGATGTCGTCTTTATGGATATGCAGATGCCAGTCATGAGCGGATATAAAGCGACTGAACTGATTCGTCATATTGAAAACGAAAACCATATGAAACGCACATGTGTGATTGCTTTGACTGCGACAGCGGTGCTTGAAGAATTACAGCGAACTTTAACAAGTGGCTGTGATCGTTATATGGTGAAACCCGTTAAGAAAGCCGAAGTCGTTG
The DNA here is from genome assembly GCF_006874625.1 of Bdellovibrio sp. NC01. Taxonomy (NCBI): domain Bacteria; kingdom Pseudomonadati; phylum Bdellovibrionota; class Bdellovibrionia; order Bdellovibrionales; family Pseudobdellovibrionaceae; genus Bdellovibrio; species Bdellovibrio sp. NC01. The sequence continues at coordinate 2,436,810 of NZ_CP030034.1, forward strand.
AATGTTTAGTTCAAGCGTTGACGACGAAAGTTCCTGAAAGTGAAGCTTTCAGAGAGCCGCCATCACCAAGTATTTGAACTTCGACAACGTCTTTCACTCTGTTTTTCTGCTTTAATTCACTAAAGAATGCTTCTTCTTGCTGCAAGTTTTTGAAGCGCGCAACCACGTCGAAATCTGTGTCGACCGGACGATAATAAGAGATTTCGCCTTTGGCGATGACAATGTTGTCGGTATTAATATGATAATGCTTAAGGCCCGCTAGCACTAAGGCGTAAGCCGACATCACGCCCGTCGCATAAAGGCTGCCACCAAAAGCGGTGCCTTTATGGTTAAGATTTTTCTCTAAAGACACGCGGAAATGGACCTTGCTTGAAGTGATCTCGACCACTTCAATGCCCAAATGCTCATAGAGCTTAATTTTATCTCTTAAGATAGCCTCAAGCTCCTGGCCTTTTACTTCCACTGTTCATATCCTCCAGCGAAGTTCACGGATTGACGGTAACCCATCGCTCTTAAAGCGTATGTCACCGCCGCGGAACGCACCCCGTGATTGCTGATCACAAGAATGATTTTGTCTTTACCAATGTTTTTATTCGTCAAAAGTTTTTCAACTTCACGATTTGTCATGCCCTTGTCGTTAAAGAACTCACGCCATTCTAAATTCACAACGGGCGCTTTCACTTCTTTATGTTGAGTTAGATTTTGAATGCCGAACTCTTGTGGCGAGCGCACATCCAAGATCACAACCTTTCCTTTGGCATCGTTGAAATTCATACCAAACAAGCTTGGTGCAGGGCCATCTAATGCTCCCGGAGGAATACCACCCAAAGCCTTCGTGCGCGCTTTACTTGAAAACTTCATCGGCGGCAGTTGCTGAAGAGCGTAGGCCTTGAAGTTATCAAATGAGATCGTCAACGACTCATCGACAACTGGCTTCCAATAAGGTTTGTTTTTAACATCGGGACGATCCTCTTTGGGATTGAGCTGGCGATAAGATGTATTCACCAAAGTGTAAACCTCTTTCACCCCAAGAACTTGCAAGGTCCAAGCGACACGGCCTTCTTCACCGTTACCTTGACGACCTTTTCCCAAGACCACCACTTTTGAATCCATGTCGATACCGATCAAAGATAAACGTCGTGCGATCGCAAACAAATCCGTCTGCAAAGAACCACGATATCTTGGATCTTGTTGCGAGAAATCTTCCCATCGCACATTGATCGCACCTGGCACATGCGCCAAGTTAAATTCAAATGGAGCACGCACATCCAAAATAACTGGATTGTCGGCCATCACTTTTTCTGCGGTGATTGTTCCCGGAATGATAGGTTCTTGTGAAACTACTTTTGTCGGCGTTTGTTGGCAGGCTGTGAACAACGTCACTGCCGCAATCAGAAGAACTAAGGCACGCATTTCTAACCTCCATATCAGAGAAGGACCCTACAGGAGGATACGTACCACACGGGACCCTTTTCTTGAAAAAAAGGGAGCTTGTCCGCTCCCCTTATTTTACTTCAAAATTCTCTTACCAACTACTTAGTAATTCTCATAGTTGGGAAGAAGATAATATCGCGGATACTTGGACGATCTGTCAGGATCATCACGATACGTTCGATTCCAAGACCCACACCACCTGTTGGTGGCATGCCCGAGTCGATCGCCAACAAGAAATCTTCATCCATAGGATGCGCTTCTTCGTCAGAACCACGGCTGGCTTCTTGTTCTTTCAAACGCGCTGTTTGATCTTCTGGATCGTTCAACTCTGAATAAGAGTTACCGATTTCCATGCACGCAGCAAACGGCTCGAAACGCTCAACCAAACGATCATCACCGCGGTGAATTTTCGTCAGTGGAGAAATTTCTTTTGGATGATCCATCACGAACGTTGGTTGGAACAAGTGCTGTTCTGCTGTTAGCTCAAACAGCTCCATCACCATTTCGCCACGTTTGCCTGGTTTATCCAAATCGCCGCCGAATTTATTAACAGCTTCGAACAATTCTTGATCTGTCGCCTTGTCTGGATCGATCTTCGCGTATTCACGAACACCGTCATGAACAGTCAAACGTCTCCAAGGAGGCGTGAAATCAATCTCTTTACCTTGATAAGTCACTTTCATGCTGCCAGTGATTTTCAAAGCCAGAGTTGAAACCAACTCTTCGAATTGTTTCATTTGATAGTTGTAGTCTGTGTAGGCTTCGTAGAACTCTAGCAACGAGAACTCAGGATTGTGAGTACGATCGATACCTTCGTTACGGAAGTTTTTGCTGATCTCGTAAACTTTTTCAAAACCGCCCACCAAAAGACGTTTCAAATAAAGTTCAGGCGAAATACGCATGTACAACTTCATATCCAAAGCTTTGTGATGAGTCGTGAACGGAGTCGCCGCAGCACCACCGTAGATTGGTTGAAGTGTTGGCGTTTCAACTTCCATGAAACCGCGTTCATCCAAGAATCTGCGGATTTCAGAAATGATTTTTGAACGAGTTTGGAACACTTTGCGTGAATCCGCATCTGTCATCAAATCCAAGTGTCTGTGACGATACTTGATTTCGATATCCTGAACACCGTGGAATTTTTCTGGAAGAGGTTCAATTGATTTCGTCAAAATTTGGAAGTGTTTCAAGTAAATTGAAAACTCACCTTTTTGCGATTTGAAAACGTAACCTTCAACGCCCACGATGTCGCCAAGGTCTACCAATTCAAAGGCAGCCTTTTCCATCTCTGGAAGTTCTTCCGTCTTCACGTACACTTGCACAGTACCTGTTTGGTCTTGCACGTTGAAGAAGCATGCCTTACCCATCGCACGCAAAGTCATCAAACGACCTGCGATACGGTAAACAGATTCAGGCTTCTTTTCACCTGCTTGCAAACCAGCAGCATGAGTTTCTACGATAGAGGCAATCGCCGTCTTATTTTCGAAAGCATACGGATAAGGGTTGATGCCTTTCTCGCGAAGGGCATGAAGTTTTTTACGTTTCTCCGCTCTTAACGGATTTTCTTGAATCGACATTGCTAGTTCCTACTAGAGTTTTTTACCGGCGAAAGCTTCCATTACGTTGTGCAAAAGTTCCATGCCTTCTTTTTTTGGACGTTGGAATGCATTACGACCCATGATTGAACCGAAGCCGCCACCAAGAGCGATTTCGTTCACTTCTTTCAAGATCTCTTCAGTGCCTTTTGCTTCACCACCAGAGAAGATCACAACACGTTTACCGTTGAAGCAAGATTGCACAACGTGACGGATACGATCAGTCAACGTGTTAATTTTGATACCTTGTTCAGCGTAAACTTTTGCAGCCGCTGCTTGTTCAACGTGAGCTGTTGGCGGTTTTACTTTGATGAAGTGCGCGCCCAATTGAGCCGCGATATGAGCTGCGTAAGCGATAACGTCAATCGCAGTTTCACCGTCTTTAGAAAGTTGTTCGCCACGAGCGTAGGACCAGATGATCACAACAAGGCCCGCGTTTTTCGCCAAGCGTGAAGCTTCTGCGATTTCTTCGTACATTTGCTTACGTTCGCCAGAACCTGGATAGATTGTGAAACCGATACCTACGCAACCAAGTCTCAAAGCATCGTCGATGTATGACGTCAATGCAGAGATAGGGCGTTTGTCACCGTATAGAGTGTCAGAGTTATTGATTTTCAAAATCAAAGGAATCTCACCCGCGTAATCACGAGCGATCGCTTCAAGAGCACCTAGTGGAGCCGCATAGGCAGAGCAACCTGATTCAATCGCAAGCTCAACGTGGTAAGCTGGATCGTAACCATCTGGATTTTTCGCGAAAGAGCGTGCTGGGCCGTGCTCGAAACCTTGATCCACTGGAAGAATCACAAGTTTACCTGTGCCCGCCAATTTACCTTGGTTGAACATGCGAGCCATATTCGTCAATACGCCTGGGTTGTCAGCGCCGTACCAGCTTAAAATCTCTCTAACTCTTGGTGTCATTAAAACCGCTCCTGTGTAGTATTTCCTCATGTTTAAAGCCAAACCAACGTATTGAACTTTTTCAGGATAATCAAGCATGGCGCATCGATTAACACGCTTGGCAGAAACCCCTGTGTGGTATACTGTGGCCTGGCTCTACAGAGAGGTCTTTTATGAACAAGGTTAGCTACGAAATCACTCCCAATCCGTCTACGATGAAGTTCCTTTTGCACACAAAAGTTGCAGAAGAAGGCTTTGATTGTCCAACGGCGCAGGAGGCAGAGCGTTCTCCCCTTGCTTCAAAAATCTTTGGCTTCCCGTGGACGAGTGCGGTTTACGTCGGCACTGATTTCATTACAGTGACGAAGCAAGACTGGGTGGACTGGGAACTTTTGGCTCAGCCCTTGAGTGGTTTGATCCAAGAACACATGGATCGCAAAGAACCCGTGGTTGTGCAATTCGTAACAAACCACGAAGAGTACAATGAAAATGACTCAACACTTGTTCGCAATATCAAATCTGTTTTGAACCGCGAAATTCGTCCGGTTGTTGCGCTTGATGGTGGCGACATTGTCTTCAACAGACTTGAAGGCAACACTCTTTACATTCACATGAAAGGTGCATGCTCGGGCTGTCCAAGTTCAAGCATCACTTTGAAAGAAGGCATCGAGACGCGCATGAAAGAGCTGTTCCCGGAAATTCATGAAGTTCTTGCAGTCTAAGTCCTTTCACGAGACGAAACTTTTATTAAAACTTGCAGGTCCCATTATCGTAGGTCAGCTGGGTCAGAATATGATTCAACTGGCTGATACGGTGATTGTTGGCTCGCTTGGGCCTGTCGCTCTAGGTGCTTCTGCATTTGCGAGCAGCTTGTTCATTGTTTTTTTGATCTTTGGTTTAGGAATTTTAGCTCCTACAACAGCTTTGTTCGCAAAGATGCAGGGCCAAGAAAATTTCCCTTTAGGTGGAACTCTCCTGCGCCATTCACTATTTGTCGCCTGTGCGATTAGTGCCGTGTTGGTCGCGGGAGTTTATCTTTTAATTCCGCACTTAGAAATTTTTGGCCAGCGTGCTGAGATTCTCACTCAAGGTATTCCGTTTTTAAAATTGCTTACGTGGTCCATCGTTCCGTCGATGATTTATCAATCTTATAAGCAGTTCACCGACGGTATCGGCAAAACCAAAGTGGGCATGTATATTATGATCGCCGGTGTGATCATCAACGTGCTTTTGAATTATGGTTTGATTCACGGTTATCATGGTCTTCCCAAAATGGGTCTGGTGGGATCGGCATGGGCGTCGTTGATCGCTCGCTGTATCATGGCGTTCTGCATGGTCGCGTATGTTCACCTGAATCCAAAATTCGCGCATTACTTTAGCGAGCCGTGGATTCACCGTTTCGATAAACAGATGATCAAGAACATGTTGCGCTTGGGAATTCCAACAGGCTTCACTTATTTCTTTGAAGTCGGTGCTTTTTCGTCTGCGGCTGTCATGATGGGTTGGTTCGGAGCGATTCCGTTAGCCGCACATCAAATTACTATCAGCTTGGCATCGACAAGTTTCATGATCACTTTAGGTGTCGGTATTGCTTCAAGCATCCGTGTCGGCTTCGAAATGGGTCGTGGTGATTATGCGCAGGCTCGTCACGCGGGCTTCACGGCAATCAAAGTGGGCGCGATCTACATGGGCCTTTGCGCTCTTGGATTCTTCTTCCTTCGTCACTGGTTCCCGACATTTTACGTGAACGATCCCGATGTTATTGAGTGGGCTGCGAAATTTTTCGTCGTGGTTGCGATCTTCGAAATTTTTGACGGCGTGCAAGCGGTGGCAATCGGTTCACTTCGTGGCATGAGTGACACGCAAATTCCTAGCATCATCGCCTTTTTTGCATATTGGGTGATGGGCTTGCCTGGCGGTTATGCACTGGCGTTTCACTTAGGAGTTGGCCCCGTGGGTATCTGGATGGGACTGTTGATCGGACTTATTTTCGCATCCATCCTTCTTACGTTACGCTTTCATATTTTAAGTAAGAAATATCTCACAAATGTAGGCACGAATTAGACCTTAGTTCCGTTCTGAGACTTTAGGTTCACCGATTTTTTACCGATATTTTCCATAATGTCGTTAAGGTACGTAGGACCACTTTGTCTCATTATGAGCTGCTTGTTTGTCGCTGCATGTACGGATGCAAATCCCAATGTAGCGGCGCTTCGTGCATTGGACGACTTCGACTTCCGAAAAAACTTTATCGTCGCTTCTGATTTATTATCCGTTCCACTTCAAGCCAAATGTTCTGCTTACGTCGATCGCGTTGATGTCAGTTTCGACGGTGGTGTGACGTGGACTAACACTGCAACTTACGACACGTCGTCGTTGTTGAAATGTGGTAGTGCCGATTACTCCGTGACTCTTTCGAATTCAAAAGCGCCATGGAGCTCTATGACTTTCACAACAGGACAAACTGTTGTGGTACAATTCCGTGCGCACACGCGTGCGAATTCTTACATCTATCGCGATATTTCTGTGAAATACACGCCTTCGGCAACAATTCGCCAAGAAGTTCTTGCGGGTTCTGGCTCGGCATCAGGTTCTGGTTATAAACTAACAGGCCGCTTGCGCGCGCAAAAACAAACTGTCGCAACGGGTTCGGGCGTGATCTTACGCGGGAGGATTTTAGAATGATGAAGTCATTCTTTTTCCTCCTTCTGACTTTACCTTCATTGGCTATGGCAGCTTCGCCAAGCCCTGGTGGTCTATTCACCTATGAAGGTGTCTTGACTGATACCAGTGGCACTCCGATCACGACTTCAAAAGTCGTTACGTTCCAAATTCTTTATTCTTCGTGCGTAGCCTTTGAAGAAACGCAAAACGTGACACCAGGATCGAATGGTGAATTCAGTGTGATTATCGGTAGCGGTACACGCCAAGATAGCACCGGCAACACGGCCGAGCTGATCTTCGCTTCTTCTGGCACGATCAACTGTTCAAATTCATCTGCAGTCACCGTTTCAACGGCGGCCAATCGCAGTCTGCACATCAAAGTAGACAGCTCTGATTTAAGTCCCGACGTGACGATTACGAATGTGCCAACGGCCGTTCGTGCAATGGTCGCTGATAAGTTAGGCTCGAAGTCTGCAAGTGATCTTGTCGCAAAAGCAGATGTTCCGACGTGTGCGGCTGGCGAGTATTTAACTTATTCTGGTTCTGGTTTTGTTTGTACGCCGTTTGTTTCAAATGCTGGAACTGTAACGAGTGTGACTTCTTCTTCGCCAGTCATCACAGTTGCCAACAACACGACGACTCCGACTTTGACTGTGGCAACAGCCACGGGATCTACTTCAGGATTTTTGACAGCGACGGATTGGAATACTTTTAATTCTAAAATGGGTACAGCTCTTGATGCTGGTAAAATTTATGTCGGTAATGCTGCTAATACCGCAACCGCGGTTCCCGTGAGTGGCGATGCAACCCTTTCAAGTTCGGGTGCCTTGACACTCGCATCTGCGGGCACAGCGGGCTCTTATTATAAAGTAACAACAGATGCGAAAGGTCGTGTGATCTCTGGCTCGACAGCGTTAATTGCTTCTGACATTCCCTCATTGGATTGGTCAAAAATCACTTCGGGGAAACCGACAACATTAAGTGGTTATGGCATCACAGATAGCGTGATTAATAATGGCGGCACACCGTCGATTCAATCAGGTCTTGATTCTGCAAAACCGGCTTCGCCTTCTACGGGCGCGATTTACTTCGCTACAGATACGAAAGTTATTTATCAGTATAATTCGAGCGCTTGGGTTGTTATCTCCTCTTCAGGAGGTGGTGGCACGATTTCTGGCGTCACTGCAGGAACTGGTTTAACTGGTGGCGGGTCAACGGGTTCCGTGACATTGAGTCTTGCAAACACTGCGGTGACGGCGGGATCTTATACTCGTGCTAATATTACGGTGGATGCTCAAGGTCGTATTACGGCAGCAACAAATGGTTCACTTGTTAATTTAATTTCCGATGTTTCTGGCACTCTGCCTGTAGCAAATGGCGGTACGGGCGCTTCGACATCAACAGCTGCGTTTAATAATTTATCTCCGTTAACAACGAAAGGCGATTTATTAGCGCGTGATTCAACAGGCGCGGTGCGCTTCCCTGCTGGCGTTGATGGTCAGGTTTTAACTTCAAGCTCTGTATCCTCTTCAGGTCTTGCATGGACAACTCTTTCGTTAGCTCCGACGGGAACTGCAAGTGGTGATTTGAGTGGTACGTACCCGTCACCAACAGTCGCAAAAATAAGTGGCGTGCCTGTTAACTATGGAACGTTATCAGCCAGTCAGTTTCTAAAATACAATGGTACAAATTGGACGAACGTTTCTTTGTCGACGGCAGATCTGGCTGACGCGGCTTCTATTATTAAATCCAGTCAAATGCCTGGCAACTGTTCGTCCTCTCAGACGTTGACGTTCTCATCACCAACAGGAACGTGGGTGTGCTCAACGATCACGGTCTCACCTTCGGCGTTTGCTTCTCAACCGGCGAACACTGTTTTGATCGCGCCAAATGGCGCGGCTGGCACTCCGTCATTCCGTACGTTGGTAGCAACAGATTTACCTGTGGGTGGTTATGACGCCACTTACTTTAAATTAGGTGGTCAATCCTTTGGTGCTTCGGCGTTACTTGGTACAATTGATGCGTACCCAGTTAGTATTCTTACAGGAAATAAAAAAGCCATCACCACAACGCCGACCTCTGGTTTTGTCGGCATTGGTCCTGATGCAGTGGCTGGTCCGACATATCCATTAGATGTGACTGGAACTCAAACCACTTCGAATATTATTTCTGCGACTCACTATTCAGATACAACCCTTGGCGCAACTCTGGGTGGTAAAAAAGCTCGTGGCACACCTACGACGCCAACCTCCCCTGTTACGGGTGACACTCTGACGGGTCTTTATGCTTATGGCTATCGCTCTGGCAGTGCGTTCACTTATCCATCTGCTGCAATTGAAATGAATGCAACAGAAAACTATGGCTCCTCTACAGGTGGCGCCGACATGTCATTTAAAACAATGATTAATGGAAGCGGTGGAACTTTAAGCGGGGCCTTCACTCGAATGTACATTGCGAATGATGGTAAAGTGGGTGTCGGCACAACAACTCCGGCTGCACGACTTCATGTTGTTGAAACGGGCACTCTTCCCTATCCATTCGCTGTTTCATCAGCACAAACTGTGACAGGAATTCGTTTAGAAAATACCAACTCCACAACCTATAATTGGACTATGGCTGCGGTGAACGATGGTGGCTACATCATCAAAGATATTAATGCGGGCGTTGAACGTTTCCGCATTCAGCCTTCTGGCAACGTGGGTATTGGTACAAGCTCCCCAACTGCACTTTTCACAGTGAATGGAACAGCACTTGGAACGGCTTGGACAACATCTTCGGATGTGCGTTTAAAAGAAAATATCGTGGAAATCGAAAATCCACTCGAAAAAATTCTACAACTTCGCGGAGTTGAATTCGATTGGCGCAAAGACGTTAATCAACCAACCACTCACGAACGTACTCATGATATTGGTGTGATCGCACAAGAAGTTGAAAAGCAATTCCCAGAAGCCGTCGAAACACCAAAGGATGGCGGCTTCAAAACTGTTGCTTATTCGAAGCTCGTCTCGCCACTCATCGGTGCAGTGAAAGAGCTTTATGCGCGCTTAACTGGTGTCAGTGAAGTTCAATCAACTCAAGCTCGTGCAATTGCGTCTCTTGAAGAAAAAACGCAACAGCTTGAAGAAGCCAATGCCGCTAAAGACAAAGAGATCCAAGCGTTGAAGTCTTATCTGTGTGCGAAGGACCCTTCGGCACCAATCTGTAAGTAAGCTCACGAGTTCTCTAATGAACTCGGTCAAAGCTCGGTGAAGAAAATAATTAAGTAGCAAATCATTCTCATAGCGTGACAGTTTTCCGCCTCAAACCATGACGATAAATTCCAATTTCTTTTTGTAATCTTCCATCTTTGCTAAACTATTGGCATTGACGTTGAGGTACGTATGATGAAAATGCACATGGTCGTTCTTGGCAGTATTCTGCTGGCAGCGAGTATGTCTTCTGGTAAGCAAGCTGAAGACATTCGCTATAAAAAGGGTCTCATGAAGAGCATCCGCTGCGTCTTCTCTGGCCACAAAACCCAAACAGGTCCCACTATCGGCTCGGTGAATTTTGAAGATGCCGACAATACAGTGTGTGACCCTCTTTCAGGAAATGCAGCCGCCTCTCCAGAAAATGGTTTGCTTGCAAAACTTTATGTTAAGAGTTCCTCCATGACCAATGTGGCTGGGGTTATGGACTATTACAATAAAGGTGATGTGATCGATAAAAAGATTTACTTCGCCGACGTGAATGTACCTACTCGCCTATTCACAGAAGGTTTCTCAACGCAAGCGGGCTCGACACTTGTTGATGCTAACGGCAATAAACTTATTGAAAATTTCGCATTGGAATATACATCGGTTCTGCAATTAGCAGACGGCGATGAAGCTGGTCACTATGAAATTGCTTCGCTTGCCGATGACGGTGCCCGCGTCTTCATCAAAGAGGGCGATAAATGGAATGAAATTATCAACAATGATGGCAATCACGCGACTCGTATGGGCTGCCCTTATCGCACAGTTTATTTAGACAAAAATTCAAAAATCCCTGTGAAGGTCTTGTACTATCAAGGTCCACGTTATCACTTAGCCAATGTGTTGATTTGGAAACGCCACAACGCCGCTCACTCGTGGAAAAATCCATCGAATCACTCGTTGTGCGGTTTCACAGGTAACGATTACTTCTATATTTCTAAGAATGGCAAAAAAGGCTTAGCAATGTCTTACCTAGAGTTCACTGGTTGGAATACAATTCCTGCTAAGAACTATAAAATGCCAGATCAAGCTTCGAATCCTTGCTCAGTGGATCCATTGGCATTGACAGACTTTGCAATCGGTTCTTTGAGTGGTGGTTCAGCAACATTCAGTTGGAAAACGAATTATGCTTCGAACAGTCAGTTGCGCATTATCAATCAATTTACTTTCGAAGAAATCTATACCGATGTTGATGCGAATATGGTGACGAACCATTCAGCCTCACTATCGGGCCTGACTCCTGGAGTGATGTACTATGTGCAGGGTATATCCGTGGATGCTCAAGGTCGCGTCGTACGCTCGGGTCTTATTACTTTAGCTCCTTGATTTTGATTAAGGATCTTAAAACGCCAGAGGGGCCCACAAGGCCCCTCTTCTATTTTTAATTCATGTCTCTCATGGCACCAGCAGGTCGTACTGTGGGGCCACCCTTACCACCCAACGGCGGCGTAGGTGTCGGTGTCGTTGAATGCCAAGTGACGTCGCGCTGTTCTTTAATGAACAATGTCCCGATAATAAATGTCATCAGTGCGACCGCGATCGGATACGCAAGCCCCGCGAAGTGATTGCCGGTGCTTGCAACCAACGCTGTTCCAATGAATGGCACTAAGCCCCCGAACACGCCGTTACCGATATGGTACGGCAATGACATCGAAGTGTAACGAATATTCACTGGGAACAATTCAACCAAGAAGGCCGCGATCGGTCCGTAAACCATCGTTACGAACATCACCTGAATCCACACTAAGAATGTTAACATCCCCACATTAGGATTCAGCGGAGCCGCCATTGGATCGGCAGAATTCCAGCCCGAATAAAATTCCAAGCCCTGATAGATCGGATAGTATGCAAGTGCTGCGATTAAACATCCAGCCATCATAATTTTCTTACGTCCGATGCGATCTGAAAGAGCCCCGAAGAAAACAAAGAATGGTGTCGCACACAGCAATGCCACTGCGATGATTTTATTTGCCAGCACGAAATCAATTTTTAAAACCGTCTGCAAATAATAGAGAGCATAGAACTGCCCCGTATACCACACAACCCCTTGCCCTGCGGTTGCACCTAACAAAGCTAAAATCACCAGACGACGATTTGCTGGTTGTGCGAAGCTGTCGTGCAAAGGACGTTTTGATCCTTTGCCTTCTTCTTTCATTTTAATAAACAGCGGCGACTCGTGCATTTTCCTACGAATCAAATATGAAGCAACGACCAGCACGATCGACAGCAAGAACGGAATCCGCCAGCCCCAATCTTTGAATCCTGCTTCACCCATTGATAGACGTGTTGCTAAGATCACACCCAGTGACACGAACAAACCCAGAGTCGCCGTCGTTTGAATGAAGCTTGTATAGTAACCGCGTTTTCCGTCGGGACTGTGTTCCGCCACATAAGTCGCAGCACCACCGTATTCCCCACCCAAGGCAAGACCTTGCAAAAGACGAAGTACCAATAAAAGAATCGGCGCTAAGATACCGATCTTTTCGTAACCCGGTAGCAAACCGATGGCTGTCGTCGCAAGCCCCATAATTAATAAGGTCACCATGAATGCATATTTACGACCGACAAGATCGCCAACCCTGCCGAATACCAAAGCCCCAAACGGACGAACAATGAAGCCTGTCGCAAATGTTGCGAGTGTACTTAATAGAGCTGCGGTTTCATGTCCTTTAGGAAAAAACTGTGCAGAAATAATTGTCGCTAAACTTCCGAAGATATAAAAGTCATACCATTCAATCAAAGTCCCGGCACTGGATGCCATGATGACTTTCCAGATATTACTTGGTTTTTCTACTGCCTTCATCGTTGTAGTAGCCATTAATGATTTCCCTCCTGCAAATGGAACATTCAGCCACATTGTTGTTGAGTCCAGACTCTACCCTCAACGAATTCCGTTAAAATTTCTTATGTTTAATTTTGCATTGTTAGAAGACAGGGCAAATAAAAAAGGCCAAAGGGAGCACCTTTGGCCTTCATAATTTATTTTCAAAAACTATTTCTATAGGAACACACCTTCACAGCTTAATGAAACTCCCGCATGTGGAATATCCACCGGAATTGTAGGAGTCACCGGTTGTTGCGGGCGAATACGATTTGCAATTTCTTGCAGGCCGAGCTTCAAAAGATCCGCGCGCGAAAGCTTTTCTTCGATTACCAAGCGTTTGTAAACCAGTGCAGGATTTTGTATCGCAAATGATTTCAGCATTCCTGAAATTGAAAGCGTACTTCCACTGTCTTGCAAAAGTTTATTCACGATCACGATACCGCGATTTAAACTGATAAAGTCATAAGGCAAACGCAAGCCCTGTAACATCGCCCACTTCGTCCAGCCATCGATAGAAGCTTCTTCGACTGAAAGAGTTTGTTTCATGCGTGCAGCAACTAATGATTTCAACTGAGTTTGTGTGACAGTGTTATTGCCTTTATCACTGATGCTCCAGAAACCGCGTGCTGTCAGCTCAGGGTTCTTCAGTTCAACACCGACACCCAAAACCATCACCTGACGTTGCAATTCAGGTGAAATCACACCGCCCATTCCGTAATCCAGAATAGCGACGTTAATCTTTTCATCTGTCAGACGAACCATGAAGTTACCTTGGTGCAGATCCGAGTGATAGAATCCGCCGCCGAATAACACTTCCTGGCCCCACATCTTAGCTAACGCTTCTACAACACCTTTTTTTAATTCAGGAACCAACTCAGCCCAAGCATTCGCTTCTTTATCAAGCTTTTTACCAATGACCATTTCTTGAATCATGAATTTTGATTCTTTATTTTTTGGATCATAGATGTGCGGCACATGGAACTCGATATAGTTTTTATACTCGGGAGTATTCATCAATACTGTTTTATTGTAACGAGTCGCCGCAAGCTTTTGGCGCGCGATTGTGTCTTCTTGACTGAGCTCTGCCGTTACTGTTGCAGTCAGATCATTCACGATAGGAGAAAGCTTCGGGGCTCCCGTTTTTGCGAATTCTTCGTTGTTATCTAGAATAGCAGCCACTTCTTTAAGAATACGGGCATCTTCTTCAACGCGCTTTTCGATATCTGGTTTAATGAAGCGCACAACCACATCTGCACGTTTGCCGTCGATAAGGATTTTTGCGCGGTGAACTTGGGCCATCGTACCTACGCCCAATGGTTTGCGTTCAAAATATAGGAACTGATAATTAGCTTTTTCAGCTTGCAGAATTTCTTCCACTTGACGGTATGGAACGGGACGAACCGCATCTTCAAGACTTTTGAAAACCTTGATCATTTCAGGGCTTAAATCTCCCTGACGAGCCACGATTTGCAAAAGTTTTTGCAATTGTGGACCGCTGTTTTGCACCATGATTTCAAACTTCTGCATGTCTGAAGAATTCAAGTTTTCACCTAAAAACGAAGACACGATCAGTTTCTTTGAAGCTGGCGACAGGCGCGAAAAATATTCTGAAAACATGGTCTGCAAAACAATTCTTAAGGACACATCAGATGACTTCGCCATTTCCGAAGTTGCGATCTTTTCACCGATGCGATTGAATTCCTGCATCTTATCTTTAAATAGCGCTTCGTTTTCTTGCAACAACCACTGTTTCGCAAGCTCTTTACCCTGTGGATCTTGCAACAAGGCCAGCGCATTAGACACGATATCAGCAGATTGTAAGTGTTTAGCGGCCTCTTTATCAGACTCGCCCATTAATTTTAACTGCTCCGTTTGCCATTCAATGTATTTATTGATTTGCGCTTGGATACGAGGGCTTTTAGCATGGTATTCGACGATACCACGTGGACCGTCTTTTTCGATCAACTGTAAATCCAAAGCAACGCTTTGAGTATTCGGCCATTCACCACGGAAATGTTTTAGGAATTCTTCGAAATTAGTGACTTCAACAGTTTGTACGGGAATTTGGGCTACTGTCGTAAAGTATTTTTCGGCGCGATCCAGGTAATCGCGTTGGATGTCTTTGGCTTCACCGTGTGCGGCTAACGCGTAGGTCATCGCTACCCGTTGCTCATAAGACAAATACAGATCCTGCTTCTTGGAACTTGCCCAAGAAACACAGGCCAGCAGGAACGCTAAGCATAGGCCGATTACAGCTGTAAACCGTCTCAACATGATACACCCTTGTGAATAAAACAATTCACTAAGAAAAGATGCACAGCTCAGACCATGGGCATAAATACTTTAGGGCCTTACCACTCCCTAAGAGGTGTGTATGGGCTAGACAGGCAGCAAACTCTGTCGCTGCCTTTTGACTGTCGTGAGGCTTACTCTAAAACTTCGAGAGTATCGCCAATTTTGATTTGTCCTTCGTTCTCAGGAATCCACAAGACACCGAAGTTTACGCCCTTGTCATCGCGACGATACGACGCCAAAGTTTTCAACGGTTCAGCACCCGTTTTTTCTCCGGTTTTTTGGTCGATAGTGATGATCGCACAACGCGCGCATTTCTTCGGTAACGAGAAAACCACTTCGCCGATTTTGATTTTCTTCCAAGATTCTTCTTCGAACGCCTGACCACCTTGGAACACAATATTAGGACGGAAACGATCAACACCGACTGGAGTTCGCAGGCGGCCATTTAGATCTTCCAAACTTTTTGTATTTACTAAAAGTAAAGGACGACCGTCAGAAAAACGCACTTCAGGTTTCCAATCCGCTTGATGAGAAAGCACGCGGCGTTGTGAATAAGGCGCATAACGAACCAAACGACAATTTGTCCCTAGGTACTGCGACAACCCCTGCGAGTACAGATCTGGTTCCAAAGCGGCTTCAAACGTATCATTCCATACCGACACTTTGACCTTGCGCTGGAACGAGTTGTTCTTAGAAATTTTAAAGAACATCTTTTGAAAACCCACAGTCAATGCAGCCTGATCATTGAAGACTTCCACAGTTGCAAGCTTAGGAACGGTTCTTTGCGAAACGAACTTTCCATTTTCATCAATCAGCATCCACTGGCGATCGCCCTCTGGACCTTCATGGGTGATTTTCATGTCTTTAACTGCTTGGCCACGCGCCGACTTAATCGGATAGATAAAAAGTTCTTCAATTCTCATAGCGCAAGTTTTCTGCGAGTGGCGTTTACAGGCAAGAGCTTTCTATTTCAGTGAGCTTGCGCGTCCAAGTTTTTAATCCGCTGTCCACCGATCCAAGGTCTGCCCGGCGTTAATGTCGTTTACGCTAAACACAGACCTCTTTAGAATAAAATAAACAAAGGAAACATTAGTGACAACACATCGCACTTCCCTCGAGTTCACAGAGAGAATGGCCGGCCACTTCGTGCCAAAACAATTCAACCTTTCTGCAGAAAATCCCCTTAAGAAAAACGATTTCGTACAGATTGAATCAGGTTCAAATCGAGAAGATTTTGAATTCACTTTGACGATCAAAACCAACGACATCGATCAGTTCATTACCGATCCTCTTTTACAAGCAGAAGCCTTCGGCGTGATTAGTGGACTTTCAGACCAAGAACCTTTGAAAATCGAACAAGGTATTTTCAATCTGTTTGTGCGCCCTGATGCGAGCCCTGATTTAGATACAGCAAAAGAAATGCACTACACCCTATTCTTGAAAGATGCCCAAGGAAAACCGTGGACTTTCTTTGGCTTCAAAGAGGTCGTCAAAGAAGACACCTTTGAGATGTGGGCGCAAACGACAACGCTGTATTATTATATCTGGGAAGGCCATTCGACGTTTGATAATCCCATCGCTAAAAAAGTGCGCGGCGTAGGAATTTTGCGAATTTCAGTCAGCGACTTCATCAAGCAATTAACGACATTTAAAACGAATGCTGCTTCGATCGTCGATGAACAAGAAGCTATCGTAAAATTCTTAAACGTCTTTGCTGGTAATTTGTGGCAGGCCTATGCGCCGTTTGTTTTTACAACCACAAGTTCGCGTTGGAACGAGCATCTATTCCCAATGAATACCACTCAAGGTGTGGCTATGGGGGAAAAGACGTTACATCCCATCGATACCCACGACGGGCTTACGATTTCTTTGCAACGCTTTAAAGTGAAAGAAACGAAAAACGTCGTGCTGCTTTTGCACGGTCTGACAACTTCAACGGACATGTACATCATGCCCGAGCATCAAAACTTTGTGAACTATCTGCATTCGAATGGTTTTACGGATGTATGGTCATTGGATTGGCGTGGAAGTGGCAGATTCACTTACAACTTGATGCCACACCGTTATAACTTAGACGACATCGCAAAGAACGATATTCCGAAAGCTTTGGAGTTCATTCGTCAAAGCTGCGGTAAAGACGTCAAAGTTCACGTGGTCTGCCACTGCGTGGGTTCAATCAGCTTCATGGCGTCGCTTGCTGCGGGTTATGTCGACAATATTGCAAGTATCATTTCAAACAGCGTATCGCTAAGTCCAAAAGTTCGCTGGCAGGCATTTTTAAAGATGATCTTTGGACCCGAACTTCTTGAATACATCTTTGGTTATGCGTACATCAGTCCGCGCATGGCCTACTTCCCGGGGCCGGGGTTTGGTAAATGGTTATACTGGATGGAGCGAGGCATTCGTCACGAATGTAAAGAGCCTGCCTGTCACCTCGTTAGTTTCATGTGGGGTTGGGGTTATCCTGCCGCTTACAACCATCGCAACATGCATCCGACGACTCACCGTCGTTTAGTGGATCTATTTGGTGGCACAAGTTTTCACTATTATCGCCATATTCGAAAAATGCTTTTTGCGAAAGCATCGGTGTCGTTCGATAAAAAAATTAATTACCTTGAAGAGTGTAAAAAGAAAACTCTGCCGCCGACGTTGTTTATCAGTGGCAGCGACAATCACATCTTCCCAGGATCGAACAAACAAACTTATGAAGCTCTAAAAGACAGCAAAAACGCAGACCGCGTACAATATCTTGAATTCGCCAATTACGGCCATCAAGACACATTCATGGGTCAGTATTCACATATCGAAGTGTTCCCACAACTTTTAGCGTTCTTAAAAAAACACGAGGTGCGCGATGCAAATTGATTTCCACTTAGGAGTCACTTACGTCCTTGCCCGCATGAGTGGCTTTAGTCCCTTTGAAGCGAACACCATCGCCAGCAGTTCACAATATGTCGACGACGCTGTTGAGTCAGGAAAGATCTTATTCACAAACAGATCCGCTTATGAATTCGAAGCCAGTGCGCATCGCATGTTAGACTATCGCAATTTTGAAGAGCTTGCGAATCATCACGTGTGGATTCCTTTCCACTTTATTCCCGGCAACGAAATCCGCAGCAGCGGCGCCGATTCCTTGGTGCAAAGGCTGATCTGCCGTCCTAATAGCGTCATCGCTCAAGATATTCTTAAAAGCACAATCACAAACTTTAATCGCAACTTCGGTTATCACCTGCTTGGTGTAACAACGCACGCCTACGTCGATACCTGGGCCCATCAGGGCTTTGCCGGCATCACTGACAAAGTAAATATGGTTGATGAGATCTACGACGACGAAGGCGAACTGGATCAAGAGATGATGACCTATCGCAAGAAATACTTCCGCAGAAATCCACTGCGTCGCCTGGTTGACTGGATCAAATCTTTTTTTGTCAGCAAGTATCTGCCGGTGGGGCACGGTTCGGTCTTAAGTTATCCGGACTTGCCCTACTTGCGTTGGCGCTACAAAGACTGGGAAGGTCGCATCATTCGTCGCGACAACCCGGCCGATTACATGCAAGCCGTCCATCATGTCCTGGAATTCTTTAAAGAGGTTCGCAAAGCGCACAATTTACCGTTGGTAAAAGTTTTCGACGAAGACATTGCAAAAATCAAAGAGCTGATTGAAAGCATCGACGACGAAGAAGGCACGGATCGTTTAGAAAAATGGAAAAACGAAATTCTTTGCGGCGCTTTTAAATTTGGAACCGATGTCTGGAGATATCAAGCGGAAGGCCCAGAGTCCTGGCTGAAAGAAGCCTTCGATATCGAATTCCACGAACAATTTGAAATGGAAAACGTGGCTTACAAGGACTCTTTCTTAAAATCCAACTGGAAGATGATGCACGATGCGCTGATTTATTATCGTTTCAGCGTCCTGCATGAGGTTCTTCCTAAACACGAAATCTGTGTAGCGTAAGGTTCAACATGAAAACTGATTTTGATTATGTCGTTATTGGTTCTGGTTTCGGTGGCTCAGTCATGAGCTGTCGTTTGACTGAAAAAGGTTACAACGTTTGTTTGCTAGAGCGCGGTCGTCACTGGAAAATGCATGAATTCCCCCGCCGCCCGCAAGATATTCAAGACAATATGTTCTGGGACCCGGAAGATAAAAAATTTGGTCTGATGGAGTTCCGCGACACACCCGAAAGTGACGTCATGACTTTGACTGCCAGTGGCCTTGGCGGTGGCAGCCTGATTTACGCAAACGTTTTGTATCGAATGCCAGAAGAGTTTTTCCAATTAGGTTGGCCTAAGATCTTTAATCGCAAAACGCTTGATCCCTACTATGACAAAGTGATCGCAACGATGGAGGCGAAACCCTATCCCGTCGATACCGACAGTTATTATAAAAACACGCCGAAAACATTTGCACTGAAGAAAGCCGCTGAAGAAATGCCACAGAATCCTGAGGCAACGGCGAAACAGGAATTTGTGCTTCCTCCCCTTGCGGTCCGTTTTGAAGGCGAATTCCCAGGACATCAAACTTTGAATTCCCATGGTGCCATTCAATCGAAATGCACGAAATGCGGTGAATGCGATATCGGTTGCAACATCCACGCAAAAAATACTTTAGATCTGAATTACATTCAACGTGCGCGCTTCTTGAAAAACGCTGGCAAACTTGAAGTGAAAACTCAGGCTGAAGTAACGAAGATTGAACAGGTCGAGGGTCATTATAAAGTTACACTCGTTGTTCCAGAGTTCCCACTGCAAGAAATTGTCATCACAGCAAACAAAGTGATTGTGTCTGCGGGATCTGTGGGCTCATCGTCTTTACTTTTAAAAATGAAAGCCAAAGGTTATTTGCCAAAATTAAATAACAACCTTGGTAAAAAATGGTGTGGCAATGGCGATTTGCTGGGAATGGTTTTCGACGCAAAAAAACCGCTAGATCCAACGAATGGTCCCGTGATTACTGGTGCTATTAAGTATTCATTTAAAAATTATCCAGACGGTTTCCCGCACGGCATGTACTTAGAAGATGCGGGCTTCCCGATCGGCATGGCGTGGTACTTGTCAGGTAAAGTTCCACAATTCGATGGCATCACGGGCGTCTTTAAACTAGCGTGGCAAAATATTAAGAAATTCGTTTGTAAAACCTTTGGCATTCACATCACACCGCAAATTAATGTCGGTGATGAATTTGCGCGCGCCTTGGATAAAGCGGACTTTGCCCGCCGTGCATTTGTTCTGTTGGGCATGGGCCGCGATAGATCCGATGGCATCATTCGTTTGCGCGAAGATGGCCAAGCGGTGATTGAATGGAAAATGGATAAGAGCGAACTTCATTTCGAGCGCGTGCGCACTGAAATGAAAAAGATCGCCGAAAATGTCGGTGGTGTTTTTGTCGAAAATCCCCTGACCTATTTGAATAAAGTCATCGCGGTTCATCCACTGGGCGGCTGCCCGATGTCTGACGATCCTGCGGAAGGTTTTGTAAATTCAAAGGGTGAAGTCTATGGCTACGAAGGACTTTATGTGATCGATGGCAGTATTCTGCCAACGTCGACGGGACCAAACCCGTCGCTGACGATTGCTGCCGTCGCTGAGTATATCGCAGATCAAATCCCCGTGAAGGTCAGACTGTCTGATTATTCCGCAGCGTCGGCGCAGTAAAAGATTATTGAGTCACCAGCGATTTTTTTAGTTCTTCCATCGCTGCAACTGTTTTCTTATTCGCCTCTAGTTTTGCTTCCGGTAAAGCTAGAGCTTTGTTCAAAGTTTCAGAGGCTTGTTTTTGTTGATTCAAGCCTTTTTGAATCTCTGCCAACATCTTCATGTTGTACAATTTCAAATCAGAAGTCAGTTCAACCGCTTTTTCAGAATAAGGCAGTGCCTTTTCGAAATCTTTTTCACGGAAGTAGTAACCAGCAAGTTTCGTGTAGTAAACGTCTGATTTCGGATTTGCCTCGATCAATTGTTTTAGCCATTTCACGACGTCTTCTTTTTGACCTGCTTGTTTCATATAAGAAAACGCCGTCAACAATTGACCAGGACGAGCCACCGAAAGCTTCATCGCTGAAACTTCAGTCGCAAGTTCGTCCTTCGTGGCTTTCAAACGATCTTGGACATCGAGGAATTCATACGTGTTCGCAAGTTGCGCCAGAAGCTCAGCACGCTCAAAGCCCGTGTAATCGCCTTGCAAAGTGTTCGCGAAGAACGCTTTACGTTCTGCCGCTGTTGCCAAAAGTCTTTGGATTTCAGACAGATTTTTATCAGCAATTGCTTTTGCTTCAGCTGGGATCGTCTTTTGTTCGCCTTTAAGGGCTTTCGCTAATTGCAAGCGCCAGTCCATCACTTCAGGCGATGCCGAATACACTGCAATCCACTTTTCCAAAGTCTTTTGATAAGCATCTTTAGTTTTAGCATCTTTTTCGAATGCTTCTTGTGCAACATTCACTTCGCTGACGGCCAACATCAAGCTGTTTTCATTTAATGGAGCTAGCCATTTCGCAGCTTCATCATATTTCATCGCATTGAAAGACAACGTCGCAAGAGTTTTGCGCGCCTCTTTATCGCCAGCTTCAGCTTTCTTCGTCAGTTCTGCTGTTGAAGCCAATTTTTTAGATTGCAGATCCGTCAATTCTTTCGCCAAAACGTCAGCCGTTCTGAAATCCAACAAACGCGCTAGTTCATCGCCATTGCCGTTCATTAAGATCATCGTTGGAATTGCGTGCACGTCGTATTTATCCGCCCAGATTTTATTATCTGCGCGATCAATGTTCACACTGACTTTGATCAATTTACCAGAAGCTTTAATGAATGCTTTTTCACCGAAAGTTTCAGTTTCAAGACGGATACAAGATGGGCACCATGGAGCATTGAAATCAACGAGCACTGTTTTCTTTTGAGCTGCCGCTAACTTCAAAGCCTCTGCCAAGTTGTTTTCATAGAAGCCGTGTTTATTCTTTTTAAGTGCGGCTGGCTTTGCAACCACCGGCACTGCGGCTTGCACTTTATCAGCCGCATTCACAGCCGCGACAAGCTTGTCCGCTTTAATCACATAAGTTTCTTCATGCGACTCGCACACTGTGTTTTTGTCATCACAAACATAGAAACTTAATTTGAATGCTTGTCCTTTAGCAGAAGACGCGTCGAAGATGATTTCTTGCGCTTCTTTTTTAGTCGGCTCAACTGATTTGTCACCTATCGCTAAAGAGGCTGGTGCATCCTTATTGAAATGGAAGCCTTTATCGATATTACCGATAATTTTTGTGCCTTGAAGTTTAAGATGTGCTTTACCGTCAGAAAGACGAGCGAAAGCTGTGAATGAAAAAGCTGCGAAAATAAGACTAATAAGAATCGTTTTCATAGGCACATTAAAGTCAATGTGCCTATGAATGTCTAGTCATTCCTTTATGCGGCCTTTTTGACGATCTCGCTTTGACCAGCGATTAAAATGCCGCTGATTTGATCCTGATGAAAGATCGGCACCGCAAGGTCAACAAGGGTTTTAGCCCGCAGCTGCTCGCCCATGCTTTCGCGAACAAAGTAGCTTCGCTCTTTTGCCAAATCTTTACCTAGCAGCGCCCGCGCCGCTAAGGCTTTGAAGACCTCTAAGCCATCATTTTCGAAGTGATAAAGACTTTTGATATTGTAAAGACAAAGATCCAACGGTGAATACGAAGTCATCTTCTTCATGTTTTCGTTATAGTAAATTAGATCGCCTTCTGAGTTCCACAGGCGAATGAGTTGTTGATCCTTTAAAAGCCTCAATGCTACGGGATCAACGGAAAGCTGACGTTGTTCAAGAAACGTCAGAAGAGCTTTCTGTGACATGCAATCCCCCACCGAACTCTAGAATACAAGCTCTGCCAAAAATTTCCTATCACGGGAATGAAATCTTAAAGAAAGCATCTCAAAATAAAAAAAGGGCTTCCGTTGTAAGGAAGCCCTTTTAATTTGTGTCTCATATTGTCGCAACGAAGTTGCTCCAGCTGCCGCGACTGCCGTGGCGGCAGCACTGCCCGCGTCCGCGGACTAGTGACCCATTACGTAAGCGAAGATCAAAGGTGCAACGATAGTTGCGTCTGATTCAACGATGTACGATGGAGTTGTTGGAGCCAATTTACCCCAAGTGATTTTTTCGTTCGGGATCGCACCAGAGTACGAACCGTATGAAGTTGTAGAGTCAGAAATTTGCGCGAAGTAGCTCCACAATGGGATGTCTTCGTGACCCAAGTCTTGTTCCAACATTGGAACTACGCAGATTGGGAAGTCACCAGCGATACCACCACCGATTTGGAAGAAGCCAACTGGAGCTTTTTTAGAAGCTGACATGTACCATTCAGCCCAAGTTTTCATGTACTCGATACCGCCTTTAACAGTCGTCGATTTTTTGATGTCACCTTTGATGATGTGACCAGTGAAGATGTTACCCAAAGTAGAGTCTTCCCAACCTGGAACAACCATTGGAAGATTTTTTTCAGCAGCAGCCAACAACCAAGAATTTTTTGGATCGATTTGGTAGTACTGATTCAATTTTCCAGAAAGAAGGATTTTGTACATGAATTCGTGCGGGAAGTAAGACTCACCTTTTTGGTCAGCTTCTTGCCAGTATTCAAGAACTACGTTTTCGATACGACGGATTGCTTCCTCTTCAGGGATGCAAGTGTCAGTCACGCGGTTCAAGTGTTTTTCCAAAAGTTTTTGCTCATCAGCTGGAGTCAAATCACGGTAGTTTGGAATGCGTACGTAGTGATCGTGAGCTACCAAGTTGAAGACGTCTTCTTCAAGGTTCGCACCTGTGCAAGAAATCGCGTGAACTTTACCAGAGCGGATCATTTCAGCCAAAGAAAGACCCAATTCTGCTGTAGACATTGCACCTGCAAGTGTCACAAGCATTTGGCCTTTATTGTCGATGTGAGTTTTATAGCCTTTAGCTGCATCTTTCAAAGCGGCCGCATTGAAATGACGGTAGTGATGTTCAATAAACTGAGAAATTGGTCCCATTTGCGCTCCTGTTATTTTGAAGGTTCGCAAAGTAGCACGTTTACCTAAAAACTCAAGCAGAGAATGGCTTTTGTGCAAGGATCGCCTTAGAGAAAAAACCCTGGTCGTGTCCAGTACTTACAAAGCCTGCCTGCGCGATCAGATCTTCCATCGGAGTCAGACTGTAGTTCTTATAAAAGGGCTCGTGAAAATCCACTGGAAATTGCTCCAAAGCCCACTCTAAGTCTTTGGCATCCTGCTTCTGCACAGAATCAACAAAGCCTAGATAACCGCCAGGCTTCAAAGTCCGCAGACTTTCCTCTAACACCTGACGACGGACTTCCAAGGGTAATTCGTGAAATAGAAAACATGAATAAACGAAATCAAACTGTTTATCGCGGAATGGCAGCTGTTCTGCGGCCCCTTGAACAAAATCCATGCGCGTGAATTCCGCCAGATTTTCCTGGGCTTTCTTTAAATAGGGCTCACTCAAATCCAGCAGAGTGATTTTGGCTTTAGGAAAAGCCAGTTTCATAAACCGCGACAGGCGGCCCGTTCCCGCGCCCACTTCTAAAAAGTGCAGACCTTCCCCATCGCCGGGCAAAACTTCTTTCGCTAGCGGAATAATCAAACGCCTCATCGCATCGGCTGCTCCTGAAAACAGGATTTCGACCTGATGTTCATAAAGCTCTGCTGATTTTTTAGTCAGATAGCCGCCGGATTGATAATGGAAATTTCGCTGATAATATTCTGGAACATCGCGCATGTATTCGCGTGCTTCATGATTAAACTCATGCGCCTCACGCTCGTTACGACGTTTAGAAATAGAAAAACCGTCGACAAGGATTTTCGGATAACGAAGAGCATGTTTACTTAAAGATTCAGGTTTTAAAACTTCGACAGGATAAATGCCGCGGCTGATATTATCGCTGTCTTTGCGAAGCAGCTGATAAAGTTCCTGTGCTGATTTTTGCAGATGTTTTTTGACGAGATTAGGTTTTTTATCGTGGCGACTGCTTAACAGTCGCTCAATCAGTGGCAGACTCATCTGTTGCATCGTAAAATGAACAGAGCGAGCTAAAGAATACCCCAGTGCTAAATTAC
Organism: Bdellovibrio sp. NC01; assembly: GCF_006874625.1. Lineage (NCBI taxonomy): Bacteria > Pseudomonadati > Bdellovibrionota > Bdellovibrionia > Bdellovibrionales > Pseudobdellovibrionaceae > Bdellovibrio > Bdellovibrio sp. NC01. The sequence continues at coordinate 2,461,826 of NZ_CP030034.1, forward strand.
TTCGCAGCAGCGCCTTGCTTTTCATTGACCACCTTCTTTTGTTGCGCCCAATGTCTAAATGTTAACCCTAGCATGACGAATCCGGCAATAACAACCAGACCGACGATGGTGAACCACGCAGCTACTAACATGAGACTGCTCCTTCTTTTTTCGCTTCTGCATGAACTTCATTCACGATATGCGACGCCATAACCAAACCAAATGAACCCGTGATAAAACTTGCAGAACCATAGATCATGTTACGGTTGTCACAGCCATGGAAATCATTTGTTTTTGGGCACACGCACTTAAAGCCCATACCTTTATCGTATTTCAACTCTTCCGGCATCATCACCGGCTCGTCAGAAAACACACATGGAATACCAAAATGCTTTTCTGGGAAATCGTATTTTTGACGAAGAATTTTACGCAATTGATGAGCTAGAGGACACGTGTGTGTCTCTGCCAAATCTTTTTTCTGAATACGAAGAGGATCTAATTTCGCTGCCGATCCTGCTGAGGTAATGACTTTGATATTTTCTTTCACACACGTTGCAAGCAAGTGCGCTTTCGCCGTCAAGTTGTCGATCGCATCGATCAAGAAATCAGGTTTCACTTCAAGCATCTTGTCGGAATTTTCAGCGTTATAGAATTCAGAAATCACTGTGACTTTTGCTTGCGGATTGATTTTGCGTAAACGCTCGCCCATCACTTCGGCTTTCTTTTTGCCGACCATGCCTTGAACCGCATGCAACTGACGATTTGTGTTTGTGATACAAACTTCGTCGAAATCGACGATTGTGATGTGACCAACGCCCGAACGCGCCAAGGCTTCCGCTGCCCACGAACCCACTCCACCGATACCAACGACCATCACGTGTGTGCTCATCAATTTGCGCATCGCTGGATCGCCAACAAGGCGGCCCATACGGTCAAAACGACGGTGCAAAACGTATTCGGTTTCTGGCGGCTGTTGTAGCTCAGGTGCTACGGCAGTTTGTGTGTTTTCCATTCTTACGTGTCTCCAAAAAGACGGTGAAAATTCCCTGTAGTGATATCTAATATTTCCAGGGGATCAAGTGATTTTAACTCCCCTATAGTCTTTGCCACTTCCCAAATGCTTTCAGGTGGATTTAAGCGACCTTGATACAAAGGCGGCGCCTGATCCGGGCTGTCACTTTCAATCAATAAGAACTCCAAAGGGATCTCGCGGACTGCTTGGTGAAGCTTTTGGTTATCGGGACGAGCTACGGGGCCCCCAACAGACAGATAAAGACCACGATTTAGGAAATCCTGAGCCTTCGCTGCACTGCCGTTGAAGGAGTGTACCATGCCTTTTTGTTCTGGAAGCCCAAACAGGTCCATAATCCTAAGAGCAAAATCGTGAGCCTGCACCAAATGCAGAACCATCGGCTTGTGAGCGAGCTGTGCTAATTCCAATTGCGCTTCAAAAACCGTGATCTGACGGTCTTGAGAATCCTTCATAATGTGCGGGCGAAAATCCAAACCAGCTTCACCCAAACCTTTTGCTTGAGGAAGCTGTGTCGCCAAAAGATCAAGAGCCTGCTCACACGCCTCTTCGTCGTGATCGACAACCCAATACGGATGCAATCCAAAACACAAGCCAATGTGCTTTGGATAACGTGCTTTCAGAGCTTTCTGTTTTTCCCAATCCTCGGGCCCCACTCCGCCTTGCATGAAGAAATGAATGCCTTTTTGGCGCGCTTCTTCGATGATCTGATCTTGCTGACCATCCCATCGTGCATCTGCCAGATGCCCGTGAGCATCGACCCAACTTCCAAAAGCCACCATATTTCCTCCGTCCGCTCAGCTAGACTTTCATCCTTGAAAACGTCTCATAAAAACTCGACTCGAACAAGGCTCGACTGACGCCGATATGTCACAGGTGAAGGAGTGTGTATGAAGCACAAAAGCTTACGTTTGGGTTTTGATGTGACTATGGAAAAGGGCACAACTTGGAAGCCTTTGAAAGTTCAATTCTGGAATCAAGAAGCTGATTTTAAAAAGTTCTCCCCTTCAGAGCCATTTAAATACATGGCTGACGCATTGACAGGTTTGTCTTTGGTCAAATTGAACAACTACATCAAATCTCCTGTGGCAACTCCACATGTTGATTATTCTTTCGCCTTCGATGCATGGAAAGCTTTAGACCCGCATGTCGAGCTTTACGAAAGATCCAATGCTCGCGTGCGTGCATTGCAATCACATCTTGCTGTTGTTGATCCAAAATTGTGCGCAGAGTTTGAACATCAGTTCAACGAAAGCTTTGATTTGGCGATGAAACCTTGGGGTGTTGACCTTTCAGAGTTGTGCCACCTTCTTGAGACTTTCACGTGGTTTGAAAAACAAGTCGGTTCTCCGTTGTTATATAACTTCGGTTTGAACTTCTCTAAACCATTCATGGAAAAGCTGCACTGCTTGTATTCATTCTTGTATCACTTGCGTGGCATTGTTGCCGTTGATCACAACGCTCACGTTGAAGATCACTCGCACGAAGCTGTTAAAGTCGATGCAATTTCTGATTACTTGCCACGCGCTGAATACATCGTGAACGATGCTTTGCTGTATTGGAATTTCAAAAAATTGGCTCAGCCATTCACAGGTCCTAAAGCAGATGCTCGTGTTGAAAAACTTTTTGCGCATCCAATGGAAAAAGCTTTCCACAAGTATTCGCACAACGCTTGCCACTTGGTTGATAATCTTCCAAAAAGTTTCGTGAATTCATTGAATCCTGTTGAACTTGAAGAAGCTTTGTTCTTGGTGCAAATGGATTGGTTGTTGGGCTCGCCTGCGGGCTTGTGCTTCAAAATCCGCGAAGAACTTTTTGGTCTGCAAAGTGGTTACGAAAAAGTTTTCTGGAAAGACAACGAACCGAAGTTCCACAGCAAACCATTTGCCTTGCACTTGGCTTGTGAGCTGACTCCAGAAACTGTGTTCGGTACAAAAGCCGCATAATTATAATTTAAATTTTCAGCTTTGATTTACATCTTTAGAAACAAAAAACCCGCTTCAAAAGAGCGGGTTTTTCTTTTTAGACTATTTAGAAGCAGCCTCTGCTCTTCTTTCTAAAAACTTCTGGCGCAATTTCTTCGCCACGAAATAGATGATCAACAATAACAAGATGATCCCAACCACGATTTTGAATTCACGCAGTTTCTTTAAAATAGGCTCGCCGTAATGAGCCAGCAAATAGATCTGAGTTGGAACTGAAATCAACGCCGCGATACCGTCGATCAACAAGAACTTCCACAATGGGAAGTGCATCATACCGCAAACCAAGTGACCTGGGAAACGCACACCTGGAGTGAAACGGAAAATACCACATGCGTACATGCCGTATTTATGAGTCCACTCTTCCACTTTTTTCATTAGGTGCGGTGGAAACATTCTGTGCATGCGCGGATGATAAAGAAGCTTACGCCCGAAACTTCGCCCTATCGTATATATCAGCGTGTCACTAAAGACGACGGCGATAAAGGCGACAATGGCGGCATAATGAACATTCACGACAGGCGCATTAGGATATGGCGGTGGGAACACATCTGGGTTTTGGCCAACGAATGCCAAAATACCAACGCTGATCAAAGTCAGCTCTTCTGGAATCGGCAAACCCACGGCAGAAAGCAGCATCATCCCTACGATGACAAGATAAACTGTCCCCGGTGAATATGCGAACTGCGAGATCCATTGAAAAATGGGTTCGTTAGCTAATTCCAAAAATAAGTTCTCCTAGCAAACTAATATGGAGTAACTTGAACGGCTTGAATACTGACGTCACACCGTGCTAAGTACAATTCCACCACGCAAGGATTAGTATGCAGAGCGCAAGAGGATTTGAATACGGAGTAAAGCATATAATCAGCCCTCAGTCGGGACTGATTGGTGATGTTTTATTAAGCACTTGCGATCTCACACTTGCTCAATTCGAAGAGTTGTTAGCACTAGGCGCGATATATTTGAATGGAGAACGTCTTCAAGATAATTTCTCGGTTTCAGAAGGTGCCTACTTAAGAGTCCACACAAAACCACGTAGATTCCCAAAGAACGATGGTCTGTGGCGTGAGCGTATTATATTTGAGAATCAACACTTTATAATTGTGAACAAAATCTCAGGCCTGCCCGTTCATGCCTCGGTTGATAACATTCAAGAAAACTTGCAAGCCTATTTAGAACAAACCGTCGGACAAAAACTTTTTGTCACACATCGCTTAGATGTTCCCACAAAAGGTCTGATCGTCTACGCAAAGACCACCGAATTCCAAACAGCCTTCAACAAACTCTTAATCAGCAGAGAGATGACAAAAATCTATCGCGCCAAAACAATGCGCGCGCCATCTCTTGGTATGCTCACACATTTTATGGAGCCATCTCCACGCGCACCAAAAAAAGTAGATCGTGAACACCACGAAGGCTGGCAAGAATGCTTACTAGAAATTTTAAGCGTTGAAGAACAAGCAGATAAAACCTTTGATGTAAAAATCAAACTGCACACAGGAAGAACCCACCAAATCCGCGCACAGTTAGGTTTCGAAAACTGCCCCATCATAGGCGACCACGCCTACGGCGCAGAAAAAATCTGGACAGAAGAAAAAATCGAACTAGAAGCCAATGAACTCAGCTTCACAAATCCAATCACTAACGAACATCATCATTTCAAATTATAGAATACAGAAATAAAAAAGGCCGCTCGAAGCGGCCTTTTTCTTTACTACGCTTAAAACACGTAAGCGTTTGTCATTAAAGAGTACTGTGTATTGAATGGCTGCCAAATTTTAACATCTTGGCCTCTGTAGCTATTAAGCATTGTATCGTTGCTCATACCAAGCGTGAACGATAGACCACGCATGGGACGAATCCACACGTCGACACCCAAACGCAATGCAGTCGTGTGGTTGCCATCAAGCTCTTCAACGTTTGAAGTGTGGTACCAGCTTTCATTGAAACCTGTTTTAGTTGTGACGCTGAACATGCTGTTGATGTCGTATTGAAATTGTAGGTAGTGCTCAAGACCGAACTGTTTGTTCGTTTGACGTGGGTCCGTTACGTAGAATGAGCCGTCATCATACATTGGAATAGTATCGTTCAAAGATGCCGTTCTGCTTTGCCAGTAGATATCTGGTTTCGCAACGTAGGCAACGCTTAATGAACGCGTGATTTGATAATCAGCGTAACCTTCCAAACGGATTTTTGTGATCAAACCTTGGTTCTGAGATTGTTTGCTTGTTGGAAGATAAGCTTTCACCTTACCAGACAAATCCACGTCACCGATGTAACCCAAGTCATAGTTTGAATACACGAAATGAATATCAGCTAAAGAAAAATCAGAAGTCACTTCATCGCCGTACTCGTTGTTACCTGCAGTATTGAAATACCATGGCAAACGCATTGAAGCTTTTTGTACAGAATCGATTTTGTAGTTCACTGACAAGTAGTCATAAGAATCAACAGAGCGATTTGATTTCTCTTCTTTACCTGGTTTCATATTGCTGACAGAGGCGATCGAGAAGAAAGTAAGAGACCAATCATTTGCTCTGCCAGAAATAGAAGTTGAAAGTGCAGCGTCGTCAGCATCCAAAATCGCAGCAAAAGCTGGAGAGGCTAAAAAGGTGCTGGCAACAGCAAGGCTTAAAATCTTCTTCAACATATCTATCTCCTCGAAAGTCCGAATAAATTCTCGTCGGTTATGCCATAGCGCCTTGCATTACACAATAGCCAAAGTTTAGACACCCGATGTCTCATTAAAATCCTAAAACTCTTTACGCTTGAGTCATGAAAGCAAACCCCTTACCTTTGGGGGCATGAAAAACTTTCGATCTGTCCAAAAATTAATCAGCTCTGTTTTCGCTCTTATTTTCTTCGTTGTTATCACTGGTTGTGCGGTTGGCTTCCAGAAAGATAAATGGGATCTACCCAGCAAAGCGCCGAATGAAATCAGCGTGATGTCTTTCAATATGGAGAACTTGTTCGACACAGTTCACACACCAGGACACGAGGACTACACATATCTTCCTAAGAGTGTAAAACAAAGCGATCCAGCGATGCGCGAAGGCTGTATGAAAGCGAATGATTCTTCATATCGCCGTAACGAATGCTTCGGTACAGATTGGACTCCAGAAGCTCTAGATAAAAAACTGACAAACATCTCTAAAGTTGTATTAGACGTTGATGGCAACGGCCCAGACAACTTGTTAATTATGGAAATCGAAAGCGATGTTGTTCTTCATAAACTCAACACAGAGTACTTGAAGAAAGCGAATTACATCACAGAAGTTATTATTGATGGCCCAGACAAGCGCGGTATCAACGTGGCGTTCTTGTCGCGTTTCCCATTGGTTGGAAAACCGGTTCTTCATCCGATCCCATGGAAGCCAAAAAACGATAACGATAAAACTTGGATGGAACGTTCACGTCGTATCTTAGAGGTGACTGTCAAAGCTCCAAACGGTGATCCTATCACGTTCTTCGTAGCCCACTACCCTTCACAAGCGAATCCGACTTACTGGCGCCAACAAATCGCTCAGTTCACAGTGGATTTGATGAAAGGCAAAGGCCCGAACGCGATGGTTATCGCGGGTGGCGACTTGAACATCACACACGAAGAAGAAGACAAAGAGCACATCTTCAAAGACATCTTAAGCCAAGGTGGCGCGGTTTCTCACTTCGTGGGTTGCAAAGACTGCCCGGGCTCTCACAACTATAAAAAATCATGGTCTTTCCTAGACGCTCAAATCTACGGTAAAGCCTTGCTTGCTGACGGTACAGGTTCTTACGAAATGGAACCAGCAACTATCGACGTGATTCGCTACAATCAAGTTCACTTGTCGAAAGGTAAATATCCAAAACGCTGGGACTACGACACACAAACAGGCGTGTCAGACCACTTCCCACTTTATGTTCGTTTGAAACAAAGAAGTGAAGCCAAGACTCCCGTAAAAGACGAACCAGCAGCGACAGAGAAAAAAGCTGACAAGAAAGAAACGAAGTCTAAAAAGAAAAAATAAGCTGCCAAACTCCTGTGAAATTGGAGTAGCGGAAAATAAAAAGGCCACTGACGAGTGGCCTTTTTATTTCTCAAAGAAGAGTTCTACAGTTTATGGAACCTGTAGGCGGCTAATATCAACTGTCGGACGTTTTCCGCAAGTTGCAAGATCTTTGACCCAACCTTTGATTGTGATGCTATCTTCGGCGAACGTAACTTTATATTGGTTTTTCGGACCAGCACTCGCATCAACAGTACCAACAAGCTTGTTGCACATACCGTTTAGATTCAACGCTAGCGCACCACCTTTAAGGTTTGAATTGAATGTCTTGCCGTTAAAGCCTGGATAAGTCATCGCTGCATCCATAGAAACGATTTTAACATCTGAAGTTAGCAACGAAGCTTTATCAACAACCACAGTCACTGCGATAGTCACTGCGTTTGGCACATTCTTGCCACCTTTTGAGCCGGAGATTTGACCCGCAGATTTCAATTCAATTTTTAAATTCGCTGCATCTACTGAAGTTGCTTTTACTGCGTATGTTTCTTCTTCTAAATTTACGTAAGTCTTTTTAGCGTCTGGATTGTCGACAGTTGAATTCACATTCGCACCAGTCGCAGACAAAGACTCAAGCAAGCCATCTTTCATAGTATAAACGACGTTAATACTTTTACTAGCTTTAGCAACCCAAGCGGCATCATTAGATTGGTAAGTATAACCTTGATAAACAGACGTAATCTTAGCCGTCTTTGCACCGTCTTCACGATCTTGACCCGCTTCAACCACGTATTGAGTTTTGCGAGCTTCGGTGTCACCACTGATCGCAACCTTAACTAACTCTACTGCTTCAATTTGTTTTTCCATCAAGAATGAAGACAGCGAGTAATTACTTAAGCTGAACTCGTTAGCGTTCTTTTGGTTAGCCTTACCGTTGCCTTTATTATTAAGCTGACGGATTTTCGCACGTTGATCGTCAGTACCGACTTTCACGTCACGAGGTGTGCAGGCCGCAAGACCCATCAAAGAAGAAACGAATAGCGCTGGAATTAGTTTGCTTGTTTTCATGGTCCAGGAATCTACATGGATTCCCTGTAAACTTCTAGGGGCTAAGTCCCAATTCTAACCGAATCCTGAAAATTTACAGTGGTGTCAAAATGGTGAACAAACAGCGCAGTCCACCATTGTTAATTTTAAGCTCTTTTTCGACCTTATAACCAATAGGTGCTTTCTGAAGACGTTCTTTATCTGGAAAAAGAATACCCAAAGCTTGGGGCTTAAAGTTTGTGCAGAACGCTTCTGCTAAGCCTTTAAGGCCGCCTAAGCCCTCACTTGAAAGACGTTCTCCGTAAGGTGGGTTTACCACCATCCATAATGGACGAGCCCCCGTCCACGTCGTGTCCATCGAATTCTTATGCAGAACCTCTAAAGGCGTCGATTTGAAATCGGCCTTTTCTTGAAATTGAATTTGTCTTTCAACTTCTTTGAAATTTTCAGAGACAACCTTCAGCATTTTTTCTTCGATATCAAATCCGACAAATGCTTTAAACATATTCGAGGAAGGAAGTTCGTAGTTAAAAACGAAAGTCTCTGACAAAAACAGCTTGGGAGCTTTCTTCCATTTTTGGAAAGCAAAAGGACGCTTAAACTGACCTTGCCACAAGCTGCGCGCCTCTGTCAGGAAAGTTCCGGCACCCATCATTGGATCCAGCAAAGTCACTTCGCGAATTTCTGCTGGAGTGGCTTCGCCAATCATTTCTTTCAACAAGTACGCCGCAATCGTTTCGCGCAAAGGGGCTTCCCCTTTCAGAACCGACCAACCACGCTTATGCAAATGTTCACCCGTTGCATCTAAAGAAATCGTGCACAGATCTTCTTCCATACGAATGTAAATCGAACCTGCGAAATCTTTGGCCTCGGTCTTTGGAAACAATTCGCTTAATGCTTTTTCAGCACTTTCTTGCAGACGTTTTTCATTATTCAAACGACTTTTTTGCGCGGCCACTTCCCACTCGACATGGCCGTGAGCCAAATATTCTTTCCACGGCAACGCTTTAAATTTCTGATAAAACTTTGGCAGATCCTTCGTGCGAAACGAAGTCATACGCAGCAACACGCGATTCGCGGTTTTCAAAAAGAAATTAAACTGTAAAGCTGCGAACAGTTCCGTTTCAAACTCAAGTCCACCCTGCAACACTTCCACTTCTGGGAATGGCAATGAGTGGGTTTTTGAATCTTTACCTAACAAATAAGGCCAGCACTCTTTCATTTCTGCGAGTGTCGTTAATTCATAACCTAGCGGAGTTGAAACGAAAAACTTGTTCATTAAAATCTCCAGTAAGCATCAACGGTAAAGTAATAACCATCAACAGGCGATAGCTTAAACGATGAAATGTTCGTCGAGTTCACCGACAGGCCACCATGGAAGTGATCCCAAATCTTTAGATAAGTTAAATAACCACCGATCGCTTTTTTCTCGAAGTTGTAGGTCGGACCTAACAACACGCGATCCCAATTGCCCAAGATAAATTCATATCCCGTCTGGAATGATGACGTACCCAAAGATTTAATGGCTGTTGCATCTTCGGCGTTTTCAAAACTGAAAAGAGCCAAGGTTGCAAACGTATGCGACAAAGTGCTTTCCGAAGAAATCGAGTCCCAATAAAAGTTCAGATTCAGAGTCGATTTATCTTGTGAAGGAATTCGCGCAAACGTCGGACCGACTGAAATCACGGTCGAATTCGATTGATATGCTCTAAACTTAGCTGTCGCATTGTAAGCACCCAATAAATAACCAGGAAGAACCGCCTGCACTGTCAGCCAATCTTTCCAGCCATAATCAAGCTGACCGTACCATGTGATCAGATATTCATTTTCCCACAAGGTCTCTGCCGTATCACCGACGGACAAACCTTGAGTGATAAGCGGCTTGTACTTTGCCGACACCAAAGGCGAGCGACGACGAATCATCAGATCCGTACTCCCCTTATAGCGCGCATTATCCGTGGTCATATCGATATGCATCAGTTGATCGCCAACTTGGATCATTTCCGCACGTGATTGACGAAGAAGCTCACAGCGCAGTTCATAGGAACCATCGCCACGGCCCAAGACATCTTTCACTTCAACGAATGCAATGATGCCAACATTTTTACTTTGTGAATCGACGAAGATCACTTCGCCCGGGAACCAGTCTGAATTGTAACTGACGGCTCTGATCGTTTTACTATCAACGATAGCTTCAATACGGGCACGAGATTTTGAGTCTTTAATAACTAATGGCGGAGGATTTTTATCCTCGAGTGGAATAACCACTTCATCGTCAGTGGCATTGGCCCACAGGGCTTGCGGCAATAAAAGAATAAATAGGACCCAAAACTTCATGGGTCCGACGATAGCTTAGTTTGGGGCCTTATTCAATTGATCCTTCAGTGTTCCGAACAGTCTCAGGATTTCTTTACGAGTCGCTTCATCCTTAAAGTGCTTCGAAAATTGGAATCCAAGGATCCCGCTACCACCCGGCATCGTTCCATTGAACACTAAATAAGCAAATCCCTCTTTAATGATGAATTCATATTTAGTCGGGCTGACTGTTTTAAAGAACGACATGAAGCGTGGTGCCGCAGCATAAACCTCATCCAACGACAAAGTCTGATTCTTATCAGTATCGTATGTCACCATAATCGATTCGACATAGTGAAGAATCATCACCATCGTACGAATATTCGAGGTTTCAATCAAACCTGGTTTCTGATCAGCCGACAGCGACGAATCCTTCAAGTATGTGTACACAGCATCGTAATCAGCCGCATTCAGACCTTTAATGAAAGCTGTCATCCCTGGCATGTTATTGAAGTACATTCCGAAATGATCGCGGAAATGCTGCTTAAAGCACGTCTCTTTCATGTAGTATTCGCCGAAGATGTCTTTTTGATCTACACGGCACATTGCCATGTCTTCAATAATATCGCTACTTGTAGAAAGACCTGCGCTGAAAAGAAGACTGACGAACTCAAACGTTTCGCGCATGTCCATCCAATCATCACCATTTCCAGAGAACGTAAAGAAATTCGCCTCTAAGAAACTGCGGGAACCGGAATTGCCCGTGCGTGGGTCGAAAGCTTTGATATCAAGACCCAACTCATTAAATTCATCATACCATGCAATCAATCCTGCTTTGCTCATGTGCGCGCTGCTAAGATCGTTTTTCGTATTTTCAGCATAACCCAACATCAGCATACGCGCGATGGCACGCATCAGATTCATTTTCGTCAATGACTTCCACGTCACAGGAACTGATTTCGAACTCAAGGTTTCGATCACTCGGCCCTTTGAGTTGAAGTTGATCATATTGTCGGCTTTAAGCAATACGCCCAAGTCATTCCACGACTGCTCCAACGCCATTTGTTCTAATGGATTATCGGTCAACCCTTTTTCAATCACGAAGTTCTTATTAAAGCGCTCATAAGAATCGATCAGATCTTTCTGCGTAATTGATGCTGATTTTTCATCGAAATTTGCTAGATCAAAGAAACTTTGATCCATGCGCCAGATATTGAATTCGCGACGAAGTGCTGCCAGATGTTTTTTATCTAAGCCCAACAACCCACGCGAATCGCCCTGGCGTTCAGGCGAAAGCATTCTTAACAAAACGATGCGATAGATTTTTTTAATCGAAGTCGCTTTAATGTCCATGCCGAACTTAAAGCGCGACATCACTTGATCAACAAGAACGTCGATGTCTTCAGCCGGGATCAAACCTTCATTTTTCATTTGGTAGCAGTTTTCAATCAGGCTTAAACCTTGATTGATAAACTGACTGATTTGACGAATGTCATTTGGACCTTCAAAGCTCGTATTGCCGATGACATAACGGTACTTCAACGCCAAACCATAAAGATCGATCAACGTATCAAGGCTTTCTTTCCATTGATACAGTTTCGTCAATTGTGTGCGACGACCCATCAAGATGTTCTTAACCGATTCCACCATAGGAACCCAGTCACGCACTTGTTCATACGGTTCAAACGGTTCAGAACCACGCAAGAAATCGCCAAGACCTGAAAGCGCACGCTTGCCGTCTTCAAAACTATAATCGGAACTAGAAAGTTGAGTTTTATCCAGAAGTCTTTGCAATGTGAAACGCAGCTGTTCAGTGGCCGCAGAAACTTGCTCCCACGTCGTGGCCTTGTCGTTTGCCTGATTCAATAAAATCTTCATGTGCGGCGATAGCTGCACAGCTTCGTCGCGTAGGATATCTAACAAAGAAACCAGACGCACGATCTCCTCTTTTGTCAGATAACTATCGCTACCACCCAAAAGAGCTTTTTTAATTTTCATCAATTCGGCAGCGAACTCAGGAGAAACGTTATTTTCTTTTAGGAAATACTTCCCGAAGAAGTTACGCATTTCTTCGATTGTGTAAGCACCAGGAACTGAGCCATAAGTTTTATCTTTAAAATAATTTAGGGCGTCTTTTGTACAATCAAAAGCTCCACGAATGCGTTTTTCACTCGCCTCGCCGACAGAGAAATCTTTTAACTGACTTGGAACTTCCTTCAGACACGCCAGTCTTTGATTCGAGAATTCAAGAACTTCAGGCTCTTGCTTTTTACCATTCAAGAAATCACTACAGCCTGCCAGTGACAGACCCATGGAAGCCGCTAAAATAAGGTTCAGAAATTTCTTATAATGCATAAGAAATCCCAAACATCAGACGATCGTTGTTCGCGAATTGCGCGATGTCGTTGACGTTATTTTTATTTGTTGGACCGGCTTTAAGAACTTGCATCTCGCCAAAAAGCGACCACAAGCCTGACAGACGATAGCGAGAGTTCGCACGGATCAATTCAAAGTCGTTTTTATCCGATTGAGTATAACTTAATTTTACGAAAAGGCGCTGACCGCCGCCCATGTTTAAATTCGTCAGAACTGAAACTTGGTTCGCCTCTTGGAACGGATACAGATTCGTCAGCGGCGTATTGGCTAAGTTTTCACCGACCTCTTTCACTTCGCCACCGAAGATATCTAAGCGCATGATATTAAAGGCCCACATGCCGTTGTCCCATTCGATGAAAGGACTGACAAGCAAGGCATCTTCAAAGATCGGCTGACTCCATTGATCTTCAAAAAGTTTCTCTTTATTGGGACGATCCCACAGACCGCTGATACCCATTTTCCATTTGTTGTACTTGTAGGTGACATCCATGCCCGTCAACGAGTGATAGAACACTTGCGGCTGCAACTCGACATTTCCTTTTAAAGTCGAAAGATCAAGGCTTCCTTGATAACCCAAGGCCAAAACGTTGTCAGGACCATACAGATAACTGATTTGCGTACGGAATGCTTGCGGATCACCAAAGGCGATCTTTGCACCGTAAGAGTTTTGCAGAACGATTTGGGATTCATTCGGTTGATCGAAACGATATTGCATCGCTGTCGCTTCGTTCCAGATTCTGACACTTTGTGGTGGCTGATGAAACCACGGATTGCCCTTCGCGAAGTCGCCGTTTTCAATCTCAAAGCTCGGGCCTTGATTCGGGATATATAAAGGAGAAGCAAACAACACAAAAGTATATAACGGCTTATCCACTTGCCAGAAAATACCTGACAGGCCTTGTTCTTCCGGAGCCAGTGGATTCCATTTAAATACCGGCTGCCAAACACCAAAATTCCAGCGCGAATCGAGTTCATTCCACAGCAGTTTTTTGCGACCAATATAGAATGTCTCTGTCGTCCTTTGGCGGTTTTGATAGAAAAATTCGCTGATATTCAGATAATTCATTAACGGCGAGCCCATAGCCACACCGCCTGAAATATCCATTCTAAGGTTGTCTTCAGAGAAAGTTTCGGTCTTTAGTTGAGCGCCAACGAATTGATAGTTGGTTTTTTGCGTAGCTTCAAATTCAGGGCTGATATAGGAGTCAGAGAAGAGCTTCATCTCTGTTCGCACCTGTGCAGCTGCAAATAGTGGCAAGAAGAGCGCTAAAATAGCTCCCCAAAATGCCTTAAATTTAGTCCCGCTGCGGGTGGTTTTGAAAGTCATTGGACTCCTGTTCTGAATAACATGGAGCAAAGGTTGGGCCCCGCGTCCCCGATTTAAAGCCTTCCTCCCTTTCCATATTTTAAACATGTGACCTTTTACGGCGCCTTTGGTAGGCTCTTTGGGATGTTAAACAACGCCCCAACTGCCAAAATTTTAGTCATCCGCTTTTCCAGCTTTGGAGACGTGGTTCAGACTCTGAGTGTGCCTTCAGCACTTGCCCAAACCTTTCCGGGCGCTGAGGTGCAGTGGATCACTCGTAAAGACATGGCGCCTTTGCTGAAAAACCATCCTCACATTCAACGTGTGTGGGAGTTTGATCGTAAAACGGGTCTACTTGGTTTGATTAAACTTGTATGGAGCATGCGTGCGGAAAATTTCACGCACATTTACGATGCTCACAACAACATGCGTTCGCGTGTGATTGCGTGGATCTTACGTCCTCTTGGTATCATTGGTATTGGTCCAAAATTTATTCGTCGTTCAATTCGTCGTTGGAAAAGATTTTTGCTTTTCAAACTTCGCATCAATACTTTTGAAATGCCATTCAATGGCCAGCGTGATTTGTTAGAGCCTTTGCAGAAATGGGGCGTTTCGAAAATCGCTCCTCCGGCTCCACAGATTTTTCCAAGTGAAGAGAATTTAAAAAAAGCGGCAGAGGTTTTAGGTGACTATACCAACGCCATTGCTTTAGCGCCGTCGGCTGCGTTCTTTTTGAAACGTTGGCCGAAAGATTATTGGAAGGATTTGATTCAATTACTTCCAGGCGAAAGATTTGTTTTACTTGGCGGCCCCGAAGATTCGTTCATCGAAGACATTCATGCGGTTGCGCCGGATCGTGTATTGAACCTTGCTGGAAAATGTTCGTTGAACGTTTCGTCGGCTGTGGTCGCTTTGTCTCGCGCCGTCGTTAGCAACGACACAGGTCTGTTACATGTGGCAGAACAATTGGGCAAACGCACCATTGCTTTAATGGGACCAGCCCCTTTTGGTTTCCCTTCTCGTCCGACAACAAAAATCATGGAACTTGATTTGTATTGCCGCCCTTGCAGCAAACACGGTCAGGGTCCTTGTGTGAATAAAGAAAAATATCATAAATGCCTTGTCGATATCACGCCTCCACAAGTGGCGGAACAACTGCAAGGAATTCTTAGAGGCCATTCGTGAGCTCACTTGTTTTTGCATTTTATAAATACGCCTTGATGCCTTTTGCTTTCTACATGTTGCAACTTCTTCGTCCGTTCTTTAGTGGCAAAATGCGCGAAATGATCGAAGATAAGAATTCAGGCTTTTATAAAATCAAAAAAGCAGGCTCTGAAAATGAATTGGCTTTAGCACGTCCTTTGTGGATTCACGCGGCCAGTGGCGAAATCGAATACGCCCGTCCGGTGATTCGCGAATTTAAAAAGCAATATCCAGATCTACCGATCATCGTGACTTATTCTTCTCCTTCCGCTAAAAAGATTCTGGAAGGCTTGCATGACGTCGATATGTGGGGTGCTTTGCCGTGGGATCTAGAGTCTTCACTGACTGCCTTCATCACGAAATGGAATCCCCGTGCGGTTCTTTTCTCGCGCACAGATGTGTGGCCTGTGCTTGCCCAAGTAGCGGCAAAAAAGGGTCTGCCTTCTTGTTTATTCTCTGCCACGTTTGCAGATAATTCTTCGCGCTTGAAAGGTATGACTCGTTATCTGACGAAGTATTCTTTGGATCGCATCAGTGAAATTCACTGTGTGTCTGAGGAAGACAAACGCAATCTGGAAAGCTTGCATTTGAAATCTAAGATTTTTGTAAGTGGCGACACGCGCTTCGATCAGGTTTTCCATCGCTTGGAAAATCCAAAGCCGTTGAAATCAGGACTAATGCCAACTCCGGATGAATTTGTCTTTATCGCAGGCTCGACATGGCCTGAAGATGAAAACGCGGTGATTCCTGCTTTGGCGAAGTTAAAACGCCAGGCTTTTAAAGCGATCATTGCGCCCCATGAAACAACGCCGGCACATCTTGAAAAATTAGAAAAACAAATGAGCGATGCGGGTCTTCCGTTCGTGCGTTATTCAAAAACAACGGAATGGCCGACAGGCAGTATCTTATTGATCGATCAAGTCGGCATTTTGGCAGAGCTTTACACATGGTCAGACATGGCCTTCATTGGTGGCTCGTTCAAAAAACAAGTGCATTCGGTGATGGAAGCTTTAGCCGCAGGATTGCCGGTGATGGTGGGACCTTTCCATCAAAACAATCGTGAAGCTTTGTTTTATCAGAAAAAGAATTTCTCGTCAGGGATGATCGTGCAGGTTGTGCATTCACCAGAAGATATCGTGGTGTTGATTGATCGTATGCGTAAGCAGTTCGAACAAATCCCGCATATCAAAGAAGAAATCCGCTCCGAAATCGGTAAGAACAAGAACAGCACGCAACGTGTGCTTTCTTCGATCGCGCAGCAGCTTTAATTTTCTTCGAACAGCTTCATTTGGCCTGTGTATGATTTCATTCGCTCGCCTTGTTCAAAGGAAAGATCTTGAAAAAGGCGCGCGTGTTTCAGAAATTCAAGCCACTCGGTGCGGGACTCTCTGCCCATAATCCATTCTGTGCAATCATCTGGATCTAGGAAAATCGGCGAACGGTCATGACCTGCTTCAAGAATTTGCGGCGTTGGTTCTGTCGTTAAGATAGCAAATGACCGCACGAAATGCCCCGTCTGCTTATCAAACCATTGATCCCAAATGCCCGCGGCAAAAAGCGACGTTGTGTCTTTCGCAGAGATTCCTATTTTGTGCCCTTCAAATAATCCCATGGCAGCAAATTCGAAAAACTGATCCATCACAACAATACAATGCCGAGTCGCAAAGGGCTCTTTCCAAGATGGCTTTGTTAACACTTCCTCAATGCGCGCGTTGTAGGTTGCAAACTTTGGTTTTCTTTCCGTAGACCACGACGGGATCAACGAGAAATTCATATACTCCACTTGCATCTCTCCTTGAGGAGCGATGATCACTGGAGCAGATGAATGCGGATGCAAGACGGGCTCAACCTCGCGGATGATGGCCGGCAATTTAACCTTAAAATACTTTTGAATAGTGTTGAGGCTTGCCGCCGCATAAGTTGCGCACATGCACGGAGTAAATCATTTTTTAGCGCCACAAACAAACTCTGACGCCACCCCGAAAAACTAACCAGAAAGGTCCACTGTCAAAGTTTGAGACAGTTTGAAATTTATCCAATGCCTTTATATTCGCGTTCCAGATCGAGATGTCGTGGCCTTGGCTTTGCAATTGCCTCCAATATTATGAAAACGTTTAAACGCACACTATTAGCGATAGCGATGACTTCGGGTGTTCTAGGCTCATTGGTAAGCTCTGTGGCTTCTGCCGATCCTATGGAGACGCCAAGCCCCTCTATGTCGATAGCTTTTAAAAACGCCGATCCTGCTAAAGGGGTCTGGACTGTGCGTAAACTTCAATGGGACGCCAACGACGAGCTTGGCTACCAAAACTTCGTCGTAAGAATGGCGAAGTCTAAGTGTAATAGCGTTGATTCATGCTTTAAAGACCCTGTTGCTAATCCTTATTATGATGCAAGCCAAGAAGCTGATGTGTTTTATTACGCTGACTGTGGCCGCTTCCCTTATCTTCTACGTATGTATTATGCGTGGAAAAATGGTCTGCCATTCACTGCTGTTGCTGGTAAATCAGGTACGGAAGAAGACATTAGCGAGTGGACAAAAGATCAAATGTTGCAAGGAAACTTCTTTCCGAATGCAGCCCGCGATTTCGCTCTTAATAACAGTAAAAATGGCGTGATCATGAAATCACGTATCACGGTGCCGTCGACGAATAACAAGTCCTACAACTTCTTTACTTCGGCGCGTTCAATCATCGGCAGTGTGAATTCAGCGAACTATCGTTTCGATGCAACTTTGCAGATGCCTGTAGATCCTGATTTCTATCCTGTGAAAATGGATCGCGACAATATCAAACCAGGCACTGTGATCTACGATCCGTCTGGCCACGTGGCTGTTGTTTATGAAATCACAGCGACAGGTGACATCCGTTATTTTGACTCGCATCCTGACAACGGTGTATCTCATAAAATGTATAATAAGGCATTCTTGCGCAGCCGCCCTGCTCACGGTGCAGGCTTTAAAAACTTCCGTCCTTTTGCAATCACAAACGCGAAAGTGACAGGTGCCGGTTATTCTTCAGGGACGCTGGTAACGGCACAAAACAGTCAACTTCGTGGCTTTTCTCTTGAGCAATTCAACGGCACAATTCCAGACCCTGCAGGCAATTGGGCAAAAGGCACTTTTGCAATTCAAGGTCGCCAAGTGGATTACTATGAATATTTGAAACTCGCTTTGGCAACAGATGCGAACGCAAAGATTCGCCCCTTGGAACAATTGAAAGCTGAAATTGATGAAATGTGTTCAGGCTATCAAGACCGTGCCTTAGATGCGCAAAAAGCGATTGATCAAGGCTTGCACTTGCAACCACATCCTGAAACATTGCCGAAGAACATCTTTCAAGCTGATGGTGATTGGGAAAACTATTCGACGCCAGGTCGTGACTTCCGCCTTCGTTCTAACTTCTATGACATCGTGAAGTCGATGAAGAGTTATAACGAGCGTATCAAAGCGCGCGATAACTTGATCGAGTACTCTGGTGGTAATTTCAAAGCGGAACTTTTAGCGATGGCGAAAGCTGCTGGCGAGTCATGCAAAATATCTTACAAAAACACTCGCGGTCAGACTGTCACGTTCAATCTTCTGGAAGGCTTTTTGCGAGTAAACCGTATGTCTTTCGACCCATATTTCTGTATGGAAAGACGCATGGGCGCAAGCACTCCGCAAGAGCTTGCAAGCTGCTCTGACGACGAAACAAAAACTCGTTGGTACAAAGCTGAGAACTTTATTAGAAATCAGCTCGTAAAAGATACGACTGTTATTTATGGCCAAAACCTCGAGGAACTCGAAGCCGAAAACGCGAAGAATCCGAATTTCTATCGCTACGATTTCTTGTACTACATCGATAAATACATCCAATAATACTACTCCGGCGAAGCCGGAGTGCAAGCCAGCCTCCCGTCTCACCCTGAGATGGGAGCGCCAAAGAATGTCACGTGTATAAAGTCTGCGGATTAAGTCTTTTAATTTTGAAATGAAGACTATTTCGCCGCGCACAGCTTTTGAAATACATCCCTGTGAATAATGGGGTTGGAATGAAAAGAAGTGCTATATCAACAATTTGTCTCACTCTGATACTGAGTATGAAAGCATGGGCGCAAGCTCCTGAAACTCAGCTAAGCACTTCTTTGCCTACACCAAAGAAAGAATCAAAATTCCAAGCTGACTGGCGTTTACGCATGGCTGGCAACGATTTCCAAGACGATCAAAGCCAATCTAAATACGTTGATATGCGTTTGGATTTACGCGCGAAATACACTCTGACATCTTCATTCTATTTAGATCTGCAACCGTCAGTGCGTTTGGTTTCAGGCCAATCGCAAACTATTGATGGCGCCGATAAAATGGAAAATAAAATCCTTTTGAATCAGGCGGCGGCTCATTATAACCCAATCGACAGCTTGCGCCTTTCTGCAGGTGCTTTAAGCCAAAGATATCTTCACTCTAGCCTTCTTATTGACGACATGGCCTTCCCTGCGGCTCGCGCAATGGCGATCTACAATGGCTCAATCGTGAATACAGGTCTTGCGGTGGAAACAGCAATCCCGACTTCAACATCACTTAGCACAAATACGAAAGAGCTAGAACCGACTCCTTCTTTGAACACAGCGACTTTGCTTGCAAACGTGGGCAACAAAGATGCGTTCTGGAAAAATCGCGTTGGTTACTTCATCTATAACAACTTGCCATCTGCAGTCGCCCAGCAGTCTTTGCTTCTTGGTAACATGCAGATTTCTAACGAATCAGATGCGAAATATGCATTCATCAATAAGTTCCAAGGTATTGAAGCGTATACAGAGTTGCAATTGCCAGTGCTGACACACTTGGATCTTTTGGCAGGTGCTGAATACTTACATAACGATCAAGTCTCTTCAGAAGATGCAGATGCTTCATTTTACTGGGGCGGAGGCAACATCCATATGACTAAGAATATGGATTGGACACTGAAAGCCGGTTATTTCTCGGTAGCACCGGAAGCAGCGGTTGCTTACTTCAACTCTCGTGGATTTGAAACGAATCGTGTTGGTTATGCCGTTGAAACTTCTTTCTCATTCAAGAAAGAGGGCTTCAAGTTAGGCGTTCAGTACAAAGACGCAGAAGTCATGTACGAAAACCCGGTGCAATCTCGCGAGAAGTTTTTGACGATCAAGCTGGAGACTTTCTATGCAAACATCTAAGCTGTTGCTGTCATTATTCTTAAGCTTAAATGTACTGAGCCTTGCGGCTTGTAACTTGCCATCGCCAAAAGAAAAGAAAGCGGCTGCCGATCAGGTTACAGCGGAAGCGACTGGTGATCATGATTACCAAACAGAGCTTGCTCAGGCTGCGACTTTCAATATCGAAGCAGCGCCAAGCCGTTCTTCAGTTCTTGAAGCAACGAAAGAAGGTGCTTTCGCATTGCCAACTGCGAAAGTTTTCAACTTCTATGCGTGTTTGAAAGACATCTACTACAACAAAGTTATTTCAGGTCATAAATTCCAAATCGATGAAATCAAAAAGACTGTGACAACAGATGCTTCTGGTTGCTTGATCTGGTCTGAAAACATTAAGTACAACTATTTGGCTGATTCTCAATACATCAAATTGGATCGCCACGTACGTGGTACTGGTCTTCATAAAGGTGTGCGCACAGTTTCTTTCGCTATCAATCCTTGGTCGCACGGTGAAAACCTAGCGCCAGTTTTGGATATCAGAAATGAAGACGCCGTTCCAAACTTAGTGAAATCAACAAAACTTTCAGCGTTGGCTTTGCAAGGATATTCAAAAGATTCACAACTTCGCACTCGCCCATTGTGGTTGGAAGATGGTCGTTTGTTCGTCACGGAACAAAAACTTACGACTGCTGGTGTTGACTTGCTATTTGAAGTTCGTGGTGTCCCAGCGATTCAATTGACTAAAATGAATGGCGAGATCTTCTTGCGCAACCTAACAGCAGGTTCATTCAAAACAACTATCAAGTTGATCCACTCTTACGTGGAAGGTGGCAAAGAGATTCACCGTCTGCTTGCGCAAACGGCTGCTTTAGATACAAAAATGGAAAACGGCAGCTTGGCTGTTCGTTCACCAATTTCATTGTCGGCGATCCCAACTCGCGGTCAATTGGTTTTGGGTGTGCAATTGACACCTGAAAATGCGCCAGAAGGCTTGACTGGCTTTGATGGTATTTACATCCTTGGCGATTATGACCAAATCAAGGGTTCTTCATTCTTGAAATTGGCTTCGCAAGTAGCCCAAGATCAAAACTTCAAAATTGATAGCTATATCAACGCAGCCCCAGTTGCGACGATTCAAAATAAAGACACGGGCTCTTCAACAATTAACGAAGACACGTACCAAAAACCAAAGATCGAAGTTTCACAACTTGAGATCAAAAACGTGCGCATCGGTGCAGAGACAACTTCAACTCGCGAAGTGGTTTACAACATCAAAGCGTGTGTGAAAAATGGTTTGGATCAAAAATCAACACGCTCGCAAACTTTCAAGATCACTCGCTTCCGTCAAAATGCAACGGATGCAGCCGATACTTTGACTGTGAAAACAGACAACAACGCGTGCATCACTTGGGATGAAACAATCAAGTTTAAATACTTCGATTGCCAACACTACATCAAAGGTTTCGTGCAAATCGCCAATGAAGACTTAGGCATGAACGAAAAATTCGACGTTCTTGTAAATCCTTGGGATAACTTCGCTGCCGGCCGTGACATGCGTTACATCAGCAGCACTGAAAAATTGATCCTGGAGTGCAAACAAGAAGACCGTCCACGTTCGCAATTGATCGTTGATTACTTCAACTACAGCACTTTGTCTTACGCTTACCAAGTTGATAACTTGATGAACTTGCATGTGGTTAAGAAGATCCAATTGAAAATGGAACCACGTGTTTTGATGTACTCAAGCTTATCAAACGGTCGTGGTGAAATTGAGCGTCTGCGTGACGGTGTTTACTTGGTGAAATTTGCGATCGTTAAGAACCGCGATTACGAAGGTCAAAACACTTACATCACTTCTGCTGAAAAACTTGTAAACGTGATGAGTGGTCAAATCAACACTGATATTTCTTTGGAAACTCAGGATTTGAAAGCTCTTGGCAACCGTAACAACATGCTTGTCGAGGTGTACCCAGTTGACGAAAGCAAAGTGACTGTTTCCAACGGTGCAATCACTTTGAAAACGGCGGGTCCATTGGATTCAGCTATCGACACATCCACAGGTCTTGAAACGCCAACATTTGTGGGTCCTGTTGTCATCAACTTGGATGAAGCAAGCCGTCCACTGCGTCTGCTTGATGCATCAACTGTGAATAACTTCCTAGTGTCTGGCACTGACAAAGTGACTGTCGCTAAAGGTGTTATCAATGAAGTTGTAAAACAAGGTTTGCAAGCCAAAGCTCAAGCAGTAAGTGCGCAAAACAAACTGGCAACGAACACGCAGTTCGCTGCGGATCGCAACTTAAGTATCGTGAACTTAAACACGATGGCTGCGAACGACACTCTTGCAAAAGCGATGAATGTGAAGCTTATAAACACACGTTACATCGTCAACAAAGCGGATCTTCAAAACTTGATCAACACTGGCACTATGAGCAAAGAAATCGCACAAAAAATGTGTGCTTTCTGGGCCAACGATTTCAGCTCTTCAATTTACGCTGAAAAAGGTGGTGCGTTCATGGACATGTTGAAAATGGGCTTCGGTACGGACTGCTTCCATGCAGTTAGCAAAGACCCATCACGCTTCTTCCAGGTTGAAAAACGCTTGGCAGTCAAAGAAGTGGGCGAAACAAAATACATGAAAGGCTACAACCAAGGTTTGACGGTTGGTACAAGCTTCTCTGTCAGCAATGCACACAATAAGAGCTTTACGAAATCAGTTAGTATTGCTGGCAAAGCAGGTCTTTCGAAAAAGTTCTTAGATTTGTTCTCGCTAGGTATTGATGTCGGAGCTTCGCTTTCTTGGTCGGTATCTGATTCGCAAAGTAACAGCAACTCGGTTTCAGTCAGCACTTCAACGTCAATGACTGTGCAACAAAGCTTATTGAAAGTGCGTGTGAACAAATACGAACAATGTGTGATCGTAAACTTGAATCCATCATTGTTCATCAAAGATCCAAGCTGGTTCGGTCGCCGTGATTACTTGAGCGTGTTGAACCCACGTTTGACGGATGAAGAAAAAGCCGGTGTTGCAACTAAAGGTTTGATGATCTGTGAAGGCCAAGTTCGCACGCAACCGTTAGAGGTGACTGAAAACTACTACTTGATCGCGCAAGAAACTAGCAGTTCACAAATGCAGGATGCTGGTGACGATAGAAACCGTAACTTCTTTATCGCACTTCGCTCAACGACGGATTTCAACCGCTTTGTCACAGCGATCAAAGGTGAAGCGAAGATTCCGGGCACAGCAGATAAGTCACAAGAGTTGACGAAAGAAGCTGGCAACATGATGGAAAAACTTTTCCAATTGGGTTCTGGTTCTTACCCAAGTCATTATCAGGTTACGAAATAAAGAAAAGGCTAGGTTCCCCTAGCCTTTTTTAATTTGTAGATATTCACTTAAGAATTCAATGCTGCGAACACCAAACCACGAATAAGATTCACCGTTCACAATCGCACCTTCAACACCTAGCGCTTTTAAATCGGCGATTTTTTTAGCAAACGGATAGGGTTCTGAAGAAAACAAATACAACGCATCGGGATTGTCTTCTATTTCCAAAACGGGATACTTCTCCCCTTCAGGATAATCAACCATCTTAGCACCCAGTTTTTTTAAAACCGAGCCGATGTAAGTGTCTTTACTTGCCGCCATCCACGGTTTTTTCCAAATCAGATAAATGACTTCTTTTTCAGAAGAGCTAGCCGGTTTCACCCATTCTTGGAAGCCAGGGATTTTCTTTGAATCCCACTTTGCCATGGGTGCTTCAAGAATATCCAAGCACTGAACTGCTAATTCCATCAGCACAGGGTTTTCAAATTTTTCACCCAAGCGCACGAGTTCTTTCTGCAAAGACTCTAAAGAATTAACGTGAGTATCAAAGTAAGGAACGGGACATTCCTCTGCCATCTCCAGCGGATTTTCTTCTTGATCCAAAAGCACCAAATCAGGTTTCAAATCAGCGACCAAATCCCAGGAAACATCTTTCGTTCCACCAACGATAGGAATGTTGGTGATCAACTTCGGAGGATGAATGCAATAACGTGTGCGGCCAACAACATTGACGCCTGCTTTCAAAAGGGTTTCCGTCCAAGACGGCACCATACTCACAACTCGCATTATTTTCCTCCTCAGAAAGAATATACAGCGAGCCAATAAGAGTCAAAACTTGACCTCGGCAATAGAGCCAAGGACTATGGTCGCCTAACAATGAGGTGTATTTTATGACGCAAGTCTTCCCACTACGCGAAAAACCAGCTTTGGCCCCTTACAAAAAGGGCGATGTTCTTGTGTTATTTGGCGAACTATTTTCTCGTGGCTACGCCAATGGTTTAGTTGAAGAAGCTGAACGTCGTGGCATGACAATCGTGCGTGCAACGGTTGGTCGCAGAGAAAAAGACGGATCTCTTCGTGCATTGACTGCTGAAGAAACTGCAAACATTCCTCAACCCTTCATCAACGTTCCATTGGAAGCAGGCTTTGACATGGAGCCAGATTCAAAAGGCATCACTCCATGCGATCAGTTGAAAGACGTGAAGTTGAGCGATTGGACTGAAGCAAAATTGGATTGGAAATCGATTGAAGAGTCGCACCAAAACAGCATCGTGCGCTTCAAAAAGAACACTGAACTTTTCATGAAAGAACTTGAAAAGCACATCCCAACAGGTGCAAACGTCGTGTTTGCTCACTTGATGGCTGGTGGTGTTCCTCGTACAAAAATCATCATGCCTCTTTTGAACCGCACGTTCAAAGGCACTGGCGATCGCCACATCCCTTCACAAACTTTGTTCGATTCTGAAATCGGCAAAATGTGCTTGAAGAACTTTGTTGAAGTGACGGCTGAAACATTCCGCCATTTGGTAGAAATCTCTGCTCCACTTCGCAAAAAATTGGAAAGCCAAGGTTCGCACGTTTCTTACACAGCGTATGGCTACCACGGCACTGAAGTGCTGATCAAAGGCCAATACAAATGGCAAACATACACGCCTTACTTCCAAGGTTGGGCAAAAATGGATCTTGAAAAGTTGTCTGAAAAATTCAGCAAAGAAGGCGTTCATACTTGCGTTTACAACTGCCCAGAGATTTTGACGAACTCAAGCTCTGTATTCCAAGGTGTTGAAGTGTCTTTGTATCCTCTTTTGGCGGCTTTGCAAATTGACGGCGCCGACAGAAAACATACAGAGCAAGTTTTGGCTGACTGTAAAAAACTTCTTAAAGATGACGTGACTTTCGATCAGATCATTAAGTTCACAGACGATTATCTGACAAACAATATCACTCTGACTCACAGTAAGTACGACCTATGGCCACAAAACTCCGACCAAAAGCAGATGGAGTTCATGCTGGCAAGTTCTGATCATTTGATCAGCCTTCATAAAGATGAAAAACAACTTATTACGTTCGTACTAAGCGAAGTAGTCTTTAAGTCATGTGGTTATGTGATGCTTCACGATTCATGGGCGCCAAAAGCTCCGGTTTCGTGGATCGGTCACGACCTTGTTGCAAAGTGCATGTAATTTAAGGAGCACCGAATGTCAGTGAAAGCCGGCGAAGCTTGGAGTTATCAAAAATACAAGTTTCACGGTCTTTCACTTTCGGGCATCCGCACAGCCATCGCGATGCCGGAGCTGTCACTCAGCTTCGATGTCGCCCAAGGCTTCCCGTATCTTTTGAACCTAAAACATTTCTTTATCACTCACGGTCACCTAGACCATGCTGCCGGCATTCCCTATATCATTTCGCAAAAGGCAATGACCAGCCAAGAGGCCGCGAAGTTTTATATGCCAAAGTCTTTGGTGGAACCGATGGATCAGATCATGAAGATTTGGGAAAAGATCGAAGGTCATCAATACAAGTACGAGTTCATCGCAGTTGAAGCCGATCAAGAATTTCAGCTCAATCCGCAATGCTACGTGAAAGCCTTTCCCACCACTCACCGCGTGGAATCGTTCGGTTACACTGTCTTTGAAACCCACAAAAAACTTAAAGCAGAACTTCAAGGACTCACACAAGAGCAGATTATAGAGCTTCGCCGCAAGGGTGAGGATGTTAATGAGATACTTCATGTTCCAGCCGTAAGCTTCACGGGTGACACTCAAATCGAATTCCTTGATTCTCGTGACTGGGTTCGCAAATCAAAAGTACTTCTACTGGAATCAACTTACATCGATGATCGCAAGACCATCGAGTCCGCACGCCAATGGGGGCACACCCATATCGAAGAGATCATCCCAAGATTGAAAGATATCGAAAGTGAAAAGATCGTCTTGATCCACGTTTCAAGTCGTTACACCGACTACGACATCCAAAAAATGATCGACGATAAAATCCCCAAAGAATTCCAAGACCGCGTGGTCTTCTTCCCCGGCCGCTAATAAAAAAGGGAAGCTTGTGCTTCCCTTTTTCTTAGAACATGTCGTTCAAGTCTAACCAGATTTTGCGTGATTTGGATTTTTTGTTTTTCAGGTACTCAGTCCACTCTGCTGACGAATGCTTGTTCCAGTGTTCCGCCAAATTCGCGGCGAAAATCAAAGGACCGTAGCCCTGACCAATTTTATCTTTTGGCGGACGAAGAGCTGTTAACATTTCCGGGCCGTAGAAAGCTGAAGGCATCAAACGATCTTTTTCACCCAACTCGCCGATGATCAAAGCATTGCGAACTTGACCCAAAACTGTGCGGCTTAATGGACCCGAAGCTTCATTGGCACGAGGAGCACCTGCTGAACCCACGATAACCAAACCCTTTTCAGCCTTTTGATTCAAAAGCTCAACAAGGTCTTTGTTTTGGTCATTCACTTTCATATTGAAATCAAAAAACACGAAGCTTGCGCCGTCTGGCAATGAAGACACACGCTCACGCAAAGCTGCCATATCAACCGCACCCTCTTTCGTATAAGGAGTGTAGTTAACGATTTCGCATGATTTGCAAGATTGGGCATCGAAGACAGGTTTTACTTTTGAATCAAAGTCGCCTTGAGTTTGATTACCAAAGTAAACCACAGTTGTTTTTCCTGATGGCACTGAAGCATGCGCGAATGCCGCCCCCCAGCACATAAGACCGATCAATGTTCCCGCTAAAGTTCTCATTACACTAAGTTTGTTCATTGCCATGAGAAGAGTTTGCCCTCCGCATCGCATTGCTGTCGACTTTTTTAATTAATTATTGAACAATGCAGCATATGGATTCATGGAGCCGAGTCGACATATTTCATTCAGGTGATGATTACTTCAACAGTGTCATTGCTGATATTCGACAAGCAAAAAAGAGCATCTTCATCGAAGGCTATATCTTCGCTATCGACAATCTCACAAAAAATATCCTCAACGAGCTTGGCTTCGCACGCAGCCGCGGTTGCAGCGTGAAACTTGTTGTCGATGGCTTCGGTTCTTATAATTACATCCCCGAGCTTTCAAAAATTTGTAACCAATATGGCATTGAGCTTAGAGTTTTTCATCCAATGCCCTACTTCAAAAGCATCACAAGTCGTTGGCCAAAATGGAGCGACATCAAAATCGCTGCTTTCTTAAGCCGCATGAATCGTCGCAATCATCGCAAGATTATTTTGATCGATGAAAAAGCCGCGTACCTGGGAAGTCTTAACTTCATTCAAGTTCACTGCGCAAAATATGTGGGCCCACTGGCGTGGCGTGATACCGGAGTCAGAGTCGAAGGTCCCGCTGTCAAAACATTGGTGATCGCCACACAGATCACTTACTTGCGGACGATTTATCGTGGGATTCTTACCTGGGTCGGTCGCTGGAGAGTACCGAACTCAACATTTTCAAGCGCTTTACAGTTGAACACCACACAGAAAATGCGTCGCGCTTTGTATCGCGATTTACTGCGTTTACTTTCCCACGCAAACCAACGCATTTACATTACAACGGCTTACTTCCTGCCAAAACGAAGTTTATTGAAAGCATTGATCAGGGCTAGCGAACGCGGCGTCGACGTGAAACTGGTTCTGCCTGGTAAATCAGACGTTCCACTAGTTAAATGGGCGGCCTTTAATCTAGTGCGCTTTCTTTTACACAGTCGCATGCCGATCTATGAATACCAAAAGACAATTCTGCATGCGAAAACCATGATTGTTGATGACCAAGTCTATATCGGCTCATTCAATTTAAATCATCGCAGCCTGCTCCACGACCTCGAGGTCATCGCACGTTTTAAAGACCCTGAAAGCTTGCGTAATATGGTCGCACAATGGGAACAAGATATTGCCCACTCTCGCTCTGTCAAAGAGGTGGATTTTAACTCTTCATGGTTCAGCCGTTGGTTTTATAAAATCGCATTTCGCCTTCGATACATGTTGTAAGGTCGCCTATTCTTTGTGACCATAGAGGTATGAATTCACAAGTTAAAGTAGCGATCACAGGTGGGCCTTCCGGGGGCAAAACCACACTCATTGAAACACTTAAAAAAGAGCTTGGCGCAAAATGCGCAGTCGTTCCTGAAGCTGCCAGTATTTTATATCGCGGTGGTTTTCCACGCTTCAAAGAAGCCCAAGGAATTGTGCACGCGCAACGTGCGATCTTCTTCACACAACATGAACTTGAAGACATGATCTGCAAAATGAGCGGCAAAAACTTGATCGTCTGCGATCGCGGTACGATGGACAGCTTGGCCTATTGGCCCGATGCGGATCATGATTTCTTTTCGCAAGTGGACAGCACTCGCGATAAAGAGTTTTCTCGTTATGACTGGGTTATTCATTTAGATACTGCTGGTAACGATTTTTACGATACTTCAAATCCGATCCGTACTGAAAACTTCGAAGAAGCTTGGGCTTTGAATACAAAAATCAAAGAAGCTTGGGAAGGTCATCCGCGCCGTCTGGTGATCACTCACAGCGCTGACTTCTTATCAAAGATCACGACATCATTGGCTGTGATCCGCGCTATCCTTGCACATAAAAATGCTGACGAAATTACTAAGGAGCTCCTTTAATGAAAATCAGTTTGCTTACAGCTTTGACTTTGCTTCTGGCACATTCTTCATTTGCGCAAGCACAATCACGCACTGATTTAAAACCCCTCAACTTCCAAGCTGACAAAAACGGATTAGATGTTTTGCCTCAGCGTTTCGAATACTCACTGTGGGATGAAGATCGTTTCTCTATCGGTGACGTCTTGATTGATTCCCGCCAAGTGACATTCGATTTGGCTCCATCAAAAGATAAAAAGAACCAATACGTGATTCGCTTCACTTGGCCCGCTGGTCTTTTGCGCGAAGGTCAACTGACGATTAAAAACAACTCTGGTAAAGCCATCATGGCGTCAGAGGTTGATAAGAACGTATTGAAATTCTCACGTGGCACTCCGATGGAAGGCCGCGAGAATCTTCGTTCTGACATGGCATCTTTTACGACGACGATTGATTCTAAAATGGTCGACGACATGAAATACCTTCCCTTCATGACGTTCTGTATTTATCGCGCGACGGAAGGAACTCGTTTGTACTTGTGTTCAAAAGAGCTTTACATCTCTTCAACTCAAGGCCAATTGGCAGTGAAGCCTCGTAACTTAAACAAAAAGGTCGCACACGTAGAGATCAACGGAGCCACTGTCGGTAACCAAGGTATCATCTATTTGAACGATCGCACGGAAGCTGTGAACTTCAGAGGCCAAACGCAATCAGGTTCATTCCTTGAAATCGAAACACGCCGTAACGACGTTGATTTCAAAGACGTTGTTGAAAGCGGCGACAACTTGATCTTGACGGCTTCAGGGGCCGAGCCTGCTGACGAAAAGAAAGTAAAAAAGATTTCTGCCACTGAATGGCAAGTCACTTTGCCGAAAGAGCGCCCAGTTGTTTACTTGAAAGGCGAAGGCGACATTCCAATGCGCCAAGAGTTCAACGTTAAAGGAACTTTGCCGCAAGAAAAATTCCGTCCGTATGTTGGCGCGAAATCACAAACTAAAACTTACGCTTCATCAGTGACCTTGCAAGTGACTCCCCCACAAGCGGGCACATTGCGTGCGGATTCAACGGATAGCGATGCTCGTTTTGAACCGAACGGATCTAACTATCGCTGGGCTTTGACTGGAATTCCATCCGGCGAAGCGCGCCGTTACTTGAATGTCGATGCTGAAGGACAAAACTTTGTTGTCGGTTACGATACGGAACGTGGTGCTCCGTACGCGGTTTATTTAAGCGGCAACTATCAGTTCCCGTCTGGTTTGATTTCTGCAAACATCGGCGCACAATGGTGGATTGAAAACTTCCTGTTCATGAACTCTTCATGGAGCCGTTTTCACTGGGGCCTAGCGATCGATCACCAACAGCATTTAACAGACAAGGACGACTACGCAAAAGTGGATTTGACGACAGTTGAGCTTCTATGGAGAGCCAACGCTGGCTTCAACATGGTTGACGACACTTGGGGTTTAATTTTGCCACTTCAAAACGTTAAAGGCGACAGCAGCAGCGCGATGATGTTTGGTCTTGGTGCTTTCTGGCAAAAACAAATGCAGAAACGCAACTGGGCTCGCTTCATGAATTGGTCGGAAGTGAAACTTCACTACTTCTTTGGCAGCTCTGGTGATGACTTCAAAGTAAAAAGCGCTTACCACCTTGAAGGCAATGGCTACAAACGCTTTAAAGAAAAATCAAACTGGTACTTGAAATACGGTTTGGGTCTTGAGCAATACAAATACGATCCGGCAGCTCCGAAAGAAGACCTAGAGTTTGATGTGAACGCGGGAATCTACTGGCAGTTCTAATACAAAAAAATTTGTATCTGACGAAAAAGGACTTAGGAAACTAAGTCCTTTTTTATTTCTCATTGCAGACAGTAAGTCTTCATCACCTAGGTCCCCTGTTCCTAAGCAGCGATAATCCGTTCACAAATAAAAAGAGTACACTGCAGCTAGGAGGCTTTTTATGGCACTTCAAGCACAACCACAGAACACTTCCACTCCACAGAATATAAACAAAGCTACCGACGAAATGTTAGGCAAAAACTTTAGCAAAGCTGATGAAGTTCGCGAATTCCCAATGGGCAAATTGGAACTTATCAAATTCGGCGACAAAACTGTTGCGAAAGCAACTTTACAACCGGGTTGGGTTTGGTCGAAATCAGTCAAAGACATCGCACAAACTGAAAGCTGCGAAGTTGCGCACTTCCAATATCATGCTTCAGGAACTTTGCATGTTAAAATGGATAACGGCAAAGAGCTTGAATTCAAACCAGGAGAAGTCTCTATGATTCCTCCAGGCCATGATGCATGGGTCGTTGGTAATGAACCCGTCGTACTGATCGACTTCCAAGGAATGGTCGATTACGCGAAACCAGCACAACATACACATTAAATGCAAAAAGCCCCATCACACGACGGGGCTTTTTTTAATTTAATTTTATCAGTGACGAATTAAGCTTTCTTCTTAAAGAAGCCTGAAACCATTTCTTTCAAGTCCATATTGAAGACGTCTTGCTTTTTGTTCTGCACAGACAACATCGACAGTTCACGACGAGCTGGCATGAATGACGAATCGATTGCCATACTCTTTTCAAATGATTTTCTAGCACCGACGACGTCACCCTTCGTTTTATTGAATAGACCAATAACGAACGGGAACAAAGCATCGTAACGCTCATCCGGTGGAACTTGCAGAAGTTCCAATTCAACTTCTTTCAACAACGCGGCTTTCTTCGCTGGATCGTTGGCCATACCCAACTTCGTCCACGAACTATAAACGTGTAATTGCGCTGCCTGCGGATTCAGCTTTGCAATTTCAGTCAAGTTTTCAGAAGCTTTTGCGAATTGATTCAATAACAACGACTTCTTCACTTCTTCCATCAACGTGCTAGCACGAAGTTTGGCTTCGGCTTCGGAACGTTGTGAAGCTTGGCGGAATTGATCGATCTTATTAGTGTCTTGCGCGACAGAAACGGCCTCTTCGACCACTTTCTTCGTTTTTTTCCACAAACCGTGTACTTCAGATTTTGCATCGGCCGGTTCATCACCAATCAAGGTCATGAACTCTTCCAGCATGGCATCTGGATTTGAAGCACTCATACCTGTGTTTTCAAGGTAAGCAACAACCTGGAAGCCATTCTTACCATCAAGGTCAGCCCAAATCTTTTTCAAAGCATTCAACTGCTCTTGCGGACTCGCGAAGGATGCTCTTTGTGCAAAGACGATCAAGCCCTTCGTTAAAAGGAAATGAATCGCTTTGTAAGTTGCAAGCTCGCTATAGCCTTTAACATCCAACAATTGATTCAACGTCACTTGATTGTTCAAGCGAGCTGACAGGCCATCAAGAGCCTTAATCAATGACATCTGCAAAGCAGGATGGTCTTCGCGATAAGTTGAACTTTTCACGATCACGTTCCCCGCCCACATCATGTATAAAGACTTTAACCAACTTACAGAAATCTTCGATGCAATCCAGTCATGTAAATACAAAGACAATGTATCTGCATCGATACTTGGATTCATCATATCCACTTCAGCAGAAGCAAAGTTCACACGGATCTTTTGATCGACAATCGTGCGCACCAAGCGAATATTCATTTGCTCCATCAGGATCAAATCGAACGCATGAGGACTCAATTGATTGTTCTGAATCAGAAAGTTACCAATACGGCGATTGTTTTTATCACGCAAAGCCGTTTGCACATCTGCCGGAGTCGCATAACCGCTTTGGATCAACATTTCACCTAAGAACGTTGTTTTATCGTCGACGTCAACGCCCACGATATTACCATTGCAGAACGAAATCCCTGACACCGAGCCATCAGAGTTATAGATATTCAAATAACCGCTGCTTTTTGTTTCAACAAGAAGTGAATACAAGAATGGCAAGTCAAAGCCACTGACTTCCTCAATCGACTCAATCACCTTTCTTTTTTGGCGATTCGTCACTTTAGGATTCGCAAACATCTGATAAAGAAGTTTGCGGGCACTTGCTTCTTCTTTCTTCGCAGTTTCTTCTTTTTTCGCAACCAGCTTCAAGACGTCAGGCATTTCAAATGGCTTACGCAAGAATGCAATTGCTTGAGTTTTCTGATTCGCTTCTTGAATGAATTGTTTGTCAGTGTAAATACCTGACATCAACACGACTTTAAAACGCTGATTTGGATAATTCGCACGCGTGCGCTCGATAAAATCTAAACCCGTCATTTGCGGAAGAAGACAATCACAGAATAAGAAATCAATTTGGTTTGTGGCGATAACAGTCGTTGCATCGTCAGGTCGCGATGCCAAAAAGACAGAATGCCCGTCACGACTGAGGATTTCCTTCAGTGCCAGACCGAGTGTTTCATCGTCTTCAAGAATAAGGATTTTCGATTTACTATCTTCCACGAATTCCTCATCGGTTTTAAATACTTATTTATGAAGGCTAAAAACGACAAAGCGGACGTCCATCAGGACCTCCGCCTTGTAAAACTAGACTTAAGACTTAGGATTATTTCTTATTAAGGAACTTGAAGTACTTCGATTCGATAACATCCATTTCCATGTCGTTACCATCATCGTCCTTAACTGTAGCTGGCGGGTTCACGCCGCCATCGCTGAACTCCGTCCCAAAACGAAACAGGACGTTCTTTTCCGAACCCGCGTCGTCGTTGTAATAAGGAACGAAGAATGAATTTACCTTACCCGTATTAGGCAAGAAACCATCAACCATGTTGATCTGGTCAACGATCACTTTTGGGCAGTTGCTAAACGTGACAGGCGCAGAACCGGCTGTACCGATCCATTTGATCCATTCACGAATACCGCAAGAGTT
This sequence comes from Bdellovibrio sp. NC01, assembly GCF_006874625.1. Taxonomy (NCBI): domain Bacteria; kingdom Pseudomonadati; phylum Bdellovibrionota; class Bdellovibrionia; order Bdellovibrionales; family Pseudobdellovibrionaceae; genus Bdellovibrio; species Bdellovibrio sp. NC01. The sequence continues at coordinate 2,495,914 of NZ_CP030034.1, forward strand.
GATACTTTTGATGTTCGAAAGTTCAACTTCCACAGCTGGGTTGCCAGCCAAGTTGAATTGAGAGAAATCCACGTCCTCATCGATAGTTCCCGCCATTTTAACGGTTAACTTATCAGCTGCTTTTTCCATTTTAACGTCGAGTTTACCCATCCGAAATCTCCTAAAAACTCAGATATAATTCTATAAATAATTTAAACAGTGCCTTCATGTTTTACTACAAAAAAGGTCACATCATCGACCAAAGGCGCCCCTTGGCGATGGTCTTGAAAGCTGACTGCGAATTTATCGACTGAATCACCTACGCTTGGATAATCCTTATTTGCAGCGATCAAGGCCTTGATGAATTCCCTTTCACCCCACGCTTCTTTGCCTGGGTTTTGAATATCAGGGATACCATCAGTATAGAAGAAAACCGCGTCGCCTGCATCAAGCTTGATACTAGTTTCTTCATACACAGAGTCACGCGCTTGTCCCAATCTGGGATTATTCACTTCATTTAAAGGGATCAAATCTTTTTTCTTCAAAGGCCCATCGCCTTTTTTCATCAAGAACGGAGCTTCATGAGAAGCGTTACAATAGATCAACTCACCCGTATCAAGATCGAAAGATGCTAAGAAGAAAGTCATCATGATGCGACCTCTTGAAACGTCATAGATGGAACGATTCAAAAGCTCCAACGCTTTCGCCGGAGAGATATCCAACTTCTCGATAATTGTCGAAGCCGATTTTGCCGCACTTGTGATCAACGCCGCCGGAGCACCGTGCCCTGTCGCATCGCCAATCCACAAGAAGATCTTATTACCGATTTGGCAATAGTGCCACCAGTCGCCACCGCACTCTGATGCCGGTTCATAGTAACCTGCAATCGACAATGGACCGATTTTCGCGCGCGCTTCAGGGAACAGAGTTTCTTGTACGGTTTTCGCCGTTTGCAGCTCTGATTCCATACGCGCTTTTTCAGCAGTTTGTTCCATCAAACGAGAAACCTCTGCCGCCATGATATTGAAGTTATCAGCAAGGCTGCCCACTTCATCATTTGAATCAACTTTTACGCGGATGTTGAAGTCGCCTTCAGAAACTTTTTTTGTTGCCGCGAAAAGATCCGTCAATGCATGGGTCAAACCACTTGATGCAAACAACGAGATAATCACAGTCAAAGAAATCAAAATACCGAAGAAGATCAAAGATTTTCTGATCAAGATTTGTACGGCACCCAAGGCTTTCGCTTTTTCAACAGTCGTCACAACCGTTAAATCACCGAAACCCGCTTTTGCAAATGACACCAACAACTCCGTACCGTCAGTCGCCTTCACCGTTTCCGCACCCTGTGCGACTTTGCTGCCAGCGTCTTTCAAGAACGAAGGATCGACGATCGCTTGAAGTTTTTGGCCCGTTGTATTTTCGGGACCAAACAACACAGTGCCATCGCCAGAGATCAGATACATTTTTTGTGAAGAGATCGCGCGGAACATCTCTGCCGATTCGCTCATTTTCACAACGACCAAGAAAATAGTGTTTCTTGTTTTTGTTTCGTTGCTGACTTTTTCCAAAATCAAAACGCGATCGTCATTGAATGGAACTTTTACGACACGGCCTTGTGTATCTGCTTCGCGCAAGTACGTTTGAAATCTGCCACCCAATGTACCAATCGTTTGATCAGTACCCTGTTGAACTTTTTCAAGAGTCGCATCACGTTGGTAATTTCCATTGACGTCTTTGAATGCCGCAACAGTTTCGATGTTGTATTCATTTTCGAAAATTGAATTTCCGACCGATGTAAATTTCTGTTGTGACAAGTAATCTTGGAAGATCGGCTTTGTCGTACTCAACACACCATTCAGTTGTGTCTTAATTTGAGTCGCCATTGTTCCCGACATGCTACTTGTGGAATCGAAAACATAAGCAATCTTATCGTCTTCAAAGATTCTCATCGCTAAAACAAGATAGACTGTCAGCGTGATAAGCGGGATCGACGTTAATAATAGGAGGATTTTGTATCTTATTGATATGCCACGTTTTTTCACCTGCTCAGTATGCCCTTTCTGACATAAAGCGAAAAGAAATTCTAATTTAGTTAGGCCTAAGTCCATAAATCTTCTGATCTTTCCTGCCGATAGAGAAATACAGAGGTGTTATGTCACGTTTAGGAAAAACCGAGAAAATCATCTTTTCCACAGCACTTTTTGTGCTGCTAGCGTTCTCGTACTTTTTGTACGATGATTCTCTTCTATTTCCAAAAGCTCACAACTCGAAGTTAGAGCTCATTGGGGATGTCGCCGTTTCACAAAACGACGTCAGAAGAAAAAACCTAGATAATTTTAGCTGGCTTCCTGCTTCGCGCACGGACGCTATCTATCAAAACGACTCGATCTTTACTGGTGATCGTTCTGAAGCCATTATTCAATTGCAAGATGGGACGCAGATTCGTATCCAACCGAATTCTTTGATCACATTGAACATGAAGAACGGTCAAATGAACCTAGACCTACGCTACGGTAACTTGGTCGGTGATATCGCGAAAGGTTCTTCTCTTACTATTACCTCTGGTAAAGAAGAATTTAAATTAGAAGGCGATGGCCAAGAAAAATCTAAAATCCAATTCAACAAAGCACACTCGGGCACTGTTGATTTGAAATTGATCTCTGGTAAAGCACGCTTCTCTGACGTGAAGAAGAGTGCTGTTAAAACTGACTTAACTCGTGACTCTGTTCTTGCCGTTTCTAAACGTGGTGAGATCCAAAAAGTTGAAGCACCAAAAATCCAAGTCGTAACTGCAGAAAAAGAAATGACATGGATGCGTACAAATCCAGACGACCCAATGGGCTTCGAATGGAAAGCAACTGGCGACATCGGTAAATACGAAGTTGAAATCTCACCTTCTCCAGATTTCGCAACAGTCGCTGCAGCAAAATCAGTGAATGAAATGAAAACGCAAGTGACTGATCCATTGGAGCCAGGCGCTTACTATTGGCGAGTTAAAGCTTACGATCGCTTCGGCGAAGTGGGCGCGACTTCAGTACCAAGAAAAATGAATATCACACACTTGAGTCCTCCAGTGGTGACGTTCCCGCAAAAAGATTCTGAAATCAGCCTTGAGATGAAAGTGAAATCTCCAGCTGAACTTGTGACTGCAACTGAAATTAAGTGGCAAGCTCCAGTTCAATTGAAACATTTCGTTTATCAGATCTCTGCCGATCCAAGTTTCGCGCAAGTATTGAGTGAAAACCAAACAACACAATTCAGCGCTTTGTCCCCTCGCCTGTCGTCTGGTAGTTACTGGGTGCGCGTGGCTGGTCAAACAGAAACAAATGCGATGTCAGGTTGGTCAGAAGCCATTCCATTTAAAATCAACTTGGTAGCGAAAGCAGCACCAGCTCTTCAAGCACCGGTGTTGGTAGCTCGTCGTATTCAATTCAAAGTGCCATCAGCAAAAGATCGTAATCCTGCAGCAGAACAAGCTCCAAAAATGGAGTGGAAACCTGTCTTGCAATCGAAGGGTTACCAAGTTCAAGTTTCAAAAGATATTAACTTCAGCAAATTTGAAACTTACGACGTGAACAACACAAAAGTTTCATGGAACCAATACAAAGCTGGTAAGTCTTACTTCCGCGTTGTTGCTCATGGTGAAAACGGCGAAGTCAGTGAACCGTCAGCAGTCGGTTACGTTGACGTCTTGTTGAACAGCCCGGTTCTGCAACCACTTCGCCCGATTCGTGCAATTGGCGAATCAAGCTTACCGCGCGAAGCAAATGTATATTGGTCAGAAATTCCACAGGCAAAATCTTATCTTGTCGAGTTGGATAAAGGTGGCGATTTCAAAACGCCGCAACAATACGAATTCAAAGGCACGACAGGTCGTTTGACGGTTTCAAACCCAGGCGATTACAAAGTGCGCGTGGTTGCTTTGGATGAACACAACAAACCATTGACTGATTATTCAAACACAGAAACTTTGCAGTACAGCGTTCACTCTGCCCTGATTACCCCAGTGCCGCTTGAGCCATACAACAACGTTTCTATCTTCCTACAAAAAACGACAGAACCAGCTATCTGGATCGAATGGAAGAAAGTCAAAGATGCGGAAGTCTATAAAGTTGAAATCTCTGATAAAGAAGATTTCTCGCGCGTCCTTGTTTCTTCAAATGTAGAGAAGAATCGTTTCCTTATTAAAGACAAAGTTCCACTTGGCAAATTGTACTGGCGTGTTCGCGCCCAATCAAAAGACGAATCTGAGCTTTCTGATTGGACAGAAAAACGCGAGTTCACTGTTTACCATCAGAAAAATGAGACCTTCTAGATCATGAAAATTCAGTACTCCATCTTCGACACCCTACTTGAACCCGTGTTTGTTCTGAACGCAGAACAAAAGGTGGTGTACTGTAATGAAACCGCTGCCGTGGTTTGCGATCTGTCGATTCGTAAGATCACAAAAGGCATGAAGTTCTTAGACCTTTTCGAGTTCAGCGAACCGGTTGATGGTTTGAATGAACTGATTAACATCACAGATCCAACTCCCTACAAAGAAGTGAACTTCAAAACCTCACAAGGTGGCGAAGGCAAGGTGCAAATCACATTGCAACCGATCTTTGATTCCATGGGAGATAAAAACTGGATCGTGTTCGTGCGTGACGTGACTTTGGAAGAACGTCTGCAAAAGAAATATCGCGCCGAACTTGAGCAAAAAGAAGATGTCATCAAAGACCTTGAAGACGCCAAAGCTCAATTAGAAAACTACAGTAAAAACTTGGAACAAATGGTCGCTGACAGAACCGCTGAAATCCAGCGAATGAATCAGATGATGACCGCGTTACTTGACAGTTTGAACCAAGGCTTCTTTATCTTTAATGCTGAAGGCAAAGTTCTGGAAGTGTCATCCAAAGCTTGTGAAGCAACCATCGAATGCCGCCCACAAGGCCAATTCATTTGGAATGTTTTAAAACTGCCAGAGAAAAAAGTCGACGGTTTCCAAAAGTGGATGCAAACACTCTTCATGGAGATGTTGCCGTTTGAAGACTTAGCCCCGCTGGGTCCCGAGTCTTATCCGCACAGCCAAGATCGTAACATCGCCCTTGAATACTTCCCGCTTCGCAGTGCTGAAGGCACAATGGAAGGCGTCGTGGTTGTTGCCTCTGACATCACATCACTTGTTGAAGCAAAAAAACAAGCCGAGCGCGATCGTGAGTACGCAAAACTCATCATCAATCTTGTGCAAAATAAAAAAGAAATCGGTCGCTTCATCCGCGAATCTCAGTCGTTGCTATCAGACCTGAAAAAAGGTTTACAAGCTTCCTGGGAAAGCGCTGACGGCGAATTCCTATTCAGACAGTTGCACACCCTAAAAGGTGGCGCTGCCCTGTTCAGCATTCAGGAAATGGCAGAGTTCTGTCATCATGCTGAATCGATTTTAGCAAATTTCAAAGAAGCTGCGTCTGCGGAAACATATCAACAGTTGCAAGCTGAAAGCGTGAAAATCGAAACAGCCTTCCAAGCATACATCGCTAAGAGCGAAGAGATTTTGGGCTCTTCTGCAATGGCCATGGAACGTCAATTGGAAATTCCAGTTTCAAAATTCCAGTCGGCATTAAATAAAATTGAAAGCAAAACGAAGAGCAACGAGATCACTCAATTGCTCTTGGGCGAATTCGCGATGGAATCTATTGGTTCCTTCTTCGCAAGCTACAACGACGTCGCACAACGAGTGGCGGAAGCTCAGTACAAACAACTGAACCCTGTGCACTTTGAAAATGCAGATCTTAAAGTTCTGCCAGAGATTTATTCAAATCTTTTTGCGACCTTCGTGCACTCATTCAGAAACTCTGTCGATCACGGTATCGAAAGCCCTTCTGAACGTGAAGAAAATGGTAAGTCCCCTGCGGGTAACATCACAGTGACTTTCACAGTCAGCCCAGATGCGAAACTCATGATTCGCATTGATGACGATGGCAAAGGGATCAATCCAGAAAAGATCCGCGAAAAGTTCGCGAAAAAAGGCGTCGATGTTTCTGCGGAAACTGACGCGCAAGTGATTCAACACGTCTTCGACAGTCAATTCTCTACACGCGATCAAGTCACAGAGACTTCAGGTCGTGGTGTGGGTATGGATGCTATTAAGTATGCTGCTGAAGATTTGGGTGGACGTTGCTGGGTGGACTCTACATATGGAAAAGGCACTTCCCTTTTCGTAGAAGTGCCTTACATCACAAACTTTACTGAAGAAAAAATCAAAATCATCAAAGCTGCTTAGCTGCTTAATACACTTCGGCCTCGCCGAAGTAGGATTTACGCTTTATTGTGCTTCAACCAAGCGGCTTTCAATTTGTCTTCGAAGATTTTCGCAGAAAATGGTTTTACGATATATTGAGAAACACCGGCAAGAACGGCTTCCGTTACTTGATCGCGTTCTGACTCTGACGTCAAAAGCACGAAGGGAAGATTCACCCATTCTGCTGTCGCACGAACTTGCTTCAACAGATCAAGGCCCTTCATTTTTGGCATATTCCAGTCGGAAATCACGAGTTGAATCTGTGAACCCGCCACATTGTTCTGCATAAGAATCTTCAGACCTTCCTCACCGTCACCCGCTTCAAGCATGTTTTTATAACCCATCGCTTTCAGCGTGTTCTTCACAAGATCACGGATAGAAGGCATGTCGTCGATAACAAGAATTTTGGTGTCTGCCGGAAACATAGAGATAACTCCTACCAAGAAGCTCTGACGATCCAATGTCATCAGAGTGCTGATAGTTCATTTTAGAAAAGAGCTAAAGAATCTCAAAGGTTCTTTACAAGCCTGGACCTTGTGCGGGTGCAAGCCATAGATAATTCGCGCGGCTACCGTACTCGCCCGTTGGGTCCATCTCGCCCTGAATTTCTTCATCCGTAAGACCTGACGTATTGATTTGCGAGAATGTTAAAAGCGGCGTTTGTGGTGAGCGCACAGAAATTCGCGCTGGCAAGCCCCCACCATATTGCACGTGGAATTCGCCGACAACGATCACCAGAACTTGGTCAGGGTGAGCCGCAATGTATTCTGTCGCACGCCACGCCATCGTATCATCCCAAATCGACTGCGCCGCAAAGTAGCGCTCGCCCGCCTCTGGTGACGGCAAGTGGTTACCCATCGATTCCAAGAAGCGTTTTTTATAAGAATCACGACCGAGTTCAAAATGCGGCGGCAACAACGATTTTTCCTCGTCATTCAAACTCGCAAGGCCCTGTTTTGAAACTTTCCCCGTCAAAGTGCGTGGCGCGTTTAAAGCCCACGTCATCGCCCCTTCTTCAAGGTTCGGGAATTGCGCTTGTTTTCGGTAGAAATCAAAAGACGGGCTGCCCCATTGGATCTTTTTAAGGAAGTCCGCTTCGGGAAGTGTTCCTGCACGGTATTGGTTCAGAAGATCCTGCTCTGTATATGTAAAAAATTCCATGCCGACGGCGACCTTAAGGCCTTTATTACGCAACGCCTGCATGATAGAAACCTGTTCAGACTGGTGTTCGGCGAGGCCATGGTTCTCCCCGATCACAACTATGGAGCCCGGCGACACAGATGCGACGGTTTCTTCCAAAGTGATGCTTTTTAGGTCGTTTCCTCTGAAAATGCCCTCAGATTGAGCATGGGCACAGGCAGAAAGTAGGACAGCTACGGTAAAAAGCGCGGCAGACTTCACGATTCCTCCTCTAGACATCAAATTGTCTGTTGAAGTTTCCTAGTTCCTTTGATACCTTGAGCCCCTTTGAAAAGGTATTGTCATTTTTACGTGTTACGCAGAGTAGCGGTTTAAGGACGACATTACAGATTATATAGGGGCATTAAAATGGCTAAGAAATCAGGAAGAATCATCATCACTCTTGAGTGCACTGAAGCTCGCGCTGAAGGCAAACCAGTTTCTCGTTACACAACTACGAAAAACAAAACTAAGACTCCAAGCCGTCTTGAGAAAAAGAAATACAATCCAAATCTTAAGCGCCACACAATCCACCGCGAAACTAAGTAAGAAGCTGCGTAATGATTCTTACAGATCAGCAGATTCTTCAGTTTATGGAAGAGGGTTCAATTAAGGTTGAGCCTTTCCGCAGAGAGTGCCTAGGTACGAACTCTTACGATGTTCACTTGGGTAAAACTCTTGCCGTATACGAAGACGAAGTGCTGGATGCTAAGAAGCATAACAAGATTCGTACTTTTGAAATTCCAGAAGAGGGCTTCGTCTTGATGCCAGACACCCTCTATTTGGGTGTGACTTTAGAGTACACTGAGACTTTGAAGCACGTTCCCTTCTTGGAAGGCAAATCAAGCGTCGGCCGCCTTGGTATCGACATCCATGCAACTGCTGGTAAAGGCGACGTTGGTTTCTGCAACTTTTGGACTCTTGAGATCTCTGTAAAACAGCCCGTCCGTGTTTACACTGGAATGCCTGTCGGCCAGTTGATTTACTTTGAAGTGAAGGGCGAGATTCTTACGGCTTATAACGTAAAACCGTCTGCAAAGTATAACGACAAAAAGCCGCTGCCAGTGGAATCAATGATGTGGAAAAATTCATTCTAAGAATTCTCCTTACAGCGACACTTACACTCAGCCTCGCAGCATGCGGAGGCGGCGTAGCCGATGATTCTTCATCTGGCCTGGATTCGTACGTCGTTACGAACGGTTCGTTTACATCCACAACATCATCAAATTTATCAGGCTTAGGCGGAGCACGCTTTATCAATGTCTTAAACGGCATTTTTAGCAGCAACTCCATCGCACTTAAAGCCCAACTGGATGCCACCGGAAATTCAGTCACAGTTTTCATGAACACCAGCGCCACAGTGATGACGAACTCATCAGTAGGCGGAATAGCAATCACATTCCAAAGATCCGGCGCAAGCGTTCTAGCAAGCATCGCCGTGAACGGAAGCAGCGTCTCTGTAAACGCCAGCCAATTAGTATTCTACGTCCCAAGCGCACTTGACGTGATCATCGACGTTCACAACATCAATGCCTCCCAATCAAGAGTGATGATCTGGAGAAGAGACCTAACAGTTTATAATTCTACAAACGCCGACGTAGACACGAACACCTCATCAGACTACAGCGGCACCTACCCCAACCAGGGAGGCCAAGGCCAAAACGCCGGCCTATACCTAAACAACGCCACAGTAACAGGCGCAAACATAGGCATCGCCAAAGCCCCATAACAAATTCCAACCATTCACACCAAATGGTTCAAGTTGGCCAAGCCAGCACACATCAATTTTTTGAATACGTAAAAATCAGAACAAAAAGAAGCCCATTCCAGCGAAGCGCGGAATCGAAAAGTCGATCAATAATCAATACTAGCAAAAATTTGGTGGAGCTTGTTGGATTCGCCTTGCGCAGGCGGCCTTCGTCGGCGCCACGATGGCGCGAACCGCAGCGAAGCTGCGGCGACGACTGAGCCCGGACGGCGTGCCGCCGAAGAAAGGTGAAGCCAACAAGCTCCACCAAATTCCCCGCGCTAGGCAATGACTACTGCTCGATCTCCTTGTCGATACCAGGAATCTCAGGAGTGGCAACCTTAGCAGTCTGATCCGCAACGTAACCAAGAACTTGAGCAAGTGCTCCGCGATCGGCCCAAACGTCCCATTTTTCTGGTTTGCCTTTCCATTTTAGCAAGAACACCAACTTCTCTTTCAAAGTCTCTGGTGGCTTACCGTAGTGAAGCATGAAACAGAAAATCGCAGGCAAATCGTTTTCAGAAATAGAACCGCTGTCGATTTGATCTTTCGCGAACTCAAGCAACAAACCTTTGAACATGCCGTAAGCTTTCAAAGCTTCTTGCGTGTTGATGTACCCATCTTTGTTTTTATCGTATCGAGCAAACAACATCTCGATGTACTGAACCACATGCGGAGCCAAACTTAAATCGCCCCACTTCACAGTTTTCTTCGAGTTCGGAACATAACCAGCCGCTTTGAACACGTTCGTCAAATAATCGTCGAATTCGTCAGCGTCGCTCGCTTTTTTGATGTATTTCAAATACTCCGGCGTGCCCTTCATATAGGTCGCCATTGAGCGTTTATATGATTTACGAGCGCACTCCACTTTTAACAACGTGCCGTCAACAGGGTCTTTTTCGTTCGTCAAACAATCGGACTGAAGTTCATTCTTCAAATCCGTATTGATGTTCAAACCTGACCAAATCATACCGACAAGATCCGTGAACTCTTGGAAAGAGGCGTAGTTGTTACCGTCAGCGTGCGGTGTGAACAAGTTTGCATCGCGGAAACGGGAATCACCAAATGTCGTGTTCGTTTTATCCAACAAGCCCATTTGGATAAAGATCACTTTCAATTCGTTAAAGCCGTACTGAACCTCTTTAAGAGTCACACCGCTATAATCTGTGATACGATCCATGTCGGTCGCAAAAGAACGAATCGCAATACGCGCAATCGCACGATCCAGATTCAACTGTTTCAAACTTTTCTTCGTGTAACTGACGCTGACACGGTTTGAAATAATCAAACGACCTTCAGAATCTACGATCAATGGCGAAGACGTGTTCGCCATCAACGCGAACTCTTTCAATGCTTCATTCAAAGCCGCAGAGTTGTTTTTAGACTTAGAAGCTTTAGTGATAAGATCAACGAAATCATCCGGAGTGATGCCTTCGTTTGGCTTCCAATCTTGCGAAAGTTTTGCGATGAACAATTCCGCATCAAGATAGACTTGCAATTCTTTGCGCAGAACTTCGATAGAATCCGCGTTCAAAGCATTCGGCACGCTACCCGCGATACGTTTTTTCGGTTCAACCAAAACGTTATTCACGACAACTTTAACAACCTGATCAAGCGCTGTTTGGTCGATACCTTTTGGCAAGATATCCAAAGTCAGAATATCTTTACCAATCACCGACAAATCTTTGCGAGTGAACTGATTGCCATCTTTCACTTGCATCAAGTCTTTAAGGATATTCAACGTTTGATTGACCATCACCGACAAATTGCCGACCGGTTCAGGCTTGTCCCAAGTTACGTCTTTCAAGAAGTACTTATAATATAAGAAGTCCGTGTAAACGCGGGCCCCGTAACTAAGAACGATACTCCAGTGACCTTTGTTCAAAGTTGAATCGCCACCAAGAATGACTTTCTTCACGTCAATCACAGTCGGCAAATATTTCTGAGCGGTCTTCACCAACGAATCGTCCGCTTTTTTCGGCGGATACAGAGCTTCAAACTCTTTGGCCAAATTGATTACGTCTTTAAGATCGTAAGAACCTTCGATCAATACGCCCAATTCGCGACCTGTTGATTCCAAGATGAACTGCGCATCCAAGAAGAACTTTTGCGCTTCTTCTGGCGTGTACATCGTAGGGTCCCAGTCAGCTCCATAGATCGCCCAGAACGGCATGAAACGCTCAACCAATGATTTCAAACGGCTGACTTTTAAACGTGCATTCTGGAAGTCATTTGTAGAGAACGATTCAGAACTACCGCCGAACAAAAGCTTTTTAACTTTCATCCCCTCAACAACAAGTCCTTGAGAGATTTTAAAATCAGGCCAGATTTTTGAAAGCGTCGACAATAAGTCAGCCACTTCATCGCGCGAAACAATACCTTCAGGTTTTTGCGCCGTCAGATCTTCAAACACGGACAAGATATCTTCAACAGTACGAGACACGTAAGCCAGGCGATAACCTGCACCCGTCTCTTCAGTGCCTTTGATGAAATAGTAATAACGAAGATACTGAATGTAACCGCGCGAACCTAACAAAGCGAAACGACGCCATTCGTTGGGTGCAACGACATTTTCATCACCACCGGCTAAGGCTTTTTTCACCTTTTTTACAGCTGGCATGTATGTTTCAAGCGTGCGAGTGAATTCCCAATCTTCTTCGAAGAATTTAGAGAATTCTTTCATCAAACTTACGAAGTCAGAAAGTGCATAAGTTTGACCGTTTTCTTCGAACAATGTCGCAAGGGTGCGACCCGCTTTTTGAACGGCAGTATTTGCTTCTTCGAAGTACGCCATGTCCGTTTGAATATTCGACACGTGAGTCACGGTCCAATTCAAAGCCAAAACTTTCATGTAAGGGTTCAAACCCAAAGTGACTTGGCGGAAGACTTCGAACGTGCTTGCGGCTTTATCAAGTTCAGCGCGCGTGATGTATTCACGACCGCCACCAACAAGAAGCTGCTTAATTTTCATGAACTCAACTTGCAGTTCAGGAGAAATTTTTGTTTTTTTAGATTTATCGAAGAAGTTCGACTCTAGGAATGTCGCGATCTCTTGCGACGTATAGCGATCGGCATTGTTACCACGAACGTATTTTTTAAACTGGGCAACCGCAGAACCCACACAGTCCCACAAAGCATTCACATCGGGATTTTTTGCTGTCCCTTTGATGAAGTCTTTTACGACGGGACTTGCTGAAGAAAGACACTGAGTTCCTGAAAACTCATAAGCATCAGCCGGCGGAGGTGTTTCACCCACACGAGCATCACAGCCCGCTAATAATAAAGCAGCAGCACTTAAGAGCAAGGCACCCTTAAGTTTAAAATTAGAAAACATATGTCATGCCTCCGTACACACGGTCATTGGCGCGGAATTCATTCAAGAAACCCGATTTATCGTAGTTCTCGTCTTGAACTCCTAATACGTCAGCCCCTGCGACAACAGCCCACTTCTGATGTGGGTAATACAAGAATTCTGTGTTGAGCAAAGAACCACGTTGGTCATAATCGTAAAGATACTTAAAGCGAGTCACAAACGGACGACGGAAGAATGTCGCCACTTGGCCTTCTAATTTCACTTGAACCGCGTCTGTAAATTTCAAACGCGAATCAAACATCGTGAAAGAATCCGGCGTACCATTCGCAGTGATATCCTGAATACCACCGCCAACAACTTTCAAATATTCGAATTGCACTGTGATCGGACGAACCAAAATGTTCGCCATCGAAAAATCAATTGCCGCTGAATAGGCCTGAAGCGGTTTTAACTTTTGGATTGAAAGATCGCCATCAGGACGAATCTCTTTAGGGTCATCGGCCAAGTAAGAAATCGAGGCTTTCAAGCTTCCGAATGTATAACCCAAATCCATCGAACCAATGCGGTGATAAGTCACTTCCGGCGTCACCGTCACATCGACTTTATCGGCCGAAATGTTTTTATAAGCGGCACGTTTCAAGATCAATTCATTCACTGGCAAGTAACCACCAGAAACCACGATCCACGGACCGCTTTCCTTATTACCGATACGACCCATCATCGCCCCACCGCCGTTTTTCACGAGGTCAAGCTGATCGGGAATATCTAATTTATAAGAGATCGTATTGATATTGGAATTGAAGTCGTAATCACGAGAAGGTGGACGATACCAACGACTGTCAGCAGCTAGGCCCCCGTTGTCTTCACGAATATCAGGGCCCATGTTTGGAATATTGAACGTCGTACCGAACGCTAAGATTTCCCAACCCTGAGTATTATAATCGATGAACAGACCTGCCAAGCCCTCTTCCTCGGGACGAAGAGCATCGATCGAGTACACCGGTTGCCATAAACCTAAATTCCAACGGTGATCGACCTCACTCCATTCCTTTTTCTTACGGCCCAAAGAGATCTTCAAATTGCCCAAGCCACGTGACGACATATACGCCTCGTGCACCATGGTGTGAGATTGGCCCTTACTGAAGAACGTACCGCCTGAAGCGTCGGCCGCGAAATCAAGAATCGAAGTTTCTTTTAATAACGACAAACGCGCAGAAAGAAGTTGGCTGTACGTCAAACCCGGTTGTTCCGGGATCGGCGTCAGATACTGCATGTTTTCAACACGGATTTGCCCATAGACCTGCATGGGCTTCGAAGATGATGAAGACTCTTCAAGCGGATTTTGCAAAGAGCTCACGCCCTCAGCTTGAGGCAATTTCAAGCTGGTAGTTTGCGCTTTAGATTTTGGAATCATCACAACGCTAAAAAGTAACGCCGCGAGATATGATTTACCCCTCACATAATCCTCTGGATATTAGTCCAGGGGATAGAGAACTAGAAACGCCGGTTTGAGTCAACGGGGCCCTGTGTCCAAAAGGACTCAGATCAAATATAACGGCCTTCAAGGTAAAAAATCTGGGTTTGGTTGAAAAACTTTCCTCGGAAAATCTGATGCTTAGCACTCTCGATTAGAGCAAGTGCTCCAATAGCCATTTTGGATCATCCACCGGAATATCGTGCCCCGCCCACGGGTGCATCGCCGCTTTCAGATTCCAAGCTTGCGCGATGTTCGGAGTGCACGATGGATTCACCAAACGATCGCCATGACTTCCGATCAATTGAATATCGCCAGGAGCTTCTTTGGGAAACGAATACGAAGCGGCGGCTTTTAATTGGCGTACAACGTTCAGAACCTGCATCGGATTTTCACGAGAGTACTCGATCATCGCTGGCATCTCGGCTTCGCGACGTTCATGGTTATTTACGACCATTCCTAAAATTGTCTTTTCCCAGCGCGCTGGGTCCTTCGCAAATGTTAACGATAAACTTGGAAGATAATTGTGCAACATGAAGCGATCATAAAACGGAGAAAAGCTCGAAGAACTTGTACAAACCAAAAACGCTTTTTCAATTTCGTGAGGATACTGACGCATCCACTCGACCGTGATCATCGCGCCCAAAGATACTGATAAAACTTTGAATGGCACTTTCTCTTTCACGAACTGAGAGCGTTCGCGCAAGTCTTTGACGAATTCAGCAACTGTCAGAGGGCTCTTTTCAGCAAAGCGTTCGCCATTGCCTTTCAGATCCAGGAATTCAAACTGATCATTGGGAAATTTCTTTTGAATTTCTGTCGCAAAACTGCCCCAGTGCCCGCGTCCACGAGCCAAACCACGCAGTAAAATCCAACGATTAGTATTTTGCATACCACAACTCTTTCGCTTTGTTTTCGAATTCGCGTATTTCTAATTCTGAAAGATCAATCCACTCGGGCGAGTGCACGGCGCGAATTAAAAACTCCATCAACGTATTATGACGACGCAACGTACGACGATGACGGTGACCAATCAACGGATTAAACGGCCCATCACTGCGGAAAATTTGCCATGGATTTTTCTTGAGCCACATCCACGAGCCCATTTCCAGACACAACGGCAGATAATGCTTCCCGCGCGCCAAACCTTGATGCTGATCGTAAATATAATCCCACAAATCACCGTGAGTCGTGTACGTCCCCGCTTGAGGCTCCACACGATAAAAGTGATAAGGATACGTTTTTTCAAGCAATGAGTTGAACGAATACAACTGCGCCACTTCTGGAAATGGCTTCAGCGTGCGCGCATAAGGAAACCATAAACGATCCTGCAAACCAAAACCCGAATGCAAATCCAAAGTGATCGCTAATTTACTGTCAGCGATTTCAGACTGCACACCACGAATCAGTGCTTGCGCTTCCACTTCCATTGGAGCACCCGCTTCACCGCGATACCACGGCAATTTGCGAGTGTAACGATGACCGCCTAAAAAACGTGGTGGATCATCGGCTTCGACCGGCGCATTTCGCATCAGATCGACACCGCGAGGATTGCTGCGCATTTTTTTAGCGATCCCGATAGGATTTACTGTGGGAATAAAAAAGATTCGGATGTCTTCCAAAGTTCTTTGCAAGCCCTTGTCCCACACAATGAGTTCTGCCAAGGAATTCAACAACGCGACAGTCACTTGCGAGCCGATACGCTCAAGACCGTGAACTCCACCCACGAAGCCTAGAACAGGCGCTTCGGGATTCGTTGTTCCAAATGAAAGCTTATAGATGGGCATACGCACATCTCCATCCTCACTGTAGGCCAACACTTCGGTGCGTGCGGCAGATCCCAGCTCGGAAATACGCTTTTCAATTTGCTGAATTTCTAAAATAGAAGACATGGAAACCATTGTTGGCGAAATCATCCCTGGTTCCAAACATTAACGCTCGCAGCCATCGGGAGCATTTGCTCCAATTCCCGAACCAGGGTTATTCTTTCACCCACAGGAGAATTACTATGATGAGTCTTGATACTTTGTTGGACAAAATGTGGGTTGATTATTGCCAACTAAACCCTGCTGCGAAACGCATCTATGATCTCTTCACAGCACAAGGTGAAACGGTTTTGAATGACCATATCGCCCTTCGCACATTTAACCATCCACGCTTGGGTATTCAATCTCTTGCAAAACAATTCAAAAAATTCGGATACGTAGAATCTTCGCAAGAATATTTCTTCACAGAAAAAAAACTTTACGCGAAACACTTCGAACATCCAGATGAAACAAAACCAAAAATTTTCATCAGCGAATTGGAACTAGAAAAAGTTTCTCCATTTGTGCGCGAAACGATGAACCGTTTGATCGAAAGCATTCCCCAATCTTTGATCGACAGCGAAACATTCTCGATGGATGGTCGTCCGTGGGATATGAGCTTTGAATTGTATTCGCAACTTGCTAAAGAAAGTGAATATGCTTCTTGGGTTGCAGCTTACGGTTTCCGCCCAAATCACTTCACTGTGAATATCAATGCTTTGAAAAAATTCGACGACATCAAAGACTTGAACAACTTCTTAAAATCCAACGGCGTGATCTTGAATTCGTCAGGTGGCGAAGTCAAAGGCACACCTGCCGATTATCTAGAACAAAGCTCAACAATGGCTTCCGAAATTCCTGTGAAATTCACAGATGGCACTCACAACATCCCTGGTTGTTACTATGAGTTTGCGAAACGCTACCCAATGGCGAATGGCAAATTGTACCAAGGCTTCGTTGCGAAATCGGCTGACAAGATTTTCGAAAGTACGAACAAGACAAAATAAAACCATACAGTCTAAAATGCAAAAAGCCCGGGATGACCGGGCTTTTTTATTCTGACAACGAAGTCAGACTAAGCAATTTTTTTGATAAGTAAATGATGTGTATCTTGATCGACATCCTGATTTTGCCAATCCGGGTGGGCCTGCAAGAAGATCTTCACAAGCTGCGAATCGAACTGTGTGCCCGAGCAACGTTTGAGCTCTTCATAAACAACTTCATTTGGAAGTCCTTTACGATAAGCGCGTGTTTGCGACATAGCATCGTAGGTATCTACCACCAGAATAATGCGCGCAAGCACAGGAATTTCGTCACCCAAGATTTTATCAGGATACCCCGTACCGTCGACACGCTCATGGTGACCACGAATACCGGGAAGAATTTCTTTAAAAAACTTATGACGAGCTAATGGCTGTACGATTTCTTCTGAAAGCACAGGATGGCTTTTCATAATCGCAAGTTCGTTATCGTCGAGTTTGCCAGGTTTAGCGATAATTGATTGGGACACGCCCATTTTACCGATGTCATGAAAGAGGCCCGCAAATTCTGCGAGTTTTTGTTCGTACTCATTGAGGCCAGCGTCGCGTGCAAGCTTGCGCGACATTTCGCCAACGCGGCAGCAATGCGCATAAGTCACTGGATCAACGACCTTCAAGGCCTGCATCAATGCTTGAGCCGATTCATAGGCCCATGCAGGAATATCTCCCCAGGTTGACGACATTAGTTCCCCTTTCATTCCCTACTACACTTGTCGGAGTCCTGGTAAACAAACTTTACAGTCGCAGATGACGCAAGAACAGGACCTCGTCTCAGACAGAAACAGATCCAAGTTGACAGCACGGACCCTCGATTGAAAAAATTTAGAAGCAACAAGCGAGGATCATAATGAGACAAACATTTTTCATCACGGCTGCTCTGACAATGTCTTTGAGTCTCCTAAGCTTTTCCCAAGATGCCCATGCGCAAAAAATCAAAGTGCGTAAGGTCCAGGGCAATAAGGCTATCGTCGAGTTCACGGGCAACTTAAACCAAGGATCGACATACGATTTAATCTCTCCCGATGAGTTCGGCGGCGAAGAAGCTTCCAACAATCGCAAGTACGTCGTGGGCGTAAACTTCGCGATGACAAATACCAAAGCCGATGCTGCAAACTCTGTGAACATCACGACTTTCAATTTGGCTGCCCGCTTTGGTTGGAACTTTGGTAGTTTCGAAATCGGTCCGATGGTGGGTTATGCATCAACAATCGCTGATTTGACTTCAACGACTTATAAGCTTGGCGCATTCGCTGACTTTAACATCATCCCTAATATTCCAGGTGAAGCATTCTTGTACGGCATTGGCGGCACAGGCTCGTTCGGTCAACACGATCCAGGTTCTGACACGGTTGTCGGCGATTATAAATACGATTTGTTCGAAGCGTTTGTGGGACCTTTTGTGAAATGGTTCCCGACAGGCGGTCCTTATGGTTTCCGTCTTGATGCCGGTTACATTTATCAACGCCAAAGCACGAATACGATCGGTACGATCGCTGTTTCAGGTTTTGCCGGAAACTTTGGTTTGTTCGCGTACTTCTAGGCTGGTTTACACGTCGATTTAGGATTTAAAAAACAAAAAGCCCGCGACCTTTTCAGTGCGCGGGCTTTTTTTTATTTTCTTATAAAAGCTTTCTATACAGCGGCTATGCCGTCGTAGAGATTACCAGTTGAAGCTAGATTCGTCGTAGCCCCAGCCAGCCAAAGCTTTTTTGTACATACCTTTCATGAACTTTTGAGCTTGGTATGGTTTCAAACCAAGAGCAGCAGCAGAACGGTTTGTAACATCTTGCATACCAGCTTTATCACCAGCAGCTAGATCTTTAACAGCAGCCAAAGCGTCAGAGAATTGCACGCCGAATACTGCTTTGAAAGTTTTGTCCATGTCTTTCTCAGAAGTAGTACCGCGTTCAGCAGCAGCTACCGCCCAAGAGTTCAATGCAGACGCAACTGCAGTCGCTTTATCTTGTTTGAAACCGTAGTCTTTAACAAGTTTATCAGCAGCCATTTTAACAAGTTGTTTGTTAGATTCAGAGTTCAAAGCAGCAAAGTTTGAATCTGAAGCTGAGCTAGAACCATTTTCGTTGATTGCTTGACCGTAGTTACCTGCGTATTGGTTTGCAGAGTAAAGAACGCCGTTTTTACCCAACCAGTATGTACCGTTAGATACGTTTTCCCAGTAAAGACCAGTAGTACCTACACCGATAGTTGAACCGCCAACATAACCAGCGAATTGAGATGCGCTAGCGTAGTATTGGAAGTGGCCCAAATCGTCGTAAACTGCTGCTTGACCAGAACCGTCGAATTTTACGTACCAAAGGTCGTCTGAACCATAACCGTATTTGTTGTAGTCAGGGTCAGCAGTTACTTTAATGCGCGCGCCAGTTTGATGGCTGAATGTGCAACCTGGAGTTGCTTGTTGAGTTGTACATACGTCACCGTAAACTGTTTCGTATGGATAGTAGATCACTTGGCCGCCACCGCCGCCACCACCACCACCGCCGCCTCCGCAGGCTGCGAATCCAGTAACAACTGCTGTCGCTAATAATGCTCTTAATACGTTTTTCATATGATGGTTCCTCCCCATTTATTTATTTTGTATTAGTAACTCAACTTCACTCTGAGGATTTTATTTCCACAGAAGTAGTCGAACGAGTGAGCCCCCTGCTCGCCCTCAAACACCGGAGTGTCGAGAGGTCTACAACCCGCCGAAGACTTAAATCTCAGGCGCGCCGGTGACACCAGTTCAACCGCAGTTCCATCCTTTGCAAAAACCGGTACCAACATTTTGACACCACGGCTGAGACCCGAAGTCTCTGTCGTGAACAGTGCTGGCAGCTTCGTTTTCGCATCGCGCGAATCACTCAGCGTTAGAGGGTTATAAAGCGCTGTCATCAGAGAGGCAGGGAAGAAAGTATAACGTTCCATGCTCTTGCTAATGACACCGTTATTCAGAAGATCGTGATACTCGATTTCTGAGTTCGTAAGGACAAAAGCACCTTTGCGATTTTGCCCTGTGAACGCTGCTCTGACGCGCAATGCGGAGTCAAATTGGGACCGTTGTGCACCAAGTTGTTGATCCAACAACTCCCAGTTCTTGTTATCGAAGATCGATAATCTTTGCTGACGGTTTAGTCCTTCACCGAACCAAAAGCTACCTGCGAATTCATCATTGCTATAATCTAATGACTGAACTTCGCCCACCAACGTATCCAAGATGTTGCGATAAGATTCTTTGTTCGCAAAAAGATCCAGCTCCATGAAGTTCTGCACTTGGCCGCCGACCATCTCACCAACGGCGAAACTATACAAGTACGAGGGCTTAGCTTCTGTACCCTGATTTTTTGCGAGCAGTACCGGAACGATGCCCGCCTCTGCCTGCGTTTGACGCGGTTGAATCACGTCGATGATTTTATAGCCGTTATAGTCTTCAACAGCTTTCAACTCATTCTTCTCATTCAAATAATAGAAGCGCATTTTCGCGGCTTCGTTATCATCTGGATTTTCCCAACGATCTTTAAGCGAGCGTTTCTTAGCTGGATCTTTACCACTTCCCACCCACGCTGGGCGTTTCGTGTTACCCACTTTTTGCCAGAAGATATTAAACGGCATTTGCGCGATTTTGCTGTCATACGCAAAGCTATCGATCAACTTCATGCGGTTGTCGAAAACAAAGAAACTTGTTGGCGATGGAGGAGCATCATCTTCTTCGCTCTTATCTTCAAGAACGCCCAAGACGTAATCGCTTTGACCATCGTTATTCATATCCATACGAGCCATCACCTGCTCGTTGAAATTATCAGAGTTGCCATCGATACGAATCTTCGCACCTGTTGCACCACCAGCAGTCACGTAGCTGTCTTGGCCTTTGTTTGCAACAAGCCACAATTGCCATGCATTGCGATTTTGGGAAACTGCAAAGTAATCGCGAAGTTCTGGATGAGCATCCAAATTTTGATCCACTGGCATGAACGACGTGCGCACGCCAATTGGTAAACCTGTGATGTTCATAGTTCTGATATCAGAAGCCACCGTGTCTGGAGTCAGCGCCACCGTCACTTCGTTTTCGAAAACATAACGACGAGCCGCTTGACCATTCACACTGACATCAACAGTTAAATCCAATTCACTTGGAATGCGTGATTGCGATGGATTCGCAGTATCGACGATGTCCATTTGTACAACGTAGTTACGCTCTTCACCCATTTTCCATGTCGCAGGATATGGAGCTGCTTCTTTGATCGCCGTGATCCATGGGCGAACAGCTTCTGGATGCGGCTTTAAGAAATTCGCATTCATTTTCACTTGCGAGATATCAACGGCTTGCCACTTGTTCACAAATGAAATTTGATAGCTCAAGGTTTTGCTTTGACGATCCCAAGGGATTTCAACTTTTTCTTTTGTCGCAGGGACAATCAAAGGTTGCGCTGTGACTTTCAAGGCCCCTTCAAGATTCATGTTTCCGGCAATAGCGTATTTTGTGTAACTTTCTTTTTCCGGATCAAGGCTCTTAGGTGTCGTATTAGGGAGACCTTCCACAAGGCTCAAGTTCGTCAGTAGCGGACGTGCAGAAAGGATCAGACGAGGATAAATCTCTTCCGCAGGAATACCACGCGCTAACATTTCAGCAATCGCAGCTGTCACGAAAGGAGTTGCCTGAGACGTACCCGACAAGAATTCGTAACCCAATGTTGAGCGGAAACGGATAGGACGTTTGCTTTCAGGATAAGTGCTTAGGATGTTCACACCTGGAGCCACGATATCAACGCCACTACCGAAGTTTGAAAAGTGCGCCATTGCGCCGTCAGGACCCGCAGCACCCACACAGATCACGTTCTTGTAAGCACAAGGACGAAGAAGTGCGCGAGTGGAGTCATTCCCTGCTGCCGCAACGATAATCACGCCACGGGATTGAGCTTCAGCGATCACTTGTCTCATAAAATCAGAATCAACAACTTGTGGCCAACCCATAGAGAAGTTGATCACCTTTGCACCCGAGCGCATCGCATAGATCACGCCACGTGCAACCATGTCACCCAAACTGCGATTGATTTCAGCTTTACCTTCTTCAGTCGGAGAATCCGTAATAGACAACGGCTTCATCGGTTCACTTGGTTGGGTACCGATCACTTGCACCGGCAAGATTTCAACGTTTTGACTTAAACCACGAACACCGATGTTGTTATCGGCAATCGCAGCGATAATACCAGATACGTGTGTCCCGTGACCTTGACTGTCGTCAAAATCAGGACGACCCATGATGTTTGCCGCGTTCGTACCACCCAGCAAAGACCACCCCTGGCAATCTAGTGGGTAACCGTTCTTATCTTGATCGACTTCAGGATTTTTTAGATCCATCCATTTTTGTTCGCAGACTTTGCGATCAGAATCTTCAAGACACTTTTTGAATTTTTCAAGCGCTTTACATTCTGATTCATTACGGTGGATCACACCTTTTAAATCCGGATGGTCTGCTTGAATACCTGTATCCAATACAGCCACGATCACTTTTTTAGGCGCTTTATAAGGAGCTGGCAAACGAACATCTTCACCCGCACGTGCTTGCACGCGGTAGATGTGCAAAGGATCTAAGTCGATCGTTTGCATTTGGCCTTGATTATTTAAACCCCACTGCGCATCACCGAATGGATCCGCAGCATGGGCTGACAATGACAATGTAGTGGCAATAAAGCTTGCGACAAAGAGTTTCATTATTTGAACCCTCCTTGAGTACGATCCAGTTCTATTGGCGAAATACGTGTTTTCGTCGCGAACATGTTGATCAAACCGTTTGCGTAATCCAAATTTTTCTTCGGATCGCCCAATGTGTTTGAGAAGTATTCGATATCCCCGTCTTCATCACCAGTACGGAAACCGTTGATGCGCACGAAGAACACATAGTTTTCAGGGCCCAAGAATTTCAACAACTGTGGCAATGGGATTTCTTCATCCAAGATATAAAGAACCGAAGTCATCCACTTCGTTTGTTCTTTTTTATCTTTCGGATATGAACGAGCCATGTTGATCAAGTTTTTCACCCACGGCATCAAGCATTGATAGTAAGTGCCGTTCACCCAGTAACCAGAGTTGGTGTTACTCACGTGATCACGCTGTCTTGATGTTTGTTCCGAGTGCGCTTGTTCACACATGTTGTTGAACCACGCAAGACCCGTTTTGTAATCGCCATTACCAAAGATCTTCATCAAATCGTCGAAGAACTCGCGGTCGTTGGCCTTTGCAGGTTTACCCATTTTTTCGCTTAATTTTTGGAACAAGCGTCCAAAGAATCTTGCGTTATCAACATCTTTACCATCAGCATCCGGTTGCAACACAAGGTCACGGATTTTATCCAAACCACCTGGCAACACTGACAACTGCGCTGTGACACGATAGAAGTCTACAGACGTGACTGTCGAGAACGCTTCAGGTTCAACCAAACGGTAGTTCGCAACAGTCGTGCCTTTGAATTGACCTTGAACTTCATCAATAAGGTTTAAGAATTTCTTCTTAGATAAATGCCAGCCTCCCCACACGTGTTGAAGGATAGCTACTGACGGATATTGTTTTTGGTTTACTGTAAGATCCGACTCCGTTGTTGCCGTTCTCCAGTAAGCTTTACCAAATGGCGTATTGGCTGGATTCGGGTCATCGCTGTCACCAAGGCTGACTTGCGCTTTAGGCTGCCATTTATTGATAATGCCAGTGATCCAGTCCATCGCAAAACCAAGAAGGTCACGACCGACAAGCTCGCCTTTTTTGTTCGAGAACAAAGTCACTTCTTCATCTTTAGGATCAAGTTCTGGAGCATCCACGCTACGTGGGTAGCGGATTTTCAATAAATGATCTTCATTCAAAGAATCTACACGTTGCGCAAGCAAGCGCGTGCGAATTTCGCGAGTTTTCAAGTTGTGATCGATTTCAAACTTTTGGAATTTGAATTTTGAATACAACAACTCGGTATCGTTATCACGGAACAACGAATACAGAACTGGTTTTAAGTTTTTACGAGTATCCAAGAACGTTTTCACGTACTTGTTATCAGTTTGTGACAAATCCAACTGCTCGGCCATTTCAGGACGGTAGTCGATCACGAAAGCATCGGTGTGAAGATCCGTGATGTTTGTTTGCGCACGTACTTTCAAGAGATTGATGAAGTAGTTGATGTCCAACGTCATGCCCAAGGCTGTTGACGATTGTTTTCTAACGAAAACTTGAACGCCTTCACTTGTTCTCATGAAACTTGTTTGTGACAAGATCACACGTGAACCGTCGACACCCAAAGCAACTGTATTTAAGAAGTCTAACGGAGTGATACCCATCAAAGTATCAATCGACGCAGACACTTGTGCGTAAGCAGCTAGAGCCACCGAATCTGTGATCGTGAAGACTTCGCCTTCACGAAGATCAGACAAGAATGCATCCAGAGGAATTTTTGTTGGCGCTTTGCCATCGCCAGGAACTTGAACTGTGTCAGATGCTTTTGGATCTGTTTGTCCAAGCACCGCACCTAATTTTTCCATGAATCTTGGAATCACAAGATTTTGCCATGGAACTTTCACGCCCTCTTGAATTGAAAGCAACGGACGAACGTGAGTGTAATCACGTGTGATCATCAAGTTCGCGCCACCCACAGGACTGATTTTAGGAACACCATCCAAAGCCATGAAGTAACCCACACTGCCCGTCAGTGATAAGTTATCCACCAATTGGATCGCAGCCGATGAACCATAGTATGTACCCGTCGTAACCTGACGACCGGCATTCATCGACAGACCCGCTACAGGTCCACCCCACGCTTCAACCGGTTGATACAACGGTTCACGCGGATTCGTTCTGATGTGATCGATAATACGTTTTTGAATTTCGTTACCACGTTTAACAGCAAGGTCCGACGTGCTTAAGAAAGCCAAATGTTCGTTGATGTGATTGATCGCAGTTTGGATCAATGCTGTCTTACCGCGAATACCCAAGTAACGTTGCAAGTCACCATCTTGGAATGGCGATTGACGATCACCATGAGCAAAACGTTGCGGATAACCAGGAGCGAACTCCTTCATCACTTTACCGTTTTGTACTAAGCCTGAAGGTGACGTGATATCCAATGACGGACTTGGCCAGCCCGCAGAGTTTGGAAGATTGAAAAGTTCCAAACCGTTTTTCGCGCGGTAATAAAGTTTTGCAAGAACCAAAGATTCAAGCTCTGCCGGGAAAGCCCCCGCTTTGACAATGTCAGAAAAATCTTTCGTTGAAAGTCTTTGCAAACGACGCATCAACCAACGCGCATCTTCGTAAGTACAAGCAGCGAATGACTCTGCCGAAGGATGAGTCAGCACCACATTGCCTGAAAGAACGGAACCCAATTTTGGAGAGAAACGGTTGATACTTTCTGGAACGTCCACCAACGTAAATGGCAAAATCAACGCGCGATACGCACGGTATTTTGAATAACGTTGTACGGCCGCCAACTGCTCTGGGAAATTTGGATCTGGAGCCATACCCCAGTGAATATCGAAATACTCATCAGAAGCGGGTTCAAGAACCGCGTCAGAGAAAACTACAGAGTGATTTTGTTTGTTGTCTTCGATCACCCAGTTACGGCTGGCAAGATCGACGATCATGTACTGTTCAGCGTTCGTTAAGAAAGTCTGTTTTTCTTCTTCGCTATTAAAGAACACGCGAAGGTTTTTGTAGTATTTCGGAGAAGCGACGTAGTAACCAAGTTTTCTTAAAAGAGCGGCTCTCATCAGAGCTGTGTGCGAATAACGTGAAAGACTGAAGCGGTAGAATTTAGTTGGATCTTCTTGGCTTTGAACACGAGACATGTACGTGAAAGCCTTACGGATTGCGGCTTCTTCTGACAGGAACTTCACACCCGTGGGTCCGTTCGGGTATGCGCCAGCCACTTCTTCTGTCGCAGGATACGTGCGATCTTGCCACATTTTATTGTCAGCGGGATTGTAAAGGCTGAGGTCGGTGCCCTTCTGAGCCATCGCTGCGGCTTGACCGACATCAATAGCTTGGCCAGAACCTGCGATAAGGTCTGCGGCAGGCTTCTTTACTGAATTGAGCGGCAACGAAACGCTTTCCGCGCTCGCGATCGACAGCGCCATGAGGCACAAGGCGAAGACGATAACTATTCTTAATGACATACCGAACCTCAAATCTGGTGTCAAAAGGACCCGAAACCGGCTCAGCAAGGACTAGGCCACATTACGGCACCACCATGCAAAAACCACCCGGGCATCAGTTTCATCTGGAACAGAAAAAGCCTCCGGTTTCCGAAGGCCTTTTGGAAAATTTATATCTGTGCTTAAAAGAACCGCACTATTTGCAGACTGCTTGATAGTGCTTTAACAGCGCTCTTTCGAAGTCACCGCGCTCGTCTTCACTCACAATGAAAGTTCCAAGCGCTGCGTTAGTCCCGAGTACTGTCGGAGCATAGAACTGTTGTGACGTAGGATCGAAAATTACCGACTGATCGCGAACAGGTTGATTAGAGTCATACACCGTAAATCGAATGACACCCGAAGCATCTTTCGTGAACGACTTCGCCATCACCACGTGTTGGGTTGTTTGATCGACGCGCAAGTTGATCAACGTTAAACGTTTACCGCTAAGGTTTCTCATCAACTGATTTGCGGTTTCCACGTTCGTGCCTTGATCGCGCGCACCAGAGCCCGCCCCCATGCCGATGTTACCAAAACGGAAAAAACGGAAAGATTGGTTATACTCTACTTCACCTTTAAATCGGCGCACTTTTCCTGTTTCGCCTGAGATACCGTTGGCCATATCTGTCCAAAGATTTTGTCCACCTTTGAAGTATCCTTGCCCCAAAGAGTTTTCCGACAATTTGAACACTTCATAATTGCGCAAAGGGAACTCTCTCACTTTTTCTGGATGATCGTAATCTAGTGACGGTTCGCTTCGACGAATCATGTTTAACACTTTTCTTGTCTGCTCTTCCGAATGATCCACCGATGACTCGTTATAACGAGCAAGGTACGAGAACATGCGCTGAGTGCTGCTTAAAGCCCAGCAGTTCGCGATAGGAAACCCGCCACTATTAAATGCCCAGTTCTCTGTCGGGATGTTGCGTACTTCGTCGAAAGCATCGTCGCGAATCGCCGCATAAATCGCAGCTGTAGAGATATTATTGCAACTAAGATTACGAACTAAAGAGTCCGTGATGATTTTATCTGAGATTTTCGTTTTGGAGTCGCCGCCAAATCCCCAACCGTAAGCTTTTTCAGCCGTTAGGAATAGAGATGAAGCCACACTTAATGTGAAGACGGTAAAAATAAAAATTGCTCTCATGGTTACGTTCCTCGATGGGAAGACCAGAGAGCAATTCACAAACCACCATCAGATCGTGGTTATTTAGTCTACACCTGTCTAAGCCCTAGACAGGTGACATTCTTAGAAGTTCAAACCCACACCGACTGTTCCGTAGAAGGTGTTCAACTCTGCTTTCTGATTTTGCGCCGTATCCGTGAAGGCATAACGTTTATAACCAAAGCCTGCTTCACCGTACAATGATTCAGTCCACAAAACTTTACCGTGGAAGTTCAATGACATTGATGAATTCAACGTCACGTTGCTGTCCATCGACTGAGTATAATAGATGAATTCCATATCAACCCATTTTGGATAGCGCATGAATTCAAGAACGTTGAACAGATCATCGATACTCTTCGGCATTGAACGTGCCCAGAAGACACCGCCGCCCAACATTGGCGCTTTCAACTCATCAAATTTTACGCTTTGATAAGAACCCAAAAGACCCACAGATTCGTCACGATTCCAAAGACCTGGAGTAAAACGATATTTCAAATCGACCGTCAATACACTCAAAGGAGCGGTACGACCTGTTGCTTTATCAACCGTCAATTGATTGAAAGATTGGAAGTATTTTGCAGCGATACCCCAACGTTGGCGAGACGCCCAATAATTTGTCCAACCGAAAAGGTCTTCAAACCACTGATTGTATGCAAGCTCGCCCAAGAAGATCAAAGTGCCTGATGCACTGACCGCCGAAAGACGCGCTGACAATTCACGAGGATAACCTTTGTAGATTTCGAAATACGATTTATAAGTCTTACCTTCGAAGTTTACATTCAAGTACGAGCGATTGATTTGACCACGCTCTGTCGCTTTAAATTTCCAATAAAAGTGACCAGGATCTTTTTCGTCTTGTTCGACTGAATTCTGTGTCGATGTCACTTCTGAAGTCGGTTGTTTACGACCTTCAAGTTTAATACCGTCAATATACGTGCCCGTTGGCGTGCGTTTGCTTAAGTAAACGCGCGATTGGCTGCGTGGAATTTCAGAAAGCTCTAAACGTTGTCTGAAGACACCGCCACCTTGACCTGGCAAATAAACGACTGGATTACTTGTTGGCACTGCCGCCGCCCAGAATTTACGTGGATCACCAATCGTCGCTTCAAAGCCGATCATTTTCGTCAGGTTCGAGTATTGATCTGGATTTAGGATGATCGATTTTCCGACAGGGCGAGTGTCATAACCTACAACACGCAAAATTTTTGGATTTTTTGTGTCCGCGATATCCATCAATTGCAACTTGTTCGGCATCACGACGAATTCATAGCTTTCGCCAGTTGCAAGTTCCGCATAAAAACCTGTTGGCACATCCGTCGCAACTTGAACTGTTTTCTTTGTTGGAGCGTCTTCGTTATTTACAAGGACACGTGGATTGTTTTTCTCGCCACGCGTTTTACCCATCGCAAGACCTTGCGGAGTTTTCTTCACAGCATAACGTTGCGAGCACAGTTTTGTTTGATTGCGACCCTCTTCAGAGCTTAAGCAGAAACGGAATGATTCGTTGATATTTGCAAACGCACCTGCTTCATTCACGTTCAAAACCGCATATTGAGTGGCAAAGATTCCGCCACGCAAATTTGAAGCTTGAGTACCTGCGCCAAGAAGAGTCTTCTTCCACCCGTCTAATTTCTGATTCCACTCTGTGATATCCGCAGCAGAGATTTTTGTTCTCCACAACACGGCTCCGGTGCGCGAAATCATTTCAAGTGTTCCAGAAGAGATCAATCTGTCGGGCCACGCCATAACAAGAGCTAATTGATCAGCTTGGTTCGCTGCCACGACTTGATTGATTTGTGAATGCGTTTTTCCCAATGGCAACAAGCCAAAGTAAAAATTCTTTTCATTCAACGAAACATTTCCGACGCGCAGATTTTTACCAGCGTCGCTTAAATCATAATCAAGCTCTAATGGCGGCAAGATCAAACCGTTGTCGATCTGATCGAAATACATCGCCTTGTTAAATTCTTTTGTCGCCGCAGTTTTCAATAATGAACGCTGAGGAGCTGGAATGTCTTCAGCCTCTTGAGCTGGAACATTTACAGAGGGTGCAGAGCTTTGCGTTGAAGCGGCTTCTTGAGCCCGTACCGAAGAACCCAGAACTAATAAAAGGGGCAATACCAGATGCTGCGCAATATTCACGATGTTTACCTCGTCAGTTGCCATAATTTTAGTGAATGCGAGGTTTCGTAACAAGCTAAATTGTTGGACTGTCTGGGATTTTCGGATTATAGGTGAGGGGCACTTACAAGGAGTCCTATGTCTTCCGCTCGCACCGTTTACCACATGAGACTTAAAGAAATCATCGACCACACCCCGACAGTCCGGGAACTTGTGCTTGAAACGGAAAATCCAGCCGAATTTAGCTATAAAGCTGGGCAATTTGTGATGTTGAACGTCCCCCAGGGCGAAGCAAAACCGATTTTGCGTGCTTACTCGATCGCATCTGATGACCGCAATAAAAAAGGTTTCCGTCTTCTTTTCAAATTCGTTGAAAACGGCATCGCCTCGACTTTTGTTTGGGCTTTGAAAGGTGGCGAGCTTTTAAATTTCACAGGACCTTTCGGCAAAGTGTTCTTCCAAGAACCTCCGACAGAGCAAATCGTCTTCTTGAATACGGGCACAGGTCTTTCACAACACATCTGCTATTTGCTTTCTAAAAAAGAACAATATCCAAATCTTCGTTACCGTATGCTGTTTGGCGTGCGCAGCGAAAAAGATATGTACTACCAACCTGAACTTGAAGCGCTGGCAAAAGAACTTCCTGATTTCAAATACGAATTTGTATTGAGCCGCCCTAGCGAAGATTGGAAAGGCAAAAAAGGCTACATCCAAAACTTCATTTCTGAATTCGATTATAAAAACATCCCGACGACGTTCTATATGTGCGGTAACGGCGGCATGATCAAAGAAGTGAAACATCAATTGATCGAAGTGGACGGTATCGAGAAAACTCGTATCTGGGCAGAGGCGTTTGACTAAGAATCGCGCCGCTCTTGAATTGATCTTTGCCGGAGTCCTGTGGGGCTTCGGCTTCGTCGCTACGGTGTGGGCATTAGAAGCCTTCACTCCGACAGAAACTTTGATCTATCGTTTCCTTGTCGCCAGTGTGATTGGCGAAGTGATTTACCTGATCGTACGCGGTCCCGCTTTAAGATCAGCCAAAGAAGATTTCTTACGTGCCTTCCCTGCTGGTGCTTTGCTTGGCAGCATGTTGCTTCTGCAGGCGATTGGCTTGAAATACACATCAGCGACAAAGAGTGGTTTCATCACAAGTCTTTATGTGATTTTGGTTCCGCTTGCGAACACTTTGATTTTTAAAACCCCAAGTCACTGGCGCAATTACTTATTGGCGGCACTCGCCTTGGTGGGAACATTTATTCTGATGAATGCGACGCTGGTCGGAATTAACGTTGGCGATTTGTGGACTGTGGCATGTTCGATTCTTGCGACGTTTCACATCATCTATATCGGTCGCATTTCTGCAAAAGTGGGCAATGCCTTTCGCTTTAATAACTTTCAATCTCTATGGAGTTTGTTTTTCTTAATTCCACTTTTATTCATGCAAGACACGATTGCATGGAAAGTCACAAATCCCCATGCATGGATGGGTGTCTTAGCTTTGGGCTTGGGTTCAAGTGTGATTGCTTTTTATTTACAGGTGCGCACGCAAAGAATTTTATCGGATACGACAGCAAGTATGCTGTTTCTGTTGGAATCCCCGTTTGCGGCGATATTTGGATTTTTACTTTTGAATGAGCGCCTGACAGTGTTTCAAACATCAGGCGCCGTGATCATTATGATCGCTTCTATCCTTCAGATTCTGTGGGACCCTTCTTCAAAGACCACAGAAACGCAACCAAAACAATAACTGCTCCGATAAGGCCCGTAACCCACTCTGGAAAATGCAAGAACGGATCCGTCAGCATGATCGCTGCCAATGTTCCGATCGCATAAAAAGCGCCATGCTCAAGGTACGCAAATTTCGTTAAAGCTTCTTTTTCGACGAACATAATCGTCAAGCTTCGAACGAAGAAGGCTCCAATACTTAGACCTACCATGATGATGAAGAGATTGTGAGTGATTGCAAATGCACCAACAACGCCGTCAAAGCTGAAAGAGGCATCCAGAACTTCCAAGTAAATGAACATCGCCGCACTGGCTTTGTGCATATCCTTCATCGTATCTTCTGTTGCTTCCATGAAAGCGCCAATACCATCCACAGCGACAAAGGTAATCAAACCCGCAAGTCCAGACACCAAGAACGAGAAGTTCTCTTTTTCTGGAAGAAAGTGCGAAATCGTCACAAGCACGACCACACAAACGGCCATTTCAACGGCTTCCACTTTTCCTAAAATCGCAGCAGGCTTTTCAATCCAAGTAATCCAGTGCTCTACCTTTTCAGAGTCATAAAAATAACTCAAAGCCACCATCAACAGGAAAGTTCCACCAAATGCCGCTACTTCTAAGTGCGCAGAGATCATCAGCTTCGCATATTCGTCTGGCTTAAATGCCGCAAGTTTTAAAGCGCTGAACGGATCGATCTTTGCCACAACAGCAACGATCAATAGTGGAAATACCAAACGCATTCCGAAAACCGCGATCACCATCCCCCATGTCAGGAAACGTTTACGCCATACTTCTGTCATATTCTTTAATACAGAGGCATTCACGATCGCGTTATCGAATGATAAAGAAATCTCAAGCACCGCTAAAACCGCGGCGATAAACAATGCTTCGAGCGCCTTCGCCGTCGTTCCACCGTAGTAATGACCAATAAAGTACGAAGCAATTAAACCAAAAATTGAAAAGACAATGGAGCCTCTGAAATATTTCATAATTCATGATGTGCTCGATTCCCCGAGGCTTGTCAAATTTGAAGTCAATCTTTGCGAACTTCAGTAAAATTCCGAGTGTATTCGAGTCCTAAGCAAAGCTTGAAACTGACACTTTCGCTTACAGCTTGAACACTTTTCTTTAACTTCTGTGAACAATGACAAATAGGCTCGTGAATTTCTGCGTTTCGAAAGTTTTAAATAACGAATGAACTTTCGCCACTGCCAGAGCTTCGACAAATTCATGGAAACATTGGGAACGCCTCAGGGTGAGAATCAAAATACCTTTCAGCTAGTTGCCTCACTTTTCATTCATATTCCCTTACCCATTTTGCTTGGTATCGCTCTTGCCTTATCTGCTGAAAAGGTCAAACCGCGAGTGCTTTGACCTTTTTCATCGGAGGATTCATGAAGATCGTTGTAGGTATTTTGTCGGCGCTATCTATGTCATTGATGGCCTGTGATACGCCCGTCAAGTTCGAGCAAATCGATCTTGGAAGCAAGCTGTCTGATCCTGGTATCACACCCCCGCCTGTTCCCGAAATTTCCTTCGTCAAAACTTCGGGCGCTTGTGCGGCAGACAGCTCTACAAATGTGACTTCGTGTTTGAAGTGCGCGATTCCTCCACTGCCAGAGGTGAAGCCGCCGATGTCGTTGAAGGCGACTCAACTGATGAATATTATGGCGACAGCGTGCCCGATCAATCGTGCTTATTATGGAAATAAATTTGCGGCGACGACAATCGCTGACCATTTAGCAAAACTCAATCGTTGCAGCCCCACCGCTTATCCTGACAGCGCACCTGATGCGGGACAAAACAATGTCGTGCAACGCTTGCTTGGCGGTGACAGTGCCTTGTTGAATAAGATGTTCACCGGATTATGGTATAAACCACCCTATTCAGATTATTTTGAAACTTATTTTGGCTTAGAAGTCGGTCAAGCGATCCAAGTATTCTGCGAACAAAGCGTGCCGAACATTTCAGGCATCTTGGTGCCTTCTTCGACAGCGCCAAATCCTTATGGTCCACGTTGGGAATCTGGCGATCCAATGCCCGACATGTACGTGAAGGCGAACGATTACCGCGATGGCTTAGCATATTGTATTCAAGAAAGTAAGCGCAACCCATGGCAACCTTCAGGAGCGCCACCTGTCGCAAAAAAATGTTCTTATCAAACGATGTCAGGCCCCGCAGGTTCCGAGGTCAACGCTCAAGTTTCCGCCTGGTTAGCGGCAGGATTTAAAGTCGGAGCGGATTTGAAAAACCAAGGTTTGTGTTCAGCTGTCTCGTCCTTGGCAGAAATTCAATCCTACCAAGGAGAGATCACAGTCGGCGCTTATATCTGTCAGTAAACTATTTCAAAACAGTCTTCAGGAATTTTCCTGTTTCACTGTCTTTCACTTTAGCGACCTGCTCTGGTGTACCGGTTGCGACAATACGTCCGCCACCTTTACCGCCATCAGGTCCTAAATCAATCACGTGGTCTGAAGCTTTGATCACTTCTAGATTGTGCTCGATAACTAAAAGAGTGTTGCCTTGATCGGCAAGCTCTTGAATCAGTTCGACCAGTTTGCGAACGTCATCGAAGTGCAAACCAGTTGTCGGTTCATCCAGGATGTACAATGTTTTTCCTGTACCACGTTTTGAAAGCTCTTTTGAAAGCTTCACACGTTGCGCTTCACCACCCGACAATGTGGTCGAGCTTTGTCCCAACGTCATGTAATCCAAACCCACTCGGTGCAAAGTTTCAAGCTTGCGATGGATGTGCGAATGATTGCGGAAGAACTCAAGTGCTTCGCCCACATTCATATCCAATACGTCAGAAATAGATTTGCCTTTGTATTTGATATTTAAAGTTTCGCGATTGTAGCGCTTGCCCAAACATGTGTCGCAAGTCACGAAGACGTCACTTAAGAAGTGCATCTCCATGCGGATTTGCCCGTGCCCCATACATGTCTCGCAACGACCACCTTTGACGTTGAAACTAAAACGACCCGGTTCATAACCGCGCAGTTTCGAGTCCGGAAGATTGGCGAACAAATCACGAATCATCGGGAACAATCCCACATACGTCGCTGGAGTCGAACGTGGCGTACGACCAATCGGTCTTTGATTGATATCGATCACCTTATCAATTTTATCCAAGCCTTCGATTTTTTTGTAAGCCGACGGAATAGCTTGTGCATCATAGAAGTGCTTCGCCAAAATTTTGTAAAGCGTATCGATGATCAACGTACTCTTACCAGAACCAGAAACACCCGTCACGGTCGTGAAAGTACCCAGAGGCAATTCCATGTCGACATTTTGCAAATTGTTTCCTGTTGCACCAAGCAGGCGCAATTTATCGCCATTGCCTTTGCGACGCGCTTTCGGAATTGGAATACTGATTTCGCCTTTAAGATATTTTCCCGTCAAAGAGTTAGGATTATTTTCTAACTCTTGCGGCGTCCCCTGCGCCATCTTTTCGCCGCCCAAGCGACCTGCACGAGGTCCCAAGTCGACAACAAAGTCGGCGTAACGAATGGTATCTTCGTCATGCTCTACCAACAAAATGGTATTCCCGCGATCTTTAAGTTCACCAATGATATCTAGCAAACGATGATGGTCACGCGGATGCAAACCAATACTTGGTTCGTCCATCACATACAGAACCCCAATCAATGAAGATCCGACTTGTGTTGCCAAACGAATACGTTGTGCTTCACCACCTGATAACGTACGCGAAGTACGACTCAGAGACAGATAGGAAGTTCCCACGCGAATCAAATAATCCAGACGTGAAACGATTTGCTTCACGATTTTTTCCGCGATCAATTGATCTTTCGGTTTCCACTTTAATTTAGAAATCCAATCACGCAATTCAACGGCACTTAAATCAGAAAGTTCCGCGATCGTGTGTTCCGCCAATTTAATATTCAACGCTTCAGGTTTTAAACGCGTGCCATGGCAATCAGGGCAATCGTTCAAAATCATTTCTTCTGATTCTTCATCGTCGTCATCAGAAGCTTTTTTACCTTTGTATTTGTAAACGACCTTATCAAGTTTTTTGCCGCCCACCTCACCGTCAGAAAACTGTTCTTCTTCGACAAGATCGATGGTGCCTAAGCCGTTACATGTCGGGCACGCTCCACGGGGATTGTTGAAACTGAAAAGACGCGGTTCAATTTCGGGGAAGCTATAACCACATTCTGGACACGCCGAATGCAAAGAATAATTCGTGCGTTCGCCATCCAATGTTTCAATGATCACACGACCGTTCGCCATAGAAAGTGCGGTATTGATACTTTCCGACAAACGCAGCTTCATAGAGTCTTTAAGAATCAATTGATCGACAACCAAGTCGATATCATGGGTTTTGGTTTTTGCAAGCTTCGTCGCTTTATCAAGATCAATCATCTTGCCGTCGACTTTCGCTTTCACGAAACCTTTTTTAGCCCAACGTTGGAATTCAGCTAGGAACTCCCCTTTTTTACCGGAAGCCATGGGCGCTAAGACATAAAATTTGGCACCCGCAGATTTTTTCATGATGTCTTCAATAATCTGCTGCGGCGTTTGACTTGCGACAGGAATGTGATGAATCGGACATTCCGGCACGCCGAGTTTTGCATAAAGCAGACGCAGATAATCGTAGATCTCTGTGACGGTCCCTACTGTCGAACGCGGATTCGTGCTGACAGATTTTTGGTCGATCGCAATAGCCGGTGATAAACCTGTGATGGAATCTACTTCTGGTTTCTTTAATTGCTCAAGAAAGTTACGTGCGTAAGCAGAAAGACTTTCAACATAACGACGTTGTCCTTCGGCATAAACCGTATCAAACGCCAGCGAAGATTTACCGCTACCGCTAAGACCCGTGAACACTGTGATCTTATTTCGAGGAATCACAACGCTGACGTCTTTGAGGTTGTGTTCTTTTGCACCTTTAACGACGATGCCGTCTTCAATTTCAGAGTGTGCCATAATCTCATCATTCTAAGCTGACGGGACAAGCTCCACAAGCTTCACCCCACCTTTTTGCATTTCACCGCAACGCAAGATGAGCATCGCTCCATTCTACTGTCAAAAAACGGAGCCTATTTAAAAAATCCAGATGAAAGGCGCGAGGAGGAAGGCATACTTCTCGTACGTCGACGACGAACAACGCAGTCAGCTGGACCTTTTAAAGAGGCTCCCTAGAGGCCGAAGCCGCAGGTCGATTTTAGGAAAGCATCGAAGTCGGAGTCTGAGAAATATTTGAAGTGCGCCGAAGAATGTTCGGAGCGATCAGGCCACAGTTTTTTAGCTGGCACGGTGCACGTTTTGCCTTGCTTGGTGATAACAGCATTGGCCGCTTTAAGGCGG
Organism: Bdellovibrio sp. NC01; assembly: GCF_006874625.1. Classification (NCBI taxonomy): domain Bacteria; kingdom Pseudomonadati; phylum Bdellovibrionota; class Bdellovibrionia; order Bdellovibrionales; family Pseudobdellovibrionaceae; genus Bdellovibrio; species Bdellovibrio sp. NC01. The sequence continues at coordinate 2,532,243 of NZ_CP030034.1, forward strand.
GGCTCGTCGCCACGTGTATCTACGCGCACCATCACGCCATTGCCATGATAAGAAACTTTGGCGGGCTGCAAAGACTTTCCACCACTGGTCATAGCGCCGTCTTCACTTAAAACGCCGCCAATAACTTTTTTGCTATTTTTATCAAAGGTCACGGTTTCGCCCGTTGGCAACGTCACGATTTGTTTGTCGCCCTCGATACGCACATTGGGAATCGTCTTCCGTGGAAAGACCATCATGTATGTTTCTTGTGTTTGGCTGATCGTACCGTTAGGCATGTCGCTGATCGCAAAACCTAAATCCTGACGAGCATTGCCTTCGTGATAAAACGCCCATTCACGGCTGCGATTGGCATCCCCTGCCGACACGATATTGTTGGGACCACGATTGCGGAATTTAAAATTGCCCGGCTGAGAGTCGCCTTCATATGTGCAGTAATCGATGGCGCCTTGGCCCGATCCACAACGGGTCGGACGAATGCCAAATGGATTTTGCGTGCGCGTCGGCGGAATAATGCGCCCCGAATCCTGCGACGATTTCGCAGTGAATGTCGGCGGATTGGTGTCCTCATTAATTCCGACATCGCGCGAATGAACTTTCGCTAATTCACACTCTGGACAAGGGCCACCCGGCTTACCATGATTCGCCAAAGTCTTATTAGCGTCTTGAACTTTGCGCACTAACTCTTCAGCATCATCTTTCGGTAATTTATCAGAGGCTTTTTTTGTGATGACGGGTTTCTTTTCCTCAACCTTTTTCGGCTCAGGCTTTTTTTCTTCTTTTGGTTTTTCAGAAGCGGGATCGCGCACTGCCGGAGTTTCGCGAATAGTTTTTGTCTCTTTCGCGTTGGCTACGTCTTTAGTTTCTTGATCTTTTTGGGCGGCTTGTTCGTTTTCATAAACCTTCATGTCAGGATCAGAGGTGCGATAATAAACCCACGCCTCTTCGCCTTTGCGCGGACCTGAAGTGATCGCGACTTTTAAGCCGTAATTGCCAGAAGAAAACTGTTTTGTTTCTTGGATTTTTCCGCGCGTGCCCGGCGGCAAAACGAACTTCACGTTGTTCGTGCTTTTTAGAAAATTCGCGGAGGATCTGCCGTTCAAATATCCTTCCAGCTCAACGATGCCATCTTTGGCAAAGCCTAAGCTAAAAAGGACAATGAATATCGTTAGATACTTAAAGAGCCGCATAGATTTCTCTATCGGCTCTTTTATGAGGAATCATTAGTTACAATGATAGAAACTGAGACGTTAAGTCTGCTCTACAAGCCCTTGGCCTGGCAGTCAGGGCATACGCCGTAAAGCTCAAGAATATGATGAGTCAGGCGGTAACCAAATTGGTTTGCGACCTTCTCTTGCAAGCTTTCGATGGCGCGGTTTTCAAACTCACAGATCTTACCACAACGAACACATGTTAAGTGGTCATGGTGACCTTTTGGAGTCAGCTCATAACGAGCCGGCAACCCACCCATACGCACTTCTGTCACGAATTGACCTTCAGTGAGCGTGCGAAGAAAACGGTACACCGTCGCAAAACCAATATCTGGATGATCTTTGTTTAATTTCTCATACAGCTCTTGCGCCGTAACGTGACGACGACCCTCATGGAGAGTTTTAAGAATGGCCATACGCTGACTAGTGACTTTGAGGTTCAGGGCGCGAATGATTTTTTTAAGTTCACCCTCATCAAAAGAATCATGATGAATCACGATATCATCATCATGTTGACGTGGTAGAACTGGAACTGAATCTCGACCCATAGGCACCTCGGTCACTTTTATAGGTGAAAACGGGTCTCATTGTCACGCGTTCTAATAACGATTATCAATTAGATTTCAAAAACTGCGTAATTTTAAGCCCTTAGAGATGTGAGAAACAGCGTTGTGAGGGTGTAAACTCTCCACATGGCTGAATTCAGCCACATAATCGAGGATCTCTTTCTTTTGATCCAAGAGCTCTTTCACTCGGCGAGCGGCGTCTTCACAGAACATCAAGTTTTGCCCGTTGCGAAGGGCGAACTCCTGCTCATCTTCACGCTTCACGGCTCCTTGCACGGCTGTTTGCAAAGCTTCTTCAACGTAGTCAATCAACGCGCCGTAATTGAAATCAGGACCGACTTCGGCTTTTACGCGAGCGAAACTACGTTGCGCATGCGGAGTCGCCACGATTCCTTGAGTTGTTCCCAACCACGAATGGATCACGTCGAAATCGACGCTTTCTTGCGAGAACTGTTGTTTGAAATTGTCTTGAATCAACTGACGCGACAACGCCGCTGAAGCCGGGCATGTGCTTGAGTATGTGACAACCACTTCAACGTAGTATTTTTTCGTGCCGTTTTCGTTGAATGATGAAAGCACCACTGGATACGAGCGCCATGCTTGATTCGCACTCTTCAAAGCTTTACGCACAAGTGGTGCTTCGAAGTTCACTTGCACCAATGCTTGTGTGGAAAGTTCTTCGTGGGTTTTCAAAAACTCATCTGTCGCTTGGCCCAAAAGGCCCAACGTCATTTCATTTTTTGTCAAAACATCTTGAGTGATCAAATACAAACGCGACATGTGAATGCCACGAGAAGGCTTTTTATCCAAGCTGACTTTCGCATCCACACGCGCAGGAATACGGTACGTGCCATCTGCTTGTTTCAACATGATTGGCAACTCGATCGAGCCCATACCAACCCAGTCGATGGGTGCGAATTTTTCTGTGTGAGTTTCTTTAGCTACGTCAGGAAGATTTTTGTTCGTCATGATGGGGCCCTTCTACCGCATTTTCAGAGACATTACACCCCTTTTGAAATATAAACAGCTACATGAGAAAACAACTGATCCTTGCTAGCACTTCGAAATATCGCCAAGAGTTATTGCACCGCCTGAATGTGCCTTTTACAGCCATGGCCCCTTTATTTGATGAAGAAAAGCACAAAGACCCGTCACTTGCGCCCCGCGCGTTGGCAGAAAAGCTCGCATTCCTGAAAGCTCAAAGCCTGAAAGGCGAAGGTAAAGTAGTCATTGGCGGCGATCAGCTGGTGTCCTTTGAGGGTCGTATTATCGGCAAATCTCATACGACGGAACGCGCCGTAGAACAGCTGATGGCGATGCAGGGCAAGATTCATGAGCTTGTGACCGCGATCTGCGTGTTTGATGGCGATCAGGCTATTCCCTACACTGACATCACTCGTATGCATATGAAGAAAATGACCATTGAGCAGGCCCAGCGCTATGTGGAGCTGGATCAAGCCACGGACTGTGCGGGCAGTTATAAAATTGAAAAGCACGGCATTAGCCTGTTTGATAAGATCGAAAGCGAAGATTTTACGGCCATCCAAGGTTTACCCTTGATTGCTCTACGAAAAATATTAGAGAATCATCTTCCCTAATTTTTTGAATAAGGACTTTCATGACAGACCTACAAAAGAAACTTTTTGATGCCGCTTGTATCGCTCAAAAAAGAGCCCACGCTCCCTATTCTGGCGCCTTGATTGGTGCAGCTGTTTTGACAGGCGACGGTCAAATTTTTTCGGGCTGCAATGTCGAAAATGCTTCTTACGGCGGAACTGTGTGCGCAGAACGTGTCGCCATTTGGAAATCTGTCAGCGAAGGCGCTAAAAAAGAAATCAAAGAAGTGATGGTTGTTAGCGACGCTGATAAACCCTGGCCACCGTGCGGTTTCTGCCGCCAAGTGATCGCGGAATTTGGCTCGGAAGACACTGTGATATACACAGCCAATCTGGCCGGCAAAATGAAAACTTTCAAATTTGGAGATATTTTCCCAGAGGCGTTTACGCCGAGTCATTTAGATTAATCTACGTTTCTCAAGTTAAAAGTGAAAAAGCCGGTTTCTGCCGGCTTTTCTTTTTTCGACGCCTTGAAAATAAAAAAGCCAGAATCGCTTCCAGCTTCTTTTCGTAGCTTCTTAAACTTTCAGTGCAAGCTTTATAGATAACTTTCAAAATATTGATTGAAGTCACCTTGGCGATTTTGCAATTGGTTTTTCAACGCACGTACTTTCATCGCGTACTCAACAAAACCTTTTTTCTTTTCTTTACCAAGGATCGTTTCCATTTGAGTTAGCAAAGATAACGCTTCGACTCTGCGATCTTCAATGACTGAACGCACAGGCTGCACTTGCGCCGGTTCAACAGAAAATTGCACGCGCAATCCAAAGTGATCTGACAATGGCTTGCGAGGAGTTCCGCGCAAATTAATTTCGCCATCATAAGCGCGTAAGTGAGTGGTCGCACGACCGACATTCGAGAAAAAGATGTAATCAAGAATGTGATCGCTTAATAACCAACCCAACGGATTTCCTGCGCAGTATGTACACAGACCTTTTGGATATGTGCCTCCCACGGTCTCAAGCAACGAATCGTGCACACCGAGCAGTGACATAATCACAGATCTTTCCAATGAATGTTCATCACCATTGAAATCGCCAGATAATAAAAGTTTTAAGTCTGTATTTTGCAAGCGCCACTGCAACAAATCCACGATCTGTGTCAAACGCACAGCTTGGCTTGTTGGGTGAAGATGTGTGTTCATGAAATAGAAATCTTCATCGATTCCATACATTGAAGCTTGGACAACGTGGAAAGCTTTTTTGACGTTAAACATTTCGCGACCGCGATCCAAAATATTGCCGTCGCTATTAATATTGAAATCATGGGTTTCAGTTTTCTTCATATCGGCCATCATCAACGACATGACACCGATTTTTTCCTGACGATTTGGTGAACTGATTGTGTAAAGACTCTTTAAACCATTTTCAACTTGATTGATTTGCGAATCGTTCCAAACTTCCTGCAAGTGAATGATATCGCAACGAGGTTTTCCTGTCAGTTCCGCCACCATGAAATCCGTACGCTCTTCTTTGCGAGAAGCATAGATGGGCCCATAGGCGTTAAAGTTTTGCATACAAAAGTGCGGCGGATTGGGATCAGCCTGCCAATACATCTCCGCCAACGCGGAAACGCTTGTCAGTAGCAAACTTGTGGTTACAAAGAACTTCTTCATTGAAAGCATAGAAGCATCCTTTTCAATTCTCGTGCAAAGACGAAACGGGCTCTAGTTCATCCAATTGAAAAGGAGCTGTCAATGTCTTAGACAGGGACGCGCTAGGACGCGCCCTTCAACTTTTGGAGGTTGAAGGGCGCTTGATGCGAATTAGTTCGTCGAGGGATCAAGAACTGGCGCACTGCCAGGATTGCGCAGGTTGATATCGTAGAAATTTCCTTCCACATCAAAAACTCTTAAAACATAGTTGCGGTCTGTGATACCAGCTGCACCCGAGCGGAACCAGCTGACGCGATAACTGCGGTCTGCGGCGCGGGCGTTACAATTACCCCACTCACCCCTCCAGCAGTATTGCTCGGTTGTACGCGATAACGAGATGTAACTATTTAAAGCGATCGTGTTACTTGCCAAACGATCTACATCATCGGCTGACAAAGAGCGAATCAACTGACCATTTTCATAAAGCTCGGCAGAGTTAATGAAGCTTGCATAACGAAAGCTCACACTTGGGTAATAAGTTGTACTGATCACATAACGCTCAGGGCCCGCATTGTAATAAGCAGACGAAGCTCCGCTCCAGCCATTGAACGTCGCAAATGATAAGTTCATAGCCGACAAAATATTGGCAAAACGTGGCGGCACAGGACGAGGACAGCCGCTCAAGCGCGTCGCCTTTTGACAAGTCGTGATCGCATCTTCAATAGAATCTTGAACTTTCACCAGACGATCAGACTCTGCTTCAATAGCCGCAACCGCTTCGTTGGAAAGTTTAAAATAGCCATTATCAAGACTTCCTAGAATTTCATCCAAAGCCCCTAGGCGAATGCTCACTTTTTCCAAATTCACTTTATGGGCCGCGATGCTTTGCTGAAGATTTGGAATCAGACGAGCGCGATCCTCCTGAATGTCGGCAGTCAAAGTATTCAAAACACTTTGATCGTTGAACGAATACACCGGAGCATTTTCATAATCAATTTTTGTCAAAGTGTCTGCCATCGCTCTTCGCAGCGCCAGAAGATTGCCCGGATCACTGGAAAGAATCGCCATCGGACCTTCGACTTTATCACGCGCAAAGTTTTGATAAACTGACACTTTGTAAGTCATTCCCGAATCGATTTTCTTGATATCAGAAAGAAAACTTCCACTATGTTCCGCGCCTAATTTTCCGATACTTGCTTGCGCACTCAGCTGCGCACGGATTTGTTCGGCCTGCTGTGAACTTGAACTTGTAAATTCAAATAGCACGGCCACTTCCGCTTTTTTAGTAATACCGGTCACCAGATTTCTTCCACACTGGGTCGCAAAGTATTCAGAGTCTTTGCGTTCCACCGCCTGCGCCAAGATGCGCTGCCCTTTTTCCGTCAGCAGGATCTCGCCCGAGGTTTCCATATTATAAGTTCTTGAACCGACCAGCGCCCAGCGCACCGTGCGCGCTTTTTCAAGCTCCGTTTTTCGGCGTGAAAACGAAGCATCTATTTTGGCGCCAATGCCCATGATACGGGCTTTCGCTTTTGCTGCGGCTTCCATGGCGATAAGGGAATCGACCTCTTTCAAAGCTTCAGTATAGTCTTCAGTAAAATTATCCTGACCCGATGGCACAAAGGCTTTTGCATTATGTGTGAAACATCCATAGATCATTTTGTTTTCTGATGGATACAGAGGGTCCCAAGGTGCCCCCAAAGCAAGCTGAAGATCTGGAGTATAAGTTTGTAAAGCCGCTTTTGCGGTCGTGGCCATCAAGGTACTTGAGACAACTAACAGTCCCGTCATTAACTTTTTCATTTTAATCTCCTGGCAGAGTTCTATCGACGACATTGTCGATGCGACAGAATCTAAGCCCTGCGGAAATTTTAAAATAGATTAAGTTAATTAAAGATTAGCTGTTTTTTTAAGTTTTGCTTAAGCTTTTTCCAGATCAAAAAAGTCTAACGAAAACCCGTAAATCCGCTGTTCTTCTGAATCTTTAGTTATCGTCACCATCTCTTCCATGCAGTGATTTATGACCTTCTTCAAGCGGGCCACGTCTTTGGCTGCCAAGGTGAAGATCGCGGAATAGTGAGCCTCTTCAGCATTGTCAGAATCCAAGGCACCAAACGCCAAAGCGCGGGTATTTAAATGGTATTGCTTTACAAAGGGCGATCCCCGCTCGAGATAGTTTTCGGTCGCACCTGGCACATAGTGCGAACCTTGCTGCTTCACCAGTTGTGCTTCAAGCAAGAACTCCAGACATTTATTCAAACGTTTATCAGAGATTCGAAATGCCTTTTTCAATGCTTCCTTCGTGCGCAGGTGAGGAATGGTTACTGCCATGTGAATCAGGTTGTATTCAAACGAAGAGTAGTAAATGCTTTGTTCTTTTTCACTTAAGCTGTTTTTAATTTCTTTGCGCTTTAAATAACTCAATTGCTCTTCTTTAAAGGCTGCAATTTGCTTCTGAAAAAACTTACCCAAGCTCGCTGTTCCTGCGCGATCCTTTTGCAAAAGTAGTAAAAAGAAATGGCTTTCTTTTTCTGAATGACTGAAGAAGTGATTGGCTTTATCTCCCTGCTCAAGACTCAGGTGCGCAGTCCCATTAAGAACTTGCGAAATATACGCCGACTGACAATCCAGCGCGGCGGCCAAAGCGGATTTTGAACCCCTCTCCTGGTCACAGCGTTGTTGCAGATAGCTCTTATAGTCGTCGAAATCGAACAGATTTTTAATTTTTGCCATACTTAAGATTATCTTTAAGTAATACTAAAATAAAGTGCAATTTACTGACTTGTCCAAGCCTTTGACAATAAACCCCTCACGAGTGCCATTATAAACGTTTTAAAGTGGGAACACTGCTTGCTCTAATTGTTCCTTAAGGAGCCTTGCCATGATGAAACAAATTCTGTCTTTGCTGTTTCTAAGCTTGATGATGATCTCTGCGACAGCGTTTGCTGGATTTGCTGACTTGGGCAGACCAGAACTTCCCTCTCGCGACAGACTTCCCGTTCGCATCGGCAATGAGCCCGTCATCGGGGCTTTACCGAAAAAGCCCCTGTTTCCTTCCAACGGCTTGGGCGGAGTCACCGTTGTTGGTGGCGTCATGTACACTGACGATTGTATGAAGTTCGTTAATGAACACGTGGCAAGTACCTATGAGCATGATGATCAATTGAAGTTTCAACTTGCAGAAGCCGTCGTCAATATCGTGACGATTGAGCAGCTTTTAAAACGTCGTAGCGAGTGGCGCCCGTTAACTCCCTCTGAATCATCTGTAAAAGAAATCATCGCTGAAGGCACAGCACAGATGAAAACGGATACCCGCGACTATCTGACAGCAAAATGTGATCGCCGCCAGAATTTAGCGATCATCCAAATCATTCGCTCAGCCCACGTGATGTACTTCAAAGAAGCGATCGCCGTTTTGAAAGAAACCACGAACTTGCTTTAATTATAACTTTAAAGAGTCAGCTCGAAATCTTCACCAAGATAATGAAGAGTCACCGAAGCAAGAGAACTGCCGTCGGAAAGAAACATTCCCCGATGGGCTTGCAACTGCTCGCGCAATTGAGATGGATTTTTAGGCGCAAGATTTTTTAGAATTTTGAAACCTTCGTGTTGGAAATCGATTTCTGAATGGGCCGCGCGCAACCAAGAAAATTCAATTTTTAGAAGGTCGAAGTCTTCAGGTTGAAGGGCGAATGCCTCCAAGTAATGTTGGTACTTGATGGTCATCGTATCTTCCGCTTGCTCATTACTCCAAGCAAACGACCACGAACGCTCTTCGCGAAACTCGACACTGACGAGTTCTGCTTTTTCTGTGGCTGCCCGTTCTTGCAAAAAATCACGGGCAAATGCCATCACCTCATCAAGTGACGATTCAAAAATGGATTCCTGCATCTCATAACGAAGTTCAGAAAGCCATTTATCAACTTCCACAAGATTGACGGTCATGCCTGACAGCGGATTGATCTCTTTTGAAAAGCCAGCGGATAGATAAAACAAAAAACCCCGTCTTTCAGACGAGGTTTTCTGCATCAGGATTCGTACTGGAACTTCGCGTACGAACTGCAACATCTTACTGCAATGCCTGTGTATTCATAGTGATGTGAGATTTCGCACGGAATTGGTTGATCCATGCTTCAAACATGCCGTCAGCGCGACGCTTTTGCATCATTTCGACTAGCATTGGCTCAGCCGCTTTGCCTTCTTCAATTTTAGTTTCTTTCAATTTCAAAACGTATTTTACGTTGCCATCACGAACAACACGTTTCAACAACGGTTGTGTTTTAGAAAGCTCAAACACAGCGTCAGTTGCAACAGCACTAGTAATTTTTGGGAAATTTTCAGTACCCAACTCAACCAAACCAGTTTCTTCCCAAGAAGCTTTGATTTCTTTAAGCTGTGCGTTTACGGCTGCTTCGTCACCTTTTGCCAAAGCTTGATCGATCGCATTAATAGCAGCTTCAGCTTTTTCTTTAGAAAGAGCTTTTGATACGGCTTCTTGATCGATCTTAACGAAAGCGATGTTGATTTTTGTGCCGCGCAGTTCTTGCAGCTTCTTCATTTCAATCGCAGATGGTTGACCTACAAGTTCAAACAAGTGACGGATGCGAACGTTCGCAATGTCTTTACGAACTTTGTTTTCGAAATCACCCGCTGAAGAGTGCGTCGCTTCCAAATAACGAGTGTAGAATTCACGTTGGAATTGACCGTTTTGTTGGAAGAAAGGGATGTCTTTAACGATGAAATCACGAACTTCTGCGTCAGTCGCCAAAATGCCTTCAGATTGTGCAGCTTGAGAAACCAATTCGTTACGCACCAAGTTTTCCAAGGCTTGCTGACGAAGTAGTTGACGCTGAGAGCTAAAGTCCATTTGCGAGCCGAACAGGTTTTGATAGTACTGTTGCACACGGTTTTCTTCCTGTTGGAAGTCCGCGATAGAGATCAAAGAGTTGTTCACGCGAGCGACAGAACCAACACCCGCGCCAAGACGACCTGGCAAACCGAAAAATACGAAAACAAGAATGATAGCACCGAAGAGAACGATCGCTGTCGCGTTCTTCGCTGAGAGTTTTCTCTTCATTTTATCTGCCATAGTGTCGCTCATAAATAGTTCCTTCCTTGAACTCCCCGCCTCGCGCGGAAAGTTGCGATGTCAATTAGCCAGAACATTAGCCAACTATTTTTATATTTTTTCAAGTGGAAATTGTTGAATTCCTTAACTCTTTTGAATAGCGTTGGGATGTAGCTGACAGCTTAGGTAGGTGACATTTGAACTTTTTCAACTTTGATCTCAAGAAACTCGTGCTTATTGGAATCGTGCTGGCTTTGCCACTCCTTTCCATCAATATGCAGCAAAGACCGCAAGAGTCGCACTGGTTGGTAAAACCATTCAGTCTTCTCGGCTCCGCTGTGTCCGAAACATTTTATAGCTTCAGCCACGGTGTCAAAGGCACGACAGCCATGTACGTGGATTTGATCAACATCAAAAAGCAAAGCGAAGAATTGCACAGCGCAAATAACGAACTTCAAGCGCGTTTAGAAAAGATGAATGAGTTGTCTTTGGAAAATGATCGCTTGCGCGAGCTTCTTTCTTTCAAACAACAAACTAAGATGTCTTTAACTTCAGCGCAAGTTATCGGTCGCGATCTGGTTATCGATCACAACACGATCACAATTAATAAAGGAACACAGGATGGCATCAAAGCCGGCCAAGCTGTTGTGACAACAGGTGGTGTACTTGGTTACATCTTTAAACCAGAACCGTTCACGGCTCACGTGATGTTGATTACAGATCGTTATGCGGTTGTTGACGGTATCGTTCAAAGAACTCGTGCTCACGGTATCGTTGAAGGCAAAAGCCAAAACGGTTGCGCCTTGAAATACGTGGAAAGAACAGAAGACGTGAAACAAGGTGACCTGGTTGTCACTGGCGGCCTTGATAACATCTTCCCTAAAGGTTTCCCGGTTGCGATCGTTGAAAGCGTTGAAAGAAAAACCTTCAGCGTTTCTTTGAAAGTCGATTTGCGCCCGGTAGTTGATCCTTATAAAGTTGAAGAAGTGTTCGTTGTGGTTGATGCAGCCAAAGAAGATTTCGGCGATAAGTATGCACTTCCAGGCACAACTGCGGCTGATGCAACAGCAGTTCCCGGCACAGGCGCAACTCCTTCGGCCGCAGCGACACCTGCTGCTTCCCCTGCTGCAACAACGGCGACCGCTCCTGTAGCGCCAGCAGCGCCATCTGCAAAACCGGCGACTCCTAAGCCAACAACGGCGACGACTGCCAAGCCTGAGGAGAAAAGACAGTGAAATTGCGCTGGAACTTCTTGTTAAACTTTTTAATTCTGCTTGCTGCTTTGTTAGCAGTTGCAGGATTCCAGACGACGTTCTGGTTTCAGCTCTTCGGCAATGTGCCTGCACCTTTGTTGTGGTTGAACCTTATCGTCTATGTGACTCTTTATCGTAAACCCTTCCCAGCGATCTTCACGGTTTATGCAATGGGCTTCATTTTGCTCACATTTACTGCGATGCCACTGAAGATGATGTGGATTACTTTGCTGATTCTCTTTACGTTGGTCTATTTGATCAAGAGTCGCGTCTTTTGGTCAGGCTCAGGTTATTATACAATCATGTGCGGATTCTCTGCCGTGGCCTATCACCTGATTTTCTTCTTCACTTCATTGGTGTTAGAGAAAAACCCCGCGAGCTTCGAGATTGTCGATCGCTTGGTACAAATTATTCTAACTCCTTCATTTGCGTTTCCTATGTACTGGATCCTCGCCAAACTCGATAAAGTCACACAAGACGAACTCGTGCATGAGCCCGGAGGATTGGAGCTATGAGTACTTACGTTAGTAATCCGGACGAGGCAAAAGAGTATCAGAATCGATACCGCCTGTTTTACATTGTTATCGCTGCGACTTTCACAATCTTCACGATGCGTTTGTGGTATCTACAAATCATCTCGGGTAATGAGCTTCGCGAGTTCTCTGAAAAAAATCGTATCAAACAAAATAAAATCGCGGCGCCTCGTGGTTTGATGTTGGATCGTGACGGCAAAGTATTGGTAGAAAATCTACCAGGCTTTGAAGCGATCTTGTCCCCGCAATATATCGAAGACTTGAACGAGCTTGCTAAAGACGTCGCTCCGGTTTTGGGTATGGAGCCAGATAAGTTGATTCAAAAAGTTCAAAAGAGCCGCAAACAAAACGGTCCTTTTGCACAAATTCGTTTGAAAGAAAACTTAAGCCGCGAAGAAGTCTTTCGTTTGAAACGCATGCGCTTGGATACTCCGGGACTTGAAATCCGTGAATCTATCGTGCGCTACTACCCGCTTCGTGAAAATGGCGCGCAACTTTTTGGTTACGTGTCTGAGATCTCGAAACGTCAGATCCCTGTTCTGAATGAGCTTTATAAAGGTAACTTGAAGTTTGACCAAGGTGATATCATCGGTAAGTCAGGCTTAGAGGAAACTTTGGAACGCGACATTCGTGGTACTGACGGTATCAGCTTTATTCAAGTCGATGCCCATGGTCGCGAGGCTGTGACGCAAACTCCGAATATCTACGGCGAACAAATCAAAGATCAAATCGCGGTTCACGGTAACAATGCCGTTTTGACGATTGACCGTGATCTTCAAGAACAGGCGTTTGAGTCGTTCTTGAAATCTGGCGTGGATGCTCGTGGTCACATCGGTGCGATCTTTGCGATGAAAACAAACGGCGAAGTTTTGGCGTGGGTTTCCACTCCATCATTCGACCCGAATGAATTCTCGACAGGGATTACTCCACAAACGTGGTCAAAGCTGATCAACGATCCGTTTAAACCTCTTCGTAATAAAGTTATCCAAGATCACAATGCCCCTGGTTCGACTTTCAAACCATTGGTGGCAGTTGCCGCTTTGGGTGAAAAAGTTATTACGCCGACAACAATCGTCAGTGCACCGGGTGTGTTCTTCTTCGGTCGTCGTCCATACCATGACTCTTTGAAACAAGGTCACGGTAACATCACGGTTTACCAAGCAATCGAAGAATCATCGAACGTGTTCTTCTATAAAATGGGTATCGCGTTGGGCGTAGATAAAATGTACGACTACATCCACAACCTAGGTATCGGTCAAAAAACAGGTATCGAGTTGTCGCGTGAAGTTTCCGGTATCATGCCGAACTCTGCGTGGAAAAAAGCCACTGTAGGTGAAGAATGGCAAGCCGGTGAAAACTTAAGTACTGCCATCGGTCAGGGCTTCGTGACGGTGACTCCGATCTCTATGGCGGTTGCTTACAATGCGATCGCGACAGAGGGCAAAGTTGTTAAGCCTTTCGTTGTTCGTAAAATCTTAGACCAAGACGGAAAAGTTTTGCGCGAGAATTTCCCACAAGTTGTGCGCGATCTTCAACAAGCGCAACCAAACGGCGTGAAAATCACTCCGGAAACGTTTAAAGTTGTTAAAGAAGGTATGCGCCTGGTTGCGAACGGTCCTAAGGGTACAGCTCGTTACTGGAAAGTTCCTGGCGTTGAGTTCGCTGGTAAAACAGGTACGGCTCAGGTCATGGGCTTCTCTGCGGATCAGATCTATTCAAGCTGTACGTCTCGTCCAATGCATATGCGACATCATGGTTGGTTCGTATCTTATGCGCCGGCAGACAATCCAGAGATCGTGATCGCGATCTTGGCGGAACATGCCTGCCACGGTAACACGGGCGCGGTTCCAATCGCCCGCGAGATCTATCAAAAGTATTTCGAAAAATATCACCCTGACATCATTGCGAATGCTTTGAAAAACAAAGGTGTTAAGAAAAAAGCAGAAGCAGCTGCTACAAGTGAGGGCGAGTAATGTTTAATTCACTTCATGTTGAAGAAAGAACGCTCTTCAAAAAGTTAGATATCAATTTGATCGTTGTGATCCTGGCATTGAACGTCATTGGTTTGATCAATTTGTACAGTGCGACTCACGGCCCTACTTCTGCGGAAGTTTCTGGTTTGTTCATTTCACAAATCATGTGGTTGTTCGTAGGTTGGACGGTCTTCTTGGTCACGACGTTGTTAGACTATAATATCGTCAATCGTATCGCGATTGTGATCTATGTGCTGAATTTGGGTGCCATCGTTTATACGACTTTCTTTGGTCGTGTCGCTTTGGGTGCGCAACGTTGGATCGACCTTGGTTTCTTCCGTTACCAACCGTCTGAAACGATGAAGCTTGCATTGATCATGATGATGGCAAAGATCCTGGCGAATAAAAATACTCACGGCAACGGCATGGGCTTTAAAGAAATGTTTGGTCCGTTGTTGGTTCTTGGTATTCCATTCGTATTCGTCGTTGAACAACCTGACTTGGGTACAGCGATGATGTTGGCAGCCATCGGTGGCTCGATGTTGTTGTTTGCGAAGGTTAAAAAATGGATCTTAGCAACAGCCGTTGTTGCGGGAATCATCGCCTTGCCTGTGGCTTGGAAGTTTGTACTTCATGACTACCAAAAAAACCGTGTCTTGACGTTCCTATCGCCAACGAACGACCCGCGCGGAACTGGTTACAACTCGATTCAATCTAAAATCGCAGTGGGTTCTGGTCGCTTCTTCGGTAAAGGCTTCATGAAGGGTACGCAATCCCAACTTGAATTCCTTCCCGAGCGTCACACGGACTTTATTTATTCCGTATTGTCTGAAGAACATGGCTTCGTCGGCAGTGTGGCGGTGATGGGTTTATTCTGTTTCTTGTTCTTAACGGGAATCAGAATTGCAACGAACGCGCGCGACAAGTTCGGCGCCTTACTGACCGTCGGAGTTCTGTGTTACGTGTTCTGGCATATGTTCGTGAACATGGGCATGGTTATCGGTTTGCTACCGATCGTGGGTGTTCCCCTGCCGCTACTGTCTTACGGTGGTTCGAGCATGTTAACCACGATGGCCGGTCTTGGTTTAGTCAGCTCTGTCGCTTACCGCAGATACCTGTTCTAAAATTTAAAATCATCAAAAACAAAAAAGGCTTCGAGAAATCGAAGCCTTTTTTGTTTCAAGTTCCCAATCGCAGATGAATGAACTTAAGATTCTGCGAAAGAATTTATTTAGTACGATATTTAAAAGATCCTTGGCCGGATGCGATCAAAACGCCCGTCTCGGTGAAAACCTGCGCTTCAGAGAAAAAGATCTTACGTCCTCCGCCAATCTTTTTTGCAACTGCTTTCAAAACACCAGAATTCGTCGACGACACAAAATTGACATTCAAAGTGATCGTCACACCGTGCACTTCAGGCTGACCGGGAGGCGCATAAAAACCGGCATATCCACAAGCCGCATCGACAAGCGTTGAAACAACGCCGCCTTGAAGGGCCCCTTGACGATTCATGTGCCACGTTTGAATGGGCATCTCAAATTCAGCATACCCTTCTTCCCACTTCAAAAGCTTAATTCCCATCTGCGCCAAAAACGGATTCACAGGCTGAGCCACAGACATACAATACCTCCACGCTTAACGAATTTTGATCACAACTTTTCCGCGACTTCGCCCTTGCTCTAAATACTCAACCGCCAGTTGTGATTCTTCGAACGAAAATACTTTATCAATGATCGGTTTAATCTTACCGGCCTCAATCAACTGAGCAATTTGCGCTAACTGACTGCCAGAAGAATGCATAAAAATAAATCGATAGTGAGCCCGAGCTTTCGCCGCAAGCTTATTCGCCTTACGTCCCACCAAGCGCAACACTTCACGCTTAAAGAAATTCAAACCCATATCTTGGGCAAGGCGCTGATCAGGATCCCCTGAAATCGAAACCACCCATCCACCAGGACGCAAAACTTGAAAAGACTTATACAGAGCTTCTCCGCCTAACGTATCAAAAACAATATCGACATTCTGTAAAACGTCTTCAAATTTCTTCGAGGTATAATCAATGACTTCATCCGCACCAAGGCCGCGCACAAACTCTACGTTCCGAGAACTTGTCGTCGTAATAACATATGCGCCGAATTGTTTCGCAAGCTGAACCGCAAATGAACCCACTCCACCGGATCCTGCCTGAATGAAAACGTGATCGCCGCTTTTCATGTGAGCAGTATCAAACAACGCCTGCCAACTTGTCAGACCTACAAGCGGAATACTTGCAGCCTCTTCAAAAGATAAATTCTTAGGCATCAGCGCCAGTTCGTTTTCATTCACGGCAATAAACTGCGCCAAACTCCCCGTACGCCCATTGCGAGGACGAGAAAAAACTTTGTCACCGACTTTAAATCGCGTGACCTTACTACCAACGGCAGTAACCACCCCAGCAAGATCATGCCCCATAATCCAAGGAAAAGAATAAGAGCGGATAAATCTAATTTTTCCATCACGAATTTTGAAATCAATCGGATTCAAACTAGCCGCATGAATCTCAACCAACGCATCACACGCCCCACAAACAGGAACGTCAATATCCACCAAAGAAAGTTTCTGATCACGCCCATACTTAGAAATTACAGCAGCCTTCATCTTCGCCATAACAAAACTCTGCACCCATCCAAGAACAATGACAAGAACCACGAACACCAAAACCCAAATACAATACTTGCACCCCCGTAATACCAAAAAGTGCCTGGCACCTTTTCCGAGAAAGTGCCAGGCACTTTTGCGGAAAAAACGGCAGGCACCATTTGCCAACGCACCCACGCAGTAAAAAAGAAGCAGGCACCCAAAAAAACGACAGACACCCTTTTTATGCCTTTGAACCGAATCTCGGTTGCTATGTTCCTTAAGAACTTATCCAACTCGCATGAATGAATTCGAAGAGATGATTTTCGGATCTAGCACAATTCGCAGAGTGGGATGCTGGATGCGCCTCTCCGAAGAGCGGCCTTCGTCGGCGCCACAGCCAAGGCCGAAAGGCATTGGCCTTTCAGCAGTGGCGCGAACGGAAGCGCAGCTTCCGCGACGATTGAGCCTGGACGGCGTGCCGCTCGCAGCGAGAGGCGCAGGAAGCGTCCCACTCTGCGAATCCCCGCTAGAACCACGAACAAACAACAACTCGCAATTCATGCATACGGAAGTTCGGAAATAGGCGCGTCTCAAGAAGAACGTAGCAAAGTGAGAATTCGTTCCGAAGTGAATAACTATCTTTCAGTCATTGTCGACACTTTGGTTGACACCCCCTCTTGCCAACTTGAAAGAGTGGCTTCTGGCATCCGCCCCAACGTGGGATCTGATTCATTTCAACAGCTTAGCATCTCGGCATGACCCTTGAACTATAGGTTTGTATCAGGAGGACGCGGATATGAAAACGAAACATCTCAATTCTACACTCGCAGTAATGACCGCAACACTCACGTTGGTTCTATTTAATAACTTTGATTTCTTTAGCTGGAATAAGCCAGCTGCACCTTCAATGGAAGGCGTCAGCGAAGCTTCTCGCGTATCACACGCTAAAGAACTTTTGGGCCGCAACTACATTGGTAGTGACGCACAAAAAATCGAAGGCCGTAAATCATTGAATTATATGATCTACAATAAAGTGCAAACGCAATTGCCTGCACAATTCAAAGGTCACGCAAAAGCTATTACACGCACTGTGATTGCAGAGAGCGCTAAATATCATTTAGATCCAGTATTCGTATTAGCTGTGATTAAAACAGAAAGTAAATTCAATCCATTAACTGTAGGTCGTTACGGTGAAATTGGTTTGATGCAAGTAAAGCCTGATACGGCTGAGTGGATTGCGAAGAAATTCAAAATCACTTGGAATGGTAAACAGACTCTACAAAATCCAGAATCGAATATCAAAATCGGTTTGGCTTATATGAATTACCTAAGAAGTAAATTCAACAGCAAACCAGTTCGATACGTTTCTGCTTACAACATGGGTCCTGGGAACATGTTCCGCTTGATCTCGAAAAACGTGAATCCAAACGAATACAACTCTCGCGTGATGAGAAACTATAAAGAGTTGTATGCGAAGTTAGCAGTACGCCCAAGTATCACAACTGTTGCGGCAAACTAAATTTATGCTTGAGGTCCCAAGTGTAATATTCACGCACCAGAATGAACGCCCTAAACTTAGAAAGCTTTTGTTTAGCAAAATCTCCGGTAGGATTGCTAGACAGAAGCTACAAAGGGGATGTTCATGTTTAACGTACGCTACGTTTTGTTGAGCCCGCATCATACGAACGAACAATCGCGACGACTCTTAAATCAAACTTACGAATCATGGAAAAAGACCTTCAATCAAGTTCTAGGAAGCGCAGATGCTCACCTAGAACTTGATGACTTTTTTAGGTATGACATGATCGGAGTTCTGCTGCAGGGAGATTCCATCATCGGTTCGCACTACTACAGTCTGTTCAATCTCGAATTAGACTGCTGCTTAGATCACCATTATATGGATGATATCTACCAAGAAACTCGAGACAAGCTTAAAGCCGCCGGCCACAAATCCATTTACTCACTTGAGTACACGAACATCGTGCCCGAGTGGCGCAAGCGAAGCATGGCCAATATAAGATGGGTCGATGTTTTGATTGGCTGCGCACTGAAGTTCTTAGATGAATCCCCGGAAGACGGTATTATCGGAACCCCCCGTATCGACATCAAGATGGACGAAACAACTTCACGCATGGGGGCCCTGACGATTCAACCACCCGTCAAAAAAATGAATTACGAATGCGCTGTGATTTATTGGCCGAAGCTGAGCGATCGCAAACTCTATAGTCCCGAGCTACAGCGGCTGGTCGATTCAATCTGGAGTAAGCACGAGGATTTCTTAATGCCAAAACCAGAAGCACAGCCAGTTAAAAAGATCGCTTAATCTGTTTTTTAAAATTTAAATATTTTTGAATTCTTCTGAAAGGACGTTTTATGGGAAAAATCTTAACGACCGATGCTATTCTTGCAGCTTTAGAAAAACCAAAAAAAGCCCTGCGCGAATCACCCTGGGAAGATAAAAACTTTTATGCCGAATGGGTTGCACAAACCGGTCACTTTGTCAGACATTCAACTCGTCTACTAGCACTCGCAGCCGCACGCTGCACACAAGAACAACAAGCATTTCACAATCGCTTCATTCCCCATGCGACCGAAGAAAAAGGTCACGAAAAATTAGCCTTTATGGATTTAAAAAATCTAGGCTTTCAAGAAAAAGATTTTCCAGAAGCACCAGCCACGCAGTCCTTGTATCAACCGCAATATTATTGGATTGAATACAAAAACTCTTTGGCGTTCTTTGGTTATATTCTGTGCTTAGAGATTCTTGCGAAAGACGCTGGTCCGCATATCGAAGCAAAGACCACAAAAGCTTTCGGCCCGAAATGCAGCCACTTCATCCGTGTACACGTTGAAGAAGACGAAGGCCACGTGGAAGAAGCGATGAAAATGGTCACAAGCATCGAAGGCCCTGAAGAAAAAATCATTCTGGATAACCTGATCCAAAGCTGCGACAACTACACGAAAATGGTCGAATACTGTCGCGAAAGAGCAACATCTAAAAAATTAAGAGCTGCGGGCTAATCGTAGACTCTAAAAAAACTAAAGGCAGCCGGTTGGGGCTGCCTTTAGCAAAATCTAAATTTAAAAATCAAAATTAGTTCGCAAGCGGATTCGCTTCGATCACAACCATGAATGCTTGGGCCGTCTTATTCACTGTAAGAGGGCTCAAAAGTTTTGCGCGGTATTTGTTTGAAAGCAATTCCGCAGACGCAAGCTCAGTCACAACGTGCTCTTTTGTTTCAGAGAAAATGTGACCTTCAACTTCACCCGTCAAAAGCTTGTTACTTTCTTCGAACAACTTACGAGTGATTTCACCATCATCGCGAGAGAACAAATTCCACCATTCAAGCGAGTAAAGCTCTTCAATCGAGTAAGAGCAGAAATCGTAATAACGAAGGTTACGGTAAACTTGGCGACTTTCACCATTGTAGATTTCGATGATGTCGTCATCTTTGATCAACGAGAAAAGGTCTGACTTCGGAGTCAAACCAAGCTTGCGCAAAGCTTTCCATGTAAATGACAAGTTGTCGCGCAGGCTTGAACCTTCAGAAAGTTGTTCTTGGCAAAGTTCAATATAGAATTTGATGCTACGGATGATTTCAACTTGCTTGTCGGCAGAAAGTTTTCCGAAGTGAGGAAGACCATCTTTATAAGGACGAACACGGAATCCAGAAGAGCTGCAGATCATCGACAACTTCATCGCATCACGTTTGAATTCCTCGTGAAGAAGTTGCATAGAAAGGACTGGATTAGTGATGTGCTTAATATCGAATTCCACTAGTTATGTTTCCTTAAATTTCCTAAAATTTTACTTTCGTTGCAGCATTACAAGAATGCTCACTCATTTAATGTCGAACCTTTAGGATGCGAATGCAATCGCTTCTGGTTTCATTACAGGAATTTTAGGTTAGCAAACTAGGTGGTATTTAACACTTGAAAAATAGAAAGGGGCCGCATTGGCCCCTCTCGATAGTTGCTGTGATGAATCTAAACTAAGACTTATGTGTTCTTAGAAAGGAAATCAACGATTGCGTCTTTTGGATGATTACCAACCAATTGACCTACTTCGCTGCCACCTTTGAAAAGCAACATTGCAGGAATACCGCGAATGCCGTACTTGCCTGGAGTTCCAGGATTCTCATCCACGTTTACTTTTACGATTTTAACTTTTCCACCCAACTCTTGAGCTACTTCTTCCAATTTTGGAGCCAAGGCACGGCAAGGGCCACACCACTCTGCCCAAAAATCAACAAGTACTGGAGTTGAAGAATTCAAAACTTCTGCTTCAAAAGAACTATCTGTTACTGCTGTAGTCAATGTGCCCATTACGGCCTCCGTCTTCAAATACCTTATCACACTTATTAAATATGAACACGCAAACCTTATAGTCAAGCCTGCGAGGTATCAATCACTTTTTGACCCGAAGTACGCATGATTACTTCTTGAAAAGAGCCTTTGTAAATTGACGGCGCAACTCATCAAGTTCACTGATGTTTTTTGGGTCCCAGTCCTTCTCAAGCTCTTTTTGGCGACGGCGTGTCTCAACACGAGTTAAAGTACTTTTAGGAGAGATTTTCACATCAGCCGTCATGGCCGCGTATTTCTTCATCTTCTCAGCCAACTTTTCATCGGCCTTTTTAAGATCCACAAGAGCTGCTTCTTGCTCTGGAGTTGCTTGATCGGAAGGCAATTCTGACGGCACTTCGACGCGTTCAACTTCAGGTTCACCACCACCTAAAAGCTCACGCTCAAGCGATTTCAAATCAACATCCGGGAACGCTTGCTCTTCCGTGCTACCACCAAGGGAACTCTCGTCGCGATCGGCTTCCGTCATACGTTCGCCGAACTTAAAGCGCATGGATTCTTTTTGATTTTCAGTATTTAGATCGAACTCTTGAGAAGCCTGTTGAGCTTCCTCATCCGTATGCCCTTGCAGAGGAAAGGCCGCGCCACCACTCTTTGCTTCGCCTTCTGTCGTCCCTTTTACAAGGATCGCTTCAGCTTCAGTTTGGTGTTTACCGGAAACACTTGTGACTCCGGTTTTCTGTGGGCTTTCAACATGCATCGCTTTATTCAAACGCTCCAGCAACACGGCTTCATCATGACCCAACAACTTTGCAAGGACTTGCAAAATTCTTAAAGGTGCAACCGGCGCTTCCAAAATCATGTCGACACGAATTTTGATTAAATCTTGCGGAGACGGTTTTAAGTTTGCTGGAAAAATCAGCACCGCTTTACCACTCCAACGCGCCATCTCTTTCAAACGTTTGCCAACGCCTAAAGAGCTGACCTTACCCCCACGACCACTTCCAATAACCACATCGGGGTTGAAAGACAGCATTTGTTCAGCAACCGAGTATTCGCTGGATAAACCAATGACGTCAAAGCCCACTTTCTTCAAAGTCGACTCGACACTCATTAAGTCAGCATAATCCTCGTACACCAAAAGAATCTTATTCATACCACTATTGTCAGATATGCGCAGCGCGAGGTCAATAAACCACTGACTGGACGATAGGCGCGATGACTCTGTCTGATCCATTAGCTACAATACGCCAAGGAATGGAGAACCATGTTCAGTATCTTTAATGGCCGAAAAGCTGCGCAGTACATTTTTTTCGAAATGCTTCCGAGTTTCATTCTTGGACTGATGGTCTTCATCTCAATCATCCTGATGTTTCAGGTATTACGACTGACAGAGTTCGCCCTTGTTCACGGCGTCTCGTTAAAAGTCATCGGCGAGATCGTCGGATATGTGATTATCTCTTTGCTCCCAGTGCTATTTCCGATGGCCCTGCTCTTTTCAGTCTTACTAACCTATGGCCGCTTAAGCCAAGATTCAGAAATCGTCGCGATGAAAGCGAGCGGCCTTGCAATGGGCACCTTGCTTTTGCCAGCGGTCGTTTTAGCGATCATGGTGGGAACTATTTCCGCACAAACTTCTTTCGTGATTGCCCCTTGGGGGAACCGTCAGTTTGAAGTTTTATTTAGCCGCTTAGCAAATACCAAAGCCACAGCCGTCATCAAAGAGGGAACTTTCGCTGAAGGTTTCTTCGACATGGTCGTTTACGCCAACGAAGTAAATTCCAAAGAAGGTCGTCTTAAAAAAGTATTTATCTATGACGAAAAAAATGGCGATGTGCCGCTGACGATCATCGCGAAAGAAGGATCGGTCATGCCTGATCCAGAACGCCCAGGCCAAGAAGTGCTTTTGCGTTTAAACAATGGTGAAATCCACCGCCAAGCAAAGACACACACAAAAATCAGTTTCGATAGTTATGATGTGCATTTTGCTGAGCCCGATTACACAGAAGAAAAAGCAAAGTCGCCACAATCACTGACTTTGGAAGAAGTGCGTGAGCGCTTGAAAGAAGATATCAAAGATCCAGAACAAAAACGCATCATGGAAACAGAGCTACACAAGCGCTGGGCTATTTCTTTATTGTGTGTGGTGTTTGCATTGATCGGCGTGGGTCTTGGAACAACGACGAATCGTCGTGCAGCGAAGGCTGGCGGCATGATCATGTGTATTGGTTTAATTATCTTCTATTGGGTTCTGTACGTCGCTGCAGAAGGTGCGGCACGAAGCGGAGCCATTCCAGTACCTATCGCAATCTGGGCTCCGAACATCATTTTTGGTGCTTTAGCTTTTGAGTCTTTAAGAAGAAACTGGAATTAGGGAAGAGCTGAAAAATTAGAGCGATGCAGTAGCATCCTTACCACCACGGTCATCCTTGACCACATCGCCCCTCCCTTGAATCAAATGTTACGGGCATTTGCCCGCGACTTGCAAAAGAATTTTTTAGATCATTTCATTTTTTTGGCAGAGATTTTGGTGACTTACAGTCACCACTATCCCTAGTGGGGCAATCCATCCAATCCCCCAACCCCTACTGCGGCCACTTTTTCACTTATTAACTCAGAGTGAAAGAACATGGATAAATCTTGAGCATCGCGAACCATGGTGGCCCCTTCACTTAACAAATCCAAGCACCCGGCAAAGTGTGGATCTTGAGGGTGACCGGGGACAACCCACACCGGTCGTCCCAATTGCACCGCTTGATTCGCCGTGATCAATGTTCCACTGCGCCTGCGTGCTTCCACCAGCAGCGTTGCCGCTCCCATCGCGGCGATCAGGCGATTGCGATGATGAAAAAGATGTTTGTGCATGGTTTGTTCGTGATCGTATTCACTTAAAAAACAGCCACCCGCTTCAAGCACCGGATCAATCCACTGCGCGAGTGTGTTTGGATACATATCTTTTAAGCCGCTTGGCAGAATCACAACGGTGGGACAGCTTTTACGTAAAGCAATGCCATGGGCTTTTTGATCGACTCCCCGTGCGCCACCACTAACAATCAAAGCCTTTTCGACTTCACAAAAATCAGAAAGTTCTTTTTCCATCCAGCGCAGCGATTCAAAACTGGGATCGCGACTGCCAACAACTGAAAGGCTTCTTTCTAAAAGCCACGCAGGCGAACCACGAAAGCTTAAGATCAACGGCGGATCTGCCATTAGATAGCAACTGCTGGGATAAATTTCGTCGCCGTAAACCGTAAACTGAATGCCTTCAAGTTTGCGCTGGATGAATTGTTCGGTCAGACGATCCAACATCGCGTGACTGTCTTCCAAGGTAAACATCATTTCGGGAATAAGCGTTTCCACCATCTGCATGATGTTGGCGACATTCAATGCTTTGGCTTTGGCAAGACGCAGATAAATCTGATGAACGCCGTCGCGGTGTTTTTTATAAAAGGGATGATTCTTAATTAAATGAGAAAATGCGTATAGGTCTGTCATAAAAACAAAAAGGCCTGCAAATTTGCAGGCCTTTCGTTTTTATCTTAAAGTTCTAAATCGGAATCGTCAGTTCCGCCGCTCGACGGTGCGCTTTGCACAGGTCCGCTGTCCAAACTCTCAAACTCTTTTTCTAAATCGTCGTTTGAGTTATTTGTTGATGGCGCGGGGCCAACATCTGCCGCAGGCGTATCCTGTACCGGCATGTTCTTGGCGCTCTTCACAACCTGGCCAACATAGTCACCTTTTAAGATGTCATCTGTTGAAGATGTGATGTACGCCGTCGCAAAGCCGTTGCTGACTTTAACGATCTTCGCCAAACCGATTTGACGATCGTTGATGATCGCATCCGTTTGACGGTTGCGAACTGCTTCATCTGCAAAAATACCGAATGTTTGACCTTCTTGCAGACCCGAATTTGTCCCGGCATCCAAGAACACCAAAGAGTTTGATGCAAAGATCGAACGATTCGTACCCAACTGACCACCGATGATTCGCGCGCCAGGTCCAGATGCCAAAGAGCTTGGACGAGGATCGATCATTGGCAATTGACCCGGAATCAACAACGATCCGACTTCCACCGGCTGAATCGCTTTTTTCACGATAGCTCTGTAGATATTTTTTTGATCGTTCACTTTTTCAAGAACTTCGATCTGTCCTTGAACTTCGACCATCTGCGCTTGGCGTTTCTTACGAGTCGGATCGTCGATCATTGCCATGTTTTTTTCCACGACAAAGTCTTTACCGCCACCTTGATCCAAACGCACATAGATGTAAACAAAGTCACCGGCTGATTTCAAATCCAGTTCCGTCGCCGTTACAACACCCACACCTGCAATCGGGCCATCGTTCAGATAGTAACCCAGATACTCAAGGCCTGTGCTTGTCACCTTCGGTGGAACTTGCACTTCGACTTTTGGTTTTTCATCCAAGAAAATACCAAAACGTTTTGATGGCAAACTTCCAGGAAGTGTTTTTAAAACCGGCTCGCGCTTTTTCTTTTTCGCAGGAATCGTCACACCCGCTAATGAAGCATCGGTTTTGCTAGAATCAACCAATTGATCTTTTTCGCCAGAGCCTTCTGCTAACTCCACTGTTGGTGCATCTGACATGTCACCGGCGAAGAAACGAATCGACATTTTCGGATCGATCTCATGCGGATTGCCAATAGCGCCATTATTGAA
Source organism: Bdellovibrio sp. NC01 (assembly GCF_006874625.1). Lineage (NCBI taxonomy): Bacteria > Pseudomonadati > Bdellovibrionota > Bdellovibrionia > Bdellovibrionales > Pseudobdellovibrionaceae > Bdellovibrio > Bdellovibrio sp. NC01. The sequence continues at coordinate 2,557,654 of NZ_CP030034.1, forward strand.
TGACCAAATTTTTGGCCAGAAGTTTGGATCACCAAAGAACGTTGTCGAAATATCCCACAGAGTATTGCCCTTCTGAACTTGATAAGTTTCAGCAGCGCGTTTACCCGAAGCTTTTTCCCACGCCTCTGTTGAAGTGGGTTGTTCGTTATACTTTTTGTAGATGCGATTGAACTTAGCCTCTTGAGCATAGTCAGGATCGTTACCCATTGGAGCCGCAGGCGTCGCAGGAACCGTTTGCTGTGGTTGAGCTAACTGCGTGTCTTGCGGTGCAGGCTCGGCAATATCAGAGTGCTGGATCGCCGGCGCAGAATCTGTTGAACCTGATTCAGGAATTTCTTTGAATTCTGGAACTGTGGGTTCAACGACCTCGTGTTCCTTTTTAGGTTCAAGCACGTCTAAAGGATCTGCATCCCAACTTGTTTCAGGTGGGGCTTCCTCTTGTGCATGAACCTTGTGAGCATTCACTAACAAGGCACAGAAAATCATCGTCAATAAAACTGAGAACTTCTTGTTCTTCACTGTTGTCTTCCTTGATCGTTGCTACTCCGACGAAGTCGGAGTGTAGACTAGTTCAACATCTTTAATTCAGCGTTCGCTCTGAATGATTCAGGGCTGCCTGGATATTTTGCTCTAACTTCGACCAATGAACGTTTTGCGAATTCACCCAAGTTCATTTTTTTGTACGTCATTGCTTTTGCAAATGTCGCGGCAGTGACTTTGTCACTCTTTGGATATTCTTTTTCAACGCGACCGAAATAACGAATCGCTTCTGGATAGTTGTTGTGATTCACAGCCAAGCGACCTGCAAGATACAAGGCGTTGTCGGCGTAAGAACTGCTTGGAAAGCGGCTGAGCAAGCTTTGCATGCGGCTCTTAAATGCAATTTCATCATCCGCTTCATAAGCGCTCACCATTTCAGCATACAGGTTCATATCACTTTCTTTCGAAATGTCTTTTCCAGTAAGCTCAACGAGTAGTTGCTGTTCTTTGATTTCTTTGTAAGATGCCTTGTGAGACGTGTTATTTGACTTGGCGTTTACGACCAACGGTAGGCTTAAAAATACGGTTGCTGCGAAAAGTCTAAGTTGCTTCATCTATCGACACCTCTTCTTATTTCCTAAGTATGACACGCTTCAAGAATTGCAAACAAGCAGGACTTATCCACATAAAATGTTGAGTTATTGTAATGCTGGACCTTGGACCTGTTTATTTTCAAGGGTTTCAGCGAATTGCCACCTTTTTAGGCTGCATTTAAATACATGAAATTGCAAATGAATTTTTAAAATAAGCGGTGTTTTTAAGCTGCCAAATTTCAGATCTTAAAATCCGACCGCGGGAGACGCGCGGAGGCGAAGACAGATAATTTTAGAAATCCTGACTGAATCGAAATTTGCTAAGTGATTGATTCCATGATCATTCTACTTCTTCTTGCTTTGACATTAGGCAATTCAAATTCTTCACTCTTGCTCGAAAAGACGTCAGATATTGCGGCAATCTTTCATCGAAATTGTGTACAGATTCTGCCGACAGAGTCTGTAAATCCTAAAACTCTGTCATCACTTCTGTGTGGTGAAAACATCACAGAAAATTCTCTGAAACAAAATCTGATCAAGACTTCGCTCATTCACATCTTTGTTATTTCAGGGTCGCACTTAATTTTGCTTGATGAGCTTTTGAGCATTTTAAAAATTCCACTCTTTGTAAGATTCATTTTTTTGACCGGCTATTCGCTGGCGACAGGCTGGCAAGCGCCTGCGGTTCGCGCACTGATTGCCTTAGCAACGCGCACATTTTTTAAATTTTATAAGTGGCCCTTCTCGTCTGACTTAACCATCTTATGTGCTGGAATGATCACTCTATGTTTGTATCCCGCATGGTGGAATTCGCTGTCACTATTGATGAGTTGGTGTGCGGCCCTTGCCTTATGTTGGACGAGTGTTCTAAGAATTCGTGAAAACTTTTGGCGCACGTTTCTGTCACAGCTTGCGATTTTTCTGTTCATGAGTTTACCGCTTTTAGGGATTGGCAATCTGCATCCTTTAAGCGTGATCTTTAATCTTTTGCTGGCGCCAGTCGTGTCGTTTGTTTTGCTGCCGCTGGCTTTCTTAAGTGTGTTGATTCATCCCTTATTAAAAGTTTTCGACTTTGTGATGGCTTTGTTTTCCACAACGTTAAATGTATTTTCAGATCCAATCACTGTAACTGCTGGCGAACGCACCTCCATTGGATTTTTGTGGTTGTGGATTTTCGCGTGGCACGTGATCTTTCATTTTTTACGATTAAAAATTTACCAAGGACGTGATCATGCGCGTGAATAACCTGCCCGCGCTTTTGTGTTTCTTGATCGTGTCACTTAGCGCCAGTCCTGCGCGCGATCTTTTGGCGCATTCTTATTTCGTCGTGTGGAATGTGGGACAAGGTCAGTGGACAACCGCAATTGATGCGGAAACGTGTCGACACTTTGATATGGGCGGCGAGTTCTTTCCTTTGCGCCGTTTGAAAGCTTTATGTTCTTCAAAACGCAATGAGATTTTCTTAAGTCATTGGGATTGGGATCATATCGGTGGGCTTGCGAAATGGCGTTTGGATTCTTGTATCGTGATGCCACCGCTTGGGAAAACTTCTGAACGCAAAAAACTCTTGATAGAGAAATTCACTCCCTGTGGCTCAAAGAGCGACTCGGCAGAGAAAACAAGTACGACGAAGTTTCTTTGCGTAGATTCAAAAAGAAATTCAAATTGTGAAACCTCCCTCTATGCTTGGAAACCAACGATCGCGAAAAATACCAATGAGCAAAGCCAAGTTATTTCCTTTAAAGAATTCCTGATTCCCGGGGATTCTCCTAAAACAGAAGAGGTCTATTGGGAAAATCAGCCGTGGGTTGCGCACAACAAGGTTCTGATCCTGGGCCACCATGGCAGCCGCACTAGCACTTCATCTGAGCTTTTGGATAGAATGCCGCGTTTGACCATGGCTATCGCGTCGGCGCGCTGGCAACGTTATCAGCATCCCCATGCGGAAACGGTGGCATTGCTTCGTAAACGCCACGTAGCGCTTCTTCGCACGGAAGACTGGGGTAATCTGTGGTTTGAGCTCTAACGGCTTTCGTCACCCTGTCAGAACGATGTTGTCTCATTTTGAGAATTAAAGTCTCATCTTCATTTAAAAGTTCATGGAGTTTTCTGGGAACGGCCCCGGCATTGCATTTCGTTCATGTGATGAAATTACTGTCAGCGGCTCTAGTTTTTATTTTCAGCATTGTGACTTCAATAACGGCCTTTGCGGGGGCACCGGCGTGTCGTTCGGTCTTTGCTTTAACTTTTGATGAAACTCCGTGGGGACAGCTTCGTCCTGATTTCAATCACAACAATAAATACACCCTTGAAATCAAACAGGAAGCACCGATTAAAAATCAATGCAATCTTGGAACATGTCATCTGCATGCGTGGCTGACTGTTTTAGAAAATTCTTACACGGCAAAAACAGGTCAATCGATTCCGCTCGATAATCACTATGAAAGCGCGCAACATCTTTTGAAGCGCTCGATCGAACAGCTTTACAATAAAGACCAAAAAGCAGATATCGCACTAGGTGCAGGTCCACTGCCCTCTAAAATGAACATTCAAGAGTTTGGTTTAGTACCCGCTGGCGTTTGGGCTCCAAAAACTGAATTTTATGTTCAGCCCAATTCAGGAAAATACACAGAGTATTTAGAAAACATCATCGCCCGCACAAAGCTTTTGCGCGAACAAGCGAAGACCGAAGACGAACAGAAAGCCGTCAATAAATTGGGTGAACAACAAATCCGTCAGCTTTTTAAAGCCATCGTCGGCGACTTGCCACAAACTTTTGTCTATGACGGTCAAACCTACACACCGAAGAGTTTCGGTGAAGCTTATTTTAAATTCTTTGAACAATCGTGGGTTCAAGTGATCATCAACGTGAACCGCAAAGTGAAATCAAACCAAACGACTTTTAAAAACAGCGATGCGCAGATCACAATGCCTTTGGATAGAGTGCAAGCTTCAGCTAAGGCCCTATTAGACGCAGGACAAACGGTGTTCTTGTCGTATGAACATCACGCCGAATATGTCGACAAAGCAACCGGCATCATTTCAATCAAAGCTTTTTATATTCCCGAATTTGCAAAACCACTGACACGTCAGGAACGCGCGACTTTCAATAAAAACGATGGCGGTCACGCGGTAGAAATCGTGGGCTACGACGCTGATCCAATCACAGGTGAAATTATAAAGTGGAAAATTAAAAATAGCTGGGGCACCAAATCTGGCGATCAAGGTTATTACCACATGTACAACGACTACTTCCGCGCGTTCGCGAAAAGTATCACGTACCAGCGCCCTACTGCGACGATCACAATTCAAATGAACAAACCAACGCAGCAATAAATAAAAAAAGGGAGTCTTTGCAGACTCCCTTTTCAACTTAAAATTTAAGTTCGAATTACGCCTTGTATGGGCGGTATTCCATGTGAAGGTCTTTAGCAACCGGCTCGTAGCATACGTAACCGTTGTAAACGTTCAAACCTTTCATCAATGCTGGAGATTTCGCAACAGCATCTTCAACACCCATGTTTGCAAGCATCAAACCGTACTTAGTCGTAACGTTAGTCAACGCGTAAGTAGAAGTTCTTGGAGCAACACCTGGCATGTTAGGTACGCAGTAATGGATTACGCCATCAACTTCGTATGTTGGGTTTGTGTGAGAAGTTGGACGGCAAGTTTCGATACAACCACCTTGGTCAACCGCAACGTCAACAACTACTGAACCTTTAGACATAGAAGAAATCATCTCTTTAGAAACAAGAGTTGGAGCTTTGTGACCAGTGATCAATACACCACCGATAACTAGATCAGACTCACGAACTGATTCTTCGATATTTTTTGGGTTTGAGTAAAGAGTCATGCAACGACCTTGGAAAACGTCGTCAAGGTATTCAAGACGAGCTGTGTTTACGTCAAGGATAGTTACAGAAGCGCCAAGGCCTACTGCCATTTTCGCAGCGTTCGTACCAACAACACCACCACCGATGATTGTTACTTTACCTGGCTTAACACCAGTCACGCCACCAAGAAGGATACCCTTACCGCCGTGGTCTTTTTGCAAGTAGAAAGCACCGATTTGCGTCGCCATACGGCCCGCAACTTCAGACATTGGAGTCAACAATGGCAATGAACCGTTGTCCAATTGGATTGTTTCGTAAGCAACCGCTTTAACTTTACGTTCGCAAAGAACTTTAGTTAGTTTTGGTTCAGCAGCCAAGTGAAGGTATGTGTAGATGATTTGATTTTCTCTCATCAACTCATATTCATCTGGAAGTGGTTCTTTAACTTTTTGGATCATGTCCGCTTTCGCGTACACTTCTTTCTTGCTGTCGATAATTTTCGCGCCAGCTTTTTCGTATTGTTCGTTTGTGATACCAGAACCAATACCAGCATCTTTTTCAACGATAACTGTGTGGCCTTCGTTCACGTACTGACGAACACCCGCTTCAGTCATACCTACGCGGTTCTCAGAAATTTTAATTTCCTTTGGAACACCGATAATCATGTCTTCACTCCTGAATGGCGCCAGAATTCCCTCCTCTGCAGAGAAAAATCAACTAGACGCGTTATTTATCTTTTGGCAACTCTGGAAATATGCCAGATCGGTAATAAAAAGCAACTAGCTCCGTTTGACGCCGTCGCGAAAAGAGATCGGGCCGCGCTATATTGGACCTCACGTTTTAATTTTGAAGACCTAAGGTCGCGGGACCACCGCTTTCACCCTACTCAATGGGGCCAAACCTTGTTTTACTAGTTCTATGAACACCAGCATGCGCAAGAAAACCTTAACCGCGATCGAAGACGAAGGCATCCTTCTGGTCTATCCGATCCAAAATAAAAACGATCCGAATTCGGTGTGGCACAAACTTTTTCCCCGCTCCGAAATGCGCTGGGAATGGGATGCAGATGGCGATCAACGTGTGTCGGATTTGTGGTTGTTGAAAGAAGAACTTTCGCGTTCAGGCTTGGTCGTTTACACAAAGTGGTATCAGAATCGAGCCACGTTTTTTTCAAAAGAAGTTTTTACCAACATGATGGCCTTCATGCACACCGATGCGCCCCTGTCTTCCGAAAGCAATACGATCTTGGAAGCGCTGGAAATGGATTCGCCGTTATCAACCAAACAAATTAAAGTCGCGGCCGACCTTCAAGGTCGCTACATGGAAGCTTCGTACAATCGTGCGATGAAAGCTTTGTGGCAACGTATGCTGGTCGTAGCTTGGGGCGAAGTCGAAGATTCAAGCTTCCCGTCTTTAGCTGTCGGTGCGACCAAAAATATTTACGAAGATTTGTATCTTCAGGCGCAAGAAACCGATCCTGAAAAGGCCCGCAAGTATCTTGAAAAACGCCTGTCCCCGGATAACAAATTTTGGAAATTTGCGCAGAAAATACAAAAGACTTTGTAGAGCAAAAAGCCTAAGAGTCCCGACCAAATTAAACTCTTGTCATTCTGTACGATTTTAGAGGGAAAACAGCCTTTTTGTGTGTTTAAAAAGTCGACACTCAAGGATTTTTTTCCTCACCTTTATCCTGTCAGGATTTCATCGCATAAATTCGTTATATTCCTACGGTTTATTAAATTCACTATCAGAGGATGAAATGAAAACTTTCAGCTTAATTGCAGCCATTCTTTCTTTCAGCTCGCTAGCGTTTGCGGGTGCTGCCGATTGGAAAATCACTCAACCACAATGGACAGAGCAACACGAAGCTTTGTTCGGTCAATTCGTTACTCAAATCGCAACGGCTGTTGAAAAGCGCCAATGCGGTACCGTCAAAGACTGTTTGCAAAGTCCTGCGAATCCTTATTATGGCACGGACCCTTCAGGTCTTCGCTATTTCGCAGACTGCGCGGATTTCCCTTATTATTTGCGCGCTTATTTTGCGTGGAAAAATGGTTTGCCGTTTTCTTATGAAAGCGCTGTCACGCCACGTCCCCTGCCAACGGGTGAAGTTGTTAAGGACGTTCGTTACTCGCCACTGGGTAACATCGTCACAAAACGCACGGACTTGATCACAAAAAGAATTTTGATGGTTAAGAACTCTTATCCAAATGCTGTTGAAATCTTGAATGATACTTTTGCTGACTACGTTTCTACGGCGTCTTACCGTATGAGCGGTTTGGATGAAGGCGAAATGTACAGCGACTTGTATCCAGTTAAAATTTCTCGCGATGCGATTCGTGCAGGTACTGTCGTTTACGATCCAAATGGTCACGCGGCTTTGATTTACAAAGTCACTGATGAAGGCCGTTTGTTCTATGTTGATGCTCATCCTGACAATTCATTGACGACAGGTATGTTCACGCCGAAGTTTTCACGTAGCAATCCAAATCAAGGTGCAGGTTTTAAAAACTTCAGACCTTTGATGTTGATCGATTCAAAACCGGATTCTTCTGGCATCTATGCTGGTGGTAAAATTGTAGGCGTGCCGAATTACTCTTTGCCATTGTTTGGTACAGAGCAATTCTACGGCACGAATCCAGATCCAGGCGGTCAATGGAACCAAGGTAAGTTCGTTGTTAACGGCAACACTGTGAACTTCTATGACTATGTTCGTTTGAAATTAACAATCGGTGCGCAACATCTTGATCCGATTGCTGACATGAAAAACTTGGTTTCAGACATTTGCTCAAGCTTGAAAGACCGTGTGGCTGCGGTTGATGCAGCTCGTACTTCAGGTGTGCAATTGAAACCGCATCCAGATCGTTTGCCAGGTAATATCTATGGTACGGATGGCGAGTGGGAATCTTTTGCGACTCCGTCACGTGATGCGCGTTTGAAGGTGGCTTTTGCGGATCTTTTGAATTCAGCAAGAACTGCGATTGATAAATATCGTGCTCACGATCCATCGATTAAATACAACGGTGGCAATTTGGCGAATGATTTGTTCCAAGCTTATGCGCAAGGTGCAACTTCTTGCCAATTCTCTTACACGACTTCAAACGGTAAGAGCGTGATGATGAATCTTGAAGCCGCAAGACAACGTCTGTTTGCAATGAGCTTCGACCCTTACCACTGCGTAGAATCACGCTGGGGTGCTCGCCTTCCACAAGAATTGGAAGCGTGTGCTGACGATGCAAATAAAAAACAATGGTACGCGCAAGAACAATGGTTGCGTAACCAAACAGATCGTCGTTATGACGTGCGTATGGATTACTCGCTTCAAGAACTTGTGGGACCAATGCCAGGTGTCGGCGTTGCGAATCCTCCGGATGTCGACATCGTAGGTTATTTAAAATCGCAAATGTAATTTGCTAATCTAAATTTATCCCGGTATGAAAGCCCCGCATAGTTTGTCGGGGCTTTTTTATTTCTGGGGGCATTCTTGAAATTCCGCTTTGTATTTCTGTCTTTAATGACGTCAGCAACTGCGACCATCTCAGCAGCGTCACCGCCCCCCGCTTTGCAATGCTTGTGGGCTTCCTATCACAACTTTAAAATTTCTGCCGATCACCGTGAATTGATCTTTGCCGATAACGGTGTTTTGCCTTTTTCAAATATCACCTCTGAAGAGTTCTTTAAAAACTTTGCGGTGCTTGCTGAAACTCCGACGGCCGCCGACCAAATGTTTTTTGTTCCTTACAAGTCTGGCTTTGCCACGGATGCACATGGAAACAAAATCTTGCCGCCGCCAACTGAACGTGAAGAAGCTGGGCGCATTCGTTTTGAACCGTTCTTTTTAAAATCTTACGGCGATCGTCCTGCCGTCGTTGAAAAAGATCTGGTATCAGTCGTTTGGGTTGATGGCAAAAAAGTTTCTTTCAATAGACGATATGGCGCCGCCACTGCTTTACAAAAAGTGTCAGAGCAATTGAGTGCTTTATTGAAAACCCATCCAGAATATAAAAAATTTGTCGTGTCGCCACTCGGCGGCACTTACAACTGGCGCGTGGTTGCTGGGACAAAAAATCTGAGTGTGCATTCATTTGGTGTGGCAATCGACATCAATCTTGATCACTCCAACTATTGGAAGTGGGAAATGAAGGACGGTCGCATCACTTACAATAATGCCATCCCCTTCGAAGTCGTTGAGGTTTTCGAAAGAAACGGATTTATTTGGGGTGGCAAGTGGCACCACTACGATACCATGCACTTCGAGTATCGCCCGGAACTTTTGATAAGTTCGGATGCTTGCGCCACTGAATTTTTAAAATATCGCGATTAATTTTTATAGAGTTCTTATTTAAAAGACTAAAGGATTTTGCAATGAAAACGTTAAGTTTATTTTTGGCATCTCTTTTCGCTTCGTCGGCGTTTGCTGGCGGATTTAACGGTTCCATCTCTTACACGGATAAAGAACGCGCCCAGCATGCCGCTGGTATTCAAACAGTGATGAGTGCGGCTTCTGAATGTTTGCAAGCAGATCTTGAACATCACAGAAAATTCTATGCACAATTTGGCGTGTCGCCTTATTATGGTTCCGCTTCAGCGTTTTCTAAATTGTCTCCAGCGGCTCGTCGTGAAGAATTGCGCAAATTAGGAGTGAATCCTGCTTTGGCTGACGAAATGCAACCAACAAGCTGTATTGGTCTTGCGATGAAATGCTTGGAAAAAGGTTTCACGGCAGCAGGTCAAACAAATTTGTGGCCTCGCCTTCGTAACTTTGCTGATGCAAACGATATGGATGGCACAGCCTTGCAAGCGGGCTTACGCGAATTAGGATGGAAAGTTTTGTATTGGAATCCTGACGTCACTAAAAACAAAGACTGGGATGCAAAAGAAAAAGCGAACGATTACTTCAATAAAAAACGCTTCTGGGGTTACCACGAATATCGTTGGTCCACAGTGCAAAACTCACGCACGTATATGTACAACAAAGTGGACGATATCACGACATTGGTTAACTTTGGCATGAATCCACCAGCGAAGTTTAAAGACATTCCATTCTTTATCGGTACGGCCCATACGGGTTACCACGTTTTCCCTGGCGCATTCGGCAAAGTGATTGAAGGTCACAGCACGCGCGCGATCACCGATTCGCAAACGGTTGAATCGTCGGACTTCAATCCTCTAGCAAATGGCGGCGGCCCACGTGGCGCTTACAAATCGGGCTTGATGGCGATTCCGCCGGGCTATCTACAATAACAAACCAAATTAAAAAGGCTCCTAAAAGGAGCCTTTTTTATTTCAGATTTTCAAATGCATCCATAGTTCGCGCCGAATAAACAAGAGCCGCTCCGGCGTTCACTGCGACCGCTACTCCCAATGCTTCCATGATTTCCGCTTGGGTAGCGCCGTGTTTTTTCGCAGCATCCGTATGAACAACGATACAGCCATCACATTGGCGCGTCACTGCAACTGCCAAAGCGATAAGTTCACGCGTTTTAGCATCAAGCTTTGGATCGGCTGGCTTAGCGCCAGAGATCGCAGCATAGCCCTTTATGACGTCAGGGTTCAATTTCGCAATTCCACTCATGCGAGTTTTAATTTCAGAGATGTATTCATTCCAGTTAAGCATATAAGCTCCTTCGTTGATGACACTAGAATATCAACGAAGATGGTTCTTCTCCATGGACTGGATTGACAATCAGGTGGACAAATCTGCCACGATGGAAATGCCATTTTTCTGACGGAATACCTGAGGCGATACCCCAACCGCCTTCTTGAAGAAACGACTGAAATAATGTTCGTCTTCGAAATTCAGTGAAAAAGCGATTTCTTTCACACTCTCGTATGTCAAATGCAGTTTCTTTTTTGCTTCTAACACCACACGCTCTTGAATCAATTGCGAGGGGCTTTTTGCGAAATATCGCGCACTCTTCTTAGTCAAAGCATTCGCAGTCATATTAAGAAGGTCGGCATATTCGGCAGGACTGCGTTTGGTAAGAAAATGTTCATCAATCAAAGATTTGAATTTTTCCATTTGCTCATCACGACGAGTCAGCAAAGGTCCCTGCTTTAAATCTTTACGCTTAATCCGACTTGTCAGAGCTAAAAACAGCTGCAGATACGAGGTCAGAATTGAATGATCCTGCGTCTTTAGCTTGAGCTCAATTGCGATCTGATTAAAAAGATCTTTCACTCTCGGTAAGTCGGCTTTATTTAGTGCCAACACCGGCGATAGATAAACGTTATTAAAAAGCAAACCATTGCATGCAACTTCAGGCTTGTGAAACTCGATGCAATAGAAATCTCCATGAAACTCAAGTACCTGTGCTTTTGCAGCAGTCCCGTGCATAGCTATTTGCAAAGATTGAAATGGCGTTACAAAGATCAAACACGGCGACTTGAACGAGTAAATGCCGCCATCGATTTGACAGGTTCCTTGTCCCGAAGAAATAAAAAAGGCTGAGTACAACTCAACCCTTTGATCTTTCGTAAAATTTTTAAGTGCTATGTTTCGCAGTTGCATCACATAACGATAGCAGATTTATCACACTCTGCCACCATGACGCAAATCTCAACCAAAAGTAAGTCCGTACCTAAAGAGTCGGAAGAGACCACCCCGAGTAACGTTGCACTTCTTCGGAAATATCGGCGCCTAGCTCGACGTGACGGTATGAATTTGGTGAGTCCCAGATTTTCTTAACAAGCTTGTTCATCACATCGTGACCGGCTTTATAAAGAACAACGTGACCCATCAGCGGCATTTCCAACGTGACAAGATCACCTAAAGCGTCCAAGGCTTTATGACGAACGAATTCGTCAGCCCAACGCAAACCTTCAGGGTTCACAACGGCTTCGTTATCAAGCACCACACAGTTATCAAGGCTTCCGCCTTTTGCTAATCCACGCGCCTGCAATGCTTCAACGTCTTTCAAGAAACCAAATGTTCTGGCACTTGCGATATCACGACCAAATGATTGTTCATTCACATCCAAATCAACCGTTTGCTTACCGATTTTTGGATGAGGGAAATCAATCGTCACTGTCACACGCAAGCCATGATAAGGCACCACGTATGCATGCTTATCACCTTCGCTGAAATAAATCGGCTCTGTGATATAGCAATATTTGCGGGGTTGATCTTGCTCAACGATGCCCACATCCAGAAGGGCTTTCAAGAAAGCTCCGGCACTGCCATCGCAGATTGGAATTTCAGGGCCATCAAGTTCGATAAAGATGTTATCGATACGTAAAGCCGACAATGCAGATACACAGTGTTCGATCGTTGCGACAGAGAATTTTTCGCCACCGATCGTTGTCTGATGAGAGGTTGCATTGACATTACGTGCGCTGACTTTCAACGACGGAGAACCCGGCAAATCACTACGAATGAAGTACACACCTGTATCAGGTGGCGCTGGTCTGAAAGTCAAAGTACAAGGATCGCCAGAGTGAATACCGATCCCGTTAACTACTGTTCTTTTACGAATGGTCTTTTGTAAAAACATACTAGTTAGACATTACTCTAACTACTGGGGCTTCGCAATGCGCAACTGCCCGACAACGTCGCCTTTCCAGTTTGTGACTTTAGGCTGACTGAATTGTGATAAGGCCTTTGCTTCATCGATTGTCATGCCACCTAATTGCACAAGAAGTTGCACCGTTGCCAATTGAGTCGCTCTGCCTGCACCGTCAGAGCATTTTAAAGCGAACGCGACCTTTTTCGCTGGAATAAATCCTGCCATTACACCTTCGGCTCCGCCTTTAACAATCGCGCGACCTTGTGTCTTTTCAATCACAGCTGTGGCGAATTCACCACTGCCTGAAATGAAGAACGGATTTGTTGTCACCGCTTTGATAATGCGATCTACCGCGGTTTTGCGCGCACCTGTTAATTTGGAATCGATAAAAGTTGCCATACCGTGTGCGATGTTTTGCAAAGGCATTGCATACGTCGGAATACCACAGCCATCAATTCCATGAATGGCTTTTGCGTGATCAAACTTTGTTGCCTCCGATAGAACTTTGCGCAGACGTTTTTGCGCTGGATGTTCTGGATTTTCATAACCGTGAGGATCTTCATGCAAGTGCATGCACGTCGTGATGATACCTGAATGTTTACCAGCACAGTTGTTACAGAACACAGTGGGCTTTAGATTGCGGCGAATAAAATCGTGAGCCGACGCTTCGTTGTATGGCAGATGAGGCGCACACACGTACATGCTTTCTGGAATTTTTACTTTCTCTGCCCACTCATGCAAAACTGCGAGATGTTCTTTTTCACCACGATGGGATGCGCACGCCAATGCGATCATGCGATCGTCTAATTGAAAGTGCTCAGCCGCGCCACTTTCTACAAGAGGAATGGCTTGTAACATTTTAATCGCGCTTCGCGGGAAGGTTACGAACTGAGTATTACCCCAGCTGTGTAAAGGATGTCCTGCTTCATTAACTACGCTTGCGACAACGTTGTGTGAACTTTCAACGATGGCTCCACGAGTGACTTCGATGACGATTGGCTGTTTTGATAACATCGCTTCCTTCTCCGGCGGCAGATACCACCGGGAAGACGGCAGATCTACTTATCCAAGTCGATAGATTCCATAAGTGTATTCTTGGCGAATTCAGTGATCACACGACCGCGTGGAGTCTTCTGAATGAAGCCTTCTTGAATCAAGAAGGGCTCATACACTTCCTCGAGCGTGTCACGTTCCTCACTAAGGGCCGCAGCTATTGTATCAATTCCTACGGGGCCACCACTATATTTTTCTGAGATTAGACTCAAAATACGACGGTCCATAAGGTCCAGACCATAATGATCCACACCCAACTGATTAAGAGCATAAATCGCGATTTCCTGAGTGATGCGACCATTTCCTTTAACTTGTGCATAGTCACGCACACGTTTTAACAAACGATTCGCAATACGAGGAGTTCCACGCGAACGGCGAGCCACTTCCGCAGCGCCCTGCTCGTCCATTTCCACTTTGAGAATTTCTGCGGATCTCATCAAGATTTTTTGCAACGCTGCTTTGTCATAAAACTGCAGACGTTCAACGATACCGAAACGATCGCGGAATGGAGGATTCAATAAACCCGCACGCGTCGTCGCGCCAACTAACGTAAATGGTGCCAATTGGAATTTCATTGAACGCGCGCCCAGGCCGTCACCTGTCACGATGTCGATGTAATAATCTTCCATCGCCGTGTACAAGTACTCTTCAACGTGACGACTGAGACGATGAATCTCGTCAATGAATAGGACCGAGTTTGGTTTTAATGAAGTTAAGATCGCAGCCAAATCGCCTTTTTTATCGATCGCCGGTGCTGACGTCATTTTGATATCAGAACCCAAATCGTTCGCGATGATCTGCGCAAGTGTCGTTTTACCCAAGCCCGGAGGACCGCTTAACAACACGTGATCCAAAGGTTCTTGACGGAGTTTTGCTGCCGCCACGAAAACTTTGATTTTATCTTTAACAATGTCCTGACCCGCAAATGCCGAAAAATCATGGGGACGTAATTCATTCTCCCACGCCTTCTCGCCACCGCCAGAGCTTACGTTATCCGTCATATCACTGTCCATGAGACTGCCTTCTAGAATGCGACTCATGACAAGCTACCCGACAATGTTTGGAAGCCTTTACGAACGCCATCTTCCAACGAAATATCTGTTGGCAAGCCTGATACGAATTGATCGACCAATTGCGATTTGTAACCAAGATTTAACAACGCAGATGTAATTTGTGTCAGAGTTTCTGACTTCACTTTCGTTGTTTCTTCGATAGAAACCAATTTGCCTTTCAAAGTCAGAATGATCTGCTCTGCCGTTTTCTTACCGACTTTAGGTAAAGCGGAAAGACCTTTGGCATTACCCGCTTCAATCAATTCATGAATTTGCGCAGGACGACCGCCCGACAAAATGCTCAACGCCATTTTTGGACCGACGCCATTTACTTTCAACAGCGACAAGAACAAAGATTTTTCTTCTTTTGAGTGAAAACCAAAAAGCGTCAAAGCATCTTCACGCACGTGAGTGTGAATCCACACGATGATGTCTTTACCTAACAACGTTTGGAAGTCTTCCAACGTATAAGCTGAAGAATAGATTTCATAGCCTACGCCATGTACGTCAATAAGTGCTGAGTCGCTCAACACTTCAATAATTTTTCCGCGTAGGTACCCGATCATAAATTCACCGCTCTTTGTATAACTAATTTCTTTTTAATTTCGAAAGCATGATAGCAAGCCATCGCCAAGGCATCGGAAGCATCGATGCGATTGATCGCTTTGATGTTCAAGATGGCTTTCAAAACCGCTTGCACATCTTCTTTGCTGGAACCACCGTTGCCAGTGATTCCTTTTTTGACAGATCTTGTGGCGTACTCTTCAACCTTGGCTTTACCAAGTCCGGCTTCGTACATAATCACACCACGCGCGTGACCCAGCTTAAATGCACTGTCAGCATTTTTCCCCAGAAAGATTTTCTCAATCACCACTTGATGAGGTTTGTATTTCTCCATGACTTCGCGAAACGCAGAGCCAAGTTCTGCCATACGCACAGGAAAGTCTTCCTCTGCATCAAGCAAAATCACACCGTGATTGATATGTTCAATTTTTCCGTTTTCAACGCGCACGACGCCGAAACCAGTAATGCGGGAACCCGGGTCCACACCAAGAATCGTCAAACTCATAGAGATAATTTCACGCCGAAGGTATTGCTTAGTCAATGAATCTGCTTTAAGATTTTTTTATCGAAGACCGGAGAACGCGGATTGATGCCGAAAATTGAAGCTAGCGCAGTTGAAAGATATCAGAATATCCTCGCAAAAGACCCTGCGTCTCAGGTTTTCGCGCCTTTGGCTGAAGCTTATCGCGAGATGGGCATGGTGAAAGAGGCTCTGGCAACTGTGACTGCGGGCGTTCAACGCCACCCGCAATTTGTGGGAGGATTGGTCACATACGCTAAAATTCTGCGTGACACCGGAAAATTTGCTCAAGCTTTAGACATTCTGAAACGCGCGACAGGCTTGGCTCCCGAGAATATCTTAGCTCATCAATTAACTGCGGAAGTTCAACTTGCGAATAAAAATCCGAAGGAAGCATTGAAGGCTTTCAAGATGGTTTTATTCTTAAATCCGAACTCTCAATCAGCGCAAAAAGCTGTGCAGAAATTAGAATCTTTGACTGCGGACGAATACGACGAAGAAGTTTTCGCGATGGCGAAACTTCCACAGGTCAACTTAGATGCTCCGCCTGAAAAACCAGCACCGGAAACTCCCGCAATTCCAGAGCCGATGTACAAACCTGCACCACCGCCTAAAAATAAGGCGATGGAACGAATGTTGTCTTTGATTGATGCCTTCATCGTGCGCAACGATTTAGAAAAAGCGCATGCTCTTTTAAAAGATACACGTGTGGAATTTGGCGATCATCCCGAAATTCAAAGACGTATGAAGACCCTTCAAGTTCGTTATAATGAACCTGAAGAGCCAATGCCACTGAAGCCTTTGCGCTCGCGTGAAGAACTCATCCAACAAAAGAAGCTCGAAGTTTTAGAAATGATGCTTCGCAAAATCGAAGACTATCGCTCTCAGATTTGACTTCCCCCCTGCGTTCTAGGCATATTGGTTCTTTCCAATTGAAAGAGGACTACTATGTACGAAACGTCGGATTTTAGAAAAAACTTGAAGATCATGGTTGAAGGCAAGCCTTACGTGATCGTGGATTTCCAACACGTTAAGCCTGGTAAAGGCAACCAATTCACTCGCACAAAATTGAGAAACATGCTGACAGGTCAAAACCTTGAAGTAACTTTCAAATCTGGTGAAAAATTCGAAGTACCAAACGTTGAAAACAAAGAGATGAACTTCTTGTACAAAGACGACACTGGTTTCAACTTCATGTCGAATGAAACTTACGAGCAAATCGCAATGTCTGAAGAAGACCTTGGCGAATCTAAATACTACCTAACTGAAGGCCTTAAAGTTGTAGTTCTTTTCTACAATGAAAAAGCTGTTGCAGTTGACGTTCCAAAAGCTGTGAACTTGGCAGTTGCTAAAACGGACCCAGGTATCAAAGGTGACCGTGTTACTGGCGCAACTAAACCAGCAACTATGGAAACGGGCTTGAATGTTGGCGTGCCTTTGCACATCAACGAAGGCGACGTTCTTCGCATCGATACTTCGACTGGCGAATACGTAGAGCGCGTCAGCCAAAAGTAATTGGCAAAAATAGTTCGATAACGCGAAATATTAAGTCTCCGCAAACACTCGTTTTTATATAAAAATACGAGTGAACTTTAGACTCCCGCGCAAGCGGGAGACTGAAGGCAGCGTAGGAGACTTTTTTCTTGTCCACTTTCATTGAGTTAGAAATTCAAAATTTGCTGAATCAGACTCAAGATCTTGATGAAGTGGCCGCACGTTTAACGAGTGCACTTGAATCTTCTCCGGACCAATTTACTTCCGACAACATCACAGCTTATGCGCGCTTCTTGAATGCAAGTGGTAGACACCACAAGCTGACTGAATTTATTTTGCATCACCTTGATAACGAAAACTTCCCAGTACCCTGGCCGTATTTTTTTGAAGCCTTGGGACATTCCACTTTAGAGCTTGATGCAAAAACTGTAAAAGCCGTTGTTGAAGGTGTGATCGAAGCCGGCGCTGAAAGCGAAGCTTCACGCTCACAGGCTTTGAACAAGTACGAACCGTTGATTGGCGAATGGCGTAGCAATCGCAAATACAAAATTCACCGCGACTATTCGAAAAACAAAAAGGCCCTGCTGGATCAATTGATCACTCTGCGCACGCAGCAATTGTACGAACAAGAAAAAAATCTTCTGCAACGTCTGCAAAAACTTTATCCAGGTGATAACGACATCCAACGCGAAGTTCGTGAACACCAGCAACGTTATGCTTTAGAGATTCTTTCGCGTCGCTCGCCAAAAGCCCGCACTATCACTGCGGAAGATTTGCAAGTTCGCGATCCACAAGTTGAAGAGACTTTGAAAATCGTTTTGCAATCCATGCTTGAACACGCAGAACAAGAACCAGATATGGCTTTTGATTTTGCCGTCGCAGCGTTCATGCTTGAAGGCTATGAAGAAGCTTTAGCGATTTTAAAATTCTGCGAACCTACAGAAGCATTATTGTGGTTGCACCTTGAAGTTCTTTTGAAGTGCCGTCGCTTTGTGGAATTGCTGACTGGGATTGCACACGTTGAACTTTCTTTATCTCATGATCCGGAAACTTTCTTTGCAACAGCGTACTTGCGTGCGCAAGCATTGTGGGGCTTGGGACAAAAACATACAGCCATTGAAGTGATGGAAGGATTGCTAGCCTCTCGCCCTCACTATCGCGCGGCAAGTGCTTTGCTTAGTATTTGGAGCGGTCAATGAAGCGCGTCTTCTGGATCCTGATCACTCCAACATTGGTGTTCTTGATTTTGTGGGGCCTTGGCAGTTGGCTGATCATTCCGCGTGTTGAGCAATGGGCCCTTAAGGAATTGCAAAGCTATTCGAAGTCATCCCTGCCCGTCGATATTTCTGCGGCAAAATTGCGTTTGCGTATTTTACGTCCCTCGCTTTCGATGGAAGACATTCAAATTACTCCAAAGGGTGATTTGACGAAAATGCTTTCAAACATTCGTATCGCCAGTGCGCGTGTGCATTTGGATTTCTTCCAATTGCTTGGCGGTCGAGTCAATCTTTCGGCAGTGGTTGTGGATACACCGGAAGTTCGTATTAACGTTGATTCTTTATTGGAAGATAAGACTCCATCCAAACCACTTCCCATTGATGAGATCTTTGCGATCACAGAAAAACTTCCGCTACAAAAAATCTTTGTTCAGAATGTTCACGTGTTAGTTGAATCACCTAAAGCCGGTTTTGCAGTTGAAGTGCAAAATGGTGGTTTGCTTTTAACAAACATGGGCAAGAACATCACAGCGAAGGCGGACGTTCCTAGCTTGCAAGTGAATATGAAAGAATTCGGCAACTACAGCGGTTCTTTCGACACACACATGTATTTAACTCGTCAGTCATTGCGCATTTTGCAGTTAGGCGCTCATCTTGATCAATCCGAATTCATTGTGCGTGGCGAGCTGACGCCGTTTAAAGACATCACGGTTAAACCCGCTGGTGTTATGTCACTATCTGCAAAAGTTTCTTTGGCAGACGTTTTTAATGAACTGAAAAAAGCTCGCCCCGATTTGAAGCTGCCTGAACTTTCGGGCAACGTAACGACAGAAGCAGAAGCTCGTTTCAATGGTACGAATGATGTGCGCGGCAATGCGCAGATTACAACTCAAGCGGTTGTTGTCGGTAAATTCGAGTTGGGCGACGCAAGCATTCAGGGCCAATATAAAAATCGCGTCGTCTCGTTTTCAGAAGTGAATCTGAAACACCCCGCCGGCAATGCTTCTTTAACTAATTCACAAATTGATCTAGATAATGGCATTTCGTTTAAGACTCGTGCCAAAGTGGAATCTTTGGATTTGCAGAAACTTTTTGTTTCTATCGATCTTAAAAATATTCCAGCGGGCCTTGAAGCCAGCGGTGAGTTCCCGTGTTCAGGCCAGGTGAAGCCTAATTTTTCGGTCGTGTGTGATGGCGCAAAACTTTCTGCCAAAGATATTTGGGTAAAATCTGAAAACAATAAAAAAGGCACGGCTATCTTAAACATCAATACGATGAGTGCCAATGGTCGCGTTGAAGTGACGTCACAAGCTGTGGCCTACAACGCCAACTTGGCCTTAGGCGATAGCACTGGCACAAGTGACGGCGTCATCGATTTCGATAAGGGCTTTAAGATCAATTATAAAACGAAAAGTCTGGATTTTAAGAACGTCAAAAATCTTGCGAATCTTAAAATGAAAGGCAGCGCGAGTATTGAAGGCACGACAGAAGGCAACTCTGACACCGCCACGTTCAATATGAGCCTCAATGCCCGCGATTTTGTTTTTGAAGATTTTGACTTAGGCAATGTCATTTCCAATGTCAGTCTTCTGCACGGTCACTTGTTGTTTAAAGATATCGCCGGTGCACAGAACAAAACGCAATACATTGGTGATTTGGACGTTGATCTTACGAACAGCCGCTTATCAGGACAGATTTCTTCACCGACAACAGAACTTGCTGATGTTGCAAAAATTCTGGATGGTTTCTATCGCTTCCCGATCGCTGTTTCTGGTACGGGTGCTGCAAAAGCCCACATTGATGGTCCACTGAATTTCTGGAAGATGAATTACCATGTGGAATCAAGCTTCAAGAACGTGGGCTTGGGGACTGAGAATTTCGATCAACTTCACTTCAATGTGGACGCGACGAATGGCAACTTGAAAGCCACGAAAGTTCAATTGTTGAAAAATGCGTCGGTCATTAATGTCACTGGCGGCATTTCTTCTGAACAAGTGATGAATCTTTTAGTCGACGGTAAAAACTGGCGTCTTGAAGAATCCAGCATGATCAACAAGATCAATTCGAATATCTACGGCAATTTGAATTTCTCTTCTGAAATCAAAGACACGACTCGTGATCCCCATGTCATGATCAAAGGCGCGATCACAGACACAGTTCTTGAAGATCAAGAAATCCCAAATTCAAATTTCGTGGTGAAGCTTGATAAACGCTCTATCTCGGGTCAGGTTTCTTTGTTCGGCGATAAAATGAATGGCGAATTCCAATTCCCTTACGATAAAGGCACAGTGCCGATGATCGTAAAAATGAAGACGAACAAATGGAACTTCTCTAGCCTTCTTGCGATGGTGGGTGGTGCAAATTTAGCGGCTGAATATGATTCGTCGCTGACTTCGAATATTGATTTGCGCTCGAACAGCGGTGAATTCTTCCGTTCCAGCGGTAAGATTCACATTGACCACTTCTTCCTGAAACGTGGTCACATGAGTTTGACAAACAGCGGTCCGATCGATGTGACTTCTGAAAACGGCGTGATCAATTTCAGAAATTTCTTGCTCCAAGGTCCACAAAATTCAATTCGCGTTTCCGGTAATAACTTTACGACAGAACGTTTGAATCTTGGCGTTGAAACAAAAGTGGATCTGCGCCTGTTGCAAATCTTTATGCCGTTCCTTGAAGATCTTGGTGGGCCGTTAAATATTTCCGCAAATATCAGTGGCCCGATGCTAAGACCACAAATCTTGGGTACTGCTAATCTTGCCAATGCGTTTGTGAAACTTAAAGGCTTCCCACACCCTATCGAAAGACTTTCAACTGAAGTCGCGTTTTCACAAAGCCGT
Organism: Bdellovibrio sp. NC01; assembly: GCF_006874625.1. Lineage (NCBI taxonomy): Bacteria > Pseudomonadati > Bdellovibrionota > Bdellovibrionia > Bdellovibrionales > Pseudobdellovibrionaceae > Bdellovibrio > Bdellovibrio sp. NC01. The sequence goes on from NZ_CP030034.1 coordinate 2,578,805, forward strand.
ATCATGATCAATGATATCCGCGGGCAAATGGCTGGTGGAACAATCACAGGTGAAGGCAGCATCACGATCAAAGGCATTAAAGATCTTCCGACGTCCATTCAACTACGCGCTGAAAATGTATCATTGAATGTCCCTGATAAAATCCGCACTAACGGTACAGCTGATTTGACGTTTGCTGGTCACTGGTTCCCGTTCACTTTGTCAGGCGTTTATCACGTATCTGGTGGTATCGTTGAAAAAGAATTCACCGGTGGCAGTTCTGGTATCGTCGATGTCAGACAAAGTGTTTATTTGCCAAAAGTAATTCGTGAAACGCAGTTCGAACCGATTCTTTTGGATCTACAGATTATTTTAGATCGCCCACTAGCGGTTAAGAACTCGATCTTTGACGGTTCTGCGAGCGGAAACTTGCAAGTGAAAGGTCCCCCAACGAATCCAATTCTTTTGGGTCGTATCCAGGCAGAGAAAAAATCAAAACTTATCTTTAAAGATAAAGTTTTCGACATTCAAAATGCGACAATCGATTTTAACGATACAACAGAAATCAACCCAATTTTGTTCGCTACGGCAACCGCACGCGTGAACGAATACGATTTAACGTTGATCGCACAAGGTCCAGCGAAGAGTTTGCAAATCAAAATGGCTTCGGTACCACCGTTGAGCGATCAGGATATTATTTCGTTAATCGCATTGGGTGTCACATCGACAAGTTTGGATCAAACTGCGGGTGCGCAAAAGAACGTCGCGGAAAATGCGGGTCTTGAAATTGGTGGTGCCGTTATTGCAAAACCAATCAACAAGATCACGGAAAGCACAATTGGCTTTAACGTAGCGGTGACGTCGCAATACGATTCGACTCGCAACATCAGTATTCCGAAAATTACGTTAAGTCGTAAATTGTCAGAGCGTTTCAAAGTCTCTGGCAGCCGTTCCGTGGGTGACATCGAAGGTTACGATGTGAAGCTTGAGTATCTTTTGAACTCAAACTGGAATGCCGTCGGTTCTTATGAAAATAAGAGCTTGTATGAAAACGGTACTTTGCAAAACACACAACAAGAAATGGAAAGTGTGTTCGGTCTTGATTTGGAATTTAAGCGGGAGTTTAAATGATTCTGGGTTCTCGAGCTCTCCGCTTGTCTGCAGCATTGTTGATTTCATTGGCAGTTCTACCCGCTTGGGCGAAGAAACCATTGGATCTTTCAAACTTCCCCCCGGAAGTTCGCACGGAAGTTTATAAGCGTTTCCCTTTTGCTGAACGCGAGCGTCTTTCTTTAGATCAAATCGATGAGGTCATTCGTCTGTTGCAACTGAAGCCAGACTACGATCGTCTGCAAGTTTTTGATGAAGCCAACAGTTATAAAATCAAATATCTGAAAACCAAGCGCATTGGTGACGTTAAATTTGAAGGTATAAACTTCTACTCGAAAACAGATGCTTTAATTACTTTCGGAGTTAAAGCTGGCGACGTCTTCGATCAGCAGACATTGATTGAACAAGGCGAGAAACTACGTCAAGCGTATAAAGATCAGGGTTATTTCAACGCCGTGGTTGATATCGAGATGCCTCCGCGTGAAGACGGCAACGTCGACATCATTGTAAAAGTCACTGAAAACAAACGGACACTGATCAACAAAATCGTTATTCAAAGTGCGAATGGCGAATTGAATAAAACATTAGGCAATAAACTTGATAGTCGCTTAGATTCCGCGTTAACAGACAAGAATTTAGCCGATATCAACTCGCGGGCGCGCGCCTTCTTGATTGATAAGAAATACGTGCGCGCAGAAATCATCGGTCCTAACATTTCTTACAGCGCAGACGAATCTGAAGCGACGTTGCTGTATCGTATCGAGCACGTCGAAAAATATCAGTTTGATTTCAAGGGCAATACGATTCGCAAGGGCCGCATTGAAAATGCCTTAGAGCTTGATAACTATTACTCGACGAATCCAAATATTGGTTCCGAGCTTGCGATTAAGATCCGTAACTACTATTGGTCACAAGGTTATGCGCGTGCAGAAGTCACATTCCAGGAAACTGATGTCGATACATTCTCGCGCAAGATTGTATTTGAAATTGAAGAAGGCCCGCAGATTAAGATCGCTGATATTGTGATCAACGGTAAATTCAGCCGTCGTGCAGGATACTATTCGCGTTTTATTAAAAACCACAGTTCTGAAATCGTCGCCGACAACATCTATAACAAAGACGACCTGGATACAGGCTTTAGAAACCTTGTTCTGCAAATGCAGAATGACGGTTACCTGCAAGCGAAGATCGTTTCAACGCGCATTCAATACAACCGCGAAAAAACTCAAGTCACGATCCATGTGAATATTGACGAAGGCCCATTGACGACTATTAAAACGGTCGAGTTCAGCGGCAACACGGCTTATTCGAATGAAGAACTCTTAAAAGTCACAAAGATCAAACCAGGTGCCTTAAAGCTTAGCCAGATCGAAGAAGCGGTTGCGAATATCAAAAGCTTCTATCGTGATAACGGTTACATCGAAATGCAGCTTCTGAATGAAAAAGAAGATCTGGTTACTTACGACGAAACAAACACTCAAGCGATTCTGAACTTTAAAATCTTTGAAGGTCCACAAGTTCGTGCAGCCTCAATCGTTCTTGAAGGCAATACGTTTACTCGCGATTCTGTGATCAAAATGGAATTGGAAGTAAAACAGGGTGAATTGATTACCCCGCAAAAAATTGAAGACTCGATCACTCACCTGCAACGTACGGGTTTCTTTTCGACTGTTGAAGTGCGCACTGTCGAAGAAAAAACGAACGTCGCTAATCGTACCGTATTGGTGAAAGTGACAGAGCGTGATCCGGGTCTTTTGACTTTGGGTGGTGGTGCAACGAACGAAAGAACGTTCACACTTCGTGGTTACGCGGCGGTTGCTTATCGTAACTTGATGGGTACCGGTCGTGGTATTTCCCTTCGTCTTGAAGGCAACTACAACGTAACGGAATTTAAGTATCTTGAAAGTAAATTGATCATGGGCTACCTCGAGCCGTATTTATTCAATACGCGCGTTCGTGGCCGCGTGAACTTTACGTTATCAAGTCAGATCACTGATTACGATGTCGGTCAGGTCACTGATTTGAACTCGTACACGTACACCATCGAACGCGATTTCACGACGCACATTTTAGGCACGTGGGATATATGGTCATTGGCACAAGTAAAAGACCGTGGTTTGACTGACAAGTATCCGTACAAACCGACTCGCCAAGATATCGTGACGACGGGACCAAATGTCGATATCGATTATCGCGACAACCCATTCAATCCCACTCGCGGAACGTTCACACGTATTAATGCGGAATACGCAGATCCTGCGATCGGTGCGACAGAGACTATTAAATACTGGCGTGCTGTCGGTAGCTTCACACATTACTTGCAAACAGCGACTTGGCAAAAACAACCGGTCGTATGGGCGAATCAAGTGCGTGGTGGTTATCTAAAAAATTTGGCGAACATGCCTGACGATGACAATGGTGTGCCTTGGGATAAAAAAGGTTTCAGCTTAGGTGGTACATCTACTGTGCGCGGTTACGAACCAGGTGTTGAATATTTCCCAAGTAAAAGAGATTTGGGCATCGAAGGCACGTCGAATAAGTATTACTTAACGACAGATTCAACGATGTTCTTATTTAAGTCAGAATTGCGCTTCCCTGTTTGGGGCAGCCTTGGTGGCGCGGTCTTCTATGATGGCGGTGAAGTATTAATTCAAGGTTTAGATATCAATGAGCCGTACCGTGCAGGTACTGGTTTTGGTATTCGCTACAACACTCCGGTCGGCCCTTTGAGTGTCGATATGGCGTGGAAATTAAATCAACAGCCGGGTGAAAGCCCTTGGCGTATCCATCTATCAATCGGTACTTACTAAGAGTACCGATTCTTAATTTAAAATTTAAAAATTAAAGAAGCGGTTCAACACGCAGAACGTTGACGTAACCGATTTGCACATCGTTTTCATCAAACAACGGAGCCACCCAATTGCCCTTGTTGCGTAGTTGAAGCTTTTCAAGCGACGTGCGCTCGGTGATCAAGTGAGTGCCCACATCCAAGAACACCACACCTAAGTTTGCGCCTGTAAAAACCGGCGTCGCCATCTCGATGATTTTTTGCGTGATATCTTGATCGCGTTCATAAAGGGTGAACCACGGACGGCAGTAGATATCTTCAATCGTGTAGCTTGTGTATTCGAAGTAATTGAACGTTCTGAAAATCTGCGTGTGATTGTGATTGTAAAACTCAACCACGTCACCTGGCTCTAGAACTTTGTAAACATCTTCATTGAAGTACAAACCATTGTATTTCAATGCGTAGTTAACAAGAAGACGCGCGTCTTTAATCGCGTGTCCATCTGCTTGGGCTTCGTTGCAGATCTCAAGGTATTTTTCAAGTTCGTTGCAAGCGGCGTTTTGCATGTCGTCCGGTAAAGAGCGGAAATACGGCAAAGCAGGGCTTTGATAAGGTCTGACGACCCACCCTTCTTTTTCAATTAAGCTGCTGAGTTCTTCACTCTTTTCCAAAAATCTTTTTACAAGAACGCCCATGAAAGTACCTAAATAAAACTTAATTTAATCTTAAGAAACGAAAAAGCCCCAAAACTTGGGGCTTTTAAAATTCTTATTTTTTAAAGTTACCTTAGCGCGCTTTGCTTGTCGCGAATTTTCTGCGAAGGTCCTGTGTTACTTCCTGGATCGTCGCATTCAATGTCACTTCAAACAAATCTTCAGCAGATACTTTATAAAGTTCGCCCAAGCGTTTCAAAGCGTTGATTGGTGGATGAGAAACACCACGTTCCCAGTTAGAGATAAATTGCGGAGTTGAATACCCCAATTTATCAGCAACATCTCTTTGAGAGAGGCCCGCAGCGACACGTTTTTGTTTCAAGAAATCTGCTAGCATATTTTTTTGTTTCATGTGAATTCCCTAAATATTAGTTAGCATAAACATAATCATACAAACGTGACAAGTATTTGCTTTTGACTATTGTTTGACTGCGTTCCATCTAAACAAACATAGTATACATCACGCGACCCAAATTACTGCCTGTTTTTTTGCAAAACATCCTCAAGTTTAAAGAACTTGTTATGCCCGATTACAAGAGTAAAATCTGAGTATCGAATGGAGAATCCCTCACGTATGTCTCGAGAAATACAACGCTTGTGGAGCGAAGAATTTAAGATCACTAGTCTTCTGGTAAATCCCTTGGGCCGACTTGGGCTCTATGGAATTCTGAATGCCATCCAAGAAACAGCGTGGATGCATGCAGAGACTTTGGGCTTCGGAATGAAAGACATGGAGCGACAAGGATTGTTCTGGGTACTCACGCGTCAGTCACTTCAGATGAGCAGTTGGCCTGCTTTTGGTCAGACGGTGCGCGTAGAGACATGGTTACGTCCACCTCAAGGTGCTTTTGTAGCTCGTGAATTCTATATTAAAGATGCGGACGGAAATATTATCGGCAAGTGCTCCACGAGTTGGTTGGCTTTAGATCGCGCGACGAAAAAGATTTTACCTTCCGCAAACCTGCGTCCTTGGGAAGACATCTGTTTAGATCAGGAAAACGGCCTAGAGACTGAAAAGATCGCTGTCTCTGGTGAGTACGAAACATTAGCGAAGTATCGCGTGCGCAACTCAGATCTTGATACAAATCAACATGTGAACAACACGAAATATTCGCAGTGGATCTTGGATGCGATCCCCTACTCTTTTCACCAAAATTTGAAACTGACGGGTTACGCTGTCAATTTTCTGGCAGAGACTCATCTGGGCGACAAAGTGAAAGTGGAGCGTTCGTGCGCGACGGCGGATTCTTCTTCAGCCGATAAAGGTTCCAGCATTTATCGCGGACTTCGTGCTGAAGACGAAAAGATTCTTTTTACAGCGCGAATGGATTGGGAGAAGATCTAAGAATGAATTCTTTAAAGCCCTTCGCCGCGAATGAAAACACGCAGAAAATTTCTGTTGAAGTCACTCACTTCCAAACATCTCCGGAAGAGTTGCTGGTGGAGTTTCGCATTTTAGGCGCAGTCGACTCGATCGTTTTTCCTGCATCATCTTTGGTGGAATCGCGCCGTGATGAGCTGTGGAAGCAGACGTGTTTGGAATGTTTTTTCACGGGCTCTTTAGAAGACAATACTCCTTATTATGAAGTGAATTGTTCCCCGAATGGTGACTGGAATGCCTATGCTTTCAGCGGTTATCGTCAGGGCATGCGCGAGGCAACCGGCTTGCGAGTAAAACTGGCGCATCGTGAAGGTGCAAAAGATGAAGCTTTGTTCCGCGTGCAAGTGCGTGGTGAAGAGTTGCGTTCTGCCAAGCACTTGGGCGTCACGGCGGTCGTTGAATTTAAAGACGGAACACGCAGTTATTTCGCTCTTGCTCACGTCGGTGCTCAGCCCGATTTTCATTTAAAGAAGTCCTTTCAGATTTCGCTCTGAATCAAGCTGTCCTTTCATTGACGCTCCTTTGAGGCCACGCTAATTTTGCTTGTTTTAATAAGACAAAATTGCGCGACGCATCGTTAGACTCTGCGTTCGCCTCCTGAAAGGAATGCTCATGAAGAAGCACACAGTACGTGTTTATCCGTCTAAAGAAAAACTAGATCGTAAAGATCAATTGGCTTGGAAGATCGCTGAAATCGCATCTGACAATGCGCCAATCAAAGCTGACGTTACTGATATGGTTATCAACCGTATCATCGATAACGCGTCTGTAGCGATCGCGGCTGCTAACCGCCGTCCGGTTGCTTCTGCTCGTGCTATGGCGATTGCCCATCCACGCAACGGTGGTGCTACTGTATTTGGTATGCCAAACGATCAAAAATTTGACTGTGAGTGGGCTGCATGGGCGAACGGTACTGCGGTTCGTGAATTGGATTTCCATGACACTTACTTGGCTGCTGACTACTCTCACCCTGGTGACAACATTCCAGCGATCTTGGCGGTTGCTCAACAAATGGGTAAAAATGGTAAAGAGCTTTTGAAAGGTATCGTGACTGGTTATGAAGTTCACGTTGATCTAGTAAAAGCGATCTGCTTGCACGAATACAAAAAAGACCATATCGCTCACTTGTGCCCTGCTCAAGCTGCGGGTATCGGTACATTGTTGTCTCTTCCAACTGAAACTATTTTCCAAGCTGTGCAACAAGCGGTTCACGTTTCTTTCACAACTCGTCAATCTCGTAAAGGTGAGATCTCTTCTTGGAAAGCTTACGCTCCTGCACACGCTGGTAAACTAGCTGTTGAAGCTGTAGACCGTGTTATGCGTGGCGAAGGCGCTCCATCTCCAATCTACGAAGGTGAAGACTCAGTTATCGCTTACATGCTTTCTGGTAAAAACGGTAAATATGAAGTTCCACTTCCAGAAGTTGGCGAAGAAAAACGCGCGATCCTTGAGACGTACACAAAAGAACACTCTGCTGAATACCAATCTCAAGCATTGATCGACTTGGCTCGCAAAATGAAGCCAATGATCAAAAACTTCGACGATATCAAAGATATCGTGATCCACACTTCTCACCACACTCACTACGTGATTGGTACTGGTGCGAACGATCCACAAAAAATGGATCCAAATGCGTCTCGCGAAACTCTTGATCACTCGATCATGTACATCTTCGCAGTGGCTCTTCAAGACGGAACTTGGCACCATGTTAATTCATACGCTCCAGAGCGTGCGAAACGTGCTGACACTGTGGCTTTGTGGCACAAAATTTCGACTGTTGAAGACAAACAATGGACTGCTTGGTACCACGAGACAGATCCAGACAAAAAACGCTTCGGCGGCCGCGTAGAAATCACGATGAAAGATGGTTCTAAAATCGTTGATGAACTAGGCGTAGCAGATGCGCATCCAGCGGGTGCTCGTCCATTCAAACGTGCTGACTACATCCGTAAGTTCGATACGCTTACTGAAGGTATCATCACAAAAGCAGAACGCGATCGTTTCATCGGTCTTGTTGAGAATTTGGAAAACTTGACTGCTGAACAAGTTCAACAGTTGAACGTTCAAATTCCTATCGACAAGTTGACGAACAATAAACGCGATACAAAAGGTATCTTCTAAACGAAGACCGCCAGCGGAGAGGAGGAGCCTGTTTCTTACGGGACACGGCATCCTGCCTCACCGCTTCGCCTGCGGCGAGGGCCATCCAGGCCCCGCGGAGGTCCCTTCAGAACCAGGCTCCTCCTCTCCGCCGGCTCATTGTTATAAGACTTTGTCCCGATTCTTACTCACAAACTGTTCCTAAGAATTGAATTTCGTTGAGAACAAATCCGCAGCGAATCTTTTAAAGTCTCAAAAGACCTCGAAATGGCGTGGAAGTGAGAGTAGAATGAGTGCGAACGTTTGTAGTTTGTGAAATTGGTTTTTTCTTTTCTATAAATTTCCTTGGAGGAAATTATGTTGTTTCCTGAATTAACTCCGGCGCAGAAGCGTGCGAATTTTAGAGCTGCATTGAAGACTGGTAAATTGCTTCAGTTTCCTGGTTCTTGGTCACCGTTGGTTTCGATGGCGATTGAAAAACAGGGATTTGATGGAGTTTATATTTCTGGGTCTGTGCTTTCGAATGACTTGGGTTACCCAGACATCGGTTTGACGTCTTTGACTGAAGTCGGTCTTCGTGGGCGTCAGATTGCGCGTACGACGAAACTTCCAACGATCATTGATATCGACACTGGTTTCGGTGAACCGATGAGTGCGACTCGCACTGTGCAAGAGATGATTGAAATGGGTTTAGCTGGTTGTCATATTGAAGACCAAGTAAATCCAAAACGTTGTGGTCACTTGGATGGTAAATCGTTGGTGACTCGTGACGAAGCGACTCGCAAAGTAGCGGCCGCTGCTCGTGGTAAAAAATTGGATGAAAATTTCCTATTGATTGCTCGTACAGACGCTCGTGCTTCTGAAGGTTTGGATGCAGCGATTGATCGCGCCAAAGCGTACATCGATGCGGGTGCGGATTGCATCTTCACGGAAGCTTTGGAAGACGAAAAAGAATTTGAAAAATTCCGTAAAGCCGTTTCTGTTCCTTTGCTTGCGAACATGACTGAATTCGGTAAAGGCCGCTTGTTCACTTACCAAGAACTTTCAAATCTTGGTTACAACATCGTGATCTATCCAGTGACAACATTCCGTCTTGCGATGGGTGCTACTGTGAATGGCTTGGCAGAGATCAAAGAAAAAGGAACTCAAGAAGGTTTGCTAGGTAAAATGCAAACTCGTAAAGAGCTTTACGCTTTGACTCGTTATGATGAGTACAACAGCTTCGACCAAAATATTTTCAATTTTAAATTGAAATAATCTTGCCGGATATCAGATAAGCAAAAAGGCCTCGTACGAGGCCTTTTTATTTCTACTCAAGCAAAATCGGAATGTCTTAAGCTTTTGTCGTCATCGGAACTAAGTGCATAGAAAGCATGTACACTTCAGAACGATTCCCCGTCTCTAAATAGTCAGAAAATCTGCGACGGAATTTCTTCAACTTCTCTTTTGCTTCCGGCATTTTACTTGGATCAATCGCCAAAACCATCGCTGATGAATCGCGCAGTTCTAATGGCACATTGTCGATGGCCTTTTCGATCACCTTTAAACGACGCTTATGCCCCTCGCGCAACACTTCTGATGGTACTTCGGTGCTGGTTTGTGTTTTGCGTGCTTGCGGTGTCAAACGGCCGTTCTTGGTTGTAAGCAAACTCAAGCGCTTCAACGTTTCGATCGCTTGTTGCGCTTCCTCTTCAGTAATACCTAGGCGACGCGCAGCTGTTGAGGTTTTGTGATCAAAACCTTTGGTTTCAATCAATGACAACATCGCGACGTAACTTGGATCAGACAAAAATTTGAATTCATCTTCTTGCAGAATCTTACCGTAAACTTCGCGGCAACTTTCTTGCTCAACACAAGCCAGGAACTCTTTCATCTGTTCAGAATTTAGATTTAATTTCGGGCCAATTTTTTGTGCGATTGATTCTGTAATTTGGCGCTGCCCGTTCATTAGCTCTGACAGGCGACCGCTGCCGATTTCCAAATGTTTCGCAAAGGCACGCAATGAATAGCGCACGTTTTTTTCTTTACGAAGCTCGTAGGCTTTTTTTAAGTATTCTGCAGAAGCTAACATTAGGGTTGTCTCACTTTGCAGATAAATGGTGATTTTGTTTTCATGACGTCAGAGTCGAAAGTCAGATTGATTTTAATGTCTTCGCCCCAACGTATCGCTTCAATTGTCATATTGTGAAACCTGTAGCACTTAGGCATGAAACACTCTTCAGGCAAACGATACAAACGTGTGACAGTTAAACCGTTACTGATAAAAGCAAGTTCATACATGAAGCGCAGTGGAGGATATTTTTCACCGCTGCTATCGACAAGAGTCAGATCCAGATAATGACCATCTTTTTCAAGCGTTGCGCTGCTGGAAACGCTCTCCGTCCCGAAGAACAAACCAAAGGCCGCATCGCAATCAAGTGGCTGATCGAAAGAGCCATTGCCCCATTCGTGTCCGGCAAAACTGAATGGCATCGTCGCAAGTACAAGCTTAACCAAAAAATTTCCCACCGTAGTGTCCCCCTGATAATTTTTCGGATTATTCAAAGTTTTATTTTTTGCGTATCAGCAGAATGATGCCAAGAGGATTTGAATTACATCGCTCCCGGTTTACTTCGGGATCGTCACTGTTGAAGTGATTTTACCAACTTTTTTGGAAACCCAGTTTTTGCGATTTCAATAGGTTAACCAAATTCTTAGGGTCTCGAACCATGAACAACTTACTGCGTTGAAAGGATGTCTGTTTTTTACTTTGACTTCTTTTTAACATTTGTTAAGTTACCTCGAACCGCTTCCAACCGGGCCGTAAGTACCCGGAATCGAGGGATTTATGAGAATCTTGTCTTTGGTTCTGAGCGCGTTTCTGTTCTTGCCACTTGTGAGCTCTGCGAATGACACCCTGTCGATCGCACCGGAAGATGGTCACCGTCTTTTTCTAGATAATATTGATGCCGCAAAATCTTCGATCAACATGTTGATGTATCATTTGTCTGATCTCGATGTTGTGAATCACTTGATCAGCGCCTCTTCGCGAGGAGTGAAAATTCAAATCATCCTCGACGAAAAAGTCATGGCTGGCGGAACTGCGAAAACGATCGCAGATAATTTGCAAGCTCATGGTATCGCCGTGAAACCAAGCTCCCCGTTCTTCTCGATCTCTCACGCAAAGTCTGCGACGTTTGATCATTCTTGGGCCCTCGTGACGTCGATTAATCTGACTCGTACAGCAGATTTCACTCGCGATTTTGGTATTCGCACTGATGATCAAGATGTTGTGAATGAGTTTGATAAAGTGTTCGCTTCCGACTGGCAAAATGCTGACAACAAAACTGGAAACACACCGGAATTGAGTGTCGAAAAATTAGCATGGAGTCCGGTGAATTCGAAAGACAAGCTGCTTGCTCTGATTCAATCAGCGCAGCAAAGCATCTATCTTGAAGTCGAAAATTTAGGCGATAAAGATATTCTGGCCGCCCTCGGAGATAAGTCGAAAAACGATGTGAAAGTCGTTGTTGTTGTACCCGCTTGTGTCGAGGGCGGTGGAACTCGCAATGTCCCGTTCATGAAAGATTTGGCAGCGAGCGGAGTTGAAGCAATTCTTTCCGTTCCGCCTTACTCGAATTCAAATCCCTACATTCATGCGAAGAGCATCGTCGTTGATGGTCAAACGGTGTACGTCGGATCAGAAAATTTTAGCTACAACAGCCTGACGGCAGCGCGCGAATTGGGAATCATTGAACAAGATTCCGACATCAGTTCGAGCGTTCAAAATACGATCGCCCAAGACGCGTCGCTTGGAAAATCCGCACAAACATTGCCTGCCACGTTTAAGTGTTCCGTCTCTGCGACAGATCAGTCGCCTTAGAGGTTCGCCATATCGCAAAAAAGTCCTTGGCTGGTTGACCTAACAAATGCCAAGGGCTAGCTTGAGCCATTACCTTTTAGATAAATAACACGCCACATCGCGAACACACTTCGCACGGCGTTTCCGGAGGAAAAATGGCTGAATATATCAATCCAGATTACGTTCCAGAACCAGAGAAAATGAACGTTAAAAAAGGTCTTGAGGGCGTTGTTATGGATACGTCTTCAGTATCTAAAGTAAACCCTCACACAAACTCTTTGATCTACCGCGGTTACCCAGTTCAAGACTTGGCTGAAAACTGCTCATTCGAAGAAGTTGCTTTCTTGATGTACAACGGTGAATTGCCAACTGCTGCGCAATTGGCTGACTTCACGAAAAAAGAGCGCGGCTACCGCGATATCTCTGCAACTTTGTTGAACGTGATCAAAGCTCTTCCACAAAAATGCCACCCAATGGATTCAATCCGCACAGCGGTTTCTTTCTTGGGCGCGGAAGATGCTCGTATCTGGGATTCTTCTCCAGCTACAAACATGGACAAAGCGATTCAATTGTTGGCGAAAATCCCAACAATGGTTGCTGCTGACTACCGTTTCAAAAAAGGTTTGGACTTTATTGCTCCAAAATCTGATTTGTCTATCGCTGAAAACTTCTTCCACATGTGTTTCGGTAAAGTTCCACAAAAAGAAGTTGTTAAAGCTTTCGACGTTTCTTTGATCCTTTACGCTGAACACAGCTTCAATGCTTCTACTTTCACAGCACGTGTTGTGACTTCAACTCAATCTGATATCTATTCTGCAACTGTAGCGGGTATCGGCGCGTTGAAAGGTCCTTTGCACGGTGGTGCTAACGAAATGGTTATGCACATGATGAAAGAGATCGCAGATCCTGCAAAAGCAGAACGATGGATGTTGGATGCTCTAGCTCAGAAGAAAAAAGTTATGGGCTTCGGTCACCGCGTTTACCGTTCTGGCGACTCTCGCGTTCCAACAATGAAGAAGTACGCACAAGTTATGGCTGACGTAACTGGCGAACAAAAATGGATGCAAATGTACGCTTCATTGGAAAAAGTTATGGTTGAGAAGAAAAAAATCTACCCTAACTTGGATTTCCCAGCGGGTCCTGCTTACTACATGATGGGCTTCGAGATCGACTTCTTTACACCGATCTTCGTTATGGCTCGTACAACAGGCTGGTCTGCTCACATCATGGAGCAAACTGCTGACAACCGCATCATCCGTCCTCTTTCAGAGTACGTAGGTGCAGAACAACGTAAAGTTGTTCCTTTGTCTGAACGTAAATAATTTCTGACGAAATGAAAAAGCCCGGTGATGAACCGGGCTTTTTTTTGCGATCTATTTACAGCATCCCACCACGAGTTGGTCGTTTTGTAGGAGCCAGATTTCTTTTGAGTATGTGGCGTCTGACATGCCGTCTGTGCATTTTTCATCGGCGCGAACTGTGATCGTTACATCACCGGCTGCTCCTTTGCCTTTAAGGACTTCGCCGAAAGATTCTGGTACGCCGATGGGTGACGTACGCAATGTGATTTTATAAGACTGATCTTTTTCGCCAGGGGCTGCGACGATGATTTTGTCGCCGGTGATTTTAGCGTTCCAAAAAGGCTCAGTGCCCATACATCTTAAATCTTGCGCGGCTGCGAACGCATTTCCTGCGAACAGCAGAACGATGACGGCCATGTAGTTTTTCATTTGAAGACTCCCTTGTTTTTTTGAATCAATCTTGAGTTAATATCTAAAGATTTCTTCTTCAACTTACGACTTCGCAAAGAATCGGATTTCATAATGACTGGTAAAAAATTATTCTTCGCTAGCTTGGCCGCACTTGCTTTTGTTAATTGTTCTTCGACGCCGGATAAGTCATCAGATACAGAGACAAAGAGCGAAAATGCTAAACCTATTATCAGCAGTTTTGAAACGCTTACGAACGCATTTAAAGATAAAGAGGGCTGCTTTCTTTTATACGACGTCACGAACAAAGAATACGTTGAACAATTCAATCCCGAGCGTTGCCAACTGGCAACTGCCCCCTGCTCAACTTTCAAAGTTCCACTGGCTGTGATGGGTTTTGATTCTGGCGTACTGAAAGATGAAAATACAAAATTCAAATGGAATCACAAGAAGCACGAGATCTCCGAATGGAATCAAGATCAGACAGCTGCGACATGGATGAAGTATTCTGTGCTTTGGTATTCGCAAGTTATCACAAAAAGACTAGGCCGCGCGAAGGTGCAAAACTATTTGGATTCAATGAATTATGGCAATCATGATTTTTCTGGCAACATTGAATCCGCGTGGTTAACGAATGGAAAAGTGCCGAATCATAAACGCAACTCGGTGCAAATCAACGCTTATCAACAGGTTGATTTTCTAAAAAAATTATTTGCTTCGACTTTACCGCAATCACAAAATGCGCAAGAGCTGACTCGCAAAATTATGTATTTAGAAAAAACCCCAGATGGTTGGGATTTTTCTGGAAAGACAGGTTCAGGTTATACGGGCGCTAAATTGGACCGCCGTTTGGGATGGTTCGTGGCGCATCTTAAAAAAGGCACACAAGAGTATGTGGCCGTGGTCACTTTCAACGACAAAACTTCGAATGAAGATCTATTCGGTGGTAAAGAGTCCAAAGCCATCATGATCGAAGCACTGAAGGCTCGTGGGATGTATTAGTTGCTGGCGAAATTAAAGCGGATCATCTTTTGGTCAAAGCCTAAGCGTTCCGCATTGTAAGCCGCTAACGCCGTGCTAAAGCGGCGGGCAAAAAGGTCACGATGTTGCGCGTATTCAAGGCTTTCGCGCGACACCGCAAGCGACAATAAGTAGTCACTCTTAACTAAAAGATTTTGGAATTCCAATTCACTGAATTTTGCGAAGGGACCTGCTTTACGATGCGCACTGAATAGTGCCGTCATGCGGGTCATGTGCACCATGAGTTCTTCGGCGTATTCCGCCTTCAGTTTTGTTTCATCAACGTTGTGAATCCATTTCTGAATGGAATTCATCGCCATCGAATTAATGATGGCTCCCGCTTTCTCGTCCAGGCTTTCAGCAAGGACAGAGGCTGAACGCAAAACCGGCGTTACATTCGGTTGCTTCTTTGGAGTGCTGACCACCGTTTTCACAATGGCGCCCTTCTGCGGCTGACTCATTTTGAGAACACGCTTCTTCGTGCGGGCTTCCGCTGTGCTGAATGCTGTTATAACCGCTAGAACTAGAATTAGGCACGACTTCATCTTCATTTACTATCCTCGATTAATGAACTTAATGAGTAGTACTACAAACGCCGTGCCTGCTTACGCTCCGGCTTCGCCGTGCCTGCTTACACTCAGGCTTCGCCGTGCTTGCTTACACTCCGGCTTCGCCGGAGTAGCAAGTCTATGTCTCATCCTGAGATTATGGTTACTTAGAGTTCGTAGTGGCCTTCCGCTTCAGGTTGGAAGCTGACGGCTTTCACAGTCAATTTTTTGATCGTGCCGTTTGGAAGTTTCCAATCGATAGATTGACCTACTGACAAACCTAACAGGGCAACGCCGATAGGCGCTAGAATAGAGATTTTGCCAGCTTCTAAATTCGCATCTTTGGGATAAACCAAAGTCATTTCCTGTTCAGTGCCATTCAATTCATCGACAAAACGCACGCGTGAATTCATCGTCACGATCGTCGGTGGAATATCTTTTTGTGCAATGACGTTGGCGCGACTAAGCTCTTCTTCAAGCGCCAAACCCGCTTCGCTTTCAGTTTGCGCTGCCAATGATGAAAGACGTTGATAATCTAAATCTGTAACAAAAATTCGCGGTTGCGATTCCATGCAATTCTCCTATGAGGGGATTAAAAATATTTTTAAAATGTTGCGTAGTCAGAGAGGGCTAAAAGTAAATTTCGTAGCGGGAAAATTTACTTACGAGATGAGCTTTGCGCGCACAACAGCTTCAAAGCCCTTGGGGACTTTAAAAACTTCGATAGAAGCTTGTTGATAGTAGAAAAAAGTTCTTTTGCGCACATGATGTGAACAACTATAACACGCTTATGCTTGGAATAAAACGCTAACTATTGTGAAGCAAATCGCCACAAACTAGACAAAACCCTGATTTGTCCAGAATCACCAAAGCCAAACAACACATGTCCCGCATTTTCATTAAAGCTTCGTTTTTACGATTGCTTGAATGTCATCCTCGATGGCACATCGGATTCATCAACAAAAAGGAGATCAAATGAAATCACTTATGGTTCTTGCATTGTCTTTGTTCGCAGCTTCTTCTGCATTCGCAGGTAAATACTCAGTAAACACTTCTTGGGAAGTTCTTACTAAAGCTTTTGACTTAAAAATCGAAGCTCCTACAGTAAAAATGGGCACTCAAATTGGTTACATGGATGTTTGTCTTGATGGCGATATGCTTCGCACTATCAACCCAGTAGCAATCACTAAAACAGTTCACGGTAAAGAAAAAGACACTGTTGTAGTTATCGGTCACAAATACCTTTCTACTTCATTGAACTACAAACACACAGTTTCTGTTTGTGAATACGTTGGTGGTCACGAAAATCAACGTTATGTTTGCCACGATGAAGTTGAGTCTGGCACATACCCAACAACTGTAAACGTAAGCGTTTACTCTTGGAAAACTCAAGGCGAGCGCGAAGTTGTAAACTTCTTGTTCAAAAAGCCTTTCACAGTTCAAGCTTGCCAATAGTATTTATTAGTTAGCTCAGAAACCCCTTATCCCCCGGGATAAGGGGTTTTGTCCCAAAAAAGTGGACAAACCTTGGACATGTCTGAAATAAGCCCCGTTCCAAGTGATTCCGGTGGAGAAATTCGTCCTCTCCTTTTATACCTAAGCACAATGAATTCAGAACTTCAGGAACTCTCTCTTTCGAATGTCCCTCAGGTCAATTTGCGCGAGCAAGTTCAACAGGATATCACCCATTATCTTGAGCATTTCGACAATCCTAAGAAGGCCTTGGCAAACCTCAGTAAACGCTCTGAAATTCATATCAAAACCTTACGCCGTCTTTTGCTGCTTTCCCATAATCCGAGCTATCAAACTCTGTATAAGCTGTATTCCGTGATCCTGGGCGCTAACAATGTTCAAGACATCATTGCCGCGGCCCCTGCTGTAGTTCGCGCTAAGCTTAAAAAGAACGATCCACAGGTCAATCAAGGCGCACGTTTCAGCTATCTGGCGGATGTTGAGGCCGAGCTACAAAATGACCGTGTTTTTGCAGAACTTTATGTCCTGGCTGATACGGCTCCTTTTACGCGTTTAACAGCACAAAAACGTTTTGGTGAGTATGGCTTGGAAGTTCTGCATAAGATGCTAGATATGCGCGTGGTGCACTTACAACAAGACGGCACTTTCGTTTTAGGCAGTCGCAGAGCTTCGTTTGGTGCGGCGACTATCAAAAAAGTCGGCCTGCAACTGACGCAAAGCTATTCTAAGCCAGAAAACACCGATATCAATTATGCCAATCACATGTCGTTGTATTTCGAATCCATCAGCGAAGTCACTTTGCGAAAGTGGATCGATATTGATGAAAAAGCCTTTAAAGAAAAATTAGAACTACTTAAGCAACCAGGCGCTAAAGGCGCGATCCCCGCTTATACATTCTCGAGCACTGACACTTTGAAAGAGCCCGCTAAATGAAATTTTTAATCATCCTTACTTTAACTTTCATCTCGACAATGTCCTTCGCTCTTGGTGGTGGCGGCAGCGCTGGCGGTTCAGGCAATTCCATTTCGCGCGATGAGCTTCTGAAGTTAGATCGCAAATATGACGTCAACGTTCCTGTGATGCAAATGCAAGGTCGTGCTATTGGTGTGACTGGTATCTGTGTCTCGGGCGAATATGCGCGCACGATAGAACCAATTAAAACGGATTCTCCATTGATTCTGTCTAGAAACAATGGCCCAGACAAAGTTCTTCGTGTTGATAGCAAGGAAGAGATTCTGACTCAGCCATTGACGGAAGAAAGTGTTGATTGCCTTGATTATCGCAACGGCTATTGCGTTCGTTATGATCGCAGTCTTAAAACTCTGCCAACATCCTTTGAGATGGATGTGCGTGACTATGCACGGGGCAGACAAAGTTTTGGACGCCTGCTTTATAAGGTGAAATATCAGCTTCCCAACTGCGAGTAGAAATTAGCTAATTCCAAGCGCCCTCTGGCTAGGGGGTGCTTGACCTAGATATGTGACACTTTTGAGCTCTTGTCATAAGTGTACTCAGAGTAAACCTCATACAATCCAATTCCTTTCATCTTATGGTGGTCTTAGCTTTGCTAAATGGCTTTCGGACTACTTAAATTACTGAAAAAGGAATCCCTATGAAACGCCTGGTTGGATTTATTTTAGCTTCTGCATTTGTGACCCCAGCATTTGCCGTCAATACGGAAGTCATTACTCATAAAAACTGCAAATTGGCGACTGAATCTGAAGCGCAAGAAAAATTGGACTCGGTTATCCTAGGTAAGGGTTTTAAAAAAGCTGAATTTACAGTCACAAATGTTCGCGATGGCAAAGAGCACGTTCTTATTGCGAATTCCGACGGTTTAATTTCGAAAAGAAATGACAATGAAACCAATGTCGTTTTGGAAAGCTTGCAACTGCCTGCTTTGCCAGCCCTTCGACTTTATCGCGAGAATGGACAACCGATTTCAGCCTCAAAAGAAGATATCACTAGTCACGCGATCTCAATGAATTTTCAAAACTTTGATATCGGCAATAACGAAAAATTTTATTTTGAACTTGTCGTGCAAATCAACGAGCCGACAAACCTGACTGAGAGTGGTTATTTTATTAAATATGATTTGAAACCCGTTTATGAAAAGGTTGTCTTCAAATCCAAAGTAACGACATTTAAAAAAGCCCTTATCAACATGGTCAATCAGTCGGCAAATAGTGAAGAGAAAAAAGAATTTGCAGCGAGCTTGAAAGATCCAAAACAAATGAAGGATTTGGAAGAGCAGCTTTCTGAAGGTTTCACAAGAACCGGTCTGCTGTATAAATTGGGTGCAGCTGGTCTGCAAGCCGTTTCCGCGAACTTGCCAACTTGTATCGTACAGCCTTAATCCAAAAGATTTAAATTGATCATGAAATTGCGGGCGATTCTAAACGCCCGCGTCTTTGCCTCTTCGGCTTTCATTCCAATAAAATGCTCATCAATCGTTTCAACAAAAAGACGCAGCCATTGCTCAAAGTGTGAAGGCACAAGATTCAACTTCATGTGCGGAGGAAATGGACGGCCACGATAAGTATCTTCGCCTAATAACAAATCACTCCAGAAATTGTAGAGCTTCGGCAAATGCTCTTCCCAATTTACTTTCGCCACATCGTTGAAGATGGGACCAATCAAAGAATCTTTACGAACTTTATCGTAAAAACGGTCGACCAGGATTTGAATGTCTTCGCGAGTTTCGATGGGTTTGCGATTGTCTTTTGCGCTCATGATGCCTCATCATAGCGCACTGTTTGAAAACAAGCTATGCAACTGTCAGGTGGAAATTTATGCTTCTACGAGTTCGATAGAATGACCATCTGGATCAAGAATGATCGATTTCATCCCATCTGGCATCTCAGTTGGATCAAGAATGCACATCGCGCCGTTCACTTTTTGAAGCTGAGCGACACTTTTTTCCAATTCGGTAATACGAAATCCCAATTGCAAACTTGGAATTTGAGACTTTTGCGTGTTTTTGATTGAATACAGAGAGAATTCAACACCATTGTGCGTGGCTCTGTACACTTCGCTGCCCTTATCGACTTTGATGGCTTTAAATTGAAAGCCTATAATTCGATAAAAATCGAGCATGTCCTGTAGATGCATAGTATTTATTGTGATAGAAGTGAAAACCAAGCTCATTCACCTATTATCGGAAGCGAGGCATTATGAAACAAGAAAAAATTTATCTAAAGGACTATAAAGGCCCAGCTTTTTCCGTCGAATCTATCAACCTCGACTTCAACTTGAATGAAGACTTTTGTCGAGTTGTGGCAACAAGCCAGGTGAAACAGCTCACTGCGGGCGCTGAATTGCGTTTAAACGGCGAAGACTTGAAATTGATCTCGATCAAAATCAATGGTCAGGCATTGAGCGCTGATCAATATCAAATCACTCCTGAAGAGTTGATCGTAAAATCTGTTCCTGCAACGTTCACTTTGGAAGTGGAAACAGAACTTGAGCCACAAAACAACACGTCTCTTGAAGGCTTGTATAAATCAAGCGGCATCTTCTGTACGCAGTGTGAGGCCCAAGGCTTTAGAAAAATCACTTATTTCTTCGATCGTCCTGACGTGATGACTTCGTACTCTGTGACAATTGAAGCGGATAAAAAGAAATACCCGGTTCTTCTTTCTAACGGCGATCGCATCAAAGAAGAAGATTTGGGCAACGGTCGTCACAAAGCTTACTGGAAAGATCCACACAAAAAGCCTTGTTACTTGTTCGCACTCGTTGCTGGTGACTTGGGTGTAATTCGTGATTCATTCACGACAGCTTCTGGTCGCAAGGTGAATTTAGAAGTCTATGCTTCTCACGGCAAACAAGAGCGTTGCTGGCATGCTATGGATTCGTTGAAAAAAGCGATGAAATGGGATGAAGAAGTTTTCGGTCTTGAATACGACTTGAATGACTACATGATCGTTGCCATCGACGATTTCAATGCCGGTGCGATGGAAAATAAAGGTTTGAACATCTTTAACTCTCGCTTGGTTCTTGCGGATACTTCTTCTGCAACGGACACGGATTTCCACAGCATTGAATCCGTCGTCGCGCACGAATACTTCCATAACTGGACAGGCAACCGCGTGACAGTTGCTAACTGGTTCCAACTTTCTTTGAAAGAAGGTCTGACTGTATTCCGTGACCAAGAATTCTCTGCGGATATGACAGAGCGTGCGGTTCAACGTATTGAAGATGTCGATGCTTTGCGAGCGGGTCAATTTGCTGAAGATGCCGGTCCTAATGCGCACCCTGTCCGTCCTGAATCATGCATGGCAGTTGATAACTTCTTCACAATGACGATCTACGAAAAAGGATCTGAATTGATCCGCATGATGCAAACGATTGTGGGCCGTAAAGGTTTCCGCAAAGGTATGGATGAATATTTCAAACGCCATGACGGTCAAGCTGTGACGACAGAAGATTTCGCTGCCGCGATTGCTGAACCGAATGGCAAAGACTTCACACAATTTAAACGTTGGTACAATCAATCAGGAACTCCCGTTGTAAGCGTTCATGAAAAATATGACGCTGCCTCTGGCGAGTATCACCTGACTTTGGAACAATCGTGCCCGCCGACTCCAGGACAACCAACAAAAGAGCCGTTCCATATCCCATTGATGATGGGCTTATTGGATAAAAACGGTGCTGAGTTGCCGTTGAACTGTGAAAAAATCACGATCAATACAGATGGCAAACATTTGATCGAACTTAAAGAAGCCAAAGAAACTTACGTGTTCAAAGGTTTGAAAGAACGTCCTGTGCTTTCAATCTTGCGTGAATTTTCTGCGCCAGTGAACCTTCACTGGGATGCTTCTGAAGATGATTTGTTCTTCTTGATGAACAAAGACGTCGATTCTTTCAACCGTCGCGAGATGGCGCAAAAAATCGGCCTTCGTGTTCTTTCAAGCTTGATCGGTCAAGCGCGCGAAGGGCAGCCATTGGTTGTTGATCAAAAATACTTGCAAGCGATGAGCGCAATCATCCGTGATGAGCACATGGATCCGTCATTCAAAGCGAAGATGTTGCAACTTCCAAGCTATGCTATTTTGGCGCAATCTGAAAAAGTATTGGATGCAGATGCGTTCCACCAAGCACGCATGGCTGTTCGTTATGCTCTTGCGAAAGAAAACAAATCTGCACTGCTTGATATCTATCGCAAGTATCATGGTGTTGAGCCTAAGAGCCGCAGTACAAAAGTATTCGGTCACCGTCAGTTGAAAAACTTGGTTCTTCACTTGCTTGCTGATCTTCATGATGCCGAAGTTTTTGAAATGGTAAATCACCAATACACAAGCGCGCAAAACATGACAGATAAGATGACGGCTTTGATGATCTTGGCTGACTCCAACTCTGCTCACCGTCCGAAGGCTCTGCAACACTTCCATGACGAATGGAAAAACGATTCGGTTGTGATCAATAAGTGGTTCACAGCGCAAGCAACTTCGACTTCGCGTTCAGAAGTTTTGCAAGACGTAATGGATTTAACAAAACATCCAACGTTCAATTTGCAAAATCCTAACAACGTGTATTCACTGCTTCGCGCTTTCGGTGCGAACATCGTGCGCTTCAATGATCCAAAATTGAATTCTTACGAGTTCTATGCGGATAAAATCCTTGAAGTCGACGCGAAGAATCCGCAAGTTGCGGCTCGCCTGTGCGCAGCGTTTAACTTCGTGCAAAAGCTTGAACCTTCGATGAAGGATAAAGCCATGGCGCAAATCAAACGCATGGTTGAGTTGCCGCACTTATCGAAGAACTCACGAGAGCTTCTTCAGTCCGCCCTAACGACATAACAAAAAAGGGAGCTTTCGAGCTCCCTTTTTTTTATTCTAAATTTCTTAAGAATTAGCCTTTGTGTTGCAAGTGACAGTGACGAAGGAACTCTTCACGAGTGTGAGGCAACGTCTTAAAGTGCCCACGCAGATCGGAAGTCGCTGTCGTGCTGTGAGTGTCTTCGATACCTCTCATCATCACGCAATAGTGTTTGGCATTGATGTGAACAGCCACATGATCTGTTTCAAGCACGTATTGCAAGCAATCCGCAATTTGTTTCGTCAAACGCTCTTGCACCTGTGGACGGCGCGAGAAGTACTGAACGATACGATTGATTTTTGAAAGACCAATCACTTTCTTATTCGGGATATACGCAACCGTCGCGATACCGTCGATTGGTAAGAAGTGATGTTCGCAGAATGACAGACATTCGATGTTTTGCACTACGATCATTTGATCGTACTTCATCGTGTTTTCAATCACTGTCATCTTAGGGAACTTATGTGGATCCAAACCGCCAAACACTTCGTTCACGTACATCTTGGCGATACGTTTTGGTGTATCCACAAGACTGTCGTCATTCAAATCAAGACCTAGAACTTCCAGGATCTCTGTGAACTTGGTTGTGATTTTTTCGATCTTTTGTTCGTTACTCAAACCATTATGGATCATCGGAGTCGGACGAACGTTGTCCAAGATCTTCTTCACACTCATAGGAATGATGTGAGTCTCTTCTGGAGCGATTTCGATTTGTTTCTTAGGTGTTTTCTTCGAGTTCTTTTTCTTAGCCATGGTTTACCTTCACGATGCTTATGCCCGAATCTTATGCTTTTGGCAAATTCTGGCTCGAAAGCCATTGGCGAATGAGCTCTTGTTCTGCCGCAGAAGTGTCCTCGAAATGAACGCGAATAAAGCTCTCTTGAACGTCAAGGATTTGACCGTGACAAAGAATATCGTTGATCTCAGTCAACGCCAATGACACACGGTCCCCTTTTTTAAAGGTACTACCCTGCGGCACGGCAATACGTGCTCCAGTGTATGACAAGTCCACGGTTTGCGACTGAATGGAGCCATTAATCACAACCGGAATTTGTGCGGCAAAACGCGAACCCGTTGGCGCAAACCAATGTTGGCGACGATCCAAGTAAGGGTAGCGAAAGAAATAGAAAACAGAACCAACGATAAATGCGACAAGCAAACAATCCAAAAGCTTCGCAGTTTGTGTGACAGGATTTCCACCAGGGCCAATTGCCAACACAATCGTGTAACCTGTGTAGCCCACAAATGAAAGGCAAAGGATAATGCCCAACATCCATGAAGATTTATGGCGAACCATCAAACTTGCACCTGCTCCAAAAATAAGAATCCAACTGACGACATCAAAAAGATAACTGCCAGTGCGTTGCCCTGTCAGGATATCCATTAAAGGAGTTGCGATTAATACTGCTGCTGCAAGTTGAACTACGAAAGGACGTTCAAGACCGGCGGTTTTTGCTGTTTCCATCGCCTAACTTATCGGTTTGATTCTAGTTTGTTTATAATTTTTTATTGATTCTCGGACCTGGTCTTCTATAGTTGTCTCATTGTGAGACAAAATAAATTTACATTCTTATTATTGCCGCTTTTATTTCTTTTAAACACACAAGAGGCTTCGGCTTATCCTGATTTTATCGGATACGGCTACTCGTCTTGTATCACTTGCCACTACAACGGTCTGGGCGGCGGAGCATTGAACGATTACGGTCGTGCTTTGTTTGCGACAGAAATCACAGCTCGTGACGTCTATTCAAAACGCACAGAAGAAGAAACAATTGCGGCGCAGTCTGGTTTCTTGGGCTCCACACAACTTCCGTGGTGGATTCGCCCTGGCTTAAAATATCGCGGCTTGTGGTATCAAACGAACCCAGGCAGCAACCAGAAAATGGAAAAATGGATCAACATGCAAGAAGACATCAACATGAACTTCTTTGCAGACAAAAAGCAGACTGTCGCGTTGATCACAACTGCTTCTTATGCGGATCAATATCCTCCGCACGCTGAAGTGAAGCAATGGCAGATGTACATGAAAGAGTACTATCTGCGCTACAAATGGAACAATAATTTGTGGATCTACGCCGGGCAGATGGACAAAGCTTTTGGTATTCGCAATGCCGACCATACGGCTGTGAATCGTTCGATCAACAGAACATCTTTGCTGGGACAATTTGACCAATCCTTGGGTGCGACTGTGCACTTCACATATCCGACATGGGACGTGGCTGCGAACGTGTTCTTCGGTAACTCTTACGAAGATGATCCTGAAAAACAAAAAGGTCTCGCGGTTAGCGGTGAATACCAAGTTTTTGAGAAATTCAAAATCGGTGGTTCAGCAATGACGTCACAAAGTGATTTTGTGAAATGGAACATGCTGGCGTTCACATCACGCATCGGCCTATCAAAAGGCAGTTCGATTCTTGCAGAAATTGGTTTGAAAGATCAAACGACGAAAGCGTCTGACACAAATATTCTTGGTACATATGCGTGGATTCAATCACTTGTAAACATCCGCCGCGGTTACAATTTGTTATCAACAATCGAGGCCAGCAAATCGGATATCAAAAAATCTTCCGCAGAAAATTTACGTTGGAGCGTAGGCACGATGTTCTTCCCTATTCCGCGTACTGAAATCCGCATTATGGCTGTGAATGGAAAAACCTATGAAGACGGCAGCGGTCAATACGACAGCTGGATGCTTCAATCACAATTGCACGTGTCATACTAAGAAGGAGATAGCATGAAACAATATATTCTGACTTCACTACTTGCTGTTTCTTTGATTTCATCAGCCGCGTTTGCGCAAGAGACCAAAACAGACGAGGCCGCACCAAAGGCTGAAGCTGAAAGTGCTGCGATGGCGCCTGAATCGACGGAGGCAACTTCTTCGACTGAAACTGCTGCGCCCGCGGAAAATACTTCTGTAACGGAAATCAAACCGAAGAAAAAAGTGTCTTCGATTTCTTCTTACGCTGTGGGTCTTTCAACTTTGCAGTGGAACGAACCGTTGATCTTGAAACAAGCGGGTCAAACTTATAACGACGTTGCGAACTACAGCGGTCTTTCGATCAGCTTCCAGAAAGAAGTTGTGTATTACCGTTGGGGTTGGAACTTTGGTGGCTTCTTTGGTACGGGACGCGCTAATGGTGGCGGCAACGTTTCTGCGATTACTTATCAAAAAGACAAACAAGCTTTTACAATTTTGGGGATCAGCCCGCGCGCATTCTGGCGCCTGTCTGGTCGCGTGAATGTTGGCGTTACTGGCATGGCTTACATGCGCAGCGTAGACTGGCCTTCAGATACACCGGGCTTAACAGTTGATACGACTCGCAACTTTACTTTGACAGCTCTTGCAGATTTGAATTTGCGTCTGACTGACACGATTGATTTTTATCAGGGGATTGGGCCTTTGGATAAAGGTGCCACGTTCTGGAAGATTGGATTAGCTTACAGATTCTATTAAAAATAAAAAAAGCCGTCAGAGATGACGGCTTTTTTCTTTTTAAATTTCGTACAAATTAATTTTTCACTGGCACGGCTACATGAAGAACCACTTCGTCTTCAACACCGACACCCATGTAATTGATGTCTTTGATACCGTAATCAGCAATATTTACTTTGAAATCTGCTTTCAAAACTTTGCCTTCGATTTTGTAAGTACCTTCGACTTCTTTTTCGATACCACGAACTTTTAGAACACCTTTACCCTTACCACCTTTACCTGTCGCAGAGACAAGAACTGCTTCTGGGAATTTATCTGTTTCAAGATGCTTTTGCGTGTGCTTATCACGAAGCTCTACGCCCGTTTTCAAAGACTTCAAATTGACGACGATGTTTTGTGCAGAAACTTCGTCACCTTTAACGACAGCTTCGCCTTTTACTTCTGAAGTTTTCGCTTTGAAATCACCCATCGGGTTCAATGTCACATCAACAGTTACTGACTGAGCAAATGCAGCGCTGCTAATTCCCATCGCGACAATCAATGATGCAAAAGTAAGTTTCATTTCTAAGATCTCCTGTGGTTTTAATGCTTTCGAAAAAAATTATACCTTAATAATTACTATTTAATACTCAGAATCCAGTCAGCGATCTTCTGTCTGTCCGCTGCACTTAACTGCCCGCCTTGTGGCATGTCGTTACGACCACCTGACACGCCCGCACCTTTTAAAGCAGAATAAAGCTTCGATCCACTTAAGCTTCCTTTTACAACCCAGCCACTGCTAATAGCTTTACTAAGGGTCAGGTTTACAAGGTTCGAGTGACAGCTTGTGCAGTTCGTATCTACAACCGCTTTCGCAGCAACCAACAATGGATCAGGTGCAACTACTGTCGAATCGTCCTGATAATTCATCAAAGACGGATCGTAGATCACGTTCGCAATTGAATTCTCACTCGCGATATAACGAGACATCACGTTCAACTGCGGAGGCGTTAACAACAAATTTTCATCTGCTGGCACCGAGTACACCATAGCATCAAGAACATTTCCCAATGTCACGGTTTTATCTACATATGAAAACTCAGTGGGAACGCCGGTTGTTGTGATTGTTCCTGTTTGGACAACACCGTTTACTAAAAGTGTGATGTCCTTCGGCTGAATACCAAACGAAACCGCGATAACCATTTTATCGCCTTCGCTTGGAACATTTGCTGTTAATGAGGTGTAACGAGAAGCATCGGAAAAATGATACGCCGTAATTTTATTACTACTGACAGAAACGCGTCCTTCATCTAATCCGGTACCAGAATTGATAGACAACAAAGTTCCAGTCGCCGATTTATTTGCCGCGATCACTGCACTGAAACGCTCTGCCATAAACAGCGCGTTTTTCGTAACGGACCCACCACCTGAATAAGCCAAACGATCTGTCGTCAAAAGAGTCGAAAGATTTTCATTATCTATGTTCGAGGCGTATTCAGCCAGACTCGACTGATAAACGACGGAGTCCTGTACGACCATGTCGCTACAGTTTTGGAAACAGAGGATCAACACACTTGCCGATAGCAAGCCAGTGATTTTAAAAAAGTGCTTCTTCATCATTCCCCCGAGGTCTAGTTCTTATCGGCAGACCGCGAGAAAATTCCATATCTAAATGCTCCATGTTTTTTCTGAGTAAATAGAACGTCTCATATTGCGAATTTACCAGCTAACTATGTGAAGACACGGCTTAAGTTGATTCAAAAAATGACGATAAACCAATTGATGAAAACACTAATTGCAGCACTGACAATCTTCTTTGTTTCTTTCCATGCACAAGCGATGAAAATCACCGTCGTTAAAAATGGCAAGGCCTTGATCGATCTCGAGGGAGAAACAGCAAAAGTGGGTGACCAATTTTTTGCCATTAATGAAGAAGGCAAAAAGAAAGGTCTTTTGCAAATTCGCCAAGTTAAAGGTTCACGCGCTATCGCAGGTATCGTAAAAGGTAATGCCGCCGAAGGCTTTGTCCTTGAACCTCGTGATGAAAGCAGCACAAGAGGTTCTCACCGTTCAAAAGATAAAGCCGCTTGGGGTTTGTCTGCGGGTTATTCAATGAATAAGATGACTGTCAAACCAGCAAGCAGCTCTGTTGATTTGTCGGGCACGAGTTACAATCTTTTAGGCTTCTATCAAATGCAGCTGGATAAAAATATCAGTGTCAAATTCTCTGGCGGTTATCAAACGTTGGTTGCTAGCGGCACTGCTAGTTCTGCGATTTGCAATGGCTCGACAGATTGTAAAGTGGAACTTTCTTATCTGGGTGTCGATGCTCTGGTGCGCTACTCTTTCGTGAATTCTAAGACGATGGAATTCTGGGGTGGTGCGGGTCTTGGCTTCTTGTTTGCGATTGGTAAAACAAGTAACGTGCTTGATACAAGCAAAGTGACGACTAACCAAACTATCTTGGGATCTTTGGGCGTTGACTATAAGTTAAACAAGGACCATTTCATACCGTTCCAATTTGAATATGCCATGTTCCCTAACAACAGCACCTCATCTGCGAATCAAATGATTTTCTCAGTTGGGTACGGTTGGAACTTATAAAAATTTGAGATCTGTTCCATTAGCTGTCCAAAAGTCTTTAGTGTTACCAAGAACATACCGATTCGTTTAGACAGGGGGAACGAATCATGAACGGTATCTTATTGAAGATCGCTGTAGCGACAGCTTTCACTTCAACGGCTTCTGCTCAAGACCTCACTCCACAAGCTTTCTTTAATCGTTGTTATGTTCAGTTGACTGGTAAACCAGTTCCTCTCAATCACGCATTGATGAAAAAAGTTATCGCCGGTCAAACGACGGCGCAAAGTGCATGCAGTGAGGTTCTACGCAAAGGCTTGCTTGCGAAATCTGGAGCATTAAACACGCCAGGCGATACTGAAAGTAAGGCCGTACTGAATACGTTCTATACGTTCCACCGCACGTGGTTCCCTACTAACAATATCAATTCGATTTCGGGTTATTCCTCTGGCGAACAAAACGGCACAGCCGATCTTTATGATGCCTCAGAGCCCGCTCTTGCTGTTACTTATTCCGTATTTGGTGTGGGTCAGAAATACTCTGACGTCTTAAACCGTACTACTGGTGTTCATGCCATGCGTTCTGAAGATGCGGCGGTCGCTGCCCGTATGAAATGGGTGGCTTCTCATCCAGGTCGTTTCATTAGAAATGATGCAGCTCAATCAACGTCGATGTTTTCGTTCCGTGAACCGTCTTCTGTAAATACGACGATCAGTCGTAACATCAACAAGCATCTTTCAACGAAAATTAAAATGCCACAAATCGAAGTGGGCACGCTGATTGGTATTCGTCCGACGACGGAGTCTGTGATGGTGCCAAACATTTCACTCACTCCATTAGGTAGTGCCGCGACTGATAAAGGTTCGTATGCCGCTGGCAAATTGAATTATTCGTATGACTTCTTTAAACCGTTTGGTGGCGGTGTGCTTGGTTCCCCGATCTATGTTTTGCAAAACTTAGGTCACGGTTACAATATGAAGTTCAACGGCCAAACAAAAGTGGCGCGTCGTTGGTCACAAGCAAACATGAATACATTCTTGTGTGCGAGCCTACCCGCTTTGCGTGAAGCTGACGTTAAAAGTTTTGTAAGCACAACATCAACTGCTCCGTTTAGAAATTCCACTAGCTGCGTGATGTGCCATGCGACTTTAGATCCCATGGCTTACACGGCCCGTAACATCACTGTCGGTGCGACAGATATTTTCTTACCTAATAAAGACGGCGATGACACCCGCGATGCAGCTGGTAAATTAATCGCCGCGCCACTTGCTTATGTCAGAACGGCTGTGGCAGTGACGACTTACAAACCCTTAAATGCGTCTGTCAGCGGCTGGCCGACAGAACCTGTGACGGATTTCCATTTGCAAAAACCAACGGGTCGTTTGTTCTTCCGTTCCTTCACAGGCGCTCTTGTTGATAAGTCCGTCGCTGATATGGCAGGCCTTGGTAAAGCGATGTCCGAAACGGATGACTACTACTTGTGTGCAGCGAAAAGATATTTCGAGTTTATGACTGGGATTTCCGTGCCGTTGTACGATCGCACCGATCCACGCAACGCAGACATGAATAAGTCACTGACTGCGAATGACATTGCCGATCGAAACTTTATTGATGATCTGGCAAGCAAACTGCGCAGCACAGGTTCGGTGATCACGTTACTTGAAGATATTATGGCTTCTGATTACTACAAAAAAGAAAACTACAGATAAGGAGTTTCGAAAATGTGTGATAGTCCAAAGAAAACACAAATGAATCGTCGAAACTTCCTTGGCAGTGCCCTGACAATCGGTGCCGGAACTTTTTTGTTCGATCCATTTCGTGCATTGACAGAAGGCATTGTCGACAATTTGATTTTGCAAGCTCACGCGGAAACGACAGGTACGCAAGGCAGTCGTAACTATGTGAATATTCAAATGTCAGGCGCACCTATTCGCTACCAATTTGACCAATGGTTAAGAACAGCGTCCAGTGACCCTGCCCTTGCCACAGTGTCGTCGACGAAAATGGTCAATCCGATGATCTGTAACGCATTCGAATGGAATTCATCAGGTGTGGCGACGCCGATTTATAAGACCACGACTTATCGTGGCATCATCGTTCCCATTTTATTTAGTCAAAACGTTTACAATTCCAAAGGACAAAAACGTCCGTTAACGGATCTTTTGAATCACATGCTTGTGGTTCGTGGCTTCGGTTCGGGTCTTGATGGTCATCAATTCAATATGTTGATGCAGCAACAACCGATCGGCGGTGTCGCAACGATCAACGCAGTCAGTGCTGAAAGTAACAAAATGACTTTCGATGCCATTCAGTGGCCTGATCGCGGCGGTAATAGCTCTTTCGTATCGCCGTCAGGAAAAGCGCAAAGTAAATTAACGGGCTCGACTCCCCTGTCAGCTTTGATGGAAGGTTTTGCAGCACCGGGAAACAAAGGCGCTTCCAATCTGAAGGCGAACTATAAAGATGCGATGGAGTTGGCGCAAGCACGCTTGAAAGCTTACTCACGCTCTGAAAACTCGGGGGCGAAAATCGTGGGTCAGAATCTGACGAACGCGACCGAAATGATGAAAAAAGGCGTGTCGAATTTAACAAGCTATTGGGCGGCAGCAGTTCCACGTTATAAAGCTGCGATTGAATCTTCGGTTCGCGAATCCAATCTTGCATACATCAGCGACAAAGTTTTGAAATCGTCTGAAAGTGCGCAATGGGCTGTCGGCACTGGCGACATTCTTAAAATTAGCAAAGAATTTGACGTTCGCACTGCCATTGAAAATGCAACGATTCAGAATCTTGCAGAAAGCTTGGCGCTTGCCGAATATATTTTGAAAGAAGGCTTAGCGGCTTCCATCGATGTGCGTTCTGATTCTTTGAATGGTCTTATGCTTCGTGGTGTTGGTGAAACAGCAGCCACAGCACGAAATTTAGGTCTTGATATGCATGCAACAGGCTCACCGATGGTGGTGCTTCTTGCAACAGCCTACTATCGCGGTTTGACTGCGGGTATTTTGGAATTGATGGATCAGTTGGGCCCAACTATCTGGGAAAACACCGTGGTGCAAGTTCAAGGTGACTTCGGTCGCACCGGCCGCACGAATGGCACTGGCAGTGACCACGGTTACAATCAGATGGTGACATCTGCATTCTCTGGCGCATTCAACAATGGTCCGATCGTTGTTGGTAATATCTCTTTGAACGGCCCGGGTACTAATTACGAAGGTACGCAAGGTGTGGGCGCTGCGATCAGTGGCTACAATCAAAAAGGTATTCCGACTCCGACAATGGCGGCTTCGACTGTGACAACTCTTTTAGGTGTTGATCACAATCCGTTCACGAACACGGCGGCTTCGCTTGTGAATTTATCGGGTGGCCAATTAAAAGCACTCGCAACACCGAAGATTGTGACTTAGGAGATTGCTGATGAAAAAAAGAATTTCCTTATCCGTTTTATTGTTACTTGGCGTAGTGACGACACAGTTCTATCAAAACTGTGCGCCGCTTGAACAAATGAATGATTTGGCGTCCATGAACTCGGCAAGTTCAGCGGACTCAGCCGCCGATGACACGGCTGTGGATTCTCCGGGTATTCACCCCGTCGAAGCTGCAACGAAAGTTTCAGCGCGCAAAGTACACGTTGTATCGAAAGATTATGTTGCAAGCATTTTCAGAGAAGTCTTTACGTCAACTGCAACACCCGTCACAAACCTTGATGCACTTATCGATAAATGGGTGACGTTCAAAGGGGCACAGTTCGGCGGTTCGTGCGATATGTATTCAAGCTTTTCGACAAGAGATTGCAACGGTTCGATTTCGAACACAGATCTTGGGTATTTTACTGACGACAATACTGTGCGCGAATCATTCCGTGTGCAAATGTGCGAAAACGTTTTAGGTGTGGATGCTGGTGTTTCAGCTGCACTTGAAAAAGTCAGTCTGACGATGGCGTCACCTATCAACCCAACGAATGTGGCGCTAGCTCACAGCTTGTTCTATCGTGGCAATCCGCCTGAAGAACTCACTGTGAATACGTTGATTGATTTAAACACGACTTTGACTGCTGCCAATGCGCCTTTAAAAGAGCGCTGGAGAGCCGTTTTAACCCAAGTTTGCGAATCCCCAGGCTGGCAGTTATTTTAGCTGACTGTGCTTCGGCTTCGCCGGGGCTTCACTGCCGAGTGTTGGCAAGTGTCTCATCTTTAGACAGCTGACCAAGAGTCAGCTCAAACAAGAGCCCGTTTCGGGCTCTTTCTTTTTGGAATCTCCTTTGCTTAAAAGGCAAACCCCCAACCCCTGAAGACATGGAGTTGGGCGCACTTTATTCGTGGGAGATAGCCGATGGTAGTACGTCGTTTAAACAAATCGACTTTATTACTTCCTTTGATGTTAACACTTCAAGGGTTCAATGCATTTGCGGGTGATGCAAATCCGCAGATTTCAAATCCTCATCTGCTATCCAAAGCGGTGCAGTTGCAAATCACTCCACGTGGAATGAAGTACTTCGACCAAAATCTTAGTAATATCCTGGGTAACATGGGTGTGAAGCTTGATGAAGGCTATTTCCCTGCAATGTCATGGAAAGCAGATAAGCCCATCAATCCTGACGATTATACTAAAGACAATCCAGAGATGGTTGCGACTTACAAACAAATCAAAGATATGTTGAGCACATGGCTTGTGGGTTTTTCTTTGAATCCGCACTTACCGACTGTGCAAATCGGTGAATCTGGTTATGTGGCGCAATTTTCTAAATTCGGTTTAGTGACGGATGAAGCTTTGATGCGCCAATTAGGCAAACGAGATGGTGCCGTGCTTGCCATTGAATTGGAAGTGAAGAAATTCACTCTTTCCTCTCAATCTATTATTGCGTGGGACTTAAATAATGAATTCCTAGGCAAAGCCGGTTTAGAAAACGTCACGCTTTCAATTGGTGACGGCACAACGCCACTCAAAATGCGTCTGCCATTTTATATTCGCATGAATGCCAGTGGCCAAATGGAATTCGAAGCGCTTGAACTTGAAAACAACTTGGATCAAACAGCGATTGCTTTCCAATATCAAAAGCTAATCATTCCAACTTTCGCAGTGGAAGTGAACGGTAAGAAATTCTATTTGAACACGCAAGAAGTCGACAAGCTTTTGACGAAACAAGCTCCGCTGTTGATTGAAAAAGTTCGTTCAAATTTAGGTGAGCTGACTCGCAAAACTTTGCCAGAGATGTTGAATCAAAAGGCCAAAGAGTTTTTGGCTGGTAACTTGGAGCAGATCCAAGACATGTCGCCTCCGGGTAAAGAAGCCAACGACAACCGCCCTGATTTTAAATGGGGCTTGCGTCTACAAAACATTAATTTGAATAAATCTCTGAATGTGGATGTGACGGCGTACGTAGAAGATACTTTGAACTCCAAAAGTGCTCCGCGCGCGATTGATAAATCACGTGGTGACGTTGCTTTGAATCTTCTGCCAATGGAGCAATATGACATCGCTTTGAGCCTGGATCGCTCGGTGATCAACCGTGTTTTGCAATTATCTTTTGAGAGAAAGAACTTCGAAAAAATCGAAAATGGCGGCGATGTCATGAAGTTGGTAGCCATGCCGACGATTGACTATGTAAAACCTCTAACGGACGTGGCTTTGAAACCACAAGAAACGTTCGTAAAACTGCACGTTTCCATCGAAAACAAGCCAGATTCAACGTTCTTGAAAGAGACGATTGTTTTGGACTTCGATATCGTTGCAAAACTAGCGCAAATGAAGGATAAGGACGGCCTGCAACTCATCCTTTACAAAATCGATGAAAACACGATGACGATGGATGAGAAATACCTTTCTACAGCCGGGAAACTTTTGAACGGCATCTGGAGAGGTAAAGTCTATGCTGGCATCCGCGAAGAACTTAAAAAGAAATGTGCGACTTGGGCCACGACTCAAGCAAACATTCCTGGTTCGTTGCCATTGCCACCGGAAGTTTTGGGCATGAAGCTCGACATCAATCGCCTGTTGATGGATTCCACGGGTCACTTAGTGATGTACTTGAATTACGCGAAAACAGGAGCGAAATAAAATGAGATCCCTCAAACTCATTATCATCAATGCACTTACTTTAATCATCGGCTTGGGTCTGATGAGTGGTTCAGTTTCGCAAAGAAACGCAGAAGCAGCACGCTTCGAAACTATTCCTTCAATCCAAGTGAATCGCCTTGGTAACTTGCGCGGTCAGTACCTTACAGTTTTATATGCCGTAGGTTCACGTCCGTTCATTTCTACAGACGCTTCACAAATCAACATCTCGCAAGTGAAAGAGTCGCGCACGGTGTACGTGACTTCAGACGCTGTGACATTGCCAGCAGTCCAAGTTGAAAAAGAAGGTTTCCGTCCTTCTTACAACATCGTGGTCTTCGTGGTTTCACCTCAATCGAATTATTCTTGGGTGAATGCTGACGGTTCAGTACCACAAGGTATCTCTGCAACAGGCAATCACATGAGCAGCAGCATTAGCAGCATCAACAAAACTGATGTTGATAGCTTCATCACTGCTCAAGGCGAAAACGCTGTCTTGAATGTTAACTTGAACTAGATGTTCACTAAGGAAGCGGCAGTGATGCCGCTTTCAAGGGCCCCGTGCAAAGTTCCCGCGAAACGCACACTCGTGTGTTCCCCTGCAAATAAGAATCTGCCACCATATTCTGGCTCTGCCGCCACACCTTTATAGCGCATATACTGATTCTTTTTAAAATACGCCATCGAACCTTCAACCCAGGTACGTTGACTCCAGTTCAATACTTGCGAAGTTAAAAGTTCCTGTTGTTTCACGTCTGAATAAATCAAACTTAAATCTTGAATCGCCAGTTGTGGAGCTCCACCACCCGTTTCCGCACCCGATTTACCCGCGCGCAAGTATGTCATCAGACCTTGCTGGCCGTCTTGGGCACGTCCCGAATCCCAGAATTTTTGCGATAAGAAGTCACCCGTGAAATTGCCGAGATTCGCTGGCGTTTTGCCATTCTTCTTTTTCCAAAAAGCTTCACTGAAAGCCAACACGCCTTTTGAATGAGTCGCATAATCTTGCGTCAGAATCGCTTCCTTCTTTAAACTTGAAAAACTCAGGTCTTGCAGACCACTCACTTGGCGAAGTTTCGAGAATGGAATTGTGCAGATCACATTTTTAGTCGTGTATTTTTCACTGCCATTCGGAGTTCTGAAAACCAAAGTGAAGACACCTTTTTTTTCTGACAGCTCTGTCAAAACATTGTTGGTCTTAACAAAGTAATCTGGAATAACGCCAGCGACACGACCGTACAATGTCGTCATCAAATTACTTAAGCCGCCCTCCATGCGATACGTTGGGCGCCCCGTTAGTAACGAACTGCCTTCAGAATCAATGGTTTCTAAAAAATGAATAGACGATTGCGACTCTGCATCGACACCGAATCTGGCAACCGCTTGAGCTTCGATTAGTTTCAGAACCAACGGATCGACTTCTGTCGACCAATTATTCAGAAGGTCTCTTAATGACAAGCTGTCATAGTAACTGGAACGCTCGTATTGCAGAGCATTCTTGTAAGTCAGAGTCACTTCTTGTTGGCGATACAAATCGGCAAGCACACGACGAATCGGTCCCTGCAGCGTCTTCATTTTGGCTTGAATATCTTTGGCGCGATAGATCTGTCCGTTGAACGAGAAGATCTGCGTTTCAAGACCACTTTGGGTTTTGATTTCGCGGACCGGCAGATTCAGTTCTTTTGCCAGAGCAAAAATAGTCTGATGAGACTCTTCAAAAAATTCTGCACCTAACTCCCCAACTGGGCCTGTTTCAGGAAAAAGACTGACCGTTTGCACTCGTCCGCCCACGCGTGCTGAGGCTTCAAAGATACGAAATGGAATTTTCTTCTTTTTTAAAGCGTATGCCGCTGCAAGTCCTGCGGCACCTGCTCCGATAATGATCACTTCATTCGAAAGATCGCGCTTATCGCCCATGAATAGGCGATCCAAACTTGCGCAGGCACCCAAAGCAAATGCGGAAGAACTCAGTGCAGAAATTTTTAAAAACTCGCGACGACTGAAAGTATTTTTTGCCATCAATGCCTCTGGGGAATAGGATGACAACACTTTGGAACAGAAGCAAATCAATCCGACAATTTTAGAGGGTATGTTGCAGGAATTGGCCGAAAAAAATTGGGCAGTTTCTAAGCAGATTTTTTCCAAAGACTACTGCCAAGCTCTTGCCCACGAGTGTCAAAATCTTGCCCTACAAGGACAATTGAATAAGGCCTCGATCGGCAAAGGTTCGACCAAGCAAATTCAAGGCGATGTGCGCGGGGATTTTATCCTGTGGCTTGATCAGCACCCGTTCTTGAATGCACTCGATGAGATTCGTCAGGAATTAAATCGCTTCTTTTTTTTAGGACTAAAACGAGTCGAAGCACACTTTGCTCTGTACCCGCCTGGTGCGGGATATGACAAACACATTGATAATCATCGCGGCGCCAACCACCGCAAGATTACTTTTGTGCTTTACTTAAATGAGAATTGGCAAAAGAGCCACGGCGGACAACTCAGCATTTTCAATCCAGAACAGGAACATGAGAAAATCGCTGAAGTAGAACCGACGCTTGGAACGCTGATCCTTTTCCGCAGCGACCTTTTCCCCCACCAAGTGGAAAAGAGTGCGGCGGATCGCATGAGTTTAACTGGTTGGTTTAGGGACGATGCATTATGAAATCGCTTTTTAAAGAGGTCATCTTTACCCGCTTTCACGCAAGACTTTTGATCTTGTTTTGTTCTTTTGCAGCTGCGGTTTTCGGTCTGGCGGGGCCCTTCTTTCAAAAAGAGTTCATCGACCAACTGACTCACGTGCAAACGAAATTGCACATCATCGAAGTGAGCACACCCCTGTGGTTTGTGGTCGGCGCCTTTGCCTGCATCTTACTAGCTCAAGCTTTTTCACAATTAACCAATTACTTGAGTGCGAAAGAAGCTTTGCACATGCAACGCGTGTTCGCGGAACGCTTGTATGAAAAAACATTGAACCTGCGAGTGGACACCATGAGCCATCGCCCGGTCGGGGAAATCGTTTCTCTTTATGCCACAGACGTTCAAGGTGCGACGGTGTTTCTGGATCAAACATTGCCGGCGGGGGCTTCAACACTCTTCCCGTTGATACTAGCTCCATTTGCGATTTCAATGCTTTTTGAGATTCCACTGTGGCCGACGGTCTTTGTGATGGTCGCAATCACAAGCCTTAATACGTTCATGGGACTTCGTCAGTCGAAGTTCTTTTTTAAATTTAAAATGCTGGCGGCAGAACGTATCGGACTTGTGAACGAGTGGATTCAAAATATTCGCACGATCCGCATTCTGGGTTGGATTCACCACTTTGAAAAAAATATTTTCGTAAAACGCGAAGTGGAAACTCGCAATCGTGTGATGATGGTGACAAACGGCCAGGTGATGAATGCGATTGCTTCATCGATCACGTTTATTTTGAATGTTGTCGCCCTTGCCAGCTTGGTGCTTTATTCGAAACAAACTTTATCTGGCGGCGAAGTTTTGGCGCTGTTGTGGATTGTGGGTATCTTCCTGACTCGTCCGTTCCGTCAAATGCCGTGGTTCTTTACTTTCGCATTCGATTCATGGACTTCATTGAAACGCCTGGAAGAGTTCTTTTCTGTGCGTAACAACCAAACTGAAAATCCCAACGACAACTTAGCGAAAATGCGTGCTCGTGACGAAGCTTACGCGTTGCAAGTGCGCGGCCTCAATTTAAAAATTGGTCAGCGCCATATTTTAAACGATATCAATTTGGATGTGGCTCACGGTGAATTTGTGGCCGTGGTTGGCGAAGTCGGTTCAGGCAAGTCGATGCTCTTGTTGTCACTGCTTCGTGAAACAGGTGCACGCTATGATTTCTATCACATCGGTGACAAGGATGCTTTAGCAATACCACCGGATGAAGTGCGCGGCTTTTTCTCATATGTTCCGCAAGAAGGTTTTATCATGAGTGCAAGTCTGCGTGAAAACGTCGCGTTCTTGTACGACATCGATCCAGATCGTGATCCGATGGTTGAAGAATCTTTGAAGCTTGCACAATTCGATCTAAGTACGGAACGCGTGGAAAAGGGTTTGAATACTGAAATTGGCGAACGGGGTGTGAACCTTTCCGGTGGTCAACGTCAGCGCGTCAGCCTTGCACGCGTGCATTTCCATCAAGCGCCCGTCTTGTTATTGGATGACTGCCTCAGTGCCGTTGACGTCGATACCGAACAAAAATTATTTGAGCAATTATTGTTAGGCGCGTGGGATAACCGCACGCGTTTATTGGTCACTCACCGTCTGAGTGCTCTTCACAAAGTGGATCGCATTTTGTTCATGGAAGAAGGACGTATCATCGACGAAGGCAGTTTCGAAGAGCTGCTCGCTCGCAATGCAAAGTTCCGCGAATACACGACAACTGTTGCGAAAGAAGCTGTAAAAACGGAGGTGCAAGGTGGCTAGTCGTAATCAAAATATCAAAACCTCGCAGCCCATTCGTCCAAAATATCTTTCTGATGGCGAAACCAAACGCGAAGGTGGATACAACAAAACGATCTACACGACTCTGCGTATGGCTTATGGCCCGTTCATCGTGCGCATTAGTTTGTG
Organism: Bdellovibrio sp. NC01; assembly: GCF_006874625.1. Lineage (NCBI taxonomy): Bacteria > Pseudomonadati > Bdellovibrionota > Bdellovibrionia > Bdellovibrionales > Pseudobdellovibrionaceae > Bdellovibrio > Bdellovibrio sp. NC01. The sequence continues at coordinate 2,617,917 of NZ_CP030034.1, forward strand.
TCTTATTTTAGGCATCGTGGGTCGCGGTCTTTTGCTTGCGAACACCAACGTCATTGGTTATTGGGTTGACACTCTGGTTGGCAAAACGTCGCCGCTAACGGGTATGACGAATGCCCACATCGTGGCGCTGCTGATGACCATGGCCGTAACTGGTTTCGTCATGACTTTGATTTATCGCGTGGGCTTTTCGCGTCTGTCAGCGCAAGCTATTTCAAGTTTTTACGACGAAGTGACGTTACGCACGTCGCGCCTGCCGATGAGTTTCTTTGATAACACTCCGGCCGGTCGTATCATCACGCGTTTTTCCAGCGACTATGGTAACGTGTTCCGCTTGTTCGGTGGTCCCTTGGCCGAATTCTTGGCAATCATCTTTGATTTGATCATGATGGTGATCCTTATCACCTTGGCGAATCCGATTTATTTGTTATTCGTGATTTTTGTCGGCGTGATGAATTTTATCGTTTATAAATTGAATCAAACACGTCTTCGCCAGGCCCGCCGTGACCTTTCAGCCAGTCGTTCACCAAGTATTGCGCATTTCGCGGAAACGACTCAAGGTGCTAGCACGATTCGTTCGTTCCGTCGTCAAAGCTCGTTCACTGAACGCTTTGAAAGCTTGGATCGTTATTATTTGTCGCAACGTCTGTACACAACTCGTCAGATCATCAGCTTTTCATTCCAAATGAACAGCTTGAGTGCTTTCTTGTTGTTGGTCACAGGGATTTCTTCGTACTTCATGGTGGAAAAGGGCTGCGCAAGTATCGGCTCTGTGGGTGTGGCTTTCACATTCATCGCTCTTTCAGGGAATACCGTACAAATGTTCTTTGAGTGGCTAACACAATTTGAAGAAGCCATGATCGGGGTTGAGCGTTTGGATCAATACATGCGCATGGAGATGGAAAAAGGCAGTCATTTGCCGGCCTCCTCACATTTCGCGACTGGCCACCCCACTTATTCCGAATCGGTCGAAAAGTATCTGCACAATCGCCGTTTAACTGAAGACCGCAGTGCTTCCGTTGAGATTAAAGATCTGTGGTTCCGTTACCGCGACGATCTGCCATGGGTGATCAAGGGTTTGAATCTGCAAGTTCACGCGGGCGAGCGTTTAGGCATCGTGGGTCGCACGGGTTCGGGCAAATCCAGTTTGATCCAGGCATTATTCTATTTATATCCAATCGATAAGGGACAGATCTCTATCAATGGCCACTCGCCGAAATTGGCAGAGGCCGAACACGGTGTAGATCTGAATCTCTATCGCAAATCGATTGCCTTTATCGCCCAAGAACCGATTCTGTTCCAAGGAACTCTGCGCTCGAATTTGGATATTGAAGGTGAAATCCCTGAAGAAAAATTGCGCGCGGTCCTACAACAAGTGGGTCTGTTGGATTGGGTTCTTGCGCAACCGAACGGTCTCGATATGAGAATCGAAGAGCGCGGTAAAAATCTTTCATTGGGTGAGCGCCAATTATTATGTATGGCTCGCTGCCTTTTGCAGCAGTCCCCGATCGTTATTATGGATGAGGCAACGTCCTCTGTAGACCCGCAATCAGAGGAGATTTTGGTGAAAGCGACCGAGGAATTCTTCTCAGATCGCACTCAAATCATTATCGCGCATCGTTTGTCGACACTTGCTAAATGTGATCGTATTTTGTGGCTTCAAAATGGTGAGGTCGTTGCGTTGGGACCAACTGCTGAAGTTCTTCCGCGCTTTAAAAAAACAGAATTGGTCTAAAAAAAAGTTTGCGACTGCCGATTAATAGGAGTATTTCTTCAGCACACAAAAGTGAATATCAGCAACGTACTCTGATTGCTGTCAGAGTGTAGGAACAGCCTCCATAAAATGGGGGCCCAGACCGAAAGGGCGCGAGAGATGGAAGATAACAACCAAATCCTCGACGAGAAGCAAGATCAACAAGACTCTGTCCTAAGTTTGACGGATGAGTGGTCATCATTAACCCCTGAAGAGCGCCGCGAGAAGTTCAAAGAACTGCCCCGTACCGATGCTGAAGAGTTATTTCTTAATCTGAAGACCCATGACCAGGCCGAGCTTATTTCCGAAGCGTCTCACCTTGAGAAGCGCTCTTGGGTGCGTTTGCTTGCACCCGACGACGTGGCCGACTTGATTCAAGAAGTGGGTCTTGAAAGCAAAGACGAATTATTATCGCTCCTTGATCCGCAAACGAAACGCGAAGTGATCGCCCTGTTGGCTTATGCCGAAGACGCAGCCGGTGGTTTGATGAGCACGCGTTTCGTGCGCCTTCGTCCCGACATGACAGTCGATGAAGCGATCAGCTATTTGCGTATTCAAGCGAAGACTCATGTTGAATCGATTTATTATGCTTACGTTTTGGATTCAGACCAAAAACTATTGGGCGTAATTTCATTCCGCGAAGTGTTCTCCGCTGCACCGGGCACGAAGATCAACGATATCATGCACACTGAAATCATGAAGCTTCCGCCAGAGATGGACCAAGAGGAAATCGGTCGCATCTTTTCACAACATGATTTGATGGCCCTGCCCGTTGTTGATGAAGCCGGTATCATGAAAGGTATCGTTACATTCGACGACATCGCGCACGCGATTCAAGAAGAAGCCACAGAAGACATCCATAAACTGGGTGGTGTGGAAAGCTTGGATGCACCGTACATGAAAATCTCGATGATCGAGATGATCAAAAAGCGTGCGGGCTGGTTGTTGGTTCTTTTCTTGGGCGAGATGTTCACGGCAACAGCAATGGGCTACTTCCAAACAGAGATCGAACGCGCTGTCGTCTTGGCGTTGTTCATTCCATTAATTATCTCTTCTGGTGGTAACTCGGGTTCACAAGCATCGACATTGATTATTCGTGCGATGGCCTTGGGCGAGGTGCGCTTGCGTGACTGGTGGCGTGTTTTAGGTCGCGAGCTGCTTGCGGGTCTGGCACTGGGTGTGTGTTTGGGTCTTGTCGGTTTGTGCCGTATCTTGATCTGGCCAACGCGTGAATCATTGTATGGTCCTCACTATGTGCTTGTCGCTGTGACTGTGATGTTGAGTTTGATTGGTATCGTTCTGTGGGGAACAATTTCAGGTTCGATGCTGCCATTCTTACTTAAGAAAGTAGGCTTTGACCCGGCCAGCGCTTCGGCTCCGGCAGTTGCGACTCTTGTGGACGTAACAGGTTTAATTATTTACTTCAGCGTTGCCAGCGTGATCTTACACGGCGTGCTTTTGTAAACTGCCTTACAAATTTAAAAATAATGCGAAGGGCTCGGCTATACCGAGCCTTTCTTTTTTGAAACTTGCTCTCCCCTTCTGCGCCCTCTATTCCTGGTCTTCATTCACACTGAAAGGCCTGTATGAAAAATTTAATTCTTTTCTGTGCTCTCGTTTTATCTGCAACAACATCATTCGCTTATGAAATCAAAAGCAGCGACAAAGAGGCTGAAACAAACATCGCACGCGTTGTGCAGTTGTTTAATCTGGTGAATAAACCCCAATTAGTTGCAAACATCGTGGTCCGTGATAGTGGTGGCTCGACGGATCTTTCCCCGACTCAACAGGCCTTTTTCACTTTGTACGTGAAAGGTGAAATGTTCAGCACGGACGCCGCCTTCGATTTAGGTCCGGTCTTTGCTGTGAAGTCTGCAAAACGCATTGACGGTGGGATTTATGAAACAGTGGTTGAACGCTATGACTACGACGCCAATAAATTTCACGACGTGACTTTGCGAATTGATGCCGTCAAAGCGATCCGAGCTATTCAGGCGGTCGACTGTGGTGGCGACTTCGATTGCCCCGCATCGAATAATTTTGAAACGTCCATTTCAGTGACTGAAAAATAGTCACTTTATTGAACTTAAGGACCAGTTTGTAATCCCTCGATAAAACAACATCTCATTTTCCTTTCAATACTGAAACCCGCTGGATAAAATTATCGCTGGGGCTGGTTTAAGGAGGATGAGATGTTCAGAAATGTTAAGGCATTCGCAGCAACAGTATTGGTTATGGGCATCGGTAGCATTTCTTCTGCGGCTTCATTTACCCTCACAAAAGGTGCGGGCTATCAGATTGAACCGATCTATGGTTACGAAACTGTGTTTCGTGATTACCCAACGAACCATCTTACAACCCACATGATTTACGGTGCTCGTGTCAGCCTGGGCGTGGATTTGCTATCGGCAGAACTTGAATACACGAAATCATCCGATACCGAGGATTACTCCACAGCGCCAGAACAAATCAAGACTGACGATGAAAAGTTCAAATTAGGTATTCGTTCGACTTATCGTTTTAACAATTACTTTTTCATGACGGGCCGTGCAGGTGCTCAGGCGACAAAAGAAACTCGTACTGAAACTTCGGGTGGCGTGACTACCTCAGAAGAACAACCGATCAAATACAATCCCTATGCCGGAGCTTCTGCTGGGGTTCGTTTTGGTCCCATCTCGATCAACCTCAACTCCACTGTCGTGTTCCGCGATGGTTCTGATATGTCCAAAAACGATTATCAAAACACGTTCTCTGTGGGTATCGGCTACTAGGACGGTCTATTCTTTCGTCTTATAGACTTCCTGTAACGTGACAGCTCCTTAACAACAGGCCAATCTCGGAAAATGTTTTTTGAATCTTTCCTGAATTATGAAAAGCGTTTCCGCCCCGTCACATTTTTACTTATGGCGATCTTGCTATGTTATGCCGTGTGGTTGTCTTTTGCGATTGAAAGCACGGCAGATTCGCGCTTCGATTCGCTGCAACTGGCAGAGGAACTGCGCCACTCTTCTCGCGATCTTACAAAAAATGCTCGCGCTTATGTCGTCACTGGCGACATTCGTTATTACGATGACTACAAAAAAGTTTTGGCCACGCGTGACGGCAAGGTGGCTCGTCCCGATGGCAGAACTATTCCTTTGCAGACATTGATCAAAAATTCTGGCGTCACAAATAACGAGCTTGCGCTTCTCACAGAGGCACAAAAGTTATCGGACCAACTGAGTGCCGTTGAATTTACTTCGATGAACTTGGTGAAAGATAATCCTGGCCCAGCCTCAAGAGATGCGGCGACCAGAACCCTGTATGGTGTCGGCTATTCTCGTACGACGGAAGAAATTGTTTCGCCGATTGTGAATCTTGAAAACTCCATCAACATTCGTACGAAAGAGGAAATTGGAAAATCCAGCTTCCTCTTACGCACAGTTTTAGTTCTCGTTCTCGGCTTGCTGGCTCTTCTTAAGTTCGCAAGCTATGCCCTTCACAATAAAAGTAAAAACCAATTATAAAGACGGTGTTCTGCCACCATCGACAGGGACGTTGATACCTGTGATGTAAGAAGCCGCGGGACTTGCTAAGAATGCAATCGCTTCCGCAGCTTCGTTGGGCTCACCCACACGACCCATTGGAATTGCACCAGCGAATTTTGCTTCCGCTTCCTCTGCAGAGATATTTTGTTTCTGGGCACTGGCATCGCGAATGCTTTCAAAACGTCCCGTGCGAATATAACCCGGCAACATGTTGTTCACCGTAATACCGAATGGTGCAAGTTCCCCGGCCATTGTTTTTGCCCAGTTACCCATGGCGCCGCGAACCGTATTTGAAACACCCAAACCTGGAATCGGAGTTTTCACCGAGGTCGAAATGATATTGATAATGCGCCCGTATTTCGCAGCTTTCATCGACGGCACACAGGTTTGCATCAACAAATGACTTGCGATCAAGTGCGCATCCAACGGATTTTTAAACTCGCTGATAGAAGCTTCTAACAACGGACCGCCTTTAGGGCCGCCGGAGTTATTCACTAAAATAGTTGGCTTTTCATTCGCGATCGCAGGCAATACTTTTTGCAGTTCTTCGGTGTTACCAAGATCGACCACGAAATATTTGTGGCCTTGGCCTTTAAGCTCCGTCATTAACTGTTTTAATTTTTCTTCGTTACGCGCAAGAGCCACGATGCGCGCGCCTCGCTCTGCCATAAGCACGGCAGTCGCTTGTCCCATGCCTTGAGATGCGCCACATACCACTGCTGTTTTTCCAGTTAAATCCCATGAGTGCATAACATTCTCCAAAATAAAAAAGACCGTCTTGCGACGGCCTTTTTTTTACTTTGTAAAGATGCCTTCGCATCTAGAATGTTATGACTTAACTAGGTTCTGTGTCCATTGTTGGATCATAGCCAGAGTTCCTTGACGAGCATTGGCAAATTGGACGCCGTACGCTTGGTTTTGCTCGCTCCACACCACTTGACCTTGAACTTCGATCATCTCGTGTCCATCTGGGCTTGTGATGCGCATTGTGATGATGCCGCCTTTTTCCAACGCTTCTTCCGTGTTGAAAGACAGACCCCCTTGAGAGATCGTGTTCATAGATCCCACAAGCTCTTTATCACCAACCATCACACGGATTTGCGAACTCATACGGAAGCGCTCATGCTTACGTTGATGTTTCGGATCACGACGACGAAGGACAAACCATACAGCTAATGGTAAAGCCATTAAGCCCACCATCACACCTGCCATCGGTGTTGGACCTTGTCCATTACCCGGGCCATTGTGAATTGCTGTGGAGACCAAACCACAACCACCGGCACTTCCACCAGAATCACTTGCGACACCACGAAGTTGTGCTTTGTATTCCGGTTGATAAGAAGACACGGTTGCAACGGCATTTTTTGCATCGACAATCAACGCGTTCGCATTAATACGACCGCTTGTTGAAACTAAACCGTTATATGAACTGCGCACATCGACACTGTTCATCACGGCTTGTTTGAGCTGATAACCTGTCATGTTCGGCGCTTCACGTAAAGCCATCGCTGCCATACCGGCAACAAATGGTGCCGCCATACTTGTTCCATCCATATAACCATAAACGTCGCCAGGCAAAGTACTAAAGATACGCTCGCCCGGACTTGCAACGTGAACAAGGTTTGCACCGTAATTCGAAAAGTTTGAAAGAGTATCGTACTGTGAAGCCGAAGCCACTGCGATGTTACTTGGAACATCGTAGTTCGCGGGATACATCGGATAATCGCTTGAATCGTTATTCGTATGATAATTGCCAGCCGCTGTCACAATCAGTACTTGTTGATCGTAAGCGTAAGCCAAAGCCTCATGCAATGAACGCGAATAGTTCGGTCCACCCCATGAGTTATTAATCACTTTTGCGCCGTTATTAACAGCGTAATAAATCGCATTGATCGCTGCCGCTGTCGTTCCTGAACCGTTTGCATCCAAGAATTTCAAAGGCATGATTTGAATTGGCGATTCCTGCAAAGGACGCGCAAACATATTCTGCGCAACACCCGCAATAATACCCGCGACGTGAGTACCGTGATCGTCATCATCCAAAAAGTTATTCGTGTTTGAAATAAAGTTCCAACCACTGACGTCATCGACATAACCGTTTTGGTCATCATCCACGCCCGCTGTTCCGTTGTACTCGCGAGTGTTCACCCACAAGGCACCCGAACCACCATTGGCGACTGATTTAAAGAAAGTATGATTTTTATCAAGACCGGTATCAACGACTGCGACCACAACTTTATTTGTCGGACTTACAGGTGTGATTTGCGACCATGTCGAAGTCACGCCCACATTGATCGGAGCTTGGTGATAGAGGTTGTCGTTTTGAGCAATATTGTTAGTGAGCACTTCATTATACGTGTACGAACTTTGGTAAACGTATAGCTGCGCATTATTCGAAGAACTTGCGTCATCAACTTTAGTGAAGATGTAGTTCGGCTCTACGAACTCAACATCTGGGTCATTTTTGATGTCTTCAAGATTCTGAGCCTCGCCCGCCTGAGCTTTTAATGAAATATGGTACATGCCCATGCCGGCAAAAGCCTTCTGAACACTCGCCGATTTCATCGCAAGCTTGGTGCGCACCTTGGCAACGCTCGAACTTGATGATGTTGATTTGTACTTTACGATGAATTCACCTGGAACGGCCTGCGCGCTCTGCGCCAATGAAGACGCAGGAGCTGTAATAGAGAATATAAGACCTATTAGAAACCGTTTCACGGGTTCTCCTTTGATGACTATGTCTTTTCGGATACAAATAGAAGGGGGTTGAGGGGAAAAAGCGCCTCATTTTAAGACGACAATGCCTTGATGGCTTACCGTGAAACTGATATTTTTTAATAACGAAATGCCCCACAACTAGGACATCTAAGTATGAAACAGCTTCAGAAAATTTTCTTGCAAGGTCTTGTCACTTTCCTACCCGTCGCTTTAACGATTTATATCATCTATGCGGGTATCTCTATCGTCGACAGTCTCCTTGGAGATTCACTTCGCCTGATTATGCCGGTGTATATCCCTGGTCTAGGCTTCCTGCTTACAATTTTGCTTATCTTCCTTCTGGGCTTCTTGCTGAACAGCTTGGTGGCGGCGGGTGCTTTCCATAAACTTGAGCATCAACTTATGAAGGTTCCTTTCATTAAGGCGATCTATGGACCTCTTCGCGACTTGATGAACTTGTTTTCTAAAGGTGGTGGCGCAGGTCACGCGATGCAAACGGTTGTTTTCGTCGATATGGGCGAAACTGGTGTGCGCGCCTTGGGTCTTGTGACTCGTGAAAACTTCAAAGACATTCCTGCGATTGAAGCCAATGCGGGCGATCGTATCGCAGTTTATATTCCTATGAGCTATGGTCTGGGCGGATTTACTTTGATGGTTCCCCGCTCTAAAATTACTCCGTTAGATATGCCAATTGAAAAAGCGATGAGTCTAGCCATCACAGGCTGGGTCAAAGCTGAAAAGAACGACGAGGTTCCGTAAATGCCAGATTCCGCGCAAATGAATATTGAATGCAATACTGATACGACATTAGGTAAAGCTCTTCGCATCAATCAGGATCTTTCGCGTTACGGTGCTTTCGCAGAAATCGGTGCCGGTCAAGAAGTAGCTCGTCACTTCTTCCAAGCTGGCAAAGCTTCACAAACTATCGCAAAAACTATTTCTGCTTACGATATGATCGTAAGCGATGATATTTACGGTCGCGAAGCCAACGGTCGTTACGTGTGTGAATCACGCGTGCTCAAAATGTTGACTCACGAATATCGTCTGTTGGAAGAGCGTTTGACTTCACATCGCGGGAAACAATCGCGTTTCTTCTCTTTCGCCAACACAGTGGCGACAGCTTCAACCGGTGGTTCAAAACAATCGCATGGTTGGATGGGTGTGCGCTTCCAAAAAGAACCGGGTGCTCCTCACAATGATATTATCTTGCATGTGCGCATGTTGGATCGCTATCGCCTGCAACAACAAGAAGCTTTGGGCATCTTGGGTGTGAATCTTTTGAACTGCGCTTTCTATCACTCGGATACGGCTGAAGATTTCATTTCTTATTTGGTTGAAAATTTAAAAGACGGCCAAGTCGTGATCGACGTGATCAAATTCAACGGCCCGGATTTAAAACACTTTGATGCCCGTTTGATGAATTTGGAATTGGTGCGCAAAGGTTTGGCGGAAGCGATTCTGTTTTCACCGCAAAATGAAATCTTAAATGTGTCTGATGCTATTTACGGCAAGTCTTTGCTGATCCAACGTGGCACATTCCGTCCGTTGACGATCACGCACTTGGATGTTTTGCAAAAAGGACTTGTGCAAAGCCGCGAAGACATCATGCAAAGCGAAGGCAAAGAAATCCCTGTGCTTCCGATGATGGAAATCACGATGCAGAATTTGCAAGCCGATGGTCACATCAACGAGCGCGATTTCTTAGATCGCATCGAAACGATCACCAGCCTTGGCTTTCACGTTTTAATTTCTAATTTCACTTTGTTCTATTCATTGAAACGTTTTATTCGCAGATACAACCCGCATTTCTTGGCGTTGGTTGTTGCGGCTTCTTCTTTGGATAAGTTGTTTAAAGAAGAACACTACAGCGATCTTGAAGGTGGCCTTCTGGAAGGCCTTGGCAAATTGCTCGAACAAAAAACGAAACTTTACGTTTATCCACACAAAACACCGATGTTGTGTATGACTTCGAAAAGTTTCTTCCCGGTTCCACACTTGCGCCATATTTATTCGTATTTTACCGAGAATAAACAAATCGTCGACATCTCTGGTTGCGACGAAGCGGACGAATATCTGCACTCTAATGACGTGATGGATTTGCTCGAAAACGGTGATGCGAAATGGGAATCATTGGTTCCACCAAAAGTTCGCGATTTGATTAAAAGTAAAAAGCTTTTTGGCTTGAAGTAAGAAGGTTCCATGGCTCTGCTTGCCCGTTCTGTGTCTTATGTTTTGCGTGTCACTTTGTTAGGTTTTTTCATCCGCGCAGTGGTGGCCGTTTATCTTAATTACTGGAACTTGCAAGCGCCTTCGACGATTTCGCAAACGTGGCAGCCTTATTTGTACGGTTGGCATTTTGATCTCGCGATGGCGGGTTTTGCGTGGTTCTTGCTTTTCGGTTCCCAACAAATCTTCAACTGGAGCAAAGGCACATTCAGATTCTTTAACTGGGTGCTGATGCTGATCTATGTTGTGTTCGCAACAACAGATGCCCTTTACGCCAAAGAGTCTGCCCGTCACGTTTCTTATGAAGTTTATAACTTGATGTCGATTGAATCGACGATTCCTGCTTTACTGGCGCGCTTCTGGTTGCCCGTGTTGTTCGCTCTTTGCGCTGCAAGTCTTGCGAACTGGTTTACTCGTCCTTCATTTAAAGAAGCACGTGGCTTGTTCTCGCGTGTTTTTTCATTCTTATTCATCACGGCGATTTCATTAGTATTCATTCGTGGCTTTGAAGGTATTCCACAAGATCCGTCATGGGCTTACCGCGCGGGTGGCGAAAGTTCTGGTGCGACGGTCGCCTTGAATGGTGCTTACGGTATCACGTGGGGTATTTTCGCCGGAAAAAAATCCAGCAAAGAAAATATCGTTGTGCCTGCCGAAGTTAAAAGTGCTGACATTTTTAACGAATGGCGTGCTCGCCGTGGCATCAAACAAGCCATTGGCAATTTTGACGGCAATATCGTGATCGTTTTCCTTGAAGGTTGGTCAGGTATTCTAGTCGACAAAAAGGCAGAAAATGGAATTGAGATTCTGCCGTTCTATAACTCTTTAAAAAAGCAATCGATGCATCCCGAATTGATGCTGGCTGGTGGTCACAGAACGACGGAAGGTTTGTTTGCAAGCCTGTGTTCGCTTCCGAATCCTCCCGGCAAAAGCATCATGTTCACAGAGATCGAAAACAAACCTTTCGTTTGCCTGCCGCAGTTGTTAACTAAAAAAGGTTATTCTTCCGCATTCTTCCAAGGTTCTGATCAATACACTTCAGGTGTGGGTCTTTTAGTTTTAAAAACAGGTTTCCTTGCTTCTTACGGCAAACGCGAAATTCCTGACTGGGAGAAAAAAGAACTCAACGCCTGGGGCGTCTTCGACACGGACTTGTACAAATTTGTCGAATCCAAAATGGATACGATGCAAGAGCCCATGTTGATTGGTATCAACACCAACACAACTCACGATGTGATCTTGCCAAAAGGTGTGACGACGGATTTGGGTATTAACAACATCCATTACGCCGATTCTGAACTGCGCGTCTTTTATGAAAATTTAAAGAAAAGAAAATGGAAGAAGGATTGGTTGTTGGTTTTAGTGGCCGACCACACTTCTTATTCACCGAACGGTATTTTCGAAAACTACGCGATTCCGTATTTGATGAAAAATCACCCGGTCAGTGGGTCAAAAACAAAAGCTTTATTTAAAGACACCGAAGTCAAAGGCGCCTTCCATCAAAATGATATTGCCGCAACTTTGGCTGACTTAACTGGAGCGAATGCCCCTGAATTCCTAGGTCGCTCTATGCTTCGTCCACAGGACTTCAACGATGGCACAAGCATCTTCCACTTGGGTGAATCGGCGTGGTTTAAAAATAACTGGGCTGTTGTTTTCAACATCAGAAAATACCCTGAATACAAATGCTTCGACTGGCGCAAAGACATCACGTTCAGAACTCCAATGACATGTCCTGCAGATGGCGAGCAGATGTATAAAGAAGGCTTAAGCTTCGTCAAAGAGTCTCAAGAGCTGCTGTTTAAATAACTTCCGCAGATACGCCCTTAAGCTAGATTATGCAATCCATTGGATAATGTTTTCACTTTATCCAGTCTAATCAGGAAATGATAAATCGCCTATATTAACTGAACGAACAAAGAAAGGACTGTTATGAAAAAACTCCTCTATGCAAAACAATCAACAGACAGTCATTGGGTTGGCGATGGCTTTCCTGTGCGACAAATTTTCTCTTATAGTGATCTTGCGAAAGACATTAGCCCGTTTCTTTTGATGGACTACGCGGGACCAGCAAACTTCCCTCCTTCTGAACATCGTCGTGGTGTTGGCGAACATCCGCACCGTGGTTTTGAAACCGTCACGATGGCTTATGAAGGTGAAGTTGAACATCGTGACTCGGCAGGCGGTGGTGGTTTGATTCGCTCTGGTGACGTGCAATGGATGACGGCGGCATCAGGTCTTGTGCATCAAGAATATCACGGCACTGAGTATGCGAAAAAAGGTGGCCCGTTTGAGATGGTGCAACTGTGGGTGAATTTGCCTCGCAAAGACAAAATGACGAAACCACGATACCAAGGCATCAGCACGACAGACATTCCGGTGGTGAAGTTAGCCAACGATATGGGACACGTGCGAGTGATCGCCGGTCAATACCAAGATGCCAAAGGCCCAGCGAAAACGTTCACACCCATTAATTTGTGGGATGTGCGCTTGAAAGCCGGCGCGACTTTGGAAATCACACAACCAGCAGGTCACACAACAACTGTGTTTGTGTTAGCGGGCGAGGTGAAAACTGCTGAAGGCGAACTTTTACGAGATGCCACACTTGGTGTTTTTGAAAAAGACGGCGACCGTTTGACGATCACTGCAACTCAAGACACAAAAATGATGTTCTTGGGTGGTGAGCCGATTGATGAACCGATTGTAGGTTATGGTCCGTTCGTGATGAACTCGATTGGCGAAATCAAGCAAGCGTTCATTGACTTCCAAGACGGCAAGATGGGAACCATCGGCCAAATCGAAGGCTCGGAAGTTTAAGGGCCGGAAGGCCGCAGTGTCGGCGCGACGGCAGTCGCAAAGGCTGGAGCAACTCGAAAATAAAAAAGCCGCAGACTCCCCATCTGCGGCTTTTTTATTTTTCAATATTTTCAATTCAAACTAGTAAGCTTCGCAGCGAATTTCAGCTTTGCAGTACGTTGAAGACACGCTGTCGTTGCAAGATTTACGAGCGTTGTACTCTGCTTCGATGAATGATTTGCCATCACCTTTGTAAGTGCGAGAAACCAAAGAATCCTTCAACACACAGATGACACCTTGGCGGACAGTTTGTTCTCTTTCATCCGAACATTTGGCAGCGGCATTACAGTATGTTGAAGACACAGAGCCCGCACATGATTGGCGAGCATTGGCTTCCGCTTCAATGCGTGTGCGACCTTTACCCATGAACGCACGTGATACTAACGTGTCCATGATAAGACAGGCCTGCTCCGTAGGTTGAGTTGGATATTGCGGATATTGTGGAGGACGTTGTGCTTGTTCTAAATTCACAAGGCGTTGATTGAGCTGATAAAGATTTGCTTCAAGTTGACCCACGCGCGCTTCTAACGTGCGAACACGTTCTTCTGTTTGACCAGATCCTACACCTACTCCAGCACCAGGGCGACCCGGAACGATTTGCGCTTGCGCAGTTGTAGCTCCAAGTAAAAGTGCGAATGAAAGACCAAGTACGATTGTATTTCTAAGAACTGCCAACATTGTTTCCCCCGGTGTTTTGTACTTTCCTCCCCAATGAAGAAAGTACTAACGTCTAGAGCAAACGTCGGGCCAGCGACATTGGTGTCATCAAGACACCATTTTTTCGACCAGAGCAATCCCCACAAAATCGTAGCGATTCGATACATTTGCGGCATATGGGAGTTCATTAAATCCTCGTCATACCCTTAAAAAACCGGTTAAAAAGCCGATAAGTTCAGAGTGAAAACTTGTACGTCTCTTGTATCCATTCTGGTTTTTCTATTCTGTTCGCTATCCTTAGCGTCGCCGAACTCTTTTAACTATCAAGGTCGTATCTTAAAAACGGATGGCACTCCGCTAGAGTACGCTCACGTCAGTTTTCTTTTCGAGATCACCAATCCAACTGGAACTTGCGTAATCTATCGAGAGCAAGTGGATGACGTAAACATGGTGAATTCAAAGGGTGTCTTTGACGTTCCGATCGGTACAGGAACAAAGCTTTTCCCCGCTGACCCGACCTTTAAACTTTTAGATGCCTTCAAAAATTCAACGGTTCAAAATTGTTCGGGAGGCTCGACTTACACGGCAGCCTCGGGTGACACACGTTTATTAAAAGTGCAATTTCATGACGGCATTGGTTGGAAAATCATTTCACCATCCAGCGAAATTCGTTCGGTGCCTTTTGCAGCTTATTCACTTTCTGCCGAAACATTGGGTGATAAAAGTGCTTCCGATTTTATTTTAAAAACAGGCGTGCCGACTTGTGCCGCCAATGAGTTTTTAAGCTGGAATGGTTCGGCCCTTTATTGTTCGCCGGTCAGTGGTGCAAGTGGTGGGACCGTGACCAATGTCAGTTCCGCGAACGGCTATGTCACAATCACAAATAATACGTCCACGCCCCTTGTGACTTTGAATGTCGGTACAACTTCAGGAACGGTGGCGGCTGGTGATGATGCGCGCTTTACAAATGCGCGCACTCCAACGGGTTCTGCTGGCGGAGATTTAAGTGGCACTTATCCCAATCCAACTTTAGCAAACACAACGGTCAGTGCTGGCAGCTATGGCTCTGCAACTCAGGTCGGAACTTTTACAGTCGATGCCAAAGGCCGCCTGACATCCGCATCCAACACGGCGATTACATTTCCAGTCACTTCAGTTGCAGGAAAAACTGGTGCGGTGACACTTGATTATGGCGACATCAACAGTGCTGCTTCAAAATATCTGACTTACAAACCAAACAATGTCGCGTGTGCAGATGGCCAAGTGATGAAATGGGTCGCGGCAAGTTCACGCTGGGATTGTGCGAATGATACTGACACCAATGCAGGCGGCACGGTTACGAATATCGCGACCGGCACTGGTTTAAATGGTGGTCCGATCACAACCACGGGAACTATTTCTTTGGCAAATACGGCAGTCACTGCGGGCTCTTACACACGAGCTAATATCACTGTCGATGCGCAAGGCCGCTTAACCTCCGCAAGCAATGGTGCCGCTGTAAACTTAGCCAGTGAAATCACGGGAACTTTGCCCATCGCAAATGGGGGCACAGGACAAACAACTGCAACATCGGCCTTCAACTCTCTTTCTCCACTAACGACAAAGGGCGATGTCATCGCGTTTGATGGTTCGAACAATATTCGTGTGCCTGTTGGATCTAATGGCCAAGTTCTTTCGGCGAACTCAGCTCAAGCGTCAGGTTTACAATGGATCACTCCAACAAATGGCACCGTAACAAATGTCACGGGCACAGCTCCGATCGTTGTTGCGACGGGATCAACGACGCCAGCTATTTCGATTAACGATGCGACGACATCTACGAAAGGTGCTGTTCAAGTGGGTGCAGGTCTTACGGTGTCTTCAGGAACGATTTCTGCAGATCCGACAAATTTCCCTGCGACTGTACCGGTGGCTAAAGGTGGTACGGGTACAACATCCTTCACCGCAGATCGTATGATTGTTTCTAATGGAACGGGTTCAGCCTTGACTACATTCAACTGTGGTGTGGGTCAATTGATCACGTTCAATGCCTCGGGTGTGATGGGATGTACAAACTATTCAGCGTCTGGTGTTTTTGCAAACGGCGGCAATAGTTTTGGTGCTGATGGATCCATCGGAACAAATGATGCATTTGGATTGAATATCGAAACGAACAATACAACTCGTATGTATGTTAATTCATCGGGCAATATTGGGATGGGGACGTTGACGCCAAGCTATCCTCTTTCCGTCTATCGCCCGTCCGCTAGTTCGACCGTGAATATCGAAAGTGGTAGCAACGGTTTAGCGGCACAAACTCGATATGCGGGATTGACCGCTGCAGCTGCAGCACAAGTCTATGGAACTGGCGTTAATTTATCGAATGGCAATGGCGGTTATGAACTCTACGACTACACCGCAAGTGCCAGCAGAGTTTACGTCGGCACCGGTGGTCACGTTGGTATCGGAACAAATTCACCCACTTCGCGTTTAACGGTGCAAGGAGCAAGCGGCTCGCAAGCACTTATGCAAATTCAAAATGGTGATTTCGTAAATGGCACTACCGGCTCTGGTGCTTACCTCGGCACAACGAGTGGCACTGGTAGCGTCAGCTCCATGGTTCAGGCATTTATCGGTGGTAACGTCACTGCGGCTCCATTTTTAATCAACCCATTTTCAGGCAACGTCGGTGTCAATGTGGGCATTGGTACAACTGTCGACAAACCGCTGGTTGTGAATGGTGATGTCGCAGTTGGCGTCACTAAATCTGCGGGCGTGCAAGGCTACGGAAATGCATTGTGGTTCCGCGGTGTCGAATCAAGTACCGACGAAGTGTGGGCTTCAAAATTCGTGAATGCCACGGATCAAACATATCTACGCGTCAACATCGGCGATGAAGGCAGTGACTACTTTGTCTTGGGCTACTCTGTTGGTGGGGCTCCGGGTGGTGCGTGGACGAATGCCTTTTATGTCAAAATGGATGGTAACGGTTGGATGGCTGGTACACTCGGTCAGGCCTCAGACAGACGCCTTAAAAAGAACATTCAACCGATCGAAAATTCACTTGAAAAAATTCTGCGCATTGAAGGTGTGACATATAACTGGATTGATCCACACAAACCAGAAAAACAAATCGGTGTGATCGCACAAGAGGTTGAAAAAGTTTTTCCTGAAGCCGTGGCTGAAAACGTCGATGGCTATAAATCAGTGGCTTATCAAAACTTGGTGGCGCCGATTATTAATTCGATTAAAGAGCTTTATGCTTTGATGACGTCAGAAAATCAAAAACAAGATCGCGAGATTGCTTCATTGAAGTCTAACAACGCGGCTTTAAACTCGAAAGTTGAAAGCCTTGAAAAACAAAACCAAGCGCTTAAAGAATCATTATGTCAGATGAATCCGAAAGCGAATGTCTGCAAATAAAAAAGGCCCCCACTTCTGGGAGCCTTTTTCTTTTTTAAATACTACACACGAGCATTCAAGAATTCGATCAAGCATTGCACCGGTTGACCGCTGCCACCACTCGACAACAACGCACCTTGGACTTTATCAGTCCAAGCGTAAACGTCTAAATGCGCCCACTTCTTACCGCCCACAAATTTTTGTAGAAACAAAGCCGCAGTGATCGCACCACCGAAACCTCCACCCGAGTTTTTAAAATCTGCGAATGGCGAAGACATCTCGCCCCAGTATTTTTCAAACAACGGCATACGCCAGTTCAAATCACCGGCACGTTGACCCGCACGAGTCAGTTCCGTCGCCAATTCATCGTCGTTCGAGAAAAGACCTGCGATTTCAGAACCCAAACCCACTTTAATTGCACCCGTCAAAGTGGCAACGTCGATGACGTATTCTGGTTCGTCAGCACCTTTTGCAGTGCAAGCCACATCCAAAACGTCAGCCAAAACCAAACGACCTTCAGCGTCTGTGTTGTCGATCTCAACACGCAAACCATTACGTGCCGTGATCACATCACTTGGACGGAATGATTTTCCATCCACAGCATTTTCAGCCAAGGCCAAATAGAAATCCAAAGGACCTGGATAATTTGCTTCTGCTGCCCACGCGGCCATCGCCAAAACACTGGCTGCGCCACCCATATCTTTTTTCATCAAGCGCATGCCGGCTGAAGGTTTGATATCCAAGCCGCCCGTATCAAATGTGATCCCTTTACCAACGAAGGCCACCGGCTTCATTTTTGATTTTTTAGCAGGACGGTATTTCAAGTGAACCATGCATGGACCGTTGTCAGCACCCTGACCAACCGCCGCGTGCAAGCCCATACCTTCTTGAATCAAACGGCGTGTATCCCAAACCGCTACTTTCAAAGTCGACGGGAAAGAAAGCTGTCGAGCAGCAAGGTTTGCGAAAGTTTGCGGATTCAAATCATTCGGTGGCAAGTTGACCAAGTGACGAGCTAAGTTTACGGCACGCGCACGCGCCATCGCATCTTTCAAAACAGATTTATCAAGTTCGCCCAAAGTTTTACGAAGTGCGACACGTGGAAGATCAAGCAACTGCTTTCCGTCAACAAACTGACGGAAGTTGTAAGGAGCGATATCCAAACCAACCAAAGCACCCAAATCCTGTTCAGCTTCTGTACCATGGAATTCGATTTGTACGGCCTTCAAGTGATGAGCCTTGAATTGATTTACTAAGCCACCAAATTGATCACGCGCCCAAGTGTAAGTCGCTTCATCGATCAAGCCATCATGACCCACAGAGTTTTTAGAACGTGGACGAAGAATCCATACCGGCCCTTGTTGACCTACGAAATAGATGAACTCGCGCTCTGATTTATGCAACGATTCTGATTGCCAGTTCAAAGAGTGATCTTCAATCAAGCTTTTTACTTTGTTTGAATCATCAACACCCAAGAAATAGACGAAACCAGTAAGTTCACCTTTAACTTTAAGTTCCTTACCGAAATCGAAGGTTTCAATCCAAGATTGAAATTGTAGTTTATTAGACGCTGATTTTTTCACCGTCTTTTTTGGAGCTGCTTTAGAAGCTGCTTTTTTTGCCACGCGATCCTCACTTTTAGTTTGAGCTTAGCCTTTAAAAAACCATAAAATCATAATATGACGTGGACAGAGACCACAAATTTAAAATTTTGCTTACTCAATGCAGAGAACTTGTTTCTGCTGTTTGATGGTGAGCCAACGCCTGAGTTGCTAAAGCTGAGTGAAACTCAGTGGCAACGCACGAGTATCTCTGTATACGAGAATAAATCTCTAAAAAAATGCCGTGATATTGCGAAGTGCCTGATCGACATCAACGCCGATATCATTATGCTGTGCGAGGTAGGCGGTTTAGAGTCACTTAAAAACTTCAACAAACTCTTTATGAATGAAGCCTATTCACCAGTATTGGTTGAGGGAAATTCAGATCGCAATATCGATGTCGGTTTTTTAATTCGCAAGAACCATCCCTATTACTACGACGTTCTTTCTAACAAAAGCCGCCCCATCAATTACCTCTACCCGCACGAACGCCAAAGCCTTGAACACGGTTATCAAGTGAAAGGTGGCAAGGTAACGACGAGTCATAAGTTCTCACGCGATGTTGCGGAGCTAAGATTATTTATGAACGACAAAGAAAAGCCGTTCATGATCATCCTGTTGACTCATTTAAAATCACGCCTGGATCCGGAACGCATTGATCCCAATGGTTTTGAAAGAAGACAGGCAGAACTTCGAACTCTTTTAGAAATTTATAAAGAGCTGGAAGCAGTTCATCCCAATGTGCCTATTATGATTGCAGGCGACTTCAATGGAAACGCCAGTATCACGGGAACTGATGAAGAGTTTAAAGAGATTTACACGACAACCAAGCTTCAAGATGTTTTTGAAGTTGCGCAATTACCTGCTGAAAAACGCGCCACTTTTTATCAAGTTAAAAACAATACGCGCACAGAAGGTCGACAAATTGACTTTACGTTTATGTCACCGTTGATGGCGCAATACTTAAAAGCGCAAAGCGCGTTAGCGTATCGTTACAAAGATGAATTCGGAATGGAACACAGCATCCCGCATAATATGGAGGCCAAACTTCGACTTCCGAGCGATCACTATCCCATTGTCTTTGAGATTGAGAATCTGCCAATTCGGTAGTAGCATTTTCCCCATGTCGACGCAGAAAAGTGTATTTCCAGAGTTCCAAATCACAGCCAAAGTTGTGTACGTTCCTTCAGAATCAAGACCCGAACAGTCTTATCATTTTTTTGCTTATAAAATCGCGATCACTAATTTAGGAAGCTCCCCTGCACAATTGATGAGCCGTCACTGGGTCATCACGGATGCCTTCGGAACAAAAGAAGAAGTGCGCGGTCCTGGCGTCATCGGCATTCAACCTAAAATCCAACCTGGTCAAACTTTCGAATACGACTCTGCCTGCCCACTTCACACAAACACTGGCAGCATGAAGGGTCGCTATTTCATGACCGCTGAAAACGGCGAAAGTTTTACAGTGGAAATCCCTGAATTCTATTTAATCGCCCCTATGGCGATTCACTAACCGGCGGCAGCCGGCAGTGCTGGAGCGACGGCAGTCGCGCAAGCTGGAGCAGCGCTCCGCAGCACTGCAGCCGAGGTCTAGTTTTTCGACAACTCCCCTGGCTTTTCGCTCCAGCTGTGATATTTCCTTCGCCGACTTCGGTGGAGGACTACAATGGTTTGGTTCAAAAACTTAAGAGAACTTCTTGGAACTCGCGTGCAGGAGCCTGCGAAAGACATGTGCCTGTGCATGGTCGTTTCTGAACAAGAAGGTGCGGAAATCTGGATTAACGGAGAACGCACGAATTACGTCACACCGAAATTAGTCGCCATTCCCAAAGATGAAAGTGTTAATGTGGAAGTTCGCTTAGTCGGTCACCTTGATCACAAAGCGGTCGTGCGCAGTGCTCACAATTTAACTTATTATTATTGCAACCTAGAGCGCATTCCCCTGAAACTAATCCCCGGGGGACTTTATGAAAAGCAAACAGCTGCCTATCTTTAAAAAAACCGAGCGTCTGATTTTACGTCCGCTTGAGTTGTACGATTATGAAAATTGGGCGCAGGCTTATTCATCAATGCGCCCTCCGCAAAATGAATGGGATGAAACCAACTGGGTTGATTCCGAACTGACTTTAAAAAAATTCAAAGAACTTTTGAAAAAACAAAATCTTCTGCGTGCCCAAGATAAGTTTTATGAATTCGGTATCTTCAGAAAAGACGATGGCATGTACATCGGAATGGTGACTCTGATGGATATTTCGCGCGCGATTTTTCAAAATGCCTATTTAGGTTATCGCATCTTCAATAATCACTGGAATAACGGTTACGCAAGCGAAGCCTGCGAAGCTGCGATTCATATTGCCTTTAAAGATTTAAAACTTCATCGCATCGAAGCGGGAATTTCTCCGCAAAATAAAGCTTCGATTCGTGTCGCGAAAAACATAAAACTCCGCAAGGAAAGCTTGAGTCCTCGCCGTTTGTACGTTCATGGGAAATGGCAAGACATGGTTCTGTACGTTGCAACTTGCGAAGAATTTGGATTTAAGTTTAGACAGCCAAATAAATTAACTGCGCGATAACAGCGCTTTTCGGCGCAGTTTTTGAACCATGACAAGTTCATGAAACTTCTCTGGAGCCTCGTGGCTCTTCCTCTCACAATAGGAGCTAAGGCTGTCACCATTTAAAAGGAGGATCCTATGGCAGAACCATCAAGAGAATTTGTGAATGACATTAAGTCTACTGGTAAACAAGCCCTCGACACAGGCAAAAGCATCTACAACGATGCAAAGTCTGAAATCAAATCTAAAGCTGAAGACATGCAATCAGATATGAGAAGCATGTGGGCAGATCGTTACGATCAAATCAAAAGCAGAGCGAAAGACGCTTACTCTACTTCTGAAGACTTCGTAAAAGATCACCCTGTAGCAACTGTGCTTGGCGCTTGCGCTATCGGCTTCGTTGCGGGTCTTCTTGCTCGTCGCTCTCGCGATTAATTTATTAAAGAGCGAAGGTGCTGCCTTCGCTCTTTCTTTTAACTCCAGAAAATTTCTAACACTGAGGTACGTGATATGATGAAGTGGCTTTCTCTTGCACTGAGTTTCTTATTCGGCTCAAAACCATCAAACGATTTAAACATCAAAGCAATTGCCCTTGAGGTTTTAGATGAAGTGGCTTCGCGCAGTCGCAAACCCATCGCTCTTATTCTCCTGGGATTCGCTTCGATCATCTTCACTTGCGGTGGACTTTTATTAAGTCTGATCAGCGCTACTCATCAATACGATACTGTCGGCTATTTCAATCCCGGCGCCCAGTTTTGGTCGGGAATTATTTTAGCGGCCGTTTGTATCGCCGGTTACATGTACATGTTCATGCATGCATGGCCCGGAGTAAAAGCGCAAAAAGCTAAGAAGGAAGAAAAAGAAAAAGCCGAACAACAAAAACACTCGGGCGCTCCCGGATTGGACGAAGCTTTATCTTTATTCATTATGGATCACATCGATGCACGCAAAGAACGACGTCATCGTCGTCAAGCTCGCCACAGAGAAGATATGATGGGACCAGTGAAACCGACAGAGCGTGGCGATCAGCCAGTTCCGCCTACGGGTTTCGCATAAGAGTCTTCCAACCAGAAGACGTTTTTTGATAGATGTATCTTTCATGAAGACGGCCTGTGAGACCGAACCAGAATTCAATTTCTGTCGGGATCACTCGCCATCCGCCCCAATGCGGAGGACGTGGAACCTCTTGCCCATCGAATTGTTTTTCATACTCTTGAACACGTAATGCTAAGTGATCGTAGTGTTTCAACTCTTCACTTTGATTTGAAGCCCAGGCTCCAATTTGACTAAGACGTGCGCGAGTTCTGAAATATTTATCGCTTTCAGCTGCAGAGATCTTTTCGGCTTTACCAGTGATACGAATTTGCTGCCACAGAACGGGCCAATGGAAATTCAAACAGACGTTTGGATTTACTGAGATGTCATGTCCTTTATGACTGTTGTAGTTGCCATAAAAAACAAAACCCCCAGCCGATAGTTCTTTAAAATAAACTATGCGTGCTGAGGGCACGCCCTTTTCATCCACTGTTGCCAACGTCATTGCGTTGGCTTCAGGGACATTTTTCTCTCCGGCTTCATTAAGAAGTCGCTCGAAGTGAAGAAAAGGGTCTTGGCTTAAATCAAGCATCAGAAATTACTTCTTAGCTTTTTTGTCAGCTTTTACGATATCCATCAATTCAACTTCGAAAACCAAAACTGAATTTGGTGGGATACCTGGGCGACCTGATGGGCCGTAAGCAAGTTCAGGTGGGATGAAAAGTTTAGCTTTGCCGCCAACTTTCATCAATTGAAGAGCTTCAGTCCAACCTGGGATTACGCCACCAACTGGGAATTCAGCTGGTTGACCACGGTCGTAAGAAGAATCGAATTGTTCGCCATTAGTCAAAGTACCTTTGTAGTGTACTTTTACTACGTCTTCTTTCTTAGGAGTTGCGCCAGTGCCTTCTTTTTCAACGATGTATTGAAGACCAGAAGCAGTTGTTTTCACGCCCGCAGCTGTTTTATTTTTTTCCAAGAACTCTTTACCAGCTTTTGCATTTGAATCAGCTTGTTCTTGTTGTTTTTTCATCGCCATTTCTTGAAGCTTCATCATAGCTGCTTGCATGTCTTCTTTAGACATTTCATTTTTACCAGCTGAAGCATCTTTCAACGCTTGTGACAAAGCGTCTGCATCGAACTCGATGTTTTGTTGTTTCAAGTTACCACCGATTTGCTGGCCAATTGCATAGCTCGCTTTTTTAATATCGTTGTCCAACTTTACTTTTCTGTTACAAGCAGTTGTGAATGCCATTGCAAGTACAAGGCTTCCCAATACCAACTTATTCATTGCTGTCTCCTCATTAAGGTTGTTATTTTCACAGACCACTCATCTTGCGATGATTTCTTGAATTTTCAAATAGATGATGCGCTCCGACATCAAATGTTAAGACCTTCGCGCCTTTATTTTGCAGAGTCTTTGGCCGCGAATTCCACAGCAAAATCTTCGAGCATCGCCAAACGCAAAGCCTTAAAATCTAAAGGCTTCGTGAAAAAGCGCAAAGCCCCTTTTTCCGCTGAGTTCTTACGCAAAAAGGGAGTATCAAAAGCGGTGCAGATATACACCTTAACTTGCGGAAATCTTTTTTGAATCACTTTAAGAAGCGCAATGCCGTCCATTTCGGGCATGCTCAGATCGGAAACGACTAGAACTCGCGAACACTCGCCGCGATTTTCAAGGTAGGTCAAACATTCTTGCGCATTGGCCGCCGTCGCAATAGTCACCCCATCCGCGGACGTCTCGCCTTCAAATTTTACTTTCGCAAGCTGGAGCGTATCCAACTCGTCATCCACGAACAACACTTCAATCATGTGCAACCTATTGATGTGTTCATGCTCTCAGCTTCGATTTTGGAGCGCAAGGAATAAAAAAAGGGAGAGTCGAAACTCTCCCTTGCTGCCGTCCACTAGTAGTTCAAGATATCTTGAGCCAATTTCTCGTCCGAAGACGTGTTTGACGGATCCATTTGGCGAAGAACTTCAAGTGCGCGTGTCAATTTCACGCCTTTTTGTTCGCCACCCGTTGCCAAGTACAAAGCCGCGTCGTCTTTTGATTCAACGATGATTTCTTTGTAGTAACAGCCAGGACCATCTGCGCACATGCTTGCAGACGTCAAAAGAAGAGAACCAGAATACGCGCTCAAGATTGAAGCGACATCATTGGCGTCTGAACGACCGCAATTGTAGCAACCGCCACCATGGTAGTGACCTGGATGAGCCACTGCCGCGATACCTGCCAATAAAATAGATGCTGAAAGAACAAGTGATTTCATGTGTTTTCCTTTCGGGGGTTAGTTTCCTTTTAATAGTTTCTTTAACAATTCAATATTGGTCTTAATCAAATCGGCCTCTTGCAAAAGAACGTCTGACGTTAATTCCTTCGTCAGTTTCTGCGTTTCTTTTGCCGTTTCAGAGGCGTGTTGCGCTTTCGCATCAATACCCGCTTGGGCTTGAGCAAGCTCTGCTTTATCCGGCAATCCATAACCTAAGTCTTTCGGCAAAAACGATGAGGCTTTCGCAAAAAGCTGTGACAACTCTAAGTAATTATCGACGATCGTTCCCTCAGCAGAGTTCGAACGCTTTTCACCCTTGTTAGCGGCATTGATTTCTTCCATCAAAGCGCTTTGCAAATCACTCAGCATCGCCGATTGCAAACGGCGTTCAGCTGCAAGCTCTAACAAATACAAGGCGGCAACCGCTTTCAAACGATCGGGCGTTTCAGGCTGAATACTGCGAATGACAAACGATCTTCGCGAGGCTGAAAGCTTGAAATACTCCTCGAAGTTTTGTGCTGGCATCTTCGGCAAAGCTTTTTTAGCGACCGCAAAACTCGTATTATAACGCTCTTTAAAAGAGTCGAAATAATAGCCCCACTGAATCGCGCGTTGATGATCTTTCAACACACTTTCGTCAGCTAATTTCTTTTTAATCAAAAGATCATACAAGGAAATCGGCGTCTTAATTTCCGAGAACATGATGTCTGGCAATAACAATGAGGACTGCAAAAGATTAAATGCTTCCGTCGCGCAGTTATTCGATACGAAGTAGTATTTGCCCTCGTAAGACCAGTGCACTTCCACCGAGCGAGTCAGGACATTCGTGATTTGTTCACGCGAAAGTTTTAGCGGCAAACTTCTTAACGCGCGGAATTCGCCTTTAGTGTATTCATCAATAACCTGATTCATTGGCAGAATGAATAACCGCGAAGGGTATTTACCACTCAGCCCCGCCCACGTGCTGATCGACATCGAATCGACGAAGGCGCGGAAGCTTAACACCAAATGACTTTCGATATCGCGCAGACACTCAGGGCCCACTTCTTTACGTTGCGGCGAGCACACCACAAGACGAATCATTGCGTGCCCCCAACCACTCATCATCGCTTCGCCTTTTTCTGCAAAAAGATAATGAACTTGGTAAACGCGTGCTGGATCAATATTCAGCATTTGCGCCATTTTATAAGAGCTATTGGGAACGACATATCCTAATTGCTGATCACACGTCACATCCGCAAACGGAACGTGTTTAAAGTGCGAAGACAAGAAACGATACATCCCAGGACGACGACATTTGTATTGTGAATCAAGAAGGAAGTACTCCATGTTCACTGCTAAATATTCTTTAGGATCTGTCAGTTCGTAAGCGTCTGGTGTGCGACCGGAAAAGCCGTTATCAGACATCCCCATCCATCCTGCGATCTGCAAGAAGTATGGATTACCTGACAGTGACGTATGCATTTTTTCGTAAGACTGACACTCTGCCGGGCGCATTCTGGTGCGGTCATCTTTACTTTGTTCAAACGTGCGATCGCACTCTGAAATCCACTTCCACTCTTCTGCGGAGTGAACATTCACGTAATCGTACAAGTGAGTTGTTTCGTGCAATACAGTTGCAAGAGCTTCTTGATACGCGGTTTTATGAGTGCGCCCTGTCTTTGCAGAATTTTCGGAGCCTGCGATGAGTGCAGGTAAAATACTTGGCGCTAATGTGATGCTGCGATTGCGACCTGATGAAACACCAATAGCGCGACCATCCCCGCCTTTGATGTTTTCAACTTTCACTGTGACTTCTTGCAGGGCTTGCTTCAAAGTCGCGGGCAATAGGCTATCCGCTTTGAGTAGAAGAGTTTTGACGGCCTGACGTTCGGTTGCAGGCATTGAAGTCGCTAATTTATACTCCAAAGCATGGGCCGGCGTCGTTGCCATAAGGGCAAGCGCTAGAACCCAGTTTTTGCTTTGCATAGCTAAAGCTTGAATCTTCAACATGCAAGGTCACAGGCAAGATTTTGGCCAAAGCAAAACCGTCTCAAAATGAAACCTATTGCATTACAGTCCCAGAGGCAGAGTTAGAAGTCTGACACCTGCCAATTCACGCTGTTCCAATAGTGGAAAAGACTCCATAAACGACTACTGCAAGGCGCCAATTTTTCCGAAAAGAACCCTAAGGAGCCACTCTATGTTGACCATCATTTTGACCGTCGTTCTTGGGAGTTCTGCGCATGCCGGAGACACGCCTGCTGCAAAACCGAAATCACAGTACAACGCCAATCTTTATGAGCAAGAAGAGAAAAACACGGACAAGTCCTTCAGTGCCAAGGTGCGTATCGTGCGCGATATTTCTGATGATATCGAGGTGATGTTCGAGGGCGATTCCGTGAAAGGCATTTATTCTTTATCACGCAATCGTTCAAACTTTGCTGCAATGCTCAAAGCTTTGGAAGCCAGCAAAAAAGCAGATGGTGGCGCTGTCACTGTCACTGCCGACGAAGATAAAAACATTAAGACCGTTGAGGCCGCAAAGAACACCGGTCGCACCTTTGTTCCACCCACAGATCCAAATAAAAAATGGGACTTCGGTAAGTTAGCTGAATAGATCCTTTTTAAAGTTGCGTAAGAGCCAGCAAAGTGAGATTTTCGCTGTCTAGATGGAAAAATCTCGCGCCCGCTGGCTGAACGCATTTTGGCTTTATCTTAAACGCATCCTGATCGTAAATGTCGTCTTCATTGGCATCGGCTTTTTATGGCGCCTTGCCTTTCTTGCTTACTACGGAAATTCACAAGATCTTGCGAACGTTCATAGCGATGTTGTGCAAGCGTTTATCTTAGGCGCACGCTTCGACAGCACCATTTTATTTTACATCAATGCCGTGCCGTTATTGATTCTGTTTTTGGTGAGCTTTTTTGCGGGCTTTAAATTTTGCGAGCCACTTTTAGAGCGCATCTACACACGCTTCGCTAAGTTCTTGATTCCTTTTTACACCGTCTTTTTGTTCATCGTGACTTACATCACGGCGGTGGACTTTGGTTTCTACAGTTTCTATCAAGATCGCATCAACGTTTTGATCTTTGGTTTCTTTGAAGATGATACGACGGCCTTGATCAAAACCATCTGGCGCAACTATCCAGTGATCTGGATTTTCGCAGGCCTGATTTTATTCACGTGGCTTTTGTGGAAGGGCTTAAAGTTAAACTTCACTCAAGGCAAAGAGTGGGTTCCTTTAAAAGCAACCAAAGTTTCTTATCCCGTATTCGTGCTTTTTGCTTTGGCGATTTTCTTTTTGAACGGTGTTGGTGCACGGGGTTCTTTAGGATTATTTCCTTTAAGCGAAATGGATACCGGGATTTCAAAAAATATTTTCGTGAATCACTTAAGCTTCAACGGCACGCGCGCCTTCACACGTGCCATCGAATTAAAATCACAAAGCAACAGTCGCTGGGACAGCAATCTGCAACACTTCGGTTATGGCGAAAATTATCGCCAAGCTTTTGCTGATTTCTTTAAAGTTCCGGTTGAGCAAGTTCCGCAAGAACCGCTGGATCTTCTGAAACATATGACTGGTAAAAACCCGTGGGCTGAAAAAACAAAGCCGCATGTGTTGTTGCTGGTGATGGAATCCATGGGTGGCTATTGGCTTAAATACGATAAGCCTGAATTCGACCTGGTTGGAAGTTTGCGCAAGCACTTTGAACAGGACACTTACATCACGAACTTCCTTTCAAGCACGAACGCAACGATTGGCTCACTAAGCTGCTTGATGATTGGTTCTCCGCAACGCCCGATCAGTGAATTTTTAACGGAAAGTGGTTACTTGCAAGTGCCTTTCCGCTCCTCCCCGGCCCGTACCTTCAAAAATGCTGGCTACAAAGCACGCTTCATTTACGGTGGTAATCCGGGATGGCGTGAAGTAAATAAATTTGCTCTTCGCCAAGACTTTGACACGGTTGAAGGTGAAGCGGAAATCGCTGACTATTCGGGTGTTAAAGAAAAACATGATTGGGGAATTTACGACGAAGATCTTTTTGATTACGTCTATAAAACTTTGACGGAAGCAAAAACGCCGCAGTTTTTATTGACGATGACGACGACAAATCATCCTCCGTATCAATTGCCGTCAACGTACAAGTCACCTGAATTTAAAGTTCCCGCAGAGTTGGAATCACGCCTTATCGCTGACAAAGCTTTGGCGCAAAATCGTTTTAAAACTTATCGCTATTCAACAGAACAATTGGCGAAGTTCTTAGACCGCGTGAAGAACTCCCCGCTGAAGGATAATTTGATTATTGCGGTGACCGGCGATCATACATTCTGGATTGTGAACTTTGGCGAAGACGAAGTTCTGCAAAAAGGTTCCGTGCCATTGTATATGTATATGCCTGCTGCCATTCGCAAAAAATTGCCGCCGAATTCATTTGGCTCGCATGCGGATATTTTGCCGACTCTTTACAATTTGGCGTTGTCAGAACGTCCTTACTACAGCCTTGCGCGTGATTTGTTTTCTAATACCCCTGATTACGCCGTGAATGCTTCGAATTTGATCGCGAATCAGCAAGGCGCGGTTCTGGTGGCAGGTCAAAGCAAAGACGATCACGCCATGAAATGGCAAAGCACAGCGGACAATCAATTTGCGAAATTAGCCCCTGCCGATATCACTGAAAACGAAAAAGAGCTCTCGACGAAATATAAATCCTTGATGAGTGTCCTGGATTACTATTTCATGAAAGAGAAGCAAGAGAACAGAAAGGATCACTAAGCCATGCGGATTCTTGTCGTCGAAGATCAAGTCAAAATGGCCAATTTCCTTAAAAAAGGCCTGAACGAAGTCGGCTATGCAGTGGACGTCGCTGAAAGCGGTACGGCTGCGGAATCGTATATGGCTCAAGGTGAATACGACCTTGTGATTCTGGATGTGATGTTGCCTGATCAAAACGGTATCGATACCGCAAGACACTTGCGCCGTGACGGTTATGAAGGTCCGATTCTTATGGTCACGGCCCTTTCAACGACAAAAGATAAAGTTCACGGTTTAGATGCTGGTGCTGACGATTATTTGACGAAGCCTTATTCCTTTGATGAGTTGCATGCGCGTGTGCGTGCTTTGCTTCGTCGTAAATCACCGAACGGTGGTGCCGTTTCTAATACTTTGAAATATGCCGACCTTGAACTTGATTTGATTCAAAGAAAAGCTCGCCGTGCGGGACAAGAAATTTCTTTGACGACAAAAGAGTTCGCTCTTCTTGAATACTTCTTAAGAAATCCGGAACGTCCATTGGGACGTGTTTCTATTGCAGAGCATGTATGGGACATTCACTTCGACTCTGAAAGCAACGTGATCGACGTTTATATCAACTTGCTTCGTAAGAAAATTGATGCGCCTTTCTCTAAGAAACTCATCCACACAGTTGTAGGTACCGGATATGTTCTTAAAGAGAATTTATAGATTCTTTTCTGGTTTCAGTATCCGCCTGCGCTTGTCGATCATTTTCGTCGCGATCTTCGGGGTCACGACGATCTTGTTCAACACTTTCGTTTTTAAAATGATGATCGATAATCTTCAGCAAGATTTCGACGATGCCCTATTCAATTATGCCGTCGACGTTTCTGAAGGTGTTGAAATCGGTGTCAAAGGTGACTTGAACTTCCCGCCTTTGCGCCTAGATCACGGTAAGATCCTGCCTTTTCCTTTGGGTACGGCATTGATTCAAGTGCGCCACAGCTCGGGCGCCGTCCTTGCGCGTGTGGGAAATTTCGGTGAATTCAATCCGCCTTATAAAAAAGATTTCGAACGCATCTGGTCCGGTGAGGAAGCGACTTATCGTACGATTGAGCACATCAGCAATATCCCGTCTGCCGAAGCCGATTCGTATCGTTTGATTTCCTTCCCGCTAGATAATGCCGCCAAACCGCAACTGCTTTTGCAAATCGCAGTGCCAATGACCTTGCTTGAAACTCAGATTTCAAAACGTCTGACGTTACTTGAGCTAGGTATTCCCTTTGTGTTGCTGATCGCCACTTTCGGCGGATTGTTCTTATCCGCTCGTGCCTTAGCACCGGTGAATCGCATGATCGCGATTGCCCAAAGAATTCGCGCCAGCGAATTGTCAGCGCGTATTCCTGTGCCCCATGCAAAAGATGAAATTAATAAGCTTGCTTTAACTTTGAATGAAATGCTCGACCGCATTCAACAAGCCTTCCAAAGTCAGGAACGATTTGTTGCCGATGCTTCACACCAACTTTTGACGCCACTGACGATCATGCGCCAAGAACTCGAACTGTTAAGCAAAAGCGAAAAGCGCGATGTCGATCAATTTATTAAAAGCTCTTTGCAAGAAGTTGATAATCTTTCGAACATCGTGCAAGAGATGTTGTTGCTCGCACGTGCCGATGCCGGCCTTGGTGCTTTGAATTTGCAAGAGCTGTCTTTGGATGAGTTGGTCTTCGAGGCCCTGACTCGTTGTGAAAAGTTGGCGAATTCAAAATCTATTAAGCTTAAATTGAACATCGACAATCAGTCAGATGAAGATCGCAAACTTGTTCGCGGCGATAAAGATCTACTGGAAAATTTGATCTTTAATATTATCGAAAATGCGATCAAGTACTCGCCGAACAATGAATCTGTTTCGATCGTTCTAACTTATAAGAATGATACAAGTGCGTTGGTGGTTGAAGATAACGGCCCGGGCATTCCCGAAGAACAATTGCCGTTTATCTTTGAACGTTTCTCGCGCGGATCTAATATGGAAAGTCGCGTAAAGGGCTTCGGTCTAGGTCTAGCTATTGCGCAGAAAATCGCGAATCTTCACGACGCCAAGCTAAGTGCTGAAAATCACACGGGAAGCGGAGCGCGGTTCATCTTTGTAATGAAAAACATTTAATCTGCTTTTAATCACGGTTTTAACCTCCTTTGTTAGTCTAAGCATGTTCCGATTGAGGCTAACTAAAAATAACCATTGGAGGTTACAATGAAAATCGCTTCTGTTTTGATGTCTATCGTATTCGCAGGTGTTATCGCTCAAGCTAACGAAACTGCTCCAGCTGCAACAACTACAACTGCTGCTCCAGCGGCTGCTGCTCCTGCAAAAGAAGAAGTTAAAGCTGAGAAAAAAGCTGCTAAAAAACACCACGGTAAAAAAGCCGCTAAAACTGAAGAGAAAAAAGAAGAAGCTGCTCACTAGTCTGAGTACTTCGAGCTTTGCTCTTAGTTAAAAAGGGACCTTCGGGTCCCTTTTTTTTTACATCTGTGCTTCGTTTTGTTTTTGTTGTTTTGGCGAAGTCGTCTGTTCGTGCGCTTTTAAAAACTTCTCAAAAGCGGTCCAATAATCTTTTGCAAACTTCAGCGTGCTTTCGTCTTTGCATTCGCCTTGTTCATTGAAGGCTTTTCCGGCGTTGAAATAAAATTCGGGTTGGCCCATCACTTCAACATCCAGATACGCCAGAACTTGGCGCAGATGGTGTTGTGCGCCGAATGTACCGATGGCACCAATGGATGCGCCCATGACAGCAGCCTTTTTGCCCTTCCATTTACTTTGACCATAGGGACGCGAAGCCCAGTCGATCGCATTTTTTAAAACGCCTGGGAACGAGCGATTGTATTCTGGAGTGATAAATAAAATAGCGTCAGCTTCTTCGACCATCTTTTTAAAGTCTGCTGCGACTTGAGGAGGATTATTTTCATCGTCATAGTTAAAGAATGGAAGCTTCGTGATATCGAAGGTCTGTAGCTCGAATTCTTTCGGCGCCAATTCCTTCATCATTCTGAAAGCTTTTTGATTTAAAGAATTTTTACTGATCCCACCCACTAGCGTCAGAATTTTCTTTGCAGCCATGACTCACCTCTTTTCAAGGTTTCATTTTATCAATTTAAAATGGGGCGACAAAGATTCGGGGCTTAATATGATAAAGGACAATCAGCTGTTTACCTCTCACGGAAGTAAACAGCTGATTGGGTTAGACAAGACTTTCTTCGATTTCTTTTTGTGAAATTTCATGTGGCTTGCGAATTGATTTCACCGTACCAGCAGAAATCTCAACGATTTGGTCACAGTCAGCAATCGTTCCCAAACGATGGGCGA